>NZ_JBIUVN010000007.1:92426-186481 GCF_044742965.1 Pseudomonas sp. NPDC087804 | reverse complement strand
ACCGACGACGCTGACCGATTGATCCTGCTTTTTCGCAACGACACCTCGGCGTTCGACGGCAAGCGCATCGAGCAGCTCGACCGAAAAGGCATGGTAAACAACAAGTTAAACGCCTTAATCATGCAGAAACTCGAAGCGGCCGGCATTCCGACCCAATTCGACAAACTGCTGGCCGACAACGAAGTCCTGGTGAAGAAACTCGACATGATCCCGGTCGAGTGCGTCGTGCGTAACTACGCCGCCGGCAGCCTGGTCAAGCGTCTGGGCGTCGAAGAAGGCCTGAAGCTCAATCCTTACACCTTCGAACTGTTCCTCAAGGACGACGCCAAGGGCGACCCGTTCATCAACGAATCCCACGTTGTGGCGTTCGGTTGGGGCACCGCCGAGCAACTGGTTCGCATGAAAGAACTGTCGCTCAAGGTCAACGAAGTGCTGACCAAGCTGTTCGACGACGCCGGCCTGTTGCTGGTCGACTTCAAGCTTGAATTCGGCGTGTTCAGCGACGGCTCCATCGTCCTCGGCGACGAGTTCAGCCCGGACGGCTGCCGTCTGTGGGACAAGGACACCAAGAAGAAGATGGACAAAGACCGCTTCCGCCAGGGCCTCGGTGACGTCATCGAAGCCTACGAAGAAGTCGCCAATCGTCTGGGCGTACCGCTTTAATCGACGCAAGCATCTGATAGCACGAAGAAATTTTCGAAAGAGGGTTTGCTTTCGGTAAAAGTGTTGTTATGATGCGCGCCGTTGGAGAGATGCCAGAGTGGCCGAATGGGACGGATTCGAAATCCGTTGTACCTTCACCGGTACCTAGGGTTCGAATCCCTATCTCTCCGCCATTACATAGAAAAAGCCCCGTAGATGAAAATCTACGGGGCTTTTTTGTTTGCGTCGCGTTAACGAGTAAATATGAAAAAGCCCCACAGACCCAAAGCCTGTGGGGCTTTTGCATTTCTGCGGGATCTACATCACCCCGCACTTCCAGCCCGTCAAGGCTGCGAGTGGCCCAACTTGCGCTTGATCAGTTCATACACATCCTTATGCGTCGAGTTGTGCAGCGTCTTGTCCTTGCAGGCCGAGCTGAGGAAGGTTTTCACTTCTTCCCTGGCGTGCGGGTAGAGGCTGGCGACGTAGTCGGCTTCGTGTGCTTGTGTGCAGTTAAAGTGCATGTCGTCTTTCGCTTTGTCTCTGGCCATGTCTGCGGCTCCTTTTTGAGTGTGAATGATCGGGAGAAAACAGGGCCGGATGGCCCCCTGCGTTGCTGAGCGTAGGGGTGCAAACGGAGCCCGCCAGTCATTCGGTCAAAAAAGGAAGGAGCTGTAGGACGCAGCCTTTTATCGACTCACGCGGTTAAATTTCCTTGATCGGGGTTTCGCCCTGTACCGCTTTGATCAGCTCGATCACGTGCAAGCAATCCGCTTTGTTCACGTACGATTCGCCGCTGGCGATGGTTTCGTGATTGCCCGCGCGCAGCCTCCAGCGCCATTGGCCTTTGCCGGTGGTCGGGGTGCCGCGGGATTGCCTGTAAATCTCGAAATACATTCAGTTCGCTCCATGCGATAGACGTGTGCGCCAGCCTGTGTGGCGCATCGACGCAAGCCTAGCGCAGGCGGGTTTTTTGGCTACCGGACATTTGTTTCCAATCGTTGGCGGATGTTTCTGAAAGGCACAGGCCAGAGCCCTCGAAGCGGTTGACGGTCAGCGGACGCATCGTGGCGATGGACGCCGCCCCCAACTGCTTTCTACACTGCCGGCAGTCTGGGGATCGGGGAGCAATGGATGAACCGCAATGAACTACGCAAGGCCGACATCAACCTGATGGTGGTGTTCGAGACCTTGATGCTGGAACGCAACGTAACCCGGGCGGCCGAGAAGCTGTTTCTTGGCCAGCCGACCATCAGCTCGGCGCTCAATCGCCTGCGCACGATGCTCAACGATCCGCTGTTCATCCGCGTCGGCCATCGCATGGAACCGACGGCCCGCGCTGAAGATATCTTCCGCCACCTGAAGCCGGCGCTGGATTCGCTTTCAGTGGCGTTGAGCCTGACCCGTGATTTTGATCCCGCCGTGAGCACCATGACCTTCCGTATCGGTCTGTCCGATGACGTCGAGTTCGGTCTGCTGCCACCGTTGCTGCGCGCCTTGCGTCAGGAAGCGCCGAACGTGGTGTTTGTGGTGCAGCACGTCGATTACTGGCGCATTCCCGATCTGCTCGCCGCCGGCGACATCACCGTCGGCATCAGCCAGACCCGTGGCTTGCCGGCGAATGCCAAGCGCAAACTGCTGCGACACATTCAACCGAGCATCCTGCGCGCGGATGCTTCCGACACACCGCTGACCCTCGACGAATATTGTGCGCGGCCGCATGTGTTGGTTTCCCACACGGCCAATGTCAGTGGTTTCGCGGATGAGTGGCTGGCGGAACTGGGCCGCACGCGGCAGGTGGTGCTGTCGGTGCCGCAGTACAGCGCCTTGCCGGCGTTGCTGGCGGGCACCGATCTGATCGCCAGCCTGCCGGATTACACGGCGGCAGCGATGGCCACTTCGGGGTTGCTGTTCAAAGAGCCATTCCCGTTCAAGACGCCGACGCTGGACTTGTCGATGGTCTGGCTCAGCCACGTCGACAGCGACCCGGCCGAGCGCTGGCTGCGTTCCCGGCTGGAGCAGTTCATGAGTGAACGGCCCGTCACCGCCTTTTGATTGACAGGTAGGAGCTGCGGCACGCTGCGATCTTTTGATTTGGCATTTGAAAGATCAAAAGATCGCAGCCTCGTTTCACTCGACAGCTCCTACCGTGATAGATGGCCTTTGGCACATCGCCGCCGGCGTAGCTAACTGGCGTTTGCAACACGGCGAATTGCGATAAGTCAGCTGTGTTATACGTACGACCTTTCTGCCGCCCGACTGGAGCCTCCCGATGCCACACCTGCACATGGAATACACCGCCAACCTGCCGCAGCTGAACGCCGACGTCGCGTTGATTCGCCTCAACAACACATTGGTGGGTTCTGGTCAGTTCGCGGCGGAGTTTGATATCAAGAGCCGTGCGTTGAAGGTCGAGACCTTCAAGGTTGGCACGGCCATGAGCGAGCGCGGTTTTGTGGCGGTGAAGCTGGCGTTGCTCAGCGGGCGTTCAGCGGAGACCAAGAAACAGCTGTCGCAAAGTCTCTTGGCCGTGCTGCAGGATCTTTGTGAATGGCCGGCCGGTGTCGAGGTGCAGTTGAGTGTCGAGCTGATCGATATCGATCGCGAGTCCTACACAAAAACGGTCATCGGCGTGTAGGAATCAGGCCGCTTGCAGTTCACTGCACACCTTGACCACTTGTTCGCGCAGCCAGACGTTGGCGCTGTCCTGATCAACGCTCTGGCTCCATTGCATGTCGAGGGTGAACCCCGGCAAACCGTTCGGCGCCTCACAGTGATTGAACACCGCATCGTTGGTCAGTAACCGCTGAATCCGCCGGGGCAGGGTGAGGATGAAGTCGGTGCCGGTGATCATCTTTAACGCCGCGCTGTAGCTGTTCGAACGCGCGACGATCTGACGTTTCTGCGCCTGTCGCGCCAGCCAGCCATCAACCATATTCGTCGTCGACGTCCACGGCGTCGGGAACACATGCCGGCGTTCGGTAAACGCTTGCAGGCTCAGGCGCGGTTCCAGCGGCGTCGCGCGTTTATCGAAGACGCAGACCAGGTCATCTTCCAGCAACATGCGCGACTTCAAGTCCGTGTGGTGGCGGTGGAAGTTGGGGCCGAAACTGATGACCAGATCGAGGCTGCCATCGCGCAACTCATCGGCGGGCACATCGGTTTCGAACTTGTGCATGTTGACCATCACCGGCAAGTCATCGAAGTCGAAGCGCTTCAACAGGCGCGGCAAAATCAGTTGTTCGAAGTATTCCGGGGCGCAGATGTTGAAGGTGACCGCTTGGTGGCTCGGGTCAAATGTCGGTGCGCCGGCGTGGCAGAGGTTGATGCTTTCGAGGATTTTCTGCACATGGCCGTACATGCTGCTGGCCTTGTAGGTCGGGCGCATGCCGGTGCGGGTGTTGATGAAGAGTTCGTCTTCGAAACTGGTGCGCAGTTTTTTCAGGCAGTAACTAACGGTGGACTGACTGACGAACAACGTTTCCGAGACCTCGGTGACGCTGCTCTGCTCATACACGGCGATAAACACCATGAGATCCTGCATGTCGAGCTTTCGAAGCAAGTTACTGTTCAGCATCCGTTCCGTCCCGCTGTGCTCCTTGCGCTGAATCCGCGCAAACGTGTGCGAACGATCCTAACGGAACGATGGTACAAGGACAAAGGCTTGTAGGACGTTTCATGGACAGTTGTGGGACAGAAAGTTTTAGCAACACGACGTTACCGCTAAAACCGCTGAAAGCTGGCCAGAGGCCTGTAGCCCGATCACTGGAAGTGTTGCGAATAACGTCGCGGATCGAAGCGCAACACCATCAACGCCATGATCAGCATCACGCCGGTCAGCGACCACCATGCCCATTCGAAACTGCCCAGTTGATCGCGGATCATCCCGGCGAGCAGCGGCGACAGGCCGGCAATCAGATAGCCGATGCCTTGCACGCAAGCGGTCAGGCCGCCAGCGTGTTGCGGGTTGTCGAGGTGATCGAGCGAGACGATCAGGCTCATCGGAAACAGTCCGCCGATGCCCAGACCCAACAGGCAGGGCCACAGCAGGCTGAGGTGTTGCGGGCTAAGGATCAGGCCGCAGAAACCGGCGATGATCAGTCCAAGGAGGGCCATCAGTACGATGCGTCGGTCGCGGCTGCGATTGGCGATGGCTGGCACTACCAGGCCGGAAATCACCTCCATGGCTGTCAGAAAACCTAACAGCAGGCCGGCGTTTTGTTCGCTCCAGCCTTTCTCCACGTAGTACGGCGCCAGCCAGGCGAGGACGCAGGTGTAGGACGCAGTGCCCAAGCCGAAGAAGATTGCGAGTAACCAGGCGCGGGAATGTTTGAAGAAGGTTTCTTTTCTGACTGAAGTGTTCGCGGTCGCAGGCAAGTTGCCGCGTTGTGCCCACCAGAACAGCAAAGCGAATATCGCCAGCATGGCCCAAACGGCCAATCCCATCCGCCAACTGCCGGTGCTGATGAGCACCAGCGGCGCGAACGACGCAGAAATCGCGGCGCCGCCCATGATCGAGGTGACGTACAAACCCATGCACAGGGCGACGTTGTCGGGGAAACGCGATTTGATCAATGCCGGCATCAACGCCTGAATCAGTGCAATGCCGATACCGGCCAGAATCGCGCTGACAATCAACTCGACGGCGGAATCGACAAGCAACCGCGACAACGTGGCCAGACCGATCAGCAGCAACGACCACAGCACCGTGCGTCGTTCACCCAGACGCTGGCTGATGCCGATGCCAAAAAACATCGCCAGTCCCATGGCCATCACCGGCAGCATGGTCAGCAGTGAGGCGAGGCTGAAGCTCAACGGGATGTCGCTGCGAATCGCCGACAGCAATGGCCCGATAGCTGCCATCGAAGGGCGCAAATTGAGGGCTACCAGCATGATGGCGAGCATCAGCCAGACGGCGGGACGGGCAGTGGCGCGGACGTTTTCCATCATCAAACCTTGGGGCAGGGCAGATGATTAGACGCGGCGCCCGATGATTCGGGCAAACCAGAAAACCCCCGCCCTTACCTAAAAATCAAATACCCGCCGGTTCCTGTAGGAGCTGTCGAGTGAAACGAGGCTGCGATCTTTTGACTTTGTCTTAACGGCAAGATCAAAAGATCGCAGCCTTCGGCAGTTCCTACAGGGGTTGTTGGCTGAATAAAAGCTGAACCATTCCCAAATACTCCACAAGTTTCAGACTTTGCTCTCAGTCCAACTAATCGTTGGCGTCTTTTTCACAAAAAATTGATGGTTGCCTGCCTAAAGTTTGTCATGCCTTGGTTAATGAATTTTTCACAACTAACCGAGGGTTCTTTTCAGGAACTGCCCCTCATCATGTTGAAGTTAAAAGCCGTGCGCCCGGAATGGGTGACGTTGATTGCCAGCGCCTTTCTTTTGATCGGTTTTAACGTTGTGCTCTGGCAGCACCTGTTCGACATCACCGCGTCAGACGGCAAAGGCATTGCCATGCGCGTGGCGTTCGGGGTGATGGTCTTCGCGGCGTTCAACATCGTGTTGACCTTTCTGGCCTTCCGCCCGCTGCTTAAACCGGTGTTGACGCTAATATTTCTGATCAGCGCCGGTGTGGCTTATTTCATGAGCCAGTATGGCGTCATGATTGACCCGGGCATGTTGCGTAACTTTGCCGAAACCAATGCCACGGAAGTGCGCGATCTGCTCTCGTTAAAGTTGTTTGTTTATATTTTGTTTCTCGGTGTTTTGCCGTCGTTATTGTTGTGGAAACTGCCGATTAATTATCGGCGCTGGCACCGTGAATTGTTGAGCAAGGTTATTGTCAGTGTGGCGTCGGTGGCGATGATTGGTGGTGTGGCATTGGCCAACTACCAGGGTTTGTCTTCGCTGTTCCGAAATCACCACGAAATTCGCTTGATGCTGGTGCCGAGCAACTACATTGGCGCCACGGCCGGTTACCTGCGTGAGCAAGTGGTTTCGGCGCAGCAACCGTTCGTCAAAATCGGCGAGGACGCCGAGCGCAATCCAGATGTAAAACTTGAGCCGCGCAAATCTCTGACTGTATTGGTGGTCGGCGAAAGTGCTCGGGCGGAGAACTTCGGTATCCTCGGCTATAACCGTGACACCACACCAAAACTCGACAAGGAAACCGGGCTGATCGCATTTAC
Organism: Pseudomonas sp. NPDC087804; assembly: GCF_044742965.1. NCBI lineage: Bacteria > Pseudomonadati > Pseudomonadota > Gammaproteobacteria > Pseudomonadales > Pseudomonadaceae > Pseudomonas > Pseudomonas sp. NPDC087804. Next base: position 179,699 of record NZ_JBIUVN010000007.1, on the reverse strand, counting down.
CGACGTGCATTCCTGCGGCACGGAAACTGCCGTCTCGGTGCCGTGCATGTTCTCTAACATGGGCCGCAAGAACTACGATGCGAGCAAGGCAAAGAACGAGGAAGGCCTGCTCGACGTACTCAAACGGGCCGGCATCGATGTGATCTGGCGCGATAACCAGTCCGGCTGCAAAGGCACGTGTGATCGCGTCACCGTGCAGGATGTCAGCAACCTGAAAGACCCGGCACTGTGCGCCAACAGCGAATGCCGCGACGAAATTCTGCTGCAAGGTCTGCAGAGCTTTATCGATCACCTGGACAAAGACACCGTGCTGGTTCTGCACCAGATGGGCAGTCACGGTCCGGAATACTTCAAGCGTTATCCAAAGGAGTACGAGCACTTCACGCCGGTCTGTGAAAGTAACGCCCTGAACAATTGCAGCCGCGAAAGTATCGTCAACGGTTACGACAACACGCTGGTGTACACCGACCATGTGCTGTCGAGTCTGATCGATGTGTTGCGCAACAATCAGGACAAAGTCGATACCGCGATGTTGTACCTGTCCGACCACGGCGAGTCGCTGGGGGAGTACAACCTGTTCCTGCATGGCACGCCGTATATGCTGGCGCCGGAACAACAGAAGCACGTGGCGATGCTGGCGTGGTTCTCCGACAACTATCAAAAGTCCTACTCGGTCGACACCCATTGCCTGCAAATGAGCCGCGATAAACCGCTGAGTCAGGACAACCTGTTCCACTCGATGCTCGGTTTGCTCGAAGTGAAGAGTTCGGTGTATCAACCGGATCTGGACATGTTTGCCGGTTGTCGCGGATCAGTGATCGACGGTGTGCTGGCCAAGGACTGAAGCATTCCCGCTGTAGGAGCTGCCGAAGGCTCGGGCCGCGATCGGACGATCTTTTGATCTTGTTTTTGAAGATCAAAAGATCGCAGCCTGCGGCAGCTCCTACAGGTAATGGCCCCGTTTGATCCTTCTGTCAGACTATTCTTGCCCATTGGCAGGACATTTCGTTACAGCTCTTGCCCTTCGCAGGCGCGTAAATCGCCGGTGGCGATATATACTGCGCGCCATTCTTCAAGGGAGAGCCGTGTGGCCATCGATATTCACTGGATTCGCGACAACGAAAGCCTCGCGCAGTTTTGCGCCGAGTGGCAGCAGCTGCCGTTCGTTGCCCTCGACACCGAATTCATGCGGGTCGACACCTTCTACCCGATTGCCGGCCTGTTGCAGATTGGCGACGGTAAACGCGCCTACCTGATCGATCCGCTGACCATCAATGCCTGGCAACCGCTGGCTGCGCTGCTGGAAAATCCGGCGGTGCTGAAAGTCCTGCACGCCTGCAGCGAAGACCTCGAAGTGCTGTTGCGTCTGACCGGTAGCCTGCCGGCGCCGATGTTCGACACACAATTGGGCGCGGCCTATCTGAACCTCGGTTTCTCCATGGGTTATTCGCGTCTGGTGCAAGCGGTGCTGGGCATCGAACTGCCGAAGGGCGAAACCCGTTCCGACTGGTTGCAGCGTCCGTTGTCCGACACACAGATCAGCTACGCCGCTGAAGATGCCGTGCATCTCGCGGAAGTTTTCGTACAGCTGCGACCGAAGCTGTCCGACGACAAGTTCGCCTGGGTGCTGGAGGACGGCGCCGAACTGGTGGCCAACCTGCGCCGCGAAACCGATCCGTACGAGGTTTACCGCGAAGCCAAACTGGCGTGGAAACTCTCCCGTGCTCAGCTCGCGGTATTGCGTGAGCTGTGCGCATGGCGTGAAACCGAAGCGCGTGCCCGTGACTTGCCGCGCAACCGCATCGTTCGTGAGCATTCGCTGTGGCCGTTGGCTCGCACGCAACCGGACAACCTCGCCGCGCTGGGCAAGATCGAAGACATGCATCCGCGTACCGTGCGTCAGGACGGTCAATTTCTGCTTGATCTGATCAAGCGCTCTGGCAGTGTGGGCCCTGATCAATGGCCGCCTGCCGTGCCGGAGCCGTTGCCGATCGAAGCTGCTGCGTTGATCAAACAACTGCGTGCGCTGGGTCAGGCCGAGGCCGAGCGCCTCGACATCGCGCCGGAACTGATGCTACGCAAGAAAACCCTCGAAGCGCTGGTCAAAAGTGGCTACCCCGAGGGTCCTTACCAATTGCCTGAGTCGCTGCGTGGCTGGCGCCGCGAACTCATGGGTCAGACGCTGCTCGACAGCCTGGCCACCGCCGGAGAACAGCCTTGAAACGTATTTGTTCCATCTACCAAAGCTCGAAGCGCAGCGGCATGTACCTTTACGTGCTGAAAAGTGATGCACTCGAGCGCGTGCCGGAAGCGCTGATGCTGGCGTTCGGCAAGCCGAAACATTCATTTGACCTGGTGCTGTCGCCTGAGCGCAAATTGGCCAGCGAAGACATCGTCGTCGTGCTGGAAAACCTCGACAAGCAGGGCTATCACCTGCAAATGCCGCCGGCCGAGGACGAGTACATCGAGCACTTGCCCGAAGAGTTGCTGCGACGCAACGACCCGGTCTGATCTGCGAGGCCCTGTTCTGGGCCTCGATTAACCCTGGAACTGTTTTTACCGCGACGGTCGCCCGACATCCGGCGACCGTCTGCACGGTTTGCGAAAGGTTTGAAGATGCGCGTTCTGATTGCCGAACACGACCACGCGATATACGCCCGGCTGCTGCGTCAGGCAGTGCCCGAGCTTGAAGTGCTGACCAGCGGCGACTCCGCCGAACTGGCGCGGCTGGCCGCTGATTGCCCGGTGTGGCTGGGGCAGCCGGATCTGCTGGCGACCCTGTTGCGTCAGGGCCACCAGCCACAATGGCTGCAATCGACCTGGGCCGGCATCACGCCGCTGCTTGCCGATGGCTTGCGCCGCGATTATCGCCTGACCCGCGCCGTAGGCATTTTCGGCCAGGTGATGGCTGAATACGTTTTGACCTACATGCTCGGTCACGAGCGCGAGGTATTGGCGCGACTGGTCAGCCAGGTTGAGCGCAAGTGGGACAACCGCACCGGCCAGAGTCTGGTCGGGCGCAAAGTCTTGATCGTCGGAACTGGCGACATCGGCCAGAGTGTGGCGCAGTTTCTGCTGCCGTTCGGCGTCGAGTTGTACGGCATCGCCAGCAGCGCGCGCGAGCAGGCGCCGTTTGTCGAAGTCGGGTCGATGGCTGATCTGCCACGGCTGGTTGGCGAAGTGGATTACGTGGTCAATCTGCTGCCGAACACCGAACATACCCACGATATCTACGACGCGGCGCTGTTCAAGCAATTCAAGCCGACCGGGTTGTTCATCAACGTCGGGCGCGGTGTGGCCGTGGTTGATGCGGATCTGGTCGAGGCGCTGAAGGAAGGGCACCTGGCGGGTGCGGTGATTGACGTTTGCCGTCAGGAGCCGTTGCCGCAGCGTCACCCGTTCTGGACGGCGTGGGGCTTGCTGCTGACCGGGCACAGCTCGGCACCGACTTCACCGGCGCTGATGGTGCAACTGTTTGTCGACAACCTGAAGGCGTATCAGGCGAGCGAGGCGTTGCGCGGCGAAGTGGATTTCAATCGCGGGTATTGAGTTGGCATCAAAAGATCGCAGCCTGCGGCAGCTCCTACAGAGGTAAATATTCCCCTGTAGGAGCTGCCGAAGGCTGCGATCTTTTGCTTTTAGAGGGTGAAGTCGCCTTCAGCTGCCAGTTCGCTCAGCGGACGACGCGGGCTTGGCTCTTCGCGTGCTTGCAGGTAGTCCGCCAGCGTCGCCTTGTCTCCCAGCTTGCCTACCGCAACAGCGGCATGCAGCGCATAACCTTCAGGAATATTCAGCTCCTTGCGCGTCAGCTCCTGATCGAAGCCGGCCATGCCGTGGGTGTGCCAGCCGCTGATGCTCGCTTGCAGCGCCAGATGGCCCCACGCCGAACCCGTGTCGAAGGTGTGCCACAACGCCGGGGTTTCTTCGGTCGCGCCCGGTGCCGTGAAGGTGGTTTTCGAAATCACGATCACCAGTGCCGACGCATGTTGCGCCCAGCTACGGTTGAATTCATTGAGCAGACCCAGATAACGCTCCCAGTTCGGCGTGTCGCGGCGCGCGTAGAGGAAACGCCATGGCTGCGAGTTGTACGCCGACGGTGCCCAGCGGGCGGCTTCGAAGAAGCTCAGCAGGGTCTCTTCCGGGATCGCTTCGCCGGTGAAGGCGCGCGGCGACCAACGGTCGGTGAACTGCGGGTGAATGGCGTATTCGGCAACGCGAGGGTTGGCACTCATCGAGAGATTCCTGGCTACGTTTGAGTAAATGAATTCGAGGCAAAACCCTACTCGGCAGCGCTGAGGCTGACAAGCGCGATTTACCGACAGTCGCCAGCGCTTGGCCCGCGCGGCCCGGGGCACTAGACTGGCGGCCTTTCACCACCTGATGTTGATGCTTGAGCCATGGCCGCCGAAGTCGAACCGTTCTGGAAACACAAAACCCTTGATCAACTGGATCACCAGGAATGGGAATCGCTGTGCGACGGCTGTGGTCTGTGCTGCCTGCAAAAACTCGAGGATGAAGAAGACAACAGCGTTTATTACACGCGCATTGCCTGCAAACTGCTGGATCTGAACACCTGCCAGTGCAGTGATTACCCGAATCGCATCAAATTTGTCCCGGACTGTATTCAGCTCACACCGGGCCAGGCCGAAGAATTCAAATGGCTGCCGCCGACCTGCGGCTATCGACTGGTCAGCGAGGGCAAGGATCTGCCGTCGTGGCATCACTTGGTGAGTGGTGATCGCGAGGCGGTGCACCACGAACGAATTTCACAATCCGGGCGTATGCTCGCCGAAGGCAGCGTGCCGGAAGATGACTGGGAAGATCACCTGATTTTCCGCGCTGGCTAACGGGATTTCATGTAGCGAGGGTGCTTGCTCCCGATATTGAGTGCGCAGCACTCACACAATAATTCTGACTGCCACAAGGAGTGGGTATGGCTGTGGGTTTGCTGCGAGCGTTGCTGATCGGCCTGCTGATGTTCAGTTCGCCCGTCTGGGCAGCAAAAAAAGTCGATCTCGATTACCACATACGCCTGTTGCCACAGAGCGATCAGGCCGAAGTGCGCCTGACCCTGGCCAAAGGCGAAGCCGTGCGCAGCCTCGATTTCGACCTCGGCGACGGCAGCCATTACAGCGACTTCAAAGCCGATGGCCAATGGCTGTTGACTCCCGGCAAACACGCGCGCGGCGTCTGGCGCCCGACCAGTGCCAAGGCCAGCCTGACCTACCGCGTGCGCATCAGCCACGGTCGCAAAAACGGCAGCTTCGACACCCGCATGACGCCGAGCTGGGCGCTGCTGCGCGGTGATGAACTGGTGCCGCCAGCCAAACTCGATCAGCAGGACGGCACGGAACTGGTCTCGCGCCTGCAATTCGAATTGCCCGATGGCTGGAAAAGCGTCGAAACCGCCTGGCCAAGAATCGGCAAAAACAAATTCCGCATCGACAACCCTTCACGCCTGTTCGACCGCCCGACCGGCTGGATGCTCGCCGGCAAGCTCGGCAGCCGTCGCACGCGTCTGGGCGAAACCGAAGTCACCGTCGCTTCACCGCAAGGGCAGGGCATGAGGCGCATGGATGTACTGACGTTGCTGACCTTCGTCTGGCCGCAGGTGCAGGCGGTTTATCCACGTCATCCGGCCAAGCTGTTGATCGTCGGCGCCAACGACCCGATGTGGCGCGGCAGCCTCGGTGCGCATGAATCGATCTACGTGAACACGCGCTTGCCGCTGGTCAGTGAAAGCGGCAGCAGTGCGCTGATGCGTGAACTGGCGCAGGTGTTTGGGCGGATCAACGACGAGCAGCGCAGCGACTGGATCAGCGAAGGCTTTGCCGAGTATTACGCGATCGAACTGCTGCGCCGTGCCGGTGGCATGAGTGATGAGCGCTATCAGAGTTTGCAGGCGAAACTGGCCAGGGACAGCCAGAAAGTCACGACGCTGCGCGGTGAGCAGATCAGCCCGGCGCAGGTATCAAAAGCGGTGATTGTGTTGCAGGAACTGGATCGCGAGATTCGTTTGAAGACCCGCAATAAACGTTCGCTGGATGACGTATTGCGGGGAGCGATGCATTTGGGGACGGTGAGTACTAAAGAGTTTGTGCAACTGGCTGAGAGCGTGCTCGGCGAGTCTTCCAAAGTCCTTGAGACCGATTTACTGCAATAAGATCAAAAGATCGCAGCCTGCGGCAGCTCCTACAGGGGAAACGCATTCCACATGTAGGAGCTGCCGCAGGCTGCGATCTTTTGCTTTTAAACCCCGGCTTTCGGCGATTTCACCGAATCATTCCCGGTCACTGTCGCCGAACTGGTCGCCGCTTCCGCATTCGCCTTCAGCTTGCTCAACTCTTCCCCGGCACGTTCGATCTTCGCCCGCACGTTATTCATGTCCTGACGGCTTTTCTCGATCAGGCTTTTCACCGAGCTGTGCCCGGTAATACCGCGAGCCATGGCCACGCCGCCAATCGCCACCTGAATCAAACCGAACACACCGCCACGGCGCAGGCCCTTGCCGACCATTATCACGCCACCGGCCAGTGAGCCGATGCGCTCCCAGCCTTCGACGTTCTGCTCGGAACGGCTTTGGAACGGGGTGGATTCGATACGTTCGACGCGTTTGAGCTCGGTCATGATCTTTCTCCAGGCTATGAGTAATGGATAAATAAGCTGACTGCGCGAGCGGTCAGCTTGTTCCATCGGATGTGCGAGGCTTCAGCGGAATTTCGGCCCGGAGCGGGTGTTCAGGCCTTTGGCCATGCGGTCGTAGAGCACGACGTTGACGGTGGCAGCGAGGTTCATGCAGCCGGTGGTCGGGATGTACACGACGTCTTCGCACCAGTCGCGGATCTCTTTATCCAGCGAACCGTCTTCAGGGCCGAAGATGTACAGGGCGCGATCCGGGTGGGTGTATTCAGGTAGCGGACGGGCGCCTTCGACCAGTTCCACGGCGACGGGGACGCAGTTGAGCGGGAGGATTTTTTTCAGATCATCGATGCCGATCAGCGGGATGTCGTAGTGCACGCGTTTGGTGTCGGTGACGAAGTCGGCGGCGCGTTCATAACGCTTGCCGGTGTAGAACACCGATGCGACGCCGTAGCAGCCTGCGGCGCGCATCACCGAACCGACGTTCTCCGGTGATTTGGGGTTATACAAACCAATGCAGCTGTACCGTTTGTCTGCCACGAGCGGGGTGCCTTCGGGAAAAAAGAGCGCGATTATACGGGGATAAGATCAAAAGATCGCAGCCTTCGGCAGCTCCTACATTTGGATGGCGTACACCCTGTAGGAGCTGCCGAAGGCTGCGATCTTTTGCTTTTTAATCTTCTTTCTTCATCAGCCCGGCAAGGGCGGCAAACGGGTTGTGCGTGGCCTTGGCGATCTTCGGCGTGCTCAGCGAGCCTTCGCTGAAGTACTGCTGATCGGTATAACGCGAGTGCTCGTTATCGTGGCAGTACAGGCACAACAGCTCCCAGTTCGAGCCGTCCTGCGGGTTGTTGTCATGGTTGTGGTCGCGGTGGTGCACGGTCAGTTCGCTCAGGCGCTTGCCGGAAAATTCACGGGTGCAGCGGCCACAGACGTGCGGGTACATCTTCAGGGCTTTGTCGCGGTAGCCCATTTCCTTGTCGCGCTGGTTGTCGGCGAGGATGCGATCCAGCTTCGACGTGTTGGTTGGGGTGGACGAACTCATGGGTTCACCTTTGTAAAAGACTAATGACGGTTATGGGCAGAGTTTAGCTCAGCCTTTGAGCTTCTCGGCAATCCAGATCGTGTGGCGCGTGCCCTTGTTGCCGTGGGCGAAGACCTGGACTTCTTCGGCCTTGAAACCGGCCTTCTTCAATTTGTCGGAAAACAGCCGATCAGCGCTGGCCGACCACACCGCCAACACGCCTTTCGGGCGCAGTGCCTTGGCGCAGGCATTCAGACCAGCGGCGGAGTACAGCCAGCTGTTGGCTTTCTGGGTCAGACCTTCGGGGCCGTTGTCGACGTCAAGCATGATTGCGTCGAAACCATTCGGCTCGCTTTGCAGCACCTTGGCCACGTCTTCCTGACGGATGACGGTGCGCCGATCCAGCAGCGGACGACCGGACTTCTCGCCGAGCGGGCCACGGTTCCACTCGACCACGCCGGGCACCAATTCGGCGACCACTACTTCAGCGGTCTTGCCCAGATGCTTGAGCGCGGAGGCGAGAGTGAAGCCCATGCCCAGACCACCGATCAGCACCCGCGAATCCGGCCGCCCGGCGACTTTGCGGCAAGGAATCTCGGCCAGCGCATCTTCGGAGCCGTGCATGCGCGTGTTCATCAATTGCCCGCCGTCGCCGCCCTGAATCTTGATGACGAAGTCCTCGCCATACTCGAACAGGCACAGGGCACCGCCGCTTTCGGGGATCGGGGTGGTGTCGAGCAGAACGAAACGTTTCATGGAAATCTCTACAAGGGGGAAGGCAAGCGGGCCCGTTGGGAGTAGCCTGAACGCAGACTAGAGGCCAAACGGAGCCCTTGATGAAGCGCACCATTCTAACGGTCATTGCCCTGGCCGCGCTCTCGATTACTGCAGTGCAGGCGCAGCAGACCATTCCGGTCAGCCCGACGCCGCAGCCCGGCGCGCCCGGTACCGCAACACCAACACCTTATCCGCAGATCACGCCGATCAACATTCCCAAATCGGGTGCCGGCAGTGGCAGCCCGCCGCTGGTGCCGATTGAAATGCCGACTCCGCCGAGCAAGGATCAGCCAGTGCCGGGCATTGAACCGAGCGGCAGCAAGGCTAAATCGCCTGGCGGTTAGACCTGTTGCGCCGCCAGTTGGCCGTCAGCCATGCGCAGGCGTTTCGACAGCGAGACGGCGAGGGCGCGGATGATCTTCGCGGCGATCTTCGGCGCGTCGTTGAGCATTTTTTCCAGCGAGTCCTTGCCGAGGTTCAACAGTTGGCAGTTGCTCGCAGCGATGCAGGTGGCTGAGCGCCGTTCGCCGTCGAGCACGGCCATTTCACCGAAGGCGCGGCCGCTGCGCAGAGTGGCCATGGTGATGACTTGGCCGTCGGGCCCGGTCTTCTGCACGGCGACCTGACCGGTGTGGAGGATGCACATGAAACTGCCGGCATCGCCCTCGCGGAAAATCGCCTCGCCTTCCGCCACGGTGCTGATGCTGAAGTAGCCGGACGCGGCGGCGAAGTCGGCCAGTTGCAATTGATCGAACAGGCCACAGTCCATCAGCCAGTCGCGGATTTCGTTGTTCAGGAAGGTTGGTTCTGACATGTCGGTGCGGTCTTTATTGTTTTCACATTTCAAGGCTATACACGGATCCCGTAGGAACGGGCTTTTGTGGCGAGGGGATTTATCCCCGATGGGCTGCGAAGCGGCCCCAAATCTTGCCAGCGCGATTCTGTTGAAACTCCGCGATGACCGAATTTGCGACTGCTGCGCAGCCGATCGGGGATAAATCCCCTCGCCACAATGGGCAGTTTTCACAAGGGATCTGTGGGTATCGGCCACAGTGGGTCTGGAATTAAGACCCAAGTGACCGACGGAGTTCCTCAGGCCAGGCCCAAAACCTTGAACACAAATGCATATTCGAGCGCTACGTCACGTAATCCCTGATAACGCCCGCTCATGCCGCCATGCCCGGCGCCCAGCTCAGTCTTGAGCAGCAACAGATTGTCGTCAGTTTTGCTCGCGCGCAGTTTCGCCACCCACTTGGCTGCTTCCCAATATTGCACGCGGCTGTCGTTGTAGCCGGCGATCACCAGTGTCGCGGGATAGGCCTGCGCAGTGACGTTTTCGTACGGCGCGTACGCCTTGATCCGCTCGTAAACTTCCGGCTCTTCAGGGTTGCCCCACTCGTCATATTCGGTGACGGTCAGCGGCAGCTCCGGGTCGAGCATGGTGTTGAGCACGTCGACGAACGGCACTTCGGCAATCGCCACGCCGAACAGATCCGGTCGCTGATTCAACACCGCGCCAATCAACAGACCACCGGCGCTGCCGCCGCTGATCGCCAGTTTTTCAGCCGTGGTGATGCCGTTGAGGATCAAGAATTCGGCGCAGGCAATGAAGTCGCTGAAGGTGTTCTGTTTGTGTTCCTGCTTGCCGGCGCGATACCACGCCTCACCCAACTCTCCGCCGCCACGCACGTGGGCGATGGCGAAGGCCATGCCGCGATCGAGCAGACTCAAACGCGCGTGGGAGAACCACGGATCCAGACTGGAACCGTAAGCGCCATAACCGTACAGATACAGCGGCACCGGTTTGCCGAGCATTTCGCGCTTCATCACCAGGCTGATCGGCACTTGTGTACCGTCCGGCGCAGTGGCCCACAGGCGCTGGCTGACGTAAGCGTCGGCGTCGAACGGGCCGAGCACCGGAGTTTCTTTCAGCACGGTTTGTTCGCCAGTGGCGAGGATCAACTGGCGCACCTGAGCCGGGCGATTCAACGCTTCATAGCGCAGACGAATGCGATCGCTTTCGAATTCCAGGCTGTTTTGCACATAGAGGCTGTAGGCCGCGTCCGGCAATTGCACGCGATACGGCGCCAGGCCTTGTGGGTGAACTTCGATGATCGGCAGGCCACCTTCGCGCAAGCTCAGGGTCATGGCTTCGGTGTTGAGGCTGACGCCGTCGAGCATCACCGTGTCGCTGTGCGGGATCAGGTTTTGCCAGTCGGCTTCGGTCGGCGCAATGCCGGTATCCGGCGCCTGATACAGCGCGTAGTTGATGCCGTCGCGGTTGGTGCGGATAAACCATGTCCACGTGCCATCGAGCAGGCCGTGATCGACGTCGTATTCGTGATCTTCGACTCGTGGCGCCAGGCACGTGAACGGCAAGTGCGGCTGATTGGCATCGAGCACCCAGACTTCGCTGGTGGTCTTGCTGCCCAGCGACAGCAGTAATTGCTGCTCGGAGCTGGAACGGTAGCAATGCAGGAAAAAGCGACCGTCCGTCTCAGTGAAGACTTCTTCAGCGGCGGTGCCGTCGAGGCGATAGCGCAGCAGTTTGTGCGGGCGATGGGTGTCGTCGAGTTCGCCGAAGAAAAGCGTCAGGCTGTCGTTGGCCCAGGTCATGCTGCCGTCGCAATCCTCGAATTCCAGCTCACTGACCTTGTCGTTGGACAGTTCTTTGACGAACAGCGTGTAAATCTCATCGCCGGTGGCGTCGACGCTGTAGGCCAGCCGCTGATGATCGGGGCTGATGCTGAACGCGCCCAGCGAGAAGAACCCGCCATTGGCCAGCAGGTTCGGGTCGAGCAAAAGCTGTTCGCGGCTTTCGTCGAGGGTCAGGCTGTCGTCGGCCGGACGCGGGCAGCGATAGTGCCGCGCGTATTCGTCGCCAGCGGTGGTGCGCGTGTAATACAGGTACGGGCCCCATGGCGAGGGCAGGGACAGGTCGGTTTCGAGAATCCGGCCCTTGATCTCTTCGAACAGTGTTTCGCGCAGCTCGGCCTGATCGGCGGTTTGCGCTTCCTGCCAGGCGTTTTCAGCCTTGAGGTAATCAAGCACCGCGTCGGTGTCGCGTTCCTGCAGCCAGGCATACGGGTCGGCGCCGGGCGCCTTGTGGGCAATCGGAGCACTGCTGACGTTGGCGGATTGGGGCATGGAAGGCTCTCGAACAATGTACGGAATAGGGGTTTTCGCAAATCCTGGAAACACTGCAACCTCTGTAGGAGTGAGCCTGCTCGCGATGAGGCCGGCAGCTTCAACATCAATGCCGACTGGCAGTCCGTCATCGCGAGCAGGCTCACTCCTACAGGTCTTGTGTCTATTGGGACAAGCCGGACGGGCGAAAAGTCGTTACTATAAGCGCCTCTTTGCCTGCCTTGCCATGGACACCATGACCGAGAACGACTATCTGATCGCCTGGGGCCTCTACGCCTTTGCCGCCGTAGGCTGCCTGTTGGTATGGATGCGCCTGACCACCTGGATGTGGCGCTACCTGCGCGAGCCGCTGCGGGTGCTGATGGCGGTGTTGCTGTTCAGCCCGACCATCATTGACCCGGTGAAAGCCAAAGTTGCGCCGTCTATCGCCATTACCGCGCTGGATCTGGCGTTCAAGGTCGGCAACAACGCGTGGCGAGCGATCTCCGATCTGTTCATGTACAGCATGATCGCCCTCGGTATTTACCTGATCTTCGTGTTGATCCGTCTGCCAATCGAACGCGCGTCCCGTGCTCGCCGCGAGCAGGCAGAAGCCGCCAAAGCTGCCGCCCGTGCCGATGATCGCGATGACGATCAACCGTTCGGCGGCGTCGGCGATGACCGCTACGGTCGTCCGCCCGTCCCGAGCAATCCGCAGCGCACGCGGGTCGAGCCGCGCCTGTAATCCCGAGAGTCCGCACATGTGTGAATTACTGGGCATGAGTGCCAACGTGCCGACCGATATCGTGTTCAGCTTCACCGGCCTGATGCAGCGTGGCGGGCGTACCGGCCCGCACCGCGACGGCTGGGGTATCGCGTTTTACGAAGGTCGCGGCTTGCGCCTGTTTCAGGATCCGGCGGCCAGCAGCGAGTCGGAAGTCGCCAATCTGGTGCAACGCTATCCGATCAAAAGCGAAGTGGTCATCGGCCACATTCGCCAAGCCAACGTTGGCAAAGTCTGCCTCTCCAACACCCACCCATTCGTCCGCGAACTGTGGGGGCGCAACTGGTGCTTCGCGCACAACGGCCAACTCGCCGATTTCACCCCGATCAAAAGTTTCTACCGCCCGGTCGGCGATACCGACAGCGAGGCGGCGTTCTGCGATTTGCTCAACCGCGTGCGTGCAGCGTTTCCGGAACCGGTCGATATAGAAGAACTGTTGCCGGATCTGGTCGCGGCCTGCGCCGAATACCGCAGCAAAGGCGTGTTCAACTGCCTGCTCAGCGATGGCGACTGGCTGTTCTGCTACTGCTCGACCAAACTGGCACAAATTACTCGGCGCGCACCGTTCGGCCCGGCGCGCTTGAAGGATGTCGACGTAATCGTCGATTTCCAGGCGGAAACCACGCCCAACGACGTGGTCACCGTGATTGCCACCGAACCGTTGACCGAAAACGAAACCTGGACCCGCTACGAACCGGGCCAATGGAGCCTGTGGCGACGCGGCGAATGCGTCAGCCAGGGTAAGACCGAATAAGGATTGCGCGCCATGTTGCTCAGTTATCTACGGCTGGTGTTGTTCGCGGCGGGCCTGTTGATCGGTGTCCAGGTGCCGGGCTTCATCAACGATTACGCGAAACGCGTCGAAGCGCATCTGATTGAAGCGCAGACCGGATTGCGCGGCTTTCAAGGCACGGCTGATCAATTTTTCAAGGGTGATATGCAGGCGCTGGTCGCGCATTATCGCACCAGTGAAGATCCGATATTCCGTAGCGATGCCGACAGTCTGAACACCTTGCTCACGCGTCAGGTGGCGTTGGACAAGCAGTTCCAGGCGATGCAGGGCCCTTGGTACATCCGCTTCCTGCAAGTGGTGCTGGCGGCGGATCCGGACATTCGCAAGGAAACCTGGAATGGCTACAGCTATCAGATTCTGCTGACCCCGGAAGCGATGATCTGGGGCATGAGCGGCGCGCTGTTGCTGTCGTTCGGGATCGAATGCGTGTTCCGTCTGATTGACTGGGTGGTGCTCGGTGGCCGACGTTTGCGCCAGAGCCGCCCGATCGAAGACCGCGATGTGCGCGGCCTCTGATGATCGTTCCCACGCTCTGCGTGGGAATGCAGCCCGGGACGCTCCGCGTCTCAAAGCGGACGCGGAGCGTCCATTGAGGCATTCCCACGCGGAGCGTGGGAACGATCATGTAGGAGCTGCCGAAGGCTGCGATCTTTGCTGTTAAGGGGTCAAAACCACATACCCATCACCAACCTTCTGCGCATACTCCGCCAACACCTGCTGACACAACGTCACAATTTCCTCGACCCACTCAACCCCCACCCGCCACGACACCACCACCTGCAAATCCGGTGGCCGCTGATCGATGTTCAGCAAGGTCAATTCCCCCCGCGCCAGTTCCTCCGCCACCAACACCGGCGGCAGCACGCCAATTCCGAATCCATCGCGCAACAATCGCGTGATCGCCGACACCGAATTCACGCAATTCAAACGCGGTGCCATCACGCCGTTCGCCTGCATCAACGCCAGTAGATCCTGATGTGGGCGGGAGTTTTTCGAGTAAGTGATGATGCGTTCCTGCGCCAGTTCAGCGAGGTCGGCGTAGTCGCGGTTGTAGATCGAATTACTGGCGACGATCCAGCCCAGCGGATGGCTGGCCAGTTCCAGGCTGCGCACACTTTCGTGGCGCACCAGATCGGTTTGCAGAACGATATCGAGAAAACCTTTTTGCAGCTGATCGCAGAGGTTCAGCGAGGTATCCGCCACCAGCTCGATTTCCACGCGCGGGTACAGATCGGTCATCTGCGCCACCAACGGGCTCAGCCACGTGTGGATCACCGTGTCCATCACGCCGATGCGCACGCGACCGACCTTGCTTGAGCGAGTCTCGATCGACTGCTTCAGCGCTGACATGGTGTCGAGCATCTGCTCGGCATAGTCGAGCACTTTCAAACCTTCGGGCGTCAGGCTGACACCGCGCGAATCGCGCAGAAACAGCTTCACCCCCAGCTCGCCCTCCAGCACCGCAATGCGGCTGGAAATCGATGCCTGGGTGGTGAACAGCTTGTCGGCGGTCAGGCGAAAACTCTTCAGGCGGGCGACCCAGACAAAGGTCTCGAGAAACTTCAGATTCATGGGCAAGGCTCGGGTGACAAATTTTTCTTATGCCTAAGGCGGGTTTTTATTCGTTGGACGCAGCACGCCCGGGCGACGAAAAATCGGCGCATCCGGTTCCCACGATAGGCGTCGTCGGGGCTACGAACAAGACCAATAAAAAACCTGCGGAGATAAGCCATGAGTGCTCCCGACACCCTAGAAGCATCCCCGGCACCGGCGCGTCCGGGGCCGTTCGACTGGTATCGCAACATCAATCAGCAGGAGCGCCGCACCTTCTGGAGCTGCAAGATCGGCTACGGTCTGGACGGCATGGACACGCAGATGCTCAGCTTCGTCGTGCCGACGCTGATTGCGATGTGGGGCATCACCACCGGCGAGGCCGGGCTGATTCATACCAGCACGCTGATTGCTTCAGCGATTGGCGGTTGGGTCGCCGGGATTCTCTCCGACCGCATCGGCCGCGTGCGCACCCTGCAACTGACGGTGCTGTGGTTCGCCTTCTTCACCTTCCTCTGCGGTTTCGCGCAAAACTACGAACAATTGCTGATCGCCCGCACCTTGATGGGCTTCGGTTTCGGCGGCGAATGGACGGCTGGCGCGGTGCTGATCGGTGAGGTGATCCGCGCCCAGGATCGCGGCAAAGCGGTGGGCATGGTGCAATCCGGGTGGGCGCTGGGCTGGGGGCTGACGGCGATTCTGTACGCGCTGCTGTTCTCGGTGTTGCCACCGGAAGACGCCTGGCGCGCGCTGTTCATCCTCGGCATCGTACCGGCGATTTTTGTGATTTTCGTCCGCCGTCTGGTCAAGGATCCGGAGATCTATCGCGAAGCCAAGGCCCGACAAACGCCGGAGAATCAATCGAAGTTTTACGAGATCTTCGCGCCGGGCATGCTCTTCACCACGTTCCGCGCTTCGCTGCTGACCACGGGAGCTTTGGGCGGTTATTACGCGATCACTTCCTGGCTGCCGACCTTCCTCAAGAACGAACGCGGTTTGAGCGTACTCGGTACTGGCGGTTATCTGGCGATGGTGATTGTCGGCTCTTACGTCGGTTACGTGATCAGCGCCTATCTGACCGATCTGCTAGGCCGCAAAAAGAATTTCATTCTGTTCGCGGTCGGCTCGTTCACCATCGTTCTGCTCTATACGCAATTGCCGGTGAGTAACGGCGTGATGCTGTGGCTGGGCTTCCCGCTGGGCTTCTTCGCCTCAGGGATTTTCAGCGGCATGGGCGCGTTTCTCACTGAGTTGTTTCCGACGCGGATTCGCGGTTCGGGGCAGGGTTTTTGCTACAACATCGGGCGGGCGCTGGCGGCATTATTTCCGCTGCTGATCGGTTTGCTTAGCCAGACCGTGCCATTGAGTGTCGGCATTGGTGCTTTCGCGGCGGTGTCTTACGGCGTGGTGATCATCGCGGCATTGAGCCTGCCGGAAACCCGTGGCAAGCAACTCGATGCGCAGTAACTGATAACCTGCGAAGCACAGTCCTACCGATAAAAAGACAAGCCCCTACAGGAGTGTTCACCGTGAGCCGCCTGCTATTGAATTGCGACATTGGCGAGAGCTTCGGCAGCTGGACCATGGGTCTGGACGCCGAGGTCATGCCCTTCATCGATTGCGCCAACATCGCCTGCGGTTTCCATGCCGGCGACCCGAGCATCATGCGTAAAACCGTCAGCCTGGCGTTGAGCCACGGCGTAAAAATCGGCGCGCATCCGGCTTATCAGGATCTGGTCGGTTTCGGCCGCCGTTCCATGGCGTATTCGGCGCAAGAGCTGCAAGACATCCTGCATTACCAGATCGGTGCACTCGACGGCATCTGCAAGGCGCAGGGGGGCGAGGTCAGTTACGTCAAACCGCACGGCGCGATGTACAACGACATGATGGCCAACCCGGCGCAATTGCGCGCGGTGATTCAGGCCGTGGCCGCTTACGACAGCAGCCTGCCGCTGATGTTGATGGCCACTCGCGACAACTCGGCCGCGCAGCAAATGGGTGATGAGTATGGCGTGACGTTGTGGTTCGAAGCGTTCGCCGACCGCGCCTATGACAGCGCCGGCAAACTGGTTTCGCGACAACTGCCGGGTGCGGTGCATCACGACCCTGAAAATATCATCGAGCAAGCGCTGACCATCGCCCGTGGCGGCAACCTCACCGCCAGTGATGGCAGTGCCTTGCGTCTGCATGCCAATACCCTCTGCGTACACGGCGACAACGCCAGTTCGGTGGCCGCCGTGCAGCGTATTCGCGAGGCCTTGAATCAGCAGGACGCGCAATGAACCCAAGGATTGAAGTGGTGGCACTGGATTGCCTGATGCTGCGTCTGTTCGATGAAATCGCTGAGGCCAACATGCCATGGATGCTCGCCGCCAGTGAGCGCTTGCGTACGGTGTTTGGCGCGCAATTGATCGATCTGGTGCCGTCGTACACGACGTTGATGGTGCATTACGATTTGACGGTTTTGAGCCCGAATCAGGCGCGGGAATTGATCGCTGAGGCGCTGATTGATCTGTCTCCGAATTCACGATCCGCCGGTCAATGTCATGTGTTGCCGGTCTGGTATGACTTGAGCGTCGGGCCAGAGTTGAGCTTGCTGGCTGAGCGCAGTGGGCTGGCAGTGGAGGAGGTGATCCGTCGCCACAGCGGCCGCGAATATCAGGTGTTCGCTCTCGGCTTCGCGCCGGGTTTTGCCTTTATGGGTTTGGTCGAAGAAATCCTCGCGGCGCCACGTTTGAACACGCCGCGCAAGAAAGTCGCCGCTGGCAGCGTCGGTATCGCTGAGCGGCAAACCGCAGCCTATCCCGTGGTCTCGCCCGGTGGCTGGAATCTGATCGGTCGTACGCCGGCGAAACTGTTCGATCGTCATCGCGATGGCTACAGCCTGATGCAACCCGGCGACACTGTGCGTTTCGAGGCCGTGAGCCATGCCGAGTTCATCAATCTGGGCGGCGACGACACGCCACTGGAGGCGCAGGCATGAGCCGATTGACGATTGAGGCGAGCACGGCGCTGTGTCTGTTGCAGGATGCCGGGCGATTTGGTGTGCGGCATCTGGGCGTGACTCAGGGCGGCGCGGCGGATTGGAATTCCATGAGTTGGGCCAATTGGCTGCTGGGCAATGGGCTGGATGTACCGGTGATCGAAATCACCCTCGGCGGGTTTGCGCTGATCGCCGAAGAGGATTGCTTGCTGGCGCTGGCCGGGGCGGATCTTGGCGCGCAGGTAGATGGTCAGCCGTTGGCGCCGTGGCGCAGTTTCAAATTGGGCAAAGGGCAGAAACTGCAGTTCACGCAACCGTTGCTTGGCGCGCGGGCCTATCTGGCAGCACCCGGCGGCTTCGACGCGCCGAAGGTGTTGGGCAGCAGCGCGACGGTGGTGCGTGAAGAGCTCGGCGGGCTCGATGGCATGGGGTTGCCATTGGCCAAGGGTTCGACACTGAGTTACCACGGGGAATCGCTGTGTGTTCGCGAAGTGCCTGTGGATTTACGGCCGGATCTGAAATCGAGTGCACCGCTGGATCTGGTGCTCGGCGCACAGATCGGTCAGTTCAGCGGGCAGAGTTTGTTTGATGTGTTTAACAGTGCCTGGACGCTGGACAGTCGCGCTGATCGCATGGGTATTCGCTTGTTGGGCAAGGCGCTGGAATATCAGGGGCTGCCGATGATTTCCGAGGGGATTCCGTTGGGCGCGGTGCAGGTGCCGCCGGACGGACAGCCGATTGTGTTGCTCAATGATCGGCAGACGATTGGTGGCTATCCGAGATTGGGGGCTTTGACGCCGCTGGCGTTGGCGCGGCTGGCGCAGTGTTTGCCGGGGACGCAGGTGCGGTTAAGGCCGGTGGTGCAGGATGTCGCACATCGCGAACATATCGAGTATTTGCAGAGATTTGGCTGAAGATCAGAAGATCGCAGCCTGCGGCAGCTCCTACAGGGGAACGCGAATTTGATCGTTCCCACGCTCCTCGTGGGAATGCCGCCAGTGACGCTCCGCGTCCCTGTGACGCAGAGCGTCACTGGATGCGTTCCCACGCAGAGCGTGGGAACGATCTGGTCGTCATTTGGACAAAAACCGCATCCCTTCCTCAAGCCCACGCAACGTCAACGGATACATCTGATCCTCAATCAAATCCCTGACGATATTGGTCGACGAGGTATACCCCCACGTATCTTTCGGATACGGGTTAATCCAGATGAGCTTCTTGTACTTCTCCATAAACCGCTGCATCCACACATAACCCGGCTCTTCGTTCCAGTGCTCGACACTGCCGCCGGCCTGGGTGATTTCATAAGGCGCCATGGCGGCATCACCAATGAAGATCACCTTATAGTCGGCACCATACTTGTGCAGAAGATCCTGGGTAGAGGTGCGCTCGGAAGTGCGGCGCATGTTGTTCTTCCACACCGATTCGTAAACGAAGTTGTGGAAGTAGAAGTACTCCAGATGCTTGAACTCGGTCTTACAGGCCGAGAACAACTCCTCACAGATCTTCACGTGCGCGTCCATCGAACCGCCGATGTCGAACAGCAACAACAGCTTCACCGTATTGCGCCGCTCCGGGCGCATCTGAATGTTCAGCAGGCCCGCGTCTTTGGCGGTGTGATCGATGGTGCCGTCGATATCAAGTTCTTCCGCCGCGCCCTGGCGAGCGAATTTACGCAGACGACGCAGGGCAACCTTGATGTTGCGCGTGCCCAGTTCCACCGAGTCGTCGAGATTCTTGTATTCGCGCTGATCCCAGACTTTTACCGCTTTGCCCTGACGCTTGCCGGCATCGCCCACCCGAATGCCTTCCGGGTTGAAGCCGCCGGAGCCAAACGGGCTGGTGCCGCCGGTGCCGATCCATTTGTTGCCGCCGGCGTGGCGTTCCTTCTGTTCTTCCAGACGTTTCTTGAACTCTTCGATCAGCTTGTCGAGACCGCCGAGGGACTGGATCTGCGCGCGTTCCTCGTCGCTCAGCGAGCGCTCGAACTCCTTGCGCAGCCACTCTTCGGGAATCAGCGCCTGTAAATGATCGTCGAGCTTTTCGAGGCCATTGAAGTAGGCGCCGAACGCACGGTCGAATTTGTCGAAATGGCGCTCGTCCTTTACCAGAATCGCCCGCGACAAGTAATAGAACTCGTCCATGTCGGCGAAGGTCACGCGCTGCTTCAGCGCGTTGATCAGGTCGAGCAGCTCGCGCACCGATACCGGCACTTTGGCTGCACGCATTTCATTGAACAGGTTGAGCAACATGGCATCAGCCTCTTAGCGGGTGCCGCGACGGCTCATGAACGCCAGACGCTCAAGCAGTTGCACGTCCTGTTCGTTCTTCACCAAAGCACCGGCCAGCGGCGGAATGGCCTTGGTCGGATCGCGTTCGCGCAGCACCGCTTCGCCAATATTGTCGGCCATCAGCAGTTTCAGCCAGTCGACCAGTTCCGAGGTCGATGGCTTCTTCTTCAGGCCTGGCACTTTGCGCACATCGAAGAACACGTCCAGCGCTTCGCTGACCAGATCTTTCTTGATGTCCGGGTAGTGCACGTCGACGATTTTCTGCAGGGTCGGGCGATCCGGGAAAGCGATGTAGTGGAAGAAGCAGCGGCGCAGGAAAGCGTCCGGCAGCTCTTTCTCGTTGTTCGAAGTAATGATAATGATCGGGCGCTTCTTGGCCTTGATGGTCTCGTCGATCTCGTAAACGTAGAACTCCATCTTGTCGAGTTCTTGCAGCAAGTCGTTGGGGAACTCGATGTCGGCCTTGTCGATCTCGTCGATCAGCAAAATGACCCGCTCTTCGGACTCGAAAGCCTCCCAGAGCTTGCCTTTCTTCAGGTAGTTGCGCACGTCGTGGACTTTTTCAGTGCCCAGCTGCGAGTCGCGCAGACGGCTGACCGCATCGTACTCGTACAAGCCCTGATGGGCCTTGGTGGTGGATTTGATGTGCCAGGTGATCAGCTTGGCATTAAACGATTCGGCCAGTTGCTCGGCGAGCATGGTCTTGCCGGTGCCCGGCTCGCCCTTGACCAGCAGCGGCCGCTCCAGGGTGATGGCGGCGTTGACCGCCAGCTTCAGGTCATCGGTGGCGACGTAGGCCTGGGTGCCTTCGAACTTCATCTGCTAATCCTCGAACGGTAACGCCGACCTGACGGGCAGGGCGGGGGCGAAATAATCGGATGCCCGACTATAACGCGCAGGCCGGTCGACTGTGAACGCAGACGGCTTATTCAGTCTCTGAATGGGGCGTCACATGTTGACTCAGTCTCGGCGCTTGGCCAGTATTTTTACCCGGTTGATTCGGCGATAGCCTCTGAACACACCGCATGACTTGCGGCAAAAGGGCTTTCTGTGGCGAGGGAGCTTGCTCCCGCTGGGCTGCGAAGCAGCCCCATCCCGTTCACTCGGAGGCTTTTAATACATGTCGAGCATAAAAAGACCACGCTTGTCCGCTGCCGTAGCGCTTACAGACCGCCGACTCGCACTGACCTTTTGCGATAGCCGGCAAGTAACAGTCGATTTGAGTTGCGATATCCAAACATATCCAGGACTCGCCCCATTACTCGATCCGATAGTCTTTGCAACTGCTCGTCTGGCAGATAATGGCTGGACTGTTGAATGGTTGGCCGCAGATATCCAGATCGGCGCAGATACCTTTTATCGGGATGCATTTCGCCCGTAAATCCTAACCCGCATCCGGCTTAGGCCGTTCATACCGCGCATTGAATGCCTGAACAAAGCCATTACGCAAAATCTGCAAAAACGCTTCAAACGCGCTGATATTTTGCTGATGCACATTGCCGCTCAGCTCAACCTTGGTCGCGAACTGGTTTTTCGCCTGATTCTTCAGCACGGTTTCCGTGCCGCCGACCAGCGCTTCCCAGACGGAGCGGAAGATGCTTTTGTTCTTGTTTTCCACGTCCTGCTGCCAGTTGAACACTTCAACGTCACGCAGCAGGGGTTTGATGTAGCCGTTGACTTGCGCCTTTTTGGCTTTGGCCTCAATCACTACATCGCCGTGACCGGCATTGAAGTCGAACTTGCCGTAGGCCGAAGCGAAGTCGTTCATGCTCTTGAGTTCGATATCTTTGGCGCGCAGGCGGAATTCGAAGTCTTCAAAATTGCTCAACGGATCGAAGGTGGCGGTGGTTTCCAGCGGTGCATGGCCGAGTAGCAAGGCTTTGCCTTCGAATCGGGCGTCGCGTTTGCCTTCCTTGTCGACCACGTTGGTCAGGTTGTAGATGCTCGCGTTGACGTCAGTGGCATTCATGTTCACCGGCGGTTTGGAGTTGAAGTTGCGGAAACTGATGCGACCGTCGTTGATTTGCACTTCGTCGAGGGTGATGGGCAACAGCTTGCCCAACTGCTCACGCCAGTCGGTGCCTTGACCGGTTTGGGAATTCTGTTTGTTGGCGCCACCGTCGACGAAGTTGATTTCAGGTTTGAAGAACTTCACTTGAGCGACGACGGCATGGTCGTACCACAGCGAGTGCCAACTGACTGAAAGGTCGATCAACGGTGCGTTAACGAACGGCACCGGCACTTTGCCGTCGACTTTGACAATCTTCAGACCGTTGATTTTGTAGGCGCCGCGCCACCACGCCAGGTCAACGTCGGTGATCTGACCACGGTAATCGCCCATGTTGGCCAGTTTGTCATTCAGGTAATCGCGCACCACGTAGGGCAGGGCGATGTGCAGCGCGATCAGCAGCACGACGATTCCCGCGAAAGTACATAGCGGCCAACTGTAACGACGTTTCATGGTGACAATTCCCGAACGATGTAAAGCGATTGACTACTGCGTGTTGCAGACGTTCGCCTCGACTGGACTGTGATGGGCAACAGGCATACCTTGGAGCGCTGAATTCAATGCTGCATAAGGACCCAGCCATGAGCCGTATTTTTGCTGACAATGCCCATTCCATCGGCAACACGCCGCTGGTGCAGATCAACCGTATTGCGCCGCGTGGCGTGACCATTCTGGCCAAGATCGAGGGGCGCAACCCCGGTTATTCGGTGAAATGCCGGATCGGTGCCAACATGATCTGGGACGCCGAAAGCAGCGGCAAACTCAAGCCCGGCATGACCATCGTCGAGCCGACCTCGGGCAACACTGGCATCGGCCTGGCCTTCGTCGCCGCCGCTCGCGGTTACAAATTGATGCTGACCATGCCGGCCTCGATGAGCATCGAGCGCCGCAAGGTGCTCAAAGTACTGGGCGCTGAACTGGTGTTGACCGAACCGGCCAAGGGCATGAAAGGCGCGATCGAAAAAGCTGCTGAAATCGTGGCCAGTGATGCCAACAAATACTTCATGCCCGCGCAGTTCGATAACCCGGCCAACCCGGCCATTCATGAAAAAACCACCGGCCCGGAAATCTGGAACGACACCGACGGTGCTGTCGACGTATTGGTGGCCGGCGTCGGAACCGGCGGAACCATCACCGGTGTTTCGCGGTATATCAAGAATACCCAGGGCAAACCGATTCTCTCCGTGGCCGTGGAGCCGGTGTCCTCACCGGTGATCACGCAAGCGCTGGCCGGTGAAGAGATCAAGCCGAGCCCGCACAAGATTCAGGGTATCGGCGCAGGTTTTGTGCCGAAAAACCTCGATCTGTCGATGGTAGACCGGGTTGAGTTGGTGACTGATGATGAGTCGAAAGCCATGGCCCTGCGTTTGATGCAGGAAGAAGGAATCTTGTGCGGGATCTCCTGCGGTGCAGCGATGGCGGTTGCCGTGCGTCTGGCGGAGACCCCGGAAATGCAGGGCAAGACCATCGTCGTGATCCTACCGGACTCGGGCGAACGTTATCTGTCGAGCATGTTGTTCAGCGACCTGTTCACCGAGCAGGAGAATCAACAGTAATCTGGATTGATTCAGGTCAGCCAAGGTTCAGGATCGTTATGTTAATAAGCGCTTTATTGCGCATTGCTTAACACTGAATCTTGGAATGGACGGGTTTTTCCCGACGCCGGTAGTGTTTATCATGGCCGGCTGCCATGCCGGGTAAATGGCATCGCAGCGTCGTTTTTTATCAAGGAGTTGTGGATGACCGTTTCGTTTGCCGCCAAGGCGTTTGTGCTGTTGCTGTTTCTCGGCAGCACGCTCTATGTGCATTTGCGCGGCAAGGCGCGTTTGCCGGTACTGCGTCAGTTCGTCAACCATTCGGCGCTGTTCGCTCCGTACAACGCCTTGATGTACATGTTCTCTGGCGTGCCGTCGAAGCCGTATCTGGATCGCAGCAAGTTTCCAGAGCTGGACGTGTTGCGCGACAACTGGGAAACCATTCGCGACGAAGCCATGCACCTGTTCGACGAGGGCTATATTCGCGCCGCCGAGAAGAACAACGATGCCGGTTTCGGTTCGTTCTTCAAGAAAGGCTGGAAGCGTTTCTACCTCAAGTGGTACGACAAACCGCTGCCTTCAGCCGAAACCCTGTGCCCGAAAACCGTGGCGCTGGTCAGTGCGATTCCGAATGTAAAAGGCGCGATGTTTGCGTTGTTGCCGGGCGGCAGCCACCTCAACCCGCACCGCGATCCGTTTGCCGGCTCTCTGCGTTATCACCTCGGCTTGTCAACGCCTAACTCTGACGATTGCCGGATCTTCGTCGACGGCCAGGTTTACGCCTGGCGCGACGGTGAAGACGTGATGTTCGATGAGACCTACGTGCACTGGGTTAAAAACGAAACCGAGCAAACCCGCGTCATTCTGTTCTGCGACGTCGAACGTCCGCTGAAAAACCGCTTCATGACTCGCATTAACCGTTCGATCAGCGCCTGGCTCGGCCGCGCGACTGCGCCGCAGAATCTTGACGACGAGCGCGTGGGCGGGATCAACCAGGCTTACGCGTGGAGCAAGAACTTCAGCGACAAATTCAGCGGCGTTGTGAAACAGTGGAAGCGCCGTAATCCAAAGGCCTACCGTGTGGCACGACCGGTATTGGCGGTGGTGGTGTTGACGTTGTTGGGGTATTGGTTGTTTGGCTGAGGCTGGACATTGAAATGAAAAAAACCGCTCTTTGGGAGCGGTTTTTTTATGAGGGGAAAGTGAACGAGGCGCCAGCGAGGATGCCACCGGGCTCTTCAACGGCTGGATGTGCCAATGCCTCTCTAATTCGGCGCAACTCACTCTCTGGCAACTCGCCGAAAGAACGTTTTCTATCGGCTTTTATCGATCTGGCGTTTGGGGTCTTTTTTTCGACGGCTACCTTCATGGTGCCTCCGGTGTTGATCATTAAATGAACAGTTGTTCGATACTAGCCTTAGTCAATTGCCTTCACAAGCCTACCTTCTGTATCGAACTCGAAACCCAATTGTCGGTAAAGAGAGATGACTCCCGGAAGGGGCTCCTGAATCTCGATTTGCGTGCTGCCAATGATTCGCGCGAAGTGACTAACAGCGGTCAAAGCAAACGTCGCTACTCGGCTTTTGAGAGGGTGATCATTGCCAGGCTTGCCTTCCAGGCGGACAATTTTTACTCGTAGTCGACTTTGATTAGGGTTCGCAAAGCATAGCCCGCACAACTCTTGATCAAACCAGATGGCCAAATCGAAACTAAGTGGTTCTTTGGCTTTCCACCTGACCACCTCCTGCCACGAGAAATGAGGATCGAACCATTCCTCATAAGCTACAAGCGCTGGAGCGTCGATTGCTTCGAAACGAACTCTGGAGTGATCGACATCCACTACCCCTTGCTGCAGTAGATCTTCCTGAAGTTTTGCGAAAGTAATACCGGCTTGTTTCCTCGCCTGTGATTTGTACACTTGGTAGCGCAAATACGTCCGTTCCCTTGGCATGTGATTCCGTGCATTCCTTGTCCTCCATGGATGGGTGCCGCCATTGCAAACCAGCCTATGCGCCTCCCTCTCATCTGTCGCTAGCGGCCATTCGCCCAAGTCATTGCAATCCATGTCGTACGCTGGTTATATTCAGCCCCACGTGAGCCAACCGACTTACGTATCCATTCAAAAAGATCAGCCCCAATGCCTGCATCCCTCATCAACGCGGTAGTCGATTCAGCGGTCAACGCTGGCGTCCTGCCGTGCGGGAATCAGCAGCCAAGGCAGATCAGTCATTACCCTCCACCTGTCAGTAGCACGCCGGTGTGCGCAGTCGTATCACCGCCGGGCGTTGGCGTTTCGGGCTGATCAGCGTTTTTGCTGCTCCCTATGCCCGCCTGAAAAAACCTACTGAATTTCAGCCTCGGCTGAGTTGGCTATTTGCCTGACTACAGGTGGTATTCATGTTTGTCCTTTCGAAAAAATCCGCGCTCGCGGCGGCGTCCACGAGCCTGTTCGTTCTGCTGTGGAGCAGCGGGGCGATCTTCTCCAAATGGGGGCTGGCGCACGCGTCACCCTTTGCCTTTCTGCTGATACGTTTTGCGATTGCCTTGTGCGGGCTGGTACTGCTGGCGCCGTTGCTCAAGTTGAAGTTGCCCAAGTGCGGCAAGCCGATGCTGTATGCGATTGCCACGGGCGTGGTGTTGTTGGGGGCTTATCAGATTTTCTATCTGCTGGCCCTGAACACCAAAGTCACACCCGGCGTGATGGCCACGATCATGGGCGTGCAACCGATCCTCACCGTGGTGCTGATGGAACGACAGCGCTCAGCGAGCCGCTTGTTCGGCCTGGCGCTGGGGCTGGCCGGGCTGATCATGGTGGTCTATCAGGGTATCGGTCTGGCCGGCATGTCCTGGGCGGGAATGCTCTTCGGGTTGCTGGCGCTCGCGAGCATGACGCTCGGTTCGATCATGCAGAAGCGCATCACCGACAATCCCCTCGGCACGTTGCCGGTGCAGTACCTCGCCGGGCTGTTGCTGTGCGGGATTTTTGTGCCGTTCCAGCCGTTTCATTTTGAACACAGCGCAGGTTTTTTCCTGCCGGTGTTGTGGATGGGGCTGGTGGTGTCGGTGCTGGCGACGCTGTTGCTGTATCGGCTGATTGCGCAGGGCAATCTGGTGAACGTCACCAGCCTGTTTTATCTGGTGCCGGCAGTGACGGCGGTGATGGATTACCTGATTTTCGGTAATCGGCTGGCGGCGTTGAGTGTGCTGGGGATGCTGCTGATCATTGTTGGATTGGCGTTTGTGTTTCGTAAAACGGGGTAACAGAGAGTCAGGTGGCGGCTGTTCGGCCGCCAATCGCGAGCAGGCTCACTCCTACAGGGGTATGCATTCCAATTGTAGGAGTGAGCCTGCTCGCGATAGCCTTTTCTGCACCAGCACAAATCTACCGGGCCGGTACCTCCGCCGGCTTAACCACCGCAGGCTTCAGCACCAGCCACAACGCCGCCGCAATCAGCACGCCGCCATAAATGTGCGCCATCGACAGCGGCTCATCCAGCAGCAACGCCCCCCACAACACGCCAAACGGCGGAATCATGAAGGTCACGGTCATCGATTTCACCGGGCCGATCGAGCTGAGCAGGCGGAAATAAATGATGTACGCGAACGCCGTGCAGCCCAGACCCAGACCGAGCAGCGACAGCCAGACATGCCAGCCGCCCCAACTCACGGGTGGCTGGGTTGCCACGCTGTAGCCAAACAGCGGCAGCAGGAACAATGTCGCGCCGAGCATACTGCCCAGTGCCGATAACCGACTGTCCAGTCCGCCGGCCTGATCCAGCCAGCGCCGCGCAAGAAACCCGGCGAAGCCATAACAGGTGGTCGCCAGCAGGCACGCGACGGCGCCCATCAACAATTCCAGATCGAATGCCACCGGCCCTGCGCGCGTCAGCACGCCAACCCCGAACAGTCCGAGGAAGACGCCGCTCAACTTGGCGACGGTCAATCTTTCACTGAAGAACAATCCGCCAATCAACACGCCCATCAACGGCGTGGTGGCGTTGAAAATCGCCGAGTAACCGGCCGGCAGCACTTGCGCGGCAACCGAGTACAGCGTCGCCGGAATCCCCGAGTTGATTACGCCGAGCAGCATCACGGTTTTCAGTTTGCCTTTGAAATCCCAGCTGATGCGCATCAAACCGAGGATCACCAGCAGACCGACGGCAGCGATCGATACGCGAAAAAACGCGGTCGGAATGGTCCCGATCACGGGCGCAATCACGCGCATGAACAGGAAACTCGCGCCCCAGATGGCTGCCAGCGACAACATACGGAAAATATCGACAGGGCTCACGGCGGGGCTCCTTCCTTGATCGGGACGAGAGTGTTGCCGAGGCCCCGGATCATGGCAACCGCTAATCGGACATTTAATTTCCCGCAGCCGCCGCTTACACACACACACACACAAAGAAAACCACACGCGGTAACAACCGGAACGGCATTTGGCCGAAATTGCACTTCACCTGTGCCCGCAACCGTGGCTAAGCTCAGGCACAGATTTCCAAACGCACGCCGAGGTCTCATTTATGCCGCAGCAATGGCCAGCCACCGACATCGCCCGCATGATCCTCGATGGCTTTGACGATTACCGCGAGCATTTCCGCCGAATCACTGACGGCGCGCGCGAGCGTTTTGAGCAAGCACGCTGGCAGGAGACGCAAACGGCGTCGGCGGCGCGGATCAACCTCTACGAGGAAAAGGTCGGCGAGACCATCGCCCGCCTGCGCGAGCATTTCGACGACGACACGCTGATGAACGTCAGCTGCTGGCCGCTGGTGAAAAGCGCCTACATCAGCGTTATCGACCTGCGCTTCGACGATGAACTGTCCGAGACCTGGTACAACTCGATTTTCTGCGGGCTGTTCAGCCACGATCTGATCAGCGACGGCTGCATGTTCATCCACACCACGCGCCCGAGCCTGCGCCGTGCCCGCGCCGCGCAAACCCGCACCTACAAACCGCAAGGGCAGCTGTCGGGCATGCTCGCGAGCATTTTTGCCGATTACCGTTTCAGCGAGGATTACGCCGATTTGCCGGGCGACCTGCAGCGCCTCGAAGCGCAACTGCGTGAGAATCTGCCGGACTGGGTGTGCAAGGATCCGGAGCTTAGCGTCGAGCTGTTTTCCTCGGTGCTGTACCGCAACAAAGGCGCGTATCTGGTCGGGCGTATCTACACCCGCGACGAACAATGGCCGCTGGTGATTCCGCTGCTGCACCGCGAAGGGCGCGGGATTCAGATCGATGCGTTGATCACTGACGAAGCCGACGTGTCGATCATCTTCTCCTTCACCCGCTCGTACTTCATGGTCGATGTGCCGGTGCCGGCGGAGTTTATCGGCTTCCTGCGGCGCATTCTGCCGGGCAAACACATCGCTGAGCTGTACACCTCAATCGGCTTCTACAAACACGGGAAATCCGAGTT
Organism: Pseudomonas sp. NPDC087804; assembly: GCF_044742965.1. NCBI lineage: Bacteria > Pseudomonadati > Pseudomonadota > Gammaproteobacteria > Pseudomonadales > Pseudomonadaceae > Pseudomonas > Pseudomonas sp. NPDC087804. The sequence goes on along the minus strand of NZ_JBIUVN010000007.1, from coordinate 150,769 downwards.
TTATCGCGCGCTGATCAATCACCTGGCCAACACCGACGATCAATTCATCATGGCACCGGGCGTGCGTGGCATGGTCATGAGCGTGTTCACCCTGCCGGGCTTCAACACCGTTTTCAAAATCATCAAGGACCGCTTTTCGCCCTCGAAAAACGTCGACCGCGCGACGGTGATCGAGAAGTACCGATTGGTGAAAAGCGTCGACCGGGTAGGGCGTATGGCCGATACCCAGGAATTCGCTGATTTCCGTTTTCCGCTGAGCAAGTTCGATCCGGCGTGTCTTGAGGAATTGCTGGAAGTCGCGCCATCGACGGTATCGGTCGAAGGCGAAACCGTGCTGATCCGCCATTGCTGGACCGAGCGGCGAATGACCCCGCTCAACCTCTATCTGGAAAACGCCAACGACGCCCAAGTGTATGAGGCCCTGGACGATTACGGGCTGGCGATCAAACAACTGGCGGCGGCGAACATCTTTCCCGGCGACATGCTGTTGAAGAACTTTGGCGTTACACGTCACGGGCGCGTGGTGTTTTATGACTATGACGAGATCTGTTTCCTGACCGAAGCTAACTTCCGTCACATTCCTGCGCCGCGCACGCCGGAGGATGAAATGGCCTCTGAACCGTGGTATTCGATCGGGCCGCTGGATGTGTTTCCGGAAGAATTTCCGCCGTTTCTGTTCGCTGATTCGGGGCAACGCAAGTTGTTCGATCAGCTGCATGGCGAGTTGTATAACGCGGATTACTGGAAGAGCCTGCAGGAGGCGATTCGCGCCGGCAAAATCATCGACGTCTTCCCGTATCGGCGCAAAGGCCTGGACAACGAATAACTCCTCTGTAGGAGCTGCCGAAGGCTGCGATCTTTTGATTTTGCTTTTAAAAAAACAAGATCAAAAGATCGCAGCCTTCGGCAGCTCCTACAGGGGAAGCAGGCCAATCGAAGGCAAATCTGCGACAATCGGCCCCCTGCACAAATAGACGACCGAATTGCGTACCCGATGACCGACGAATCGCCCTCCATCGACAAACTGCTGAAAAACCTCGAACACGCCATGCTCGCCGACCGTCACCGGCTGCGGCGGCAGTTGCTTGAGCTGCGCAAAAAACCTGATGAGGCCAAACTGGCCCAGTGGGTGACGCGCATGCAGGCGTCCTGTGATCAGGTGCTCGCGCGCAAGGCCAGCCTGCCGGTGATTCGTTACGACGACAGTTTGCCGATCGCCGCCAAGCGCGACGAGATCAAGAAAGCGCTGGAAAAGCACCAGGTCTTGATCATCGCCGGTGAAACCGGTTCGGGTAAAACCACGCAATTACCGAAAATCTGTCTGGAGATCGGTCGCGGTCAGCACGGCTTGATCGGCCACACCCAGCCACGCCGGATTGCAGCACGCAGTGTGGCCAGTCGGGTTGCCGAAGAACTCGGCACGCCGCTCGGGTCGTTGGTCGGCTATCAAGTGCGTTTCGAAGATCAGAGCGATGCCAACACCCTGATCAAGCTGATGACCGACGGCATCCTGCTCGCGGAAACCCAGAACGATCGCTACCTCGAACGCTACGACACGATCATCGTCGACGAAGCCCACGAGCGCAGCCTCAACATCGACTTCCTGCTTGGTTACCTGAAAACCTTGCTGCCGCGCCGCCCGGATCTGAAAGTCATCATCACCTCGGCGACCATCGATCTGGAGCGCTTCTCCAAGCACTTCGACGACGCGCCGATTGTTGAAGTCTCCGGCCGTACCTTCCCGGTCGACACCTGGTATCGACCGCTGACCCTGGAGCAGGACGAAGAGGGCAACCGTGTCGAGGATGACCTGACGGTGGATCAGGCGATCCTCGCCACCCTCGATGAAATCGCCGCTTACGAACGCAGCGAACGCCGCAGTCCCGGCGATGTGCTGGTGTTCCTGCCCGGCGAGCGCGAGATTCGTGACGCTGCCGACATGCTGCGCAAAGCCCAACTCAAACACACTGAAATTCTGCCGCTGTACGCGCGCCTGTCGCCGGCTGAGCAGCAGCGGATTTTCCAGTCGCACCCGGGCCGTCGCGTGGTGCTCGCGACCAACGTCGCCGAGACGTCGCTGACCGTACCGGGCATCCGTTACGTGATCGACAGCGGCACCGCGCGCATCAGCCGTTACAGCTACCGCGCCAAGGTGCAGCGTCTGCCGATCGAGGCGATTTCCCAGGCCAGCGCCAACCAGCGTAAGGGCCGTTGCGGCCGGGTCGAGCCGGGCATCTGCATTCGGTTGTACAGCGAAGAAGATTTCCTCGGGCGTCCGGAATTCACCGATCCGGAGATTTTGCGCACCAACCTCGCCGCGGTTATTTTGCAGATGCTGCATCTGCGCCTCGGCGAGATCACCGCGTTCCCGTTTATCGAGCCGCCGGATGGCAAGGCGATCAGCGACGGTTTCAACCTGCTGCAAGAACTCTCGGCGGTGGATCGCAACAGCCAGCTAACGCCGTTGGGTCGCCAATTGGCGCGTCTGCCGGTCGACCCGCGCATGGGCCGCATGCTGCTCGAAGCGGCGAAACTGGGCAGCTTGCAGGAAGTGCTGATCGTCGCCAGTGCGATGTCGATTCAGGATCCGCGCGAGCGCCCGCCGGAGCGTCAGCAAGCTGCGGATCAAGCCCACGCGCAGTGGAAAGACATCGACTCGGATTTCGCCGGATTGGTGAATCTTTGGCGTGGCTTCGAAGAACAGCGCCAAGCCCTGACCGCGAGTCCGCTGCGCAACTGGTGCCGGAAGAACTTCCTCAACTACCTGCGTCTGCGCGAGTGGCGTGATTCCCATCGCCAGTTAAGCCTGATCTGCCGCGACATGCAGTTGAGCCTGAATAAAGAGCCGGCGGATTATCCGAAGCTGCACAAAGCTGTGCTGGTCGGTTTGCTCAGCCAGATCGGCCAGAAAACCGAGGACGGCGATTACCTCGGCGCGCGGCAGCGACGTTTCTGGATTCATCCGTCGTCGGGCATCGGCAAGAAGCGTCCGCAATGGTTGATGACCGCCGAACTGGTGGAAACCACCAAGCTTTACGCGCGCATGGTCGCCAAGATCGACGCCGACTGGATCGAACCGCTGGCCGGGCACCTGATCAAGAAAAACCACTTCGAACCGCATTGGGAAAAGAAGCGCGGCCAGGTCGTCGCGTTCGAGCAGATCACTCTGTTCGGGTTGATCGTGGTTGGTCGTCGCCCCGTGCATTACGGCCCGGTGGATCCAGTGGTTTCCCGCGAGCTGTTTATCCGCGAAGGTCTGGTGCGCGGCGAAATTCAGTCGAAAGCCAAGTGCCTGACCGCGAACAAACAACTGCTGGAACAACTCGACGAACTCGAAGCGAAGGCACGTCGCCGCGACATTCTTGCCGACGAAGAAACCCTCTACGCCTTCTACGACGCACGCTTGCCAGCGGAGATTCACCAGACCGCGACCTTCGACAGTTGGTATCGCATCAATAGCCAGAAAGATCCGCAGCTGTTGATCATGCGCGAAGAAGACGTGCTGGCCCGCGAGGCCAGTGAAGTCACCGCGATGCATTACCCGGACACGCTGCACATCGGCGATCTGGAACTGGCGCTGACTTATCACTTCGAACCCAACCACCCGCGCGACGGCGTGACCTTGCGTGTGCCGGCGCCGCTGTTGCCGATGCTGCCGCCGGAGCGTCTGGAGTGGCTGGTGCCGGGGCTGATCGAGGCCAAGTGCATCGCCCTCGTGCGTAACTTGCCGAAAGCCTTGCGCAAGAATTTCGTGCCGGTGCCGGACTTCATCAAGGCTGCGTTGCAACGCATGACTTTCGCCGAGGGTTCGTTGCCGCAAGCGCTGGGCCGTGAGCTGTTGCGCATGACCGGCGCGCGGGTCAGCGATGAAGCGTGGGCGGAGGCTGAGCAAGGCGTCGAAGGGCATCTGCGGATGAACCTGGAAATCGTCGACGGCCAAGGCAAATTCCTCGGTGAAGGACGTGATCTGGCCGAGCTGACCGCGCGTTTTGCCGAGGCCAGTCAGGCCGCGTTAGCGGTGCCGCAGAGTGCGAAAAGTCAGCAACCGGTAGAGGCGAAAGTCTTCGCACCGGTTGCGGAAAAGACTCAACAGAAGATCGCCGGGCTGTCGATGACGGTGTATCCGGCGCTGGTCGAAGAGGGCGGTACGGTCAAGGAAGGGCGTTTCTCGACCCCGGCCGAGGCCGAATTCCAGCATCGTCGTGCGTTGCAGCGTTTGTTGATGCAGCAACTGGCCGAGCCGGCGAAGTTTCTGCGCAGCAAGTTGCCGGGGCAGACTGAGTTGGGCCTGCTCTATCGCGATTTGGGCCGGGTCGATGCGCTGGTCGAAGACATTCTGCTGGCCAGCCTCGACAGCTGCATTCTCGAAGGCGAAGACCCGTTGCCGCGTGACGGCGCCGGTCTGGCGGCGTTGGCGGAGCGCAAACGCGGCGGTTGGACCGAGCACGCTGAACGTGTGGCGCGGTTGACCCTGGAGATTCTCAAGCTGTGGCACGGTTTGCAGAAACGCTTCAAGGGCAAGATTGATCTGGCTCAGGCCGTGGCACTGAACGACATCAAGCAGCAGATTAGTAACCTGGTGTATCCGGGGTTCGTGCGCGAGACGCCGATGCAGTGGCTCAAAGAAATCCCGCGTTACCTGAAAGCGGTAGAGCAGCGTTTCGAGAAACTTGGCGCGCAGGTGCAGAAGGATCGCGTCTGGAGCGGCGAACTGGCCGGTCTCTGGGCGCAATATCAGGCTCGCGCCGCCAAGCATGCACAGGAAGGCAAACGCGATCCGCAACTTGAGCTGTACCGCTGGTGGCTGGAGGAATACCGGGTTTCACTGTTCGCCCAGCAGTTGGGCACGAAAACTCCGATCTCCGACAAACGCCTGAGCAAACAGTGGAGCCAGGTCGAACCCTGAGCCCTCACCGCTGATCGTTCCCACGCTCTGCGTGGGAACGCCTCTGGGGACGCTCCGCGTCCAGTGACGCGGAGCGTCACGGGCTGCATTCCCACGCAGGAGCGTGGGAACGATCATTCGTGTTGATCTTGAGAAAGGCGCCAAAAGCCTGCGTTTATGGCAAACTTCGCGACCATAAACGCCGGTTTCGCGACCCAGAGCCTTCGGCCGTGTCGCGTGGCGGAATAAAACGATGCCAGGTTTGCGTCCCCCGGATGGGAATAGACCTTTTGTGTGTTGGTACGACGGTTCCAGCACTTTCTGCCTGAACAGATTAGAGAAACGACCATGCATAACGTCGTCATCAGCGGCACCGGCCTGTACACCCCGGCCAACAGCATCTCCAACGAAGAGCTGGTGCAGTCTTTCAATACTTACGTCGCGCAGTTCAACGCCGACAACGCCGAGGCCATTGCCAACGGCGAAGTCCAGGCCCTGACCGAATCCAGCGCAGCCTTCATCGAAAAAGCTTCGGGCATCAAGAGCCGCTTTGTCATGGACAAGGACGGCATCCTTGACCCGCAGCGCATGGCCCCGCGCCTGCCCGAGCGTTCCAACGACGAATGGTCGGTGCTCTGCCAGATGGCCATCGGCGCAGCCGAACAGGCCCTGCAACGCGCCGGCAAAACCGCCGCTGACATCGACGGCGTGATCGTCGCCTGCTCCAACCTGCAACGCGCCTACCCGGCCATCGCCATCGAAGTCCAGGAAGCGCTGGGCATTCAAGGCTTCGGTTTCGACATGAACGTCGCTTGCTCCTCGGCGACCTTCGGCATTCAGGCCGCCGCCAACAGCGTGCAACTGGGCCAGGCCCGGGCGATCCTGATGGTCAACCCGGAAGTCTGCACCGGTCACCTGAACTTCCGTGACCGCGACAGCCACTTCATCTTCGGCGACGCCGCGACTGCGGTGATCATCGAGCGTGCTGACACCGCCACCTCCAAGCACCAGTTCGACGTGGTCAGCACCAAACTGCTGACCAAGTTCTCCAATAACATCCGTAATAACTTCGGCTTCCTCAACCGCGCAGCAGAAGAGGGCGTCGGTGCCCGCGACAAGCTGTTCGTGCAGGAAGGCCGCAAGGTGTTCAAGGATGTCTGCCCGATGGTTGCCGAGTTGATCGGTGAGCACCTGCAAGAGAACCAACTCAACGTCGGCGACGTGAAGCGCTTCTGGCTGCACCAGGCCAACCTGAGCATGAACCACCTGATCGTGCGCAAGTTGCTCGGTCGCGAAGCCACTGAAGAAGAAGCCCCGGTGATTCTCGACACCTACGCCAACACCAGCTCGGCGGGTTCGGTCATCGCGTTCCACAAATATCAGGACGATCTCGCCGCCGGTTCGCTGGCCGTGCTGAGCTCGTTCGGTGCCGGTTACTCAATCGGCAGCGTGATCCTGCGTAAACGTTGATTGCGCCTTAAAGATCGCAGCCTTCGGCAGCTCCTGCACTGATCCTTGTAGGAGCTGCCGCAGGCTGCGATCTTTTGCTTTCAGAGAGGTAATGCATGGCCGCAACGGACGACACTCAACTGCTCGAACGCCTGCTGGCCGGTGAGCAGAAGGCTTTCAAGGAACTGGTCAGCACCTATCAAAGCGCGATGCGCGCCGTGGCCTATGCCATCGTCGGTCAGCGTCACGTCGAAGAAGTGGTGCAGGATGCCTGGCTCTCCGTGGTTCGCCACATCGGCACCTTCGAAGGTCGTTCCAGCCTGAAAACCTGGCTACTGACCATCACCGCCAACTCCGCCAAAAGCCGCTACAAGCAAAATCGCCGCGAAGTGCTGATGGATGATTTGCCGTCACCCCACGGCAGCATCGACGACGACCGCTTCTCCCCCGGCGACGGCCATTGGCTGATCGCCCCGTTCGCCTGGCACCAGGACACCCCCGAAGCACTGCTCACCGAAGGTGAATTGCGCGACTGTCTTGAGCACACGTTGCTCAGTCTGTCGGAGCTGCAAAGCAGTGTTTTGCTGCTGCGCGAACGGCAGGGTCTGGAGCTGGAAGAGATCTGTAATCTTCTGGAGATCTCGCTCTCCAATGTCCGTGTGCTGCTGCATCGGGCGCGGCTGAAAGTCTTCGCCACGGTGGAGCATTTTGAGGAGACCGGGGAATGCTGACCTGTAAAGAACAAGTGGCGCGCTCCAGCGATTATCTCGATGGCCAGTTGAGCTTCCGCGAGAAACTGATGGTGCGTCATCACCTGATGTTCTGCCCCAATTGCCGCCGCTTTATTCGGCAGATGCGCTTGATGCAGGCCACGTTGAAGGCGATGCCGGAAAAACCGGAGGAGGGCGTTGATTCCTTGGCCGAACGCCTCGCCGAACAACGCCGCAAAGACCTGTAGGAGCTGCCGAAGGCTGCGATCTTTTGACCTTAATAAACAAGATCAAAAGATCGCAGCCTTCGGCAGCTCCTACAAGGGAGTAGCGCAGTGCGGGTGAAACGAACGGATGATGGGGATCGTCCCGCCCGCACCGGGCTAAATTGACGCGGTTAGAACTTGGCTTCGGCATCCAGTTGCAGGGTGTTGGTGTCCGCGTCACGCTGAGTACGGCTGGCGAAGTCGGCCTTGGTCAGGAAGTACGTGGCACCGATGGCGAAGTTCTTGTCGATGTCGTAACCGACCTTGAACTTGTGGCCACGCGAGCCGGTGGTGCCGTTGGCGAAGTCGGAGTCGGTCAAGGCCCCCACCACGGCGTCGCGCTGCACATCACGGTAGTTGTAATCGAGGTTGAAACCGAAGACTTTCGACTTGGCGCCGATCAGCCAGGCGGTGTCCGCGTCGGTCACGGCGTCGTTGTTTTTCACGTACTGACCGTAGAACGACAGAGGCATAGCCAGACCGCCGATGTCGAGTTGGCTGAACCCTTCATACAGACGGAATTCGTTGTTCGCCGAGTTGCCGTTGACCGACAGCGCGCACGGTGTCGAGGTGCCGGTGCAGCGGCTGTCTTCGTCGTTCTGGTAGGCGTAAACGCTGCCGCCGACGGTCAATTTCAGGTTGTCGGTGATCGCCAGACGGCTACCCAACTGGCCGGCGGTCAGACGCAGGTCGTGACGGAACTGCACGCCTTCGCCATCGACGTTGTCCTTGAGGGTGTAGTTGCCCAGGCTGCCGAACAGTTCGGCGGTGCTGCCCAGTGGGTATTTGTAAGTAACGGCCAGACCTTCCGGGTTGATGTCGCCATCCCAGATCACATCGCCCATGCTCACCCACGGTTGCAGCATCTTGCCGCCGATCACGTGCAGGTTCTTGATCTGATCGGGGTGGTAATCGATGTAACCCAAGTCGAGCCAGATCTGCTTCTTGTCGAAATAGTTGTCCAGATCCTGGTTGGTCGAACGAGCGTCGTCGCCGCCGCCAGTGGCGATGCGGATGCCGGTGTCGACTTGCGGGTTGATCTCGGTGTAGGCGCCGAGGCGGGCACGGATACGCTGGCGATCCTTGTCGCGACCGCCGTTGTTGGATTCGCCGTCGATCTTGACGGTCTCCTGACGGATGCGTACATCACCCTTGAATTGAGTCTTCGCTGCCCACGCCAGTTTCTGATCGAAAGCGCTTTGCTCGTTGGTCTTCTTCGCGACAGCCGCGACTTGTTCATTGGTCTCTTGCTGCGCCTGCTGCGCGATTTGCTGAGCCTTCTGATCCTTGGCCAGTTCGGTTTGCAGTTCGATGTACTGCGCCTGGGAAATCGAGCCGTTGGCTTTAAGCATGTCGAGCAGTTTGGCGTCGACTGCGGCGCTGGCCGGAACACTCATGGCCAGCAACAGGCCGCCACACAGGGCTGCCGCAGTTTTCGTGGAAGCAAGACGCATAGCAATCTCCGAAGATGAAAGGGGATGGCTGAACCATCCTGGACACAACCGACGGTTGAAGGTCGGAAAACAGTGGCCGGGCTATAACCCGACGCTCTAAAAACAGGCGCCAGTATCGCGATGGTTTATGACAGTGCAGTGGCACAGTGATGGCAGGATGATGACGATGGGTGTTTGGCCGGAACGATTGATTTAGAGCGGTGTCGGCCGAAGGAGCGTGTGCAAAGCACGTTGATAAGCGATACTCGCCGGGCTTTGAAGCCCCGATGTGGAGAGCCCGTTGATGCCGTTGCAACGCCTGCAAAACCTGTCAGAAATTGCCCCGGCGAGTTGGGATGCGCTGGTGCCCGAGAATCAGCCGTTTCTGCGGCATGCCTTTCTCAGTGCGCTGGAAGACAGCGGCAGCGTTGGCCCGCACACCGGTTGGCTGCCGGAGCATTTGCTGCACATCGAAGATGATCGACTGATTGCGGCGTTGCCCACTTACCGCAAGTGGCATTCCTACGGTGAGTACGTGTTTGATCATGGCTGGGCCGACGCCTGTGCCCGCGCCGGTATCGACTATTACCCCAAACTGTTGATCGCTGTGCCGTTCAGCCCGGTCAGCGGCCCGCGCTTGTTGGCGGCGAATGTCGAGGACGGTTTCGAACTGCTGAAAAGCCTGCCGGGTTATCTGGAGATCGAAGAGCTTTCCAGCGCGCACATCAATTTCACTGACCCGTTTACCGATGCAGCGATGGCCGAGCAACCCGGTTGGCTGCAGCGCATCGGCTGTCAGTATCACTGGCAAAATCGGGGTTATCGCGACTTTCAAGACTTCCTCGACGTGCTCGCTTCGCGCAAGCGCAAGCAGATGCGCAAAGAGCGCGAGCAAGTGGCGGGGCAGGGTTTTGAGTTTGAATGGCTGGAGGGGCGTGAACTGGATGAGGCGCAGTGGGATTTCGTCTATGCCTGCTACGCCAATACCTATGCGGTGCGCCGGCAAGCGCCTTATCTGACGCGGGAGTTTTTCAGTTTGCTCGCTGAGCGCATGCCCGAAGCCATTCGTGTGGTGTTGGCAAAACAGGGTTCACGGCCGGTGGCGATGGCCTTCAGTCTGGTCGGTGGCGACAGTTTCTACGGACGTTATTGGGGCTGCCTGGCGGAGTTTGATCGGCTGCATTTCGAGACGTGTTTTTATCAGGGCATGGATTACGCGATTGCCAATGGCTTTCAGCGCTTTGATGCGGGTGCTCAGGGTGAACACAAATTGATTCGCGGGTTTGAGCCGGTGATCACCCATTCGTGGCATTACTTGCGTCATCCGGGCTTGAAAGCAGCAGTCAAAGATTTCCTCGAGCAAGAACGCGCCGGCGTTCTCGCCTACGCCGAAGAAGCCCGAACAGCCTTGCCCTACCGCCAAACCTAGAACCCATGTAGGAGCTGCCGAAGGCTGCGATCTTTTGATCTGGCCTTTTAAAAACCAAGATCAAAAGATCGCAGCCTTCGGCAGCTCCTACACGGGTTTTGTGTTGGGCTCAGGTTTCTTCTTTGCCCAGCCAGCGGTAGATCCCGCCGCCCACCACCGCGCCTATCAGCGGCGCCACCCAGAACATCCACAACTGCGCAATCGCCCAGCCGCCCACCATCAGCGCCGGCCCGGTACTGCGCGCCGGGTTGACCGAGGTGTTGGTGACCGGAATCGAGATCAAGTGGATCAGCGTCAGGCCCAGACCAATCGCAATCGGTGCCAGCCCCGGTGGTGCGCGTCTGTCGGTCGCGCCGAGGATGATGATCACGAACATCGCGGTCAACACCAGCTCAGTGACAAACCCTGCCGCCATCGAATACTTGCCGGGAGAATGCTCGCCATAACCGTTGGACGCGAGGCCGGAGGCAATATCGAAACCTTCCTTGCCGCTGGCGATATGAGCGATCAGCGCCGCCGCGAGAATCGCGCCGAGCACTTGGGCAATGATGTAAGCAGGCAACTCTTTGGCGGGGAATCGACCGCCGACGACCAGACCGACCGACACGGCCGGGTTGAGATGACATCCGCTGATGTGGCCGATGGCGAACGCCATGGTCAGCACCGTCAGACCAAACGCCAGGGCCACCCCCAGCACGCCGATACCCAGCGGCGAAGACGCGGCGATCACCGCACTGCCGCAACCACCCAACACCAACCAGAACGTACCCAACAACTCCGTAGCTGAACGTTTCAACAGAGACATGAGAAGAGTCCTTGATAGCGCTGCTATCGAGACTGCATCGAGTTGTGCATCCTTGCAGACTTACGACAGGCTCCGTTCCGAAGCCTTGGCTGAGTACAGCAGGGTTTTTACGGATTTCCAGCAGGGCAAAAAGCAAAGATCGCAGCCTGCGGCAGCTCCTACAGTGATCGTTACCACGCTCTGCGTGGGAATGCCTCAAGGGACGCTCCGCGTCCAGTGACGCGGAGCGTCACGGGCTGCGTTCCCACGCGGAGCGTGGGAACGATCATTCAGTGCATCAGTCGATACCGACGAACCCCCCGGTCTGGTGCGCCCACAGCCGCGAATACAAACCGCGATGCGCGAGCAGCTCAGCATGAGTACCGCTCTCGGCGATCTTGCCGTTCTCCAGCACCACCAGCCGATCCATCCGCGCAATCGTCGAGAGCCGGTGCGCGATCGCAATCACGGTTTTGCCCTGCATCAAGGTTTCAAGACTTTCCTGAATCGCTGCTTCGACTTCCGAGTCCAGCGCCGAGGTCGCTTCGTCCATGATCAGGATCGGCGCGTCCTTGAGCAGCACCCGTGCTATCGCAATGCGCTGACGCTGACCGCCGGACAATTTCACCCCGCGCTCGCCGACGTGCGCATCGAAACCGGTACGGCCCTCGGCGTCCGACAGCAGCGGAATAAACTCATCGGCGCGCGCCTTGTGCACCGCGTCCCACAACTCGGCATCGGTCGCGTCCGGTTTGCCGTACAACAAGTTGTCGCGGATCGAACGGTGCAGCAACGAAGTGTCCTGGGTGATCATGCCGATGCGCGCACGCAGGCTTTCCTGACCGACGTCGGCGATGTTCTGCCCGTCGATCAGAATGCGCCCGCCCTCGACGTCGTACAGGCGCAGCAGCAGGTTGACCAAGGTCGATTTGCCAGCGCCGGAAGGCCCGATCAAACCGATTTTCTCGCCGGGTTTGATGTTCAGGTTGAGGTCGCCGATGATCCCGCGCTTCTTGCCGTAGTGAAAGTCGACGTGCTCGAAACGCACTTCGCCACGGGCCACTTGCAGCGGTTTGGCGTCTTCGCGATCGGTGACGCTGACCGGTTGCGCGATGGTCTGCAGACCGTCCTGCACCATGCCGATGTTTTCGAAAATGCCGGTGACCACCCACATGATCCAGCCGGACATGTTGACGATGCGAATCACCAGGCCGGTCGCCAAAGCAATCGCGCCGACGGTGATCAACGATTGCGTCCACAACCACAGGGCCAACGCGGTAGTGCCGACGATCAGCAAGCCGTTCATGGTGGTGATCGCCACGTCCATGCTGGTGACCACGCGACCGGCCAGTTGCGCTTTGACGGTCTGTTCTTCGATGGCTTCCTTGGCGTAGTGCTGTTCGAAATTGGTGTGGGCGAACAGCTTCAGCGTGGCGATGTTGGTGTAGCCGTCGACGATGCGCCCCATCAGTTTCGAGCGCGCGTCGGAGGCTTCCACCGAGCGTTGTTTGACCCGTGGCACAAAGTAGTAGAGCGCGCCGATGTAGGCGGCAATCCACAGCAGCAACGGGATCATCAAACGCCAGTCGGCTTCGGCAAACAGCACCAGCGAGCTGATCGCGTAAATCACCACGTGCCACAGTGCATCCACCGCTTGCACCGCAGAATCACGCAGCGAGTTGCCGGTCTGCATGATGCGTTGGGCGATGCGCCCGGCGAAGTCATTCTGGAAGAAATTCAGGCTCTGCTTGAGCACATAGCTGTGGTTCTGCCAGCGGATCATGCTGGTCATGCCGGGGCTCAGCGTCTGATGCACCAGCAGGTCGTGCAGGCCAAAAAAGATCGGCCGCAACACAAGGGCAACCACCACCATCCACGTCAGTTCGAGGGCGTGGTCGCTGAAGAAATTCGGGTTCGGCGTGCCTTGGGCCAGGTCGATGATGCGGCTCAGGTAACTGAACAGCGCCACTTCGATCAACGCGGCGAAGAGGCCAACGACGAGCAGGGCGGCGAAACTCGGCCAGACCTGTTTGAGGTAGTAAACATAGAAGGGCCAGACACGGTCTGGAGGGGACGCCGTGGGGGCGTCGCGGAATATGTCGATCAGTTGTTCGAAACGGCGATAGAGCATCAGATAACCGCCCGGAATGCGGGCTCTCCTTTTATCAGTGTGAGCGGCGCGGGATCAGCCCGGCGCCGCTCGATATGCCCTGCAGTACTCAGTCGATGCGCTTGGCCGACTTGATGATCACAGGGTCGACAGGCACGTTTTGCATGCCGCTTTTAGTGGTGGTCTGCGAGTTGACGATGATGTCGACCACGTCCATGCCCTTGACCACTTTGGCGAATACCGCGTAACCGGCGTCACGGCCCGGGTCGAGGAAGGCGTTGTCAGCCACGTTGATGAAGAACTGGCTGGTGGCCGAATCCGGGTTGGAAGTGCGCGCCATCGACAGCGTGCCGCGAACGTTGTGCAGGCCATTGCTGGCTTCGTTCTTGATCGGTGCCTTGGTGTCTTTCTGTTGCATTTGTTGGGTGAAACCGCCGCCCTGAGCCATGAAGCCCGGAATCACGCGGTGGAAAATGGTGTTGGTGTAGAAGCCGCTGTCGACGTACTCAAGGAAGTTCTTGGTACTGATTGGCGCCTTGACCGGATCCAGCTCGATTTCGATCTGGCCGTTGGTGGTGTCCAGCAGCACGTGTGGCGCCTTGGCTGGCGTTGCTGCCATCAGGTTGGCGGCAAACAGAACGGTACCGGCGGCGAGGGCGAGTTTTTTCAGCATGGGTCAGTGATCCTGAGATTGAAGGTCGGCTGTGGCGAGAAACTCCAGCAGCGTTTGATTGAAGCGTTGCGGTTGGTCGAGCGGGGTGGCGTGGCGCGAATCGTCGATCACCACCAGCCGTGCATCAGGCAGCAGTTTTACATAGGTTTCTTTCAGCGCGACGGGTGTGTAGTCGCGGTCGGCGCTGACGATGAGGGTTGGACAGGTCACGCGGGAAAGTCGTTCCTGAACGCCCCAACCGACAATCGCATCGAAGCTGGCGAGATAAGCACGTTTGTCGTTTTTTGCCCAGCGTTCGGCCATTTTCTGCCGCAGATCGGCCTGTTCCGGCTTGGGAAAAAGTTTGCCGCCGAGGGCTTTGCCGATGGTTGCGAGGCTGAGCACGCGCATCAGGCTCCAGCGTTTGAACCACTGCCAATAGTCATCACGGCTGCGCAGTTTGACCTCGGGCGCGCTGTTGACGATGGTCAGGCTTTTAAGCAATTGCGGGTGATCGACGGCGAACTGAAAACCGATCATGCCGCCCATGGACAGCCCGGCGTAATGCACCGGGCCGAGGTTCAAATGTTCGATCAGCGCGAGGAGGTCGGCGCTGAAACCGGCGATGCTGTAGCGCTCACGGGGTTTGTCCGAGCGGCCGTGGCCGCGAACATCCGGAACGATCACCCGGTAGTGCGCGGCGAGAGCCGGGATCTGCATTTCCCAGTCCAGCGTGCTCGAACCGAGCCCGTGAACCAGCAGCAACGGCGTACCGTGGCCATATTCCTCGTAGTGCAGGTTGCAACCTTCGTGCTCGAAATACGCCATCGGTGGACTCCGTGTCAGGCTTGTTCAGGGGCGGCGTACGGCGCATCCAAAGGCAACGTATCGAAGGTGCGCAGCAGTTCGATGAGGATTTGCGTCGCCGGGCCCAGGGGTTTGTCTTTGTTCGAATACAGATAGAAGCTGGAGTTGCGGGTGCCGCCCCTGTCCAACGGTAGCAGCTTGAGCGAGCCATCCTTGAGTTCTCGTTCAATCATGTGCCGAGGCAACCAGGCAAAACCCAGACCGCTGCTGACAAATGTCGCGGCGGTGGCGAGGCTGCCGACCGTCCAACGCTGTTCAGCGCCGAGCCAGCCGACATCGCGGGGTTGCTGGCGGCCGGAGTCGCGGATCACCACTTGCATCTGCGTTTCGAGATCCTGAAAACTCAGTTCGCGATTGAGCCGGTGCAGCGGGTGATCGGGGTGGGCGACGGCGATGAACTCGACGTCGCTCAATTCCGCCCCGAGGTGGCCGGGAATGCTCAGGCCAGTAATGGCCAGGTCGGCCACGCCTTCGAGCAGGACTTCTTCCACACCCGACAACACTTCTTCACGCAGACGCACGCGGCAGCCACGGCTTTGCGGCATGAACGCGGTGAGCGCGCGGACGATGCGCGCACTCGGGTAAGCGGCGTCGACCACCAGCCGCACTTCCGCTTCCCAGCCTTGTTCCATGTGATGGGCAAGGTCTTCGAGCTGACTGGCCTGTTTCACCAGTTGCCGCGAACGACGCAGCAACACGCCGCCGGCTTCGGTGAGCACGGCTTTACGCCCATCGATGCGCAACAGCGGCACGCCGAGCTGATCCTGCATGCGCGCGACGGTATAGCTCACCGACGATTGCGAGCGGTGCAGGGCCTCGGCGGCCTGGGCAAATCCGCCATGGTCGACCACGGCCTGCAATGTTCGCCATTGATCCAGGGTCACGCGGGGCGCTTTCATCAATAGCTCCTCTTGTCCTAAGCTGGCGGTCCCTCATGGAGACTGCCGAATGAAAAAATTCTGTTGTGTGTTGCTGGCGCTGCTGCCGCTGACGGCGTTCGCGTACCCGATCGACGTGGAAAAGGATCTCAACGGTTTGAAGATCGACTACGAAACCTACGACACCGACAACGACATCGGCTCCATTCGGGTCGCCAACTACGGCGATGTCGATGCGACGTGCAAGGCCGTGTTCAGCAACGGCCCCGAGGCGCCGCGCACCCGCAGCATCGATGTCCCGGCCGGCAAACATAAAAACGCCACGGCCAAGTTCACCCGCTCGATCATCAAGTTGCGCATCAAACTGACCTGCGTCCCGAAATAACCCCGGATCCCTTGTAGGAGTGAGCCTGCTCGCGATAGCGGTGTGTCAGATAAATTAATGGTGCCTGACACTACGCCATCGCGAGCAGGCTCACTCCTACAGGGTAGGTGTCAGCATCTAAACGAATTATTCGATACTTTGCAGCAATTATTTGCGCTTTTTCATCGATTCAACTCTGTTTAACCTTCACTCCATCGACTTACAACATTCTCGGATGGAGGCTACACAACATGTCCCGCGTTCTGATCATTGAAAGCAGCGCCCGCCAGCAAGACTCGGTGTCCCGTCAACTGACCCAGACCTTCATCAGCCAGTGGAAAGCTGCACACCCTGCCGATCAGATCACCGTGCGTGACCTCGCCGTGAACCCGGTACCGCATCTGGACGCCAACCTGTTGGGTGGCTGGATGAAGCCTGCCGAACAGCGCAACGCCAGCGAACAATCGTCGCTGGATCGCTCCAATGAATTGACTGATGAACTGCTCGCCGCCGACGTGCTAGTGATGGCCGCGCCGATGTACAACTTCGCCATCCCGAGCACCCTTAAAGCCTGGCTCGACCACGTGCTGCGTGCCGGCGTGACTTTCAAGTACACCGAAACCGGCCCGCAAGGCCTGCTCAGCGGCAAGCGTGCCTACGTGCTGACCGCTCGCGGCGGCATCTACGCCGGCGGCCCGGCGGATCATCAGGAACCGTACCTGCGTCAGGTCATGGGTTTCATCGGTATCAACGACGTGACCTTCATCCACGCCGAAGGCATGAACCTCGGTGGCGACTTCCAAGAGAAGGGCCTCAACCAGGCCAACGCCAAACTGTCCCAGGTCGCTTGACAGGTTAATCGCCAGATAATCTCTGGATGGTCTAGTGACCTGGCGCAACCCCTTCAAGGTTCCACGCGCATCGAACCTCCCTTTGCACTTGTTGCTCCTGAGTGCTGTAGCCCGATTGACGCATTAGCGAGATCGGGCTTTTTTTTGCCCGGGATTCACCAATCCCCCGTGTAGGAGCTGCCGAAGGCTGCGATCTTTTGATCCTGTTTTTTTAAAATCAAGATCAAAAGATCGCAGCCTGCGGCAGCTCCTACAGGGGATTTGTGTTGGTTGCAGAATCGAAAACCGCTATCGTCGCCGCCATTCAAAACCGAGGCGAGCATGGGCTATCTACTTTTTGTCACGCTGATCCAGGCGTTTTCCTTCAGTCTGATTGGCGAATACCTGGCCGGTCATGTCGACAGTTACTTCGCCGTACTGGTGCGCGTGGTGCTGGCCGGGCTGGTGTTCATCCCGCTGACCCGCTGGCGCTCGGTCGAACCGTCGTTCATGCGCGGCATGCTGATGATCGGCGCGTTGCAGTTCGGTGTGACCTACGTCTGTCTGTACCTGAGCTTCCGCGTGCTGACGGTGCCGGAAGTGTTGCTGTTCACCATCCTCACGCCGTTGCACGTGACGTTGATCGAAGACGCGCTGAACCGCCGCTTCAACCCGTGGGCGCTGATCGCCGCACTGGTGGCGGTGAGTGGGGCGGCGGTGATTCGTTTCGACAGCATCAGCCCGGACTTTTTCATGGGCTTCCTGTTGCTGCAACTGGCCAACTTCACCTACGCCGCCGGGCAGGTGATGTACAAACATCTGGTGGCAAAACACCCGAGCGATCTGCCGCATTACCGACGTTTCGGCTTCTTCTACGTCGGCGCGCTGGCGGTGGTGCTGCCGGCGTTCTTGCTGTTCGGCAAAGCGAATTTTCTGCCGGAAGCGCCGCTGCAGTGGGGCGTGCTGCTGTTTCTCGGACTGGTCTCTACCGCGCTGGGCATGTACTGGTGGAACAAGGGCGCGTGCATGGTCAATGGCGGCACGTTGGCGGTGATGAACAATTTGCATGTGCCGGTGGGGTTGCTGCTGAATCTGCTGATCTGGAATCAGCATGAGGAGCTGGGGCGGTTGTTCCTGGGGGGGAGCGTCATCCTTGCTGCCGTGTGGATCAGCCGCCTCGGCATCCGACGCACCGCATAATCCCCGTAGGAGCTGCCGAAGGCTGCGATCTTTTGATCTTTAAGGTCAAAAGATCGCAGCCTTCGGCAGCTCCTACAGGGGAATTTTGGGCTACATGAGGTGTTTTTGTGGCTCGGGGATGCTGGCCGAGCCGAGCACCGCTGGCAACAGGCCCGAACGCAAATCCCCACCACTCGGCTGCTGATACAGACTCAACCCAAACTCCGGCAACACCGCCAGCAGATAATCAAAAATATCCCCCTGAATCCGCTCGTAATCCGCCCACGCCGTGGTGCGGGTGAAGCAGTAGATCTCCAGCGGAATGCCCTGCGCCGTGGTCTGCATCTGCCGCACCATGCAGGTCATGTTCGGTTGAATCTCCGGATGACTCTTCAAATACGCCAACGCATACGCGCGGAACGTGCCGATATTGGTCATGCGCCGGCGGTTGGCCGACATCGCCGCGACATTGCCCTGCGCCTCGTTCCACGCCTTGAGCTCGGCTTTCTTGCGGCTCATGTAATCGGTGAGCAAATGCACCTGCGAGAGCTTTTCTTCCTCGTCATCGCGGATGAACCGCACGCCGCTGGCGTCGATGAACAGGCTGCGTTTGATCCGCCGTCCGCCGGATTGCTGCATGCCACGCCAGTTCTTGAACGACTCGGACATCAAGCGCCACGTCGGGATCGACACAATGGTCTTGTCGAAATTCTGCACCTTGACCGTGTGCAAAGTGATATCGACCACATCGCCATCGGCGCCGACTTGCGGCATTTCGATCCAGTCGCCAACCCGCAGCATGTCGTTGCTGGTCAGCTGCACGCTGGCGACGAACGAGAGCAGCGTGTCTTTGTAGACCAACAGAATCACCGCCGACATCGCACCGAGACCGGAGAGCAGCAACAGCGGCGAGCGGTCGATCAGGGTGGCGACGATGATGATCCCGCCAAACACATACAGAACCATTTTCGCCAGTTGCACGTAGCCTTTGATCGAGCGCGTGCGGGCGTGTTCGGTGCGCGCGTAGATGTCGAGCAGGGCATTGAGCAGCGCGCTGATGGTCAGCAGCAAAAACAGGATGGTGAACGCCAGCGCGACGTTGCCGAGGAAGTTCATCGCGGTTTTGCTCAGTTCCGGCACCAGGTGCAGGCCGAACTGAATCACCAGCGACGGGGTGATCTGCGCCAGGCGCTGAAACACTTTGTTGTGGCGTAAATCGTTGATCCAGTGAAACGCCGGCTGGCGACCGAGCATGCGGCTGGCGTGCAGGATCAGGTAGCGCGCCACTCGTCCGAGTACCAGCGCGATCACCAACAGCAGCATCAGCGCCAGGCTGGCTTGCAGGATCGGATGCTGTTCGAGGGTGCCCCAGAGGTCCTGGGCGTTGAGCCAGAGCTGTTTGATATCCATAAGTGAAACGATTCTTCTGTAAGACGCGATGGCCGATTAGAGCATTTAAGACGCCAGGCATTACGTTTGGAGACAAATCAGGCAACAAAAAAACCACTGATTGCTGCCGTTTGCATAAAGAAACTCGGCCTGAGCGCTCGAAACCGGTAACCTATGCAGCTGTTTTTTTGCATATCTTCGAGGTAGCACCCGTGTTTTCCCAATTCGCCCTGCACGAACGCCTGCTTAAAGCTGTGGCCGAGCTGAAATTTGTCGAGCCAACGCCTGTGCAAGCCGCGGCCATCCCGCTGGCGCTCCAAGGACGTGATTTGCGGGTGACTGCGCAAACCGGTAGCGGCAAAACCGCCGCTTTCGTTCTGCCGATCCTCAATCGCCTGATCGGCCCGGCCAAGGTTCGCGTCAGCATCAAGACGCTGATCCTGCTGCCGACCCGCGAGCTGGCCCAGCAAACCCTGAAGGAAGTTGAGCGTTTCTCGCAGTTCACGTTCATCAAATCCGGCCTGATCACTGGCGGTGAAGACTTCAAGGTACAGGCCGCGATGCTGCGCAAAGTGCCGGACATCCTCATCGGCACCCCGGGCCGCATGATCGAGCAACTCAACGCCGGCAACCTCGATTTGAAAGAAGTCGAAGTGCTGGTGCTCGACGAAGCCGACCGCATGCTCGACATGGGCTTCTCCGAAGACGTTCAGCGTCTGGTCGACGAATGCACGAACCGTCAGCAAACCATGCTGTTCTCGGCCACCACCGGTGGTTCCGGCCTGCGCGAAATGATCGCCAAAGTGCTGAACAACCCTGAGCACTTGCAGCTCAACGCGGTCAGCCAGTTGAACTCGACCACTCGTCAGCAAATCATCACCGCCGACCACAATCAGCACAAAGAGCAGATTGTGAACTGGCTGCTGGCCAACGAGACCTATCAGAAGGCGATCATCTTCACCAACACCCGCGCCATGGCCGACCGCATCTACGGCCGCCTCGTGGCTCAGGAATACAAAGCGTTCGTACTGCACGGCGAGAAAGACCAGAAGGATCGCAAACTGGCGATCGACCGTCTGAAGCAGGGCGGCGTGAAGATCCTCGTGGCCACCGACGTGGCGGCCCGTGGTCTGGACGTTGATGGTCTGGACATGGTGATCAACTTCGACATGCCCCGCAGCGGCGACGAATACGTGCACCGCATCGGTCGTACCGGCCGTGCTGGTAACGACGGTCTGGCAATCTCGTTGATCTGCCACGGCGACTGGAACCTGATGTCGAGCATCGAGCGCTACCTCAAGCAGAGCTTCGAGCGCCGCACCGTCAAGGAAGTCAAAGGCACCTACGGCGGGCCGAAAAAGGTCAAGGCCTCGGGTAAAGCCGTTGGCGTGAAGAAGAAAAAGACCGACGCCAAGGGCGACAAGAAGAAAACCGCCGCCAAGACGCCGACCAAGCGCAAGAGCGCCAACCGTCCGAAGCCGGACTCGTTGGTGAGCAGCGACGGCATGGCCCCGCTCAAGCGCCGCAAGCCGGCAGAGCCAGCGGCTGAGTAAGTCGTTTCAGGCTGGATAAAAAAACCCGGACAATGTCCGGGTTTTTTTTCGCCCCTCTGTAGGAGCTGCCGAAGGCTGCGATCTTCGCTTTAGCCTTCCGCCTTCTTCTCCGCCGTACCCAACTCTTTCAAGCGCTGATCAATCAACTGGCACTTGTCCGGCAGATCCGCGCTGGCCGTGCCCAGATCCATTTTCTGCAACTCGGCGTTGATCTCTTTGGCCTTGGCCGGATTCTGTTCAGTGAGCTTGGTGACCTCTTTGGCCAGTTGTTCACGTTTGGCGGTCGCCTCCTCAGGCGTGCAGGCCCAGACGGGCAGGGCGCAGGCAAGGGTGGCGGCGAGGGTGAGCTTGATCAGGGTTTTCATGGGGGCAGGCCTCAGTTCCGGTTAAGGCGGGTTAACCGGTTGAGGGGCAAAGCCTGTGAAAAGTTCAGAAACTGTGGCAGAACCTGTGTGCGAACCTGTGGGAGCGAGCTTGCTCGCGAAAGCGGTATGTCAGGCACTGTTCATGGTGGCTGACACGACGCTTTCGCGAGCAGGCTCGCTCCCACAAAGGGCGATCATTTGCCGTGGCAGCAGCTGGATTTTGTCGCGCCTTCATACCGATCATGATGCCGCACCCATTCCATGATCTCGTCTTCATTGCGGCCCTTCGGCGTCAGGTCGAGGTAGTTGTAGGCGCCAACCAGCATGTCCAGACCCCGGGCGTAGGTGGAATAGGTGTGGAAGATGTTTCCGGCGATATCCTTGTAAAACACGCTCAGCCCGGGCATTTCTTCCTCTGCGCTGTCAGTTTTTTCGTAGTTGTACGTAGCCTTTCCGGCGGCAACATCCTCGGCACGGGCGCATACGCCCAAGTCATAGTTGAAGTCGCAGCCCTCTGACGATACCCAGTCAAACTTCCAGCCCATGCGTTGTTTGAAGTCTTGAAACTGGTTAAACGGTGCGTGGGACACCGCAACCACGGCGATATCGTGGTGGGCCAAATGCTGGTTGGCGCCGTCGATGTGGTCGCTGAGGAACGAGCAACCCTGGCAGCCTTCCTCCCAATCCTTGGCGAACATGAAGTGGTAGATCACCAATTGGCTGTGGTCGCCAAACAGGTCAGCCAGCTTCAATTCGCCGTTCGAGCCCTGGAAGTGGTAGTCCTTGTCGACTTTCACCCAAGGCAAGGCGCGGCGCTCAGCGCTGAGGCGATCGCGCTCTTTGGTGAAGGCTTTTTCGTGTTCTAGATGTTGTTTGCGGGCGGCGAGCCATGCTTCGCGCGATACCACCGGATGATTCTCAACGTTCATGATGATTTCTCCTGCGGGGTTGAAACCGTCTGTTTCAGACTAGTCGTTCAACCCGCCGGGAAATCGACAGACCGCCGGTCGGTCGCTGAAGGAAATACGGCTGAACGGCTGCGCCAGCCTCCGGTCACAACCTAGGTACGCGCCCCAAATCATGCGCACCGGAGGTTGAATCAGGATGACGACTTATAACTGGGATTTGATTGAACGCTTGCTGCACGAAGTGCAAAACAGCGCCGGCCACAGCTTCGCCCCTCGCGCCTACGCTGAGGATTACGCGGCGGAGAAAGCCAGCGCCGGCGAGCCGATCGAGAATCTGGATCACCTGAAAACGGTGGCCTGCGACTATGAACGGCTGTTGCTTTTGCGCGGTTTTATCCAGCCGCGTCCGGATGAAGAGGGCAGCACCGGCAACAATTTTTCTCTGACCCCGCGCGGTTCGAGCTTGCTGAGCCTGATCGACAGCAGCATTCCCGGCAATGACCACCCGCGTCAGGTGCTGGATGAACAGGCCGATGCGCTGGATGAAGCGACGTTTGATGACGTCGCCTCGAAAGCCCAGATCGCCTGAGCATTGTTGTTAAATCAAAAGATCGCAGCCTTCGGCAGCTCCTACAGGGTTTGTGTAGGAGCCGGAGGCTGCGATCTTTTGATCTTCAGCCCTGTTTGGAAGCCTTCAGGCATTTGAGGTCGTTGAAGTCTTTGCGTACCCCTTCGATTTTTTTCAATAAGCGCTGGCGCTGCTGCGGCGTGCTCTCCGCCATCAAATCCACGAACAACGAGCGCGCCTGCGCTTCGGTATCGGCGTAGGCCTTACGGTAATCCGCTGTCCACAAACTCTCGCGATTCACCAGAAGCGTCTCGATACGCTGTGGGAATTCTGCACTCTTGCGTTGCGCCACGGCGGCACTGAACTGCTTTTGCCAATGCGCGCGGTTGGCGATCCACTGGGTGTTCTGATCGCCGAGAGCGTTAGTCCAGGCCACTACGCGCTGTTCTTGCGTAGGGCTGAGCGGGCCGAGCCAGTCGTTTAGGCGTTTGGTCATGCGCTCGCCACGTTCCTTGATCTGCTGGGCCAGCGGCGGATTGACGTAATCCTGCTGGCGTTTGCGCAAGTCCTTGGCGAACGCTTCATTCATCTCCGCCACTTGCTTGTCGTCCAGACCTTGCAGCAATTCGATGGCTGACGGCGTGATCTCTTTCGCGGTTTCGGCGATGGCTTGCTTGGCTTCGGCGGTGCGCGCTTGCAGGGCGGCGTCGGTGACCTGATTGGTCTCGACCATGGTTTGCAAGCGATCCAGCCAGTCGAGGTAACCCGGCAACTGCGTGGTGCAGTGCCAGTTCAGGTGTTCCTTGAGGCGCTCGTTGAACCAGTCTTTCTGCTCGCCGTTCATGTCGACGTAGTCGCCGAGCGTCCACGGAATGATCACGTCGAGGTTGCGATAGGCCAGGCCGACGCGGCTGCAGGCGCCGAGGGCGAGGGTGAACATCAATAGCGCGGCAATGTGCTTGAACCAGCGAGACATGGGCGAATCCTTGCGATGGCCAGCCTGAGGGTCTGATGTTTATGTGAACGCAGAATGAGCCCGGCAGTTCAGCCGATCAATAGAAGGCGCGTTCGGCCTTGAGCGTGACGAGGCCGTCGCACTGGCTGTTGTGGCCGGAATAGGCCGAGCAATCGCTGCCGCTGAGGCTGGAGTTGCTGTAGATGAGATCGAGATCGACGCCCATCACCGGGCGGGAGAACTTCACCGACCAATCGGTAAAACTACTGACGTAGCCGCCGTCCACCGCCACGGGCGAGTTCAACTGGTGGGTGGTGTATTTCATGCTGACGCCGATGCCGAACGGCTGATTGCCGCCAAGGTCGGCGAAAAGGGTGTTGTTCTGTTTATCCGGGTCGTTGCTCAGCGCGATGCCGAAGCGGCTGCCGAGCAGGGTCAGGCCACCGAACACTTCCTGGCTGTCGAGGGTGTCGACCTTCGGATAGCTGTAATGAATCATCCCGACTTCGTAGCCGAGCAACTGATCGAATGGTTGTTTAAAGCCGACGTAGGAGTCGATTTCAAGGTTCTTGCCCGGCGAGATGCCCATGCTCGGTGCGTACTGACCGACGTAAAGGCCACTGTCGTGACTCAGATCGAGACCGCCGTGGAACGAACCGACCGCCGCCGGTTTGACCAGGCCCTGCGCCATGCTGCGGCTGGGTGTGGTGCCGAGCTTGAGGTCGAAATCACCGAGTTCACGCTGGAAAATCTGCGCGTGCGCAGTCGTTGCCGCGAGCAGGCCTACAAGCAATAAACAGGAAGATGTGCGCATGCGTCACTCCATGAACAGCGAGCGCAGGACGGCGGGCCTGCTGAAACGCTTGATCTAGACGCGTGCAAGGATACCGGCGAATGCTCGGCATTGAAGGCCGTTCGTCGATTTTTGAATATTTGCTGTTTGGTTTGTTTAAAACGGGGAGGGTGTTGCGCGGTGCCAGTCCAGGCGCTTCGAAGCTCAAAGCGCCTCTGGACGGGTGTAAAACCGGGTGTTACTTCTTGCCCAGGCTGATCTGCTTGGACGGGCCGAACGTCTGGCCACTGACGCCTTTGGCAATTTGCTGGATCTCGCCGCCGGACTTGAGGAACGCTGCGATTTGATCGTTGATCGATTCGCTGGTTTCAACGGCTGGAGCTGGCTTTGCTTTGCTGTTGGATGCTTTTACACGCATGGCGGCCATTAACCTGTAGAAAAGTAACTCGGCCAGGCATCGTACAGTAATTACTTGACAATTGCTTGGTAAATATCCCCGGGAATAACCCAGTGCGGTGCTGCATTATTCGCGGTTAATTAATTGGAATATCCAGCTAACCTGCTGTTTTAAATAAGATCATTGCTGTTTGACGGGACATTATGTCGCGGCTGAAACCCTCGCTGGCAGACTGACGAGCGGCACCTCGCTCGTCGGCGATCAAGGAAAATCAAGGCGTGGCGCAGATTTAGCCGAAACCGAGAATCTGCCGGCGAACGTTCGCGGCAAAAACGGGTAGAATGCCGCCCACGTAATGAGGGTTCTGGAAATGGCTTTAGTCGGGCGTTACAACAGTTTGCAAGTGGTTAAACACACTAACTTTGGTTTATATCTGGACGGCGGTGCGGACGGCGAGATTCTTTTGCCCAACCGTTATATCCCTAAAGATATTCCCAGCGAAGATGAAGATTGGCTCAACGTTTTTGTTTATCTGGACAGCGAAGACAAACTTCTCGCTACCACAGAGAAACCAAAAGTTCAGGTCGGCGAATTTGCCAGTCTGAAAGTTGTTGAAGTCAACAGCATCGGTGTGTTCCTCGATTGGGGGCTGCCGAAGGATCTGTTGCTGCCGTATTCCGAAGAAAAGCGCCAGATGACCGCCGGCGAGTACTGCGTGGTGCACGTCTACCTCGACAAGCACACCCGCCGCATCACCGCCACCGCGCGGCTGGATCGCTATCTCGACAAAACCCCGGCCAATTACAGCCAGGGCCAGGAAGTTGATCTGCTGGTCGCCGAAGCCACCGACATGGGCTTCAAGGCGATCATCAACAACAAGCACTGGGGTTTGATCCACAAGAATGAAATCTTCAAGTTCATGCGTGCCGGCATGAGCGAGAAGGGCTACATCAAGGAAGTGCGCGCCGACGGCAAGATCGCCCTGAGCCTGCAACCGGTGGGTCAGGAAGCAGCGAGCAGCCTCAACTCGAAGATTCTCGCCAAGTTGCGCGACAACGACGGCACGCTGCCGGTCAGCGACAAGAGCGATCCAGCGTTGATCAGCAGCCTGTTCGGCGTCAGCAAAGGCAACTTCAAGAAGGCCATCGGTTCGCTGTACAAGGAAGGCAAGATCGTTATTCATGCCGATCGCATTGAACTAACCTGAGCCCACGCCAGCCCCATGTAGAAGCTGCCGCAGGCTGCGATCTTTTGATGTTGAGGGTCAAAAGATCGCAGCCTGCGGCAGCTCCTACATTGAGGGTGGTGAGATGAAAAGATCGCTGATTGCCTACGTCGCCACGCTGCTGACGTTTCTTCTGCTCGACGGCATCTGGCTGGGGCTGTTGATGGCGCCGACCTACCGCGAACTGCTCGGTTCGCTGATGCTGGAAAAACCGCTGCTGTTACCGGCCGCGGTTTTTTATTGCCTGTATGTTTTGGGTTGTGTGGTGTTTGTGGTGTTGCCCGCGCTGAGTTGGCAATGGGCGGTGAAGAGGGGGGCGTTGTTGGGGCTGGTGGCGTATGGGACGTATGACCTGACGAATTGGGCGACGTTGCGTGGGTGGTCGGTGCAGGTGACGTTGATGGATTGGGTGTGGGGGATGGTGGCGACGGCTGTGGCTTGTGCGGTTGGGTTTTTGGTGGTGAGGCGGTTTGGGCAGGTCTGATCCGTAATGTGTGGTGTTGTTGCCGGCCTCTTCGCGAGCAAGCCCGCTCCCACATTTGAAATGCGTTGCCATTGTGGGAGCGGGCTTGCTCGCGAATGGCGGCGCAGCCGACGGCCATTCACCGCTGACGCTACAGAAGAAACAAATGTCTTTTCCAGACGGCTTTTTCCGCCCGACTCATTGATAATCCCCAACACTGTTTTCTGACCATTGGATGGCCTGCCATGTTGTGTGTGTTCGAGGTGTTGCGGTGAGTGTCGAGCGGCGCAATGCCGACCGGTTTGCCCTGCAAGTGATGATCGGCCTGTGCCTGATCTGGGGCGTGCAGCAAGTGATGATCAAGTGGGCCGCGCCGGACATTGCACCGGTGATGCAGGCGGCGGGGCGGTCAGGCATTTCCGCGTTGCTCGTAGGATTGTTGATCTGCTGGAAGGGCGGTTGGGATCAGGTCGGCAACACCTGGCGCGGCGGTTTGCTCGCCGGTGCGCTGTTCGGTCTGGAATTCTTCTTTATCTCCGAAGGCCTGCAACTGACCACGGCCGCGCACATGTCGGTATTCCTCTACACCGCGCCGATTTTCACCGCGTTGGGCGTGCATTTTCTGCTGTCCAGCGAGCGTCTAAGGCCGCTGCAATGGCTGGGGATTCTGTTGGCGTTTCTCGGCATCGCGATTGCCTTCGCCGGCGGTGTGTCGTGGGACAACCTCGACCGGAGCATGCTGCTCGGTGACTTCTTCGGGATTCTGGCCGGTGCCTGCTGGGGCGCGACCACCGTGGTCGTGCGTGCCTCGCGTCTGTCGGACGCGCCGGTGACGTTGACCCTGTTCTATCAATTGATGGTCGGTTTCGTCGGGCTGTTGTTGATCGCGCTGTTCAGCGGCCAGATCACTCACGTCAACCTGACCACGGTGGCGGTGGCCAGTGTGCTGTTCCAAGGGCTGGTGGTGTCGTTCTTCAGTTACCTGGTGTGGTTCTGGCTGTTGCGTCGGTATCTGGCGGCCAATCTCGCGGTGTTTTCGTTTATGACGCCACTGTTCGGCGTGACCTTCGGCGTGATTCTGCTCGGCGAAGAGCTGAGCCTGAACTTCATCATCGGCGCCGTGCTGGTGTTACTCGGCATCACCTTCGTCAGCGCCGAACAGTGGGTGCGTCGGCGTTTGCGCAAAGCGCTGGGTCAGTAGCCGCTGGCCGAGCATTCAGGGGGTGCGACAACATGGCTCATGGGGCCAAAGGCAGGGTCGGGGCCGATCCGAATGCGTGGATAGAAGTGCTGCAGGCTGTCTATCCCGCGGCTTCGGCGGATGTGCGAGAAACGGCTTGAACCAATGGCTGCAGATTCTGTTCCATTCAGTAACAGATCATTGCGGATTTCGCCGAGCATTGCGTAGGACTTCGGACTATTATCAGTGCGAAGCGGCCTCAGAATTCCGGTCGCTCAGCACCACCCTGAAGGGGGCATGACGATGAAAGAGAAAATTCAAAACTGGCTGCACGACTTGGGTGTTGCCCTCGGCTTGATCGAACCGCCTCTGCAACCTGTCCCGATCCGCACCGATGACGAGCAGCGTCGCCGCCAGCCGCGCCGGCGGTAAGTGCCTCTTTAAGGATCAAGAGATCGCAGCCTTCGGCAGCTCCTACATGGATCAGTGCAGGAGCTGCCGAAGGCTGCGATCTTTTGCTTTCAATGCCGTCCAATCTCTATTAAAAACCGGCTCAAGTCATTCGCGGTCTTCGCCGTCTTGAGCATGCGGTCTTCTTCGGCGGTGAACGCCGTCAGTCCGAATTCATCTTCCAGATGAAAGATCAAATCCTCGATATCGGCCTTTTCCAACCCCAATTGCACCAGGCTGGTGTGGTCGTTGAAGTCGTGGTTCTCCAGCAGACGGCGGATGAACCGGTGCACGGCGGCACGCACGGCAGCTCTTCTCATGGCAGTTTTTTCTAGTCGTTGTTCTGCTTGAGTGAAGCATCTTCATCAGCACTTTTCTACAGACGAAAAAAACGGGTGTGGCAACCGACGCCACACCCGTCGAAGAAAGCATCAAGTCGTTACATCAAGCTTAGATCGCGCTCGCCACGGTAGCCGGGCGAGGGGAGACCAGGCTGACCACCACGAAACTGATCAGGCCCACAGCCAGGCTGTAGTAGATCGGCGTGTTGGCATCAAGGCCGTCCTTGATCATGAACAGCAGCGCGGTGGCGAAACCCAGGCCCATGCTGGCAATCGCGCCGGCAGTGGTTGCGCGTTTCCAGAAGATCGCCCCGATCAACGGGATCAACATGCCGCCCACCAACAGGTTGTAAGCGAGGGTCAGCGCGCTGATCACATCGTTTACCACCAGAGCGATACCCAGCACCACAACACCGGTCAGCAGGGTGAACAGGCGGTTGATGCCCAGGCTCGACTGTTTACCGCCGCGCAGTTTCGGCAGCAGGTCTTCGGTGATGGTGGTGGCAGCGGCGAGCAGGCCGGCGCTGGCGGTAGACATCATGGCGGCCAGTGCGGCAGCGATCACCAGACCCCGGATGCCGTCCGGCAGCGACAGTTTGACGATGGCGGCGAAGGCGTTGTTGACGTTGGACAGATCGGGAATCAGCACGTGTGCCGCCATGCCGATCAGGGCGCAGGCCAGGCCGTAGATGATGCAGTAGATGCCGGCGGCGCTACCGGCGTACTTGGCGACTTTTTCGTTCTTGACGGTGAACACCCGTTGCCAGATGTCCTGACCGATCAGGATGCCGAAGAAGTAGATCATGAAGTAGGTGATGATCGTGTCCCAACCGATCGTGGTGAAGTTGAACGCGGTGGCCGGCAACTTCAGCACCAGCTCGTCCCAACCGCCCACGCGGTACAGGCAGATCGGCAACAGGATGAACATCAGGCCGACGGTCTTGATGATGAACTGGACGATGTCGGTCAGGGTCAGCGACCACATGCCGCCGATCGCCGAGTAGATCACCACCACGCCACCACCGACCAGTACCGAAACCCAGAATGGCAGGTCAAACAGCACTTGCAGGACGGTGCCGATCGCGAGGATCGAGGTCACGCCGATCATCAGTGCGTAGGCCAGCATGATCAGCGCGGAGGCCGAGCGAGCCATCGGGTTGTAGCGCTTTTCCAGCACTTGGGTAACGGTGTAAATTTTCAGTTTCAGCAGCGGTTTGGCCAGAAACAGGTTCAGCGCGAGAATCCCGCAACCCAGCGCGGCGCACAGCCAGAAACCGGAGATGCCATGCACGTAGCCAAGGCGAACGGTGCCGACGGTGGACGCACCACCGAGCACGGTAGCGGCCATGGTGCCCATGTACAGGCTTGGGCCGAGGTTACGACCGGCGACCAGAAAGTCCTCGTTGGTCTTGGCCTTGCGCATGCCGAAATAGCCGAGCAAAAGCATGCCGGCTGCGTAGATGAGGACGACGAATAAATCCAAAGCCATGATGGCGTGTCTCCGATTGTCTTTTTTATGGTGAAACAAAAACCAAACCTGTAGGAGCAAGGCTTGCCCGCGATGGGCGCGCCAGGGTCAAGCAGGCTGACCGCGTTATCGTTCTTCGCGGGCAAGCCTTGCTCCTACGGTTCATGCGTAAATCAGGCGGCTTGTCGCATTGCCGCTTTAACCGGCGACTCCGCGCCTTGGCTCCGTGCATCCTTCGGGCCGAACACTTCCCGCGGTTCCGGGAACAGGCTCAGCAGCGTCAGGTACACCACCGAAGCCAGGCCCAGGGTCACCGGCAAGCTGATGTCGATGCCGCCGGCCATTTCACCCAGCGGGCCAACGAATTGCCCTGGCAGGTTGACGAAGCACAGGCCGACCGCCGCGCTCGGGATCCATGCGCCCAGACCGCGCCAGTTCCAGCCGTGGTTGAACCAGTAGCGTCCGCCCTGTTCGCCGCGGGTGAACACTTGCAGGTCATCCGGGCAGTAGAAACCGCGACGTACCAACAGGCCGATGATCATGATCACCATCCATGGCGTGGTGCAGGTGATGATCAGCACGGCGAAGGTCGACACGCTCTGCACCAGGTTCGCCGCGAAGCGACCGATGAAGATGAAGGCAATCGACAGCACGCCGATCAACAGCGTCGCTTTCACCCGCGACAGCACGCGCGGGAACACGCTGGACATGTCCAGCCCGGTGCCATACAGCGACGTGGTGCCGGTGGACATGCCGCCGATCACTGCAATCAGGCACACCGGCAGGAAGAACCAGCTCGGCGACACCGCCAGCAAACCACCGACATAGTTGTTCGCCGCGATGTAGTCCGGCGCCTTGATCGCGACGATGGTCGCGGTGGTCAGGCCGAACAAAAACGGAATCAGGGTTGCCAACTGTGCCGCGATCACCGCCAGCATGATCCGGGCTTTCGGGGTTGTGCGCGGGATGTAGCGTGACCAGTCGCCGAGGAAGGCGCCGAAGGAAATCGGGTTGCTCATCGCTACCAGCGCGGCGCCGATAAACGCCGCCCAGAAACCTGCCTGACCGAGGGCCACGCTGCCGGCGTACTGGCTGTCGAAGGCGGGGGCAAAGGCGAAAATGCCGAGCAGGAATAACAGGCTCGCGGCCCACACCGCGATGCGGTTGACCCACAGCATGATGCGGAAGCCGTAAATGCACACGGTGAGCACCAGCAACGCGAACAAGCCGTAGGCCAGACCCAGGGTCAGGTTGGTTTCCGGCAGGCCGATCAGACGTTTGGCACCACCCACCAGCGCGTCACCCGAACTCCACACCGACAGTGAGAAGAACGCGATCGCCGTCAACAACGACAGGAACGAGCCGACGATCCGCCCGTGCACACCGAAATGCGCACCCGATGACACAGCATTGTTGGTGCCGTTGAGCGGGCCGAACAGGCCCATCGGCGCAAGGATCAGCGCACCGACCACCACGCCCAGCACAATCGCCCAGACGCCGGCCTGAAAAGACAGACCGAACAGCACCGGGAAACTGCCGAGCACGGCGGTGGCGAAGGTATTGGCGCCGCCGAAGATCAAGCGAAACAGGTCGCTGGGTCGGGCGTCGCGCTCATGATCCGGGATCTGTTCGACCCCGTTTGTTTCAATGCTGCTAAGGCTTTTTTCGTTGTTGTTGTTATTCATGATCTGCTCCGATCACAAAGGCGCGCTCATCGTTCGTGAGCGTCACCTGTTTTGGCTAAGGGGATGGCAGCCCTTCCGGCATCGCGGACAAATGTTCGTGGCAGGCCAGCCAATGGCCTTGTTGTTCTAGGCTCGACGCTTGTTTCTTGAAAACAATCGTCTCGCGCTCCTGGCTGAAGTGTTGCTCCCCTTGCATGCGCAGCTCGGTGGCCACGTCATGGATGAAAATCGCCACGTCACCTTGCAGGCTGACGAAGGCGTTGCTCGAGGTGCACGCAAGCACCTCGAAGCCATCCTCGGCGCGCCAGCTGTCCCACAAGGCCTGATAGGCATCGCGCGACAGCAACGGCTGTTCGAGGGTGTAGAAAACGAAACTTGCATCGGCGCTGAACGCGCCGAAGTAAGCCTCGCGATCGTTACGGGCAAAGGCAGCCACCAGCTCGGCGGCCGCTTGCAGAACCTGATCACGTTCGTTCATGACGCAACCCTCAGCGGTGAACCACGCCTGGCAGTACGCAGAGCATTTCGTACAGCAGGTTGGCGGCCAGCAGCGAGGTGTTGCCGGTGGTGTCGTAAGCGGGCGAGACTTCTACCAGATCGCAACCGATCAAGTCGAGGCCTTGGCAGCCGCGAACGATTTCAATCGCCTGAATGGTCGTCAGGCCACCGATTTCCGGGGTGCCGGTGCCAGGTGCCCAGGCCGGATCGATGCCGTCGATGTCGAAGCTGAGGTACACCGGGCCGCCGCCGACTTTCTCGCGCACTTCAGCCATCAGCGGTGCCAGCGACTTGTGCCAGCACTCTTCAGCCTGAACCACGCGGAAGCCCTGATCGCGGCTCCAGTTGAAGTCGTCAGCGGTGTAACCCTGAGCGCGCAGACCGATCTGCACGACACGGTCGCAATCGAGCAGACCTTCTTCAACCGCGCGGCGGAAGGTAGTGCCGTGGGCGATTTTCTCGCCGAACATGTGATCGTTGACGTCCGCGTGGGCATCGATGTGCACCAGACCGACCTTGCCGTGCTTTTTATGAATCGCACGCAGGATCGGCAGGGTGATGGTGTGGTCGCCACCCAGGGTCATCGGGATCACGTTGTGCTCGAGGATGTTGTCGTAGGCTTCTTCGATGATGCGCACGGCGTCGAGCAGGTTGAAGGTGTTGATCGCCACGTCGCCAATGTCGGCCACGGCCAGCGAGTCGAACGGCGCAGCGCCGGTCGCCATGTTGTAAGGGCGGATCATCACCGATTCGGTGCGAATGTCGCGTGGCCCAAAGCGGGTGCCGGGGCGCAGCGAAGTACCGATGTCCAGTGGCACGCCTACGAAGGCAGCGTCCAGGCCGGCAGCGGTCGGTACATGGGGGAGTCGGAGCATGGTGGCGATGCCGCCGAAGCGCGGCATTTCGTTGCCGCCCAGTGGTTGGTGAAGAATCTTGTCCACGGGTAGGGCCTCATCGTCTTTGTTTTATTTATATCGGCGCGCCGTTGAGCACAGGTTCGGACGCCGCTGTGGGGCCGATGATGCGAAATGTAGTGAGGGGAAAGAATCGCTACGGGCAAATACTTAGTTCAGATTTTTCTAAACTAATGGCGAGGCCCGGGATAGACTCTTTACCTGGTTAAATATCCCTGTAGGAGCTGCCGAAGGCTGCGATCTTTTGATCTTGACCCTAAAAACAAAGATCAAAAGATCGCAGCCTTCGGCAGCTCCTACAGGGGAAAAGTCCGATGTTTGGAGAGCCACATGGCCAACGCTTTACCCGACCTGAAACTATTGCGCATCTTCGTCAGCGTCGTGCGCCATCAGGGTTTCGCCAATGCGCAGCAGGAACTCAACCTGTCGACCTCGGCGATCAGCACCTACATGAGCCAGCTCGAAGCCGCGCTCGGTCTGGTGCTGTGCCATCGCGGGCGCGGCGGGTTCAGCCTGACCAGCAAGGGCGAGCTGTTCCATCAGGAAACCCTGCGCCTGCTCGCCGAACTCGAAGGGTTCGAGCAATACGCCGCCGCGCTCAAGGGCGAATTGCGCGGCACGCTCAACCTCGGCGTGATCGACTCCACGGTCAGCGACAAGGCCTTGCCGTTCGCCGAAGCCATCGGCGGTTACAGCCAGGAACACCCGGCGGTGCACCTGCATTTATCGGTGATGAGCCCCTACGAATTGCAACTCGGCGTGCAGGACAATCGCCTCGATCTGGCCATCGGCGCGTTCTCCACACGGATGAGCGGTCTGGTCTATATGCCGCTGTACCGCGAGCAGCACTGGTTGTATTGCAGCAGCCGCCATCCGTTGTTCAACGAGCGGCGCATCCCTGAGCAAGTCATCACCCAGCAGCGCATGGTCGGTCGTGGTTACTGGAGTCAGGCCGAGCTGGCGCGTCACGGTTTCAAGCACAGCGCTGCGACCGTGGAAAGTATGGAGGCGCAGCTGATTCTGGTGCTGTCCGGCGCCTACATTGGTTACTTGCCGGAGCATTACGCGCAGGCGTGGGCCGACAAAGGGGATTTGCGCGTATTGCTGCCGGCGACGTTCGGTTATCAGGCGCCGTTCTCTATGATCATGCGCCGGGGCCGTAGCCGCGAGCCGCTGATCCAGACCTTCCGTGATTTGCTCAAAGCACAGCTCAATCAGGCTTAGCTTGTAGGAAAAATAAGTATGTCCAGACCTCAATGCCCGCGCTGCCTGCGCCCACAAACCCATTGCCTGTGCCCGCTGATCCCCAGCCTCGACAGCCGCACGCGAGTGTTGCTGTTGCAGCATCCGAGCGAGGTCAATCATGCGTTGAACACCGCGCGATTGGCGGCGCTGGGGTTGAGCAATGCCGAGTTGATTGTGGGTGAGGTGTTTGAGGATTTGCCGACGTTGCTGAATCAGCCGGGCTATCGGGCGCGGTTGTTGTTTCCCGCCGATGATGCGCAGCCGATGCAGGCTTACGCTGAGTCGGATGAGCCGTTGTTACTGGTGGTGCCTGATGGAACGTGGCGTAAAGCGCGCAAGATGCTGCACCTCAATCCACTGCTGGCGGCGTTGCCACGGGTGACGCTGGCCGAGGGCGGGGTGTCGCGCTATCGATTGCGTAAGGCCCCGGGGCCGGGGGCGTTGTCGACGGTTGAGGCGATTGTGCAGGCATTGCAAACGCTGGAGGCACCGGTTTCGTTTGAACCGTTGCTCAAGCCCTTTGAAGCGTTGATCGAGGGGCAGATTGCGGCGATGGGGGAGGAGACCTTTCAGCGTAATCATGGCGATAGATGATCGTTCTCACGCTCTGCGTGGGAATTCATCCAGTGACGCTCTGCGTCACAGTCGCAAAGGGACGCGGAGCGTCCCGGGCGGCATTCCCACGCGGAGCATGGGAACGATCATTCGCTACCGCTCGCGCATCGCCTCGGTTCTGGCCTTCAGCACCGGTTTCAGCAAGTAATCCAGCACACTTTTCTCGCCGGTAATGATGTCCACCGTCGCAACCATTCCCGGAATAATCAGCAACGGCTTCACATCCCCGCCCAAATGGTTTTTATCGGTGCGCACCTGAATCAGGTAAAAGCTGTTGCCCTTGTCATCAGTAATCGTGTCCGCGCCGATCAACTCAAGCTTGGCGCTCAGCCCGCCGTAAATCGTGTAGTCATAAGCACTGAACTTGACCATCGCCTTCTGCCCCGGATGCAGAAACGCCACATCCTGCGGGCGCACTTTGGCTTCGATCAGCAGGTTGTCCTCCAGCGGCACGATTTCAACCATGTCGCTGCCCGGCTGCACCACGCCGCCGATGGTGTTGACCTTCAATTGCTTGATCACGCCGTGCACCGGTGAAGTCACGGTGGTGCGGGTGACCCGGTCGTCGATGGCGATGCTGGTCGCGGTGATTTTTGACAGGTCGGTGCGTTTCTCATTTAGCTCTTTGGCGGCTTCGGAGCGGAAGGTTTGTTCGGATTCGTCGATCTTGCTGCGGATCTCGGCAATCGCCGATTCGGCGCGGGGAATGGCGAGTGTGGTGGCGTTCAGCGAACCTCGGATCTCCACCGCGCTGCGCTTCAATCGCAGGATCTCCACCGGCGACACTGCACCGGTTTTCACCAGCGGTTCGGACATGTTCATTTCTTGCTGCAGCAAGGCCAGACTGGAACTGAACTGGCCCTGCTTGGAACGAAATTCCGCCAGTTCCTGGGTTTTCTGCCGCAGTTGTTCGCTGAGGGTTCGTTGTTCACTGGCCAGTCGGCGCTGGCGTTGGTCATACAGCGAGCGCTCGTCTTCAGCGACTTGCGGCGCTTTGGCGACCACTTCATCGGAGAGCTTGAACGGCCGGCCTTCCGCTTCGGCCGACAGTCTTTCGACCTGCGCCGTCAGCGCATAACGATCGGCCTCGCTCTCGCCTTTGTTCGAACGGAAGCGCGTGTCATCCAGACGCAGCAGGGTGTCGCCCTTGTTCACCATTTGCCCTTCACGCACGAAGATCTCGGTAACGATGCCGCCCTCAAGGTTCTGGATCACCTGAATCTTGCTCGACGGAATCGCCTTGCCTTCGCCCATGGTCACTTCTTCGAGCACGGCGAATTTGGCCCAGACCACCGCACTGATCAGCAGCCCTGCCGCCAGCCACACGGTGATCCGCGACCAGCGCGGCGAATCCTGCAACGCGGCCCCGGCGGTTTCCGGCATGAACTCAGCCTCGGCGCTTTTGCCGAAACTGTCGAAGTAGCCGCGAGATTTGCTATCTGAAGATGCCGACATGGGGCGATACCCCTCAATTAAGAAACATCAAACTGGATGACCCAACAGTGGCCAGGGAGCTTCCCTTCGCCACAGAACCTTCCTGTGCCCAGAGAACTTCCTGTGTTCAGAGAACTTCCCTGGTGGCCACAGAAAATGCCTGTGGCCAAAAAGCTTTCCTGTGGTGAGGGGATTTATCCCCGATGGGTTGCGCAGCAGCCTCAAAAAACTCATGGGCGCTGCGCACCCAATCGGGGATAAATCCCCTCGCCACAGGTTTTGTGTAAGGCACAGGTTCTGTGCAATGCAGGGCACTTTTTTGTGTAAGCCATAAATTATGGTTAAGCATCTACACCGCCGCAGAGCCGACGCGGCCCTTGCGCAGTGCTTCGATGACTGCTTCTTTCGGGCCGTCGGCGACGATCCGGCCGTTGTCGAGTACCAGCAGCCGATCCACCAGGCTCAGCATCGAGGTGCGGTGGGTGACCAGCAGCAGGGTTTTGCCTTGCACCCAGCCATGAAGTTTCTGGCGCAGGATGTCTTCGCTGCTGTTGTCCATGGCGCTGGTGGGTTCGTCGAGGAGCATGATCGGCGGGTCGAGCAACAGCGAACGCGCGAGTAATACCGCTTGGCGTTGGCCGCCGGAAAGCAATTGCCCGCGCTCACCGACCGGCCGATCAAAACCTTGCGGATGCTGGCGAGCGAGTTCGGTGACGCCGGTCAGCTCAGCCACTTCAAGCATCCGCGAATCGCTGACGTAGCGTGCGCCGAGGGTGAGGTTATCGCGCAGGCTGCCCGCCAGCAGCGGCAGGTCGTGGGCGACATAGCCGATTTGCTGGCGCAGATCCGCGACATCCAGTTGCCGCAGGTCGAGACCGTCGAGCAGCAACTGGCCTTCTTCTGGCTCATAGAAACCCATCACCAACCGCGCCAAGGTGCTTTTACCCGAGCCACTGCGACCGATAATGCCAACCCGCTCACCGGCTTTGAGACTGAAACTGATGTTGCTCAGGGCCGGCGCATTCTGGCCGTTGTAGTGAAAGGTCACGCCGCTGACGTCCAGCGCGCCTTGCAGTTGCGTGCGTTCCAGCGGCCGCTGTTTGCCGTCGCGTTCCTGCGGCAACGACATCAATGCGTCGGTGCTTTTCATGGTCAATTGCGCTTGCTGATAACGGGTGATCAGCCCGGCGATCTGCCCCAGCGGCGCGAGTACGCGGCTGCCGAGCATGTAGCTGGCGACCAGCGCACCGACGCTGAGGTTGCCGGCGATGATGCTGTAAACCCCGGCGACAATCGTCGCCATCCCCGAGAACTGCTGAATGAACAATGTGCCGTTGGTTGCCAGCGCCGAGAGATTGCGCGCATGGCTGTCGAGGCGGGTGAGGGCGCCGTGGGTGCTTTCCCATTTGTGCTGGCGCTCGCTTTCGGCACTGCAGGCCTTGAGGGTTTCCAGACCGCCGAGTGTTTCGATCAACACGGCCTGGCGTTCGGCGCCGAGGCTCAGGCTTTTCTGCACGGTGTCGCGCAGACGCACCTGAATCGCCAAAGCGAAAATGATCGTGATCGGAAACGCCAACATCGGAATCACCACCAGCCAGCCGCCGAGGAGGCCTATCACCACCAGCATCAAAACGACGAAGGGCAGGTCGATCAGGCTGGTCAGGGTGACGGCGGTGAGGAATTCACGCAGACCCTGGAAGTCATGAATGCTCTGCGCAAACCCGCCGATGGTCGCTGGCCGCGCCTTCATCGACATGCCGGTGATGCGTTCAAACAAAGTCGCGGAAAGGATCACATCGGTTTTCTTGCCGGCGGTGTCGAGCAAGTGCGCACGCACCACCCGCAGCACCAGTTCGAAACCGGTGCCGATCAACAGACCGATCGACAGCACCCACAAGGTCGATGTCGCTTGGTTTGGCACCACGCGGTCGTAGGTCTGCATGACGAACAGCGGCACCATCAGGCCCAGCAGGTTGATCAGGAAACTGGCGAGAATCGCGTCGCCGTAAAGCCATTTCGACAGCTTCAGGGTATCGCGAAACCAGGCATGCACGCGCGGCACCAGCGGCGAGCGCAGGTCTTCAAGTTCGTGGCGCGGCCGGGCGAACAAGGCCTGGCCGCTGTAGTGTTCGGTGAGTTCTTCACGGCTGACCCATTGCTCGCCGCCATCGGCTTCGCTGGGCAGAATCAGCGCTTTGCCGTCATCGCCGAAACGCCGCAGCACGGCGGTGCGACCGTCGTTGAGCAACAACAGAATTGGCAGGTTCAGTGGTGAGATGTCTTTGAGTTCACGGCGCAACATCCGCGCCTGCAACCCCGCACGAGCAGCAGCGCGGGGTAACAAATCGAGGCTCAGACGTTGTTTGTTCAGCGGCAGCCCGGCACTCAGGCTGGCGCGACTGACTGTCGCGCCATGCAGTTTGCAGAGAATCAACAGACCGTCGAGTAACGGATCATCGAAGCTCAGCCGCGGATCGACCCCAGAGTTGCCGGGTTCCATGCTGGTCATATTGATCGCTCCTTTGAACTGGCTCGGACACCCACATCAACCCTGCTGCATGATCGTTCCCACGCTCTGCGTGGGAATGCCTCTAGGGACGCTCTGCGTCCAGTGACGCGGAGCGTCACGGGCTTCATTCCCACGCAGAGCGTGGGAACGATCATGCAGCCTTCGGCAGCTCCTACAGAGGGGTTATTTCAGCTCTGGGAGGCGGGCTTCGTTTTTCACTTCGCTGGAGGCGATCGCATCGGCGGGCAGCACCACCCGTTGTTTGCTCAGCAACTGGCCCATGTTCGCCAGCACGCGGTACATCGAATATTCCTCGGTGTAGCGGATTTCGGTGTAGCGACGGTTGGCGTTGTAGAGCTCGTTTTCACTGTCGAGCAAGTCAAGCAGGGTACGTTGGCCGAGGCCGAACTGATCCTGATACGCGGCGCGTACACGCTTGGTGGTTTCCGCGTATTCGCGGGCGGTCGGGGTCTGTTTCTTCGCGTTGAGCATGGCGTTCCAGGCCAAGTGAATGTTCTCGTTGAGCTGACGCAGGGCGTTGTTGCGGATGTCCATTGCCTGATTGATCTGGTGCGCATCGGAGGCCAGTCGCGCCTTGTCGCTGCCGCCACGGAACAGGTTGTAGTTCATGATCACGCCGACACGCCATTCGTTGTCGTGACCTTCATCGCCCTGCACGTTGTTGTTCGCGCCCACCGCTGCTTCTGCGTCGAAACGTGGGTAGAACGGCGACTTGGCGACTTCGTATTGGCTCTCGGCCGATTGCACGTCGGCCTGCGCCGATTTCAGGTACGGGTTGTTTTCGACCATGCTCTGCTGGGCTTCCGGCAGGGTGGTCGGCAACTCGCCACGGGTCGTGGCCGGGGCTTCCAGTTCATCAGGCATGCGCCCGACGACGCTGAAGAAGTTCGACTCGGCATC
Source organism: Pseudomonas sp. NPDC087804 (assembly GCF_044742965.1). NCBI lineage: Bacteria > Pseudomonadati > Pseudomonadota > Gammaproteobacteria > Pseudomonadales > Pseudomonadaceae > Pseudomonas > Pseudomonas sp. NPDC087804. The sequence continues at coordinate 111,057 of NZ_JBIUVN010000007.1, read as the reverse complement.
CGCCAGATCGACTTCAGCGGTGTCGAGGTTGTTTTGCGCCAGCGCTTTACGCGCCACCGATTGATCGGAGTCGGCAGTGCTGCCGATGCCACGCTCGGTGCGCAGGCCAATCTGATCGTTGACGCGCAAGTGCGCTTGCAGGTTGTTCGTGGCCAGGGTCACCAGTTCGCGGCGCTTGAGCACTTCGAGGTAGACCTCGATGGTGCGCAGGGCCAGATCCTGAGCGGTGCCTTGCGCGTAGTAGGCGCGCGAATTGGACACGCCTTTGGTGCGCTCAACCTCGTTGGCGGTGTTGAAACCGTCGAACAGCATTTGCCGCAAGCGCAGCTCGGACTGGGTGTAATTGAGAATTCGTGTGTCGTGGTTACCGAAGGCGCGGGTGTTGGTGTTGTCGCTGTAGCCGCGCCCGTAGGCGGCGTTCAAATCGACGGACGGATAGAAACCGCCCTTGGCGACTTTGACTTGTTCATCAGCCGACAGGCGTGCGTCCACGCGCGAAGCGAGTTCCGGGTGGGTGGCGATGGTGCTTTGGATCGCCTCGGTGAGGTTCATGGCCTGGGCTTGGGATGTGCAAGCCATGGCCAGCAAAACCGCGCTGCAGAGGGGGGTTAAAACGCGCATGGGTGCATCTCCCTGAGTCCTGATGGTGTGTTACTGTCGCCAAAAATTTGACGATATTTTTAGTGGAAAGCGTTTCACTCTTGTAACAACAGAGCTAAGAACATAATGAAGCGTAGCTAAGAAAAAATTTTCATAAGGCTTATTCCGAAAAAAACTTATGCGGTTTGTAAAATCCGGCACATTGTTCAGCTCGAAAGCCTTTGTTTTATGCGCGCTAGGGAGCGCAGAAAGGCTTGAGGAAAGTTCCATTCACTTTGCGACATACGGCGAAGTACTGCTGAAGGGGAGGGACGCGTAGCGTCTGGGGAGCGACAGATTTTTGTCACTCGAGTGATTCACCGGCGTTACGTAGCGCTCGTGGGAATGCTGCATTGATCAGGGTTTTCAAGTGCTTGATAGCACTGATGTTTCCTGAACGGCGCAACCTGCGAACGAACTGTCGAAGGCGCGAGCGTCGCCACGGCAACCCGATTGAGCCATGGGCTACTTCGTTAACCAGTGCCGACAGTGGTCGGCAGCGGAGGAATTCACATGGCAACGCTCATCGGTACCGTCACTAAAGTCATTGGTCAGGTTTTCGCACAGGCAGCGGATGGCACAAAACGCGCCTTGGTCGAAGGCGATCGGCTGTTTGCCGGCGATCAATTGATCACCGGGGCCGAAGGCGCCGTCGCCGTTCATCTGCAAAATGGCAAAGAGCTAACCCTTGGGCGCGGCAGCAGCATGACCCTGTCCGGGCAACTGCTCGCCGATCAAGCCGCGCACGTGAACGCGGCCGAGGCGGTGACGCCGAGCGAAGCGCAACTGACCGACGTTGAGCAAATCCAGAAAGCCATCGCCGCCGGTGATGACCCGTCGAAAACCGCTGAAGCCACTGCCGCCGGGCCAAACGCTCCGGGTGGCGCGCCAGGTGAAGCGGGCGGTGGTCACAGTTTTGTCTTGCTGACGGAAGTCGGCGGGCGGGTTGATCCGATCATCGGTTTCCCCACCGCCGGGTTCGGCGGCATTCCTGAATTCCCCGAAGAACGCCACAACGTGGTGATCGACAACGGCGACGACACACCAGTGATTGTGCCGCCACCGGTCAACAACCTGGTGACCCTCAACGGCCTGTCCGTGCCGGGTGGCGAGCTGAACCTCAACGAAGCCAATCTGCCTGACGGCTCGGCCGCCAATCCGGCAGCGCTGACCCAAAGTGGCAGCTTCACCGTTAACGCGCCGGACGGTTTGACCAGCCTCAGCGTCGGCGGCATCAGCCTGGTCAACGGTGGTGTAGCGGTCGGTTTCCCGCAGTCGATCACCACGCAATTGGGCAACACCCTGACCATTACCGGCTACAACGCAAGCACCGGTGTCGTCACCTACAGCTATACCCTCAACGGCAACGACACCCATGCAGCGGGCGATGGCGCGAACAACCTCAGTGAACAATTCACCGTGGTTGCCGGCGACAGCAATGGCGATACCGCGACCGGTTCGCTCGACGTCAACATCACCGACGACGTGCCGCGCGCGGTGGATGACAGCAACAGCTCAACCGCTTCGGAAACCTTGCTGACGCTGACCGGCAACGTGCTGACCAACGATGTGCAAGGCGCTGACCGCGTGGCCACCGGCCCGGTGACGCCCGGCACGTTCACCGGCACTTACGGCACCCTGGTGCTGAACGCCAACGGCACTTACACCTACACGCTGAATACCAGCGATGCCGATTTCAAAGCGCTGCACGGCGGTGGCAACGGCACCGAAACCTTCGCCTACACCCTCACCGATTCCGACGGCGATAGCAGCACCGCGAATCTGGTTTTGCAGATCCACAACAACGACGACCCGGTGACCCTCGGCGGTTTGAATATTGCGGGCGGCGAGCTGACGGTTTTCGAGAAAAACCTGGCCCTGGGAAGTTCACCTGATTCGGCAGCGCTGACGCAAAATGGCAGCTTCACGGTGACGGCACTCGATGGCGTCACCACGCTGACCGTCGGCGGTATTGCTGTGGTCACCAACGGTGTCGCGGCTGGTTTTCCGCAATCGGTGACGACGCCGCTGGGCAGCACGTTGACCATTACCGGGTTCAACGCGGCGACAGGCGTGGTCAGTTACAGCTACACGCTGGTCGATAACGAAACGCATCCGAACGCCAATGGCGCGAACACTCTGCCAGAGCAATTCGCCGTCACCGTCGTCGATGACAACGGCACCACTGCCAATGCGACCCTCGATGTGAACATCATCGACGACCTGCCAAAAGCGGTGGATGACAGCAACACCGGCACCGCCTCGGAGACCAATCTCAGCCTCACTGGCAACGTGTTGACCAACGATGTGCAGGGCGCCGACCGCGTGGCCACTGGCGAGACTGCCGGGCCGATCACCGCCGGTACGTTTGCGGGGACTTACGGGACTTTGGTGCTCAACGCCAACGGCACTTACACCTACACGCTGAACACCAGCGATGCGGATTTCAAAGCGCTGCACGGTGGCGGTAACGGCACCGAGACGTTCACCTACACCATCACCGATTCCGACGGCGACACCAGCACCGCGAACCTCGTCTTGCAGATCCACAACAACGACGATCCTGTGATCATCAACGGCCTCAACGTCAACGGCGGCGAACTCACCGTTTACGAGAAAAACCTCAGCGACGGCAGCGCACCAGATTCCGGTGCACTGACTCAAAGCGGCACGTTCAACATCACTGCGCTGGACGGCGTGACCACGTTGACCGTTGGCGGCATCGCCGTCGTCACCAACGGCGTAGCCGCAGGCTTCCCGCAATCAATCACCACCCCGTTGGGCAGCACACTGACCATCACCGGTTTCAACGAAACCACCGGCGTCGTCAGCTACAGCTACACCTTGGTCGACAACGAAGCGCACCCAACCGCTAACGGCGCAAACAACCTGTCAGAACAGTTCGCCGTCACCGTCGTCGACGATAACGGCACCACGGCCAATGCGACCCTCGATGTGAATATCGTCGATGACTTGCCAAAAGGCGTGGATGACTCGAACGCAGGCACCGCCTCGGAAACCAATCTGTCGCTCACTGGCAACGTGTTGATCAACGATGTGCAGGGCGCCGACCGTGTGGTCATCGGCGAGAATGCCGGGCCAATCACCGCCGGTACGTTTGCGGGGACTTACGGCACATTGGTGCTCAACGCCAACGGCACTTACACCTACACCCTCAACACCACTGACGCCGATTTCAAAGCGCTGCACGGTGGCGGCAACGGGACAGAAACCTTCACCTACACCATCACCGATTCCGACGGCGATACCAGCACCGCAAACCTCGTCTTGCAGATCCACAACAACGACGACCCGGTGATCATCAACGGCCTCAACGTGAATGGCGGCGAACTCACCGTTTACGAAAAAAACCTCAGCGACGGCAGCGCACCAGACTCCGGTGCATTGACGCAAAGCGGCACCTTCAACATCACCGCACTCGACGGCGTGACCACGCTGACCGTGGGCGGCATTGCCGTCGTCACCAACGGCGTAGCAGCAGGTTTCCCGCAATCAATCACCACGCCATTGGGCAGCACACTGACCATCACCGGTTTCAATGAAACCACCGGCGTCGTCAGCTACAGCTACACCCTGGTCGATAACGAAGCGCACCCAACCGCCAACGGCGCAAACAATCTGCCAGAGCAGTTCGCCGTCACCGTCGTCGATGACAACGGCACCACCGCCAATGCGACCCTCGATGTAAACATCATCGACGACCTGCCAAAAGGCGTGGACGACAGCAACGCCGGCACCGCCTCAGAAACCCTGCTGAGCCTGTCCGGCAACGTACTGACCAACGACGTACAAGGCGCCGATCGCGTACCTACCGGCCCGAATGCCGGCCCAATCACCGCCGGTACGTTCTCCGGGACTTACGGCACATTGGTGCTCAACGCCAACGGCACGTACACCTACACGCTGAACACCACCGACGCCGATTTCAAAGCGCTGCACGGTGGCGGTAACGGCACTGAAACCTTCACCTACACCATCACCGATTCCGATGGCGATACCAGCACCGCAAACCTCGTGCTGCAGATCCACAACAACGACGATCCGGTGATCATCAACGGCCTCAACGTCAACGGCGGCGAACTCACCGTTTACGAGAAAAACCTCAGCGACGGTAGCGCACCAGACTCCGGTGCACTGACGCAAAGCGGCACCTTCAACATCACCGCACTCGACGGCGTCACCACGTTGACCGTTGGCGGCATCGCCGTCGTCACCAACGGCGTAGCAGCAGGTTTCCCACAATCAATCACCACGCCATTGGGCAGCACACTGACCATCACCGGTTTCAACGAAACCACCGGCGTCGTCAGTTACAGCTACACCCTGGTCGATAACGAAGCGCACCCAACCGCCAACGGCGCAAACAATCTGCCAGAGCAGTTCGCCGTCACCGTCGTCGATGACAACGGCACCACCGCCAACGCGACCCTCGACGTCAACATCGTCGACGACTTGCCTAAAGCGCTGGACGACAGCAATACAACCACGGCGTCGGAAAGCCAACTGACGCTGACCGGCAACGTCCTGACCAACGATGTGCAGGGCGCCGACCGTGTCGCCAGCGGGCCGGTGACCGCCGGTACGTTCACCGGGACTTACGGCACCTTGGTGCTCAACGCCAACGGCACGTACACCTACACCCTCGACACCACCGATGCCGACTTCAAAAATCTGCACGGCGGCGGCAACGGTACCGAGAATTTCACCTACACCATCACCGACTCCGACGGCGATACCAGCACCGCGAACCTGGTGCTGAACATCCATAACAATGACGATCCAGTGGTGCTCAACGGCCTCGACGTCAATGGCGGCGAACTGACGGTCTACGAGAAAAATCTCGGTGACGGCACCGACCCCAATACCCCGGCGCTGACCCAGAGCGGCACCTTCACCGTCACTGCTCTCGACGGTCTGCAAACCCTGACCGTCGGCGGCATCAACGTGGTGACCGGTGGCGTCGCCGCAGGTTTCCCGCAATCGATCACCACGCCGTTGGGCAGCACGCTGACCATCACCGGTTACAACGAAACCACCGGTGTCGTTAGCTACAGCTACACCTTGGTCGATAACGAAACCCACCCGAATGCCAACGGCGCCAACAGCATCACCGAGAACTTCAACGTGGTGGCGACGGACACCGATGGCAGCACCGCCAACGGCCAGATCAACGTCAACATCGTCGATGATTTGCCGAGCGCCCACCCTGATGCCGCGTCGGTGGCAGAGGGCGGAACCGTCAGCGGCAATGTGCTCGACAACGATATCGGCGGCGCCGATGGCCCGGCGGCGACCGGCGCGGTGGTTGGCGTGCGTGCCGGCGCCGACACGTCGACCTCGGCCCTCGGTGGCCTGAACAGCAACATCAACGGCACCTACGGCTACCTGACCCTGGATGCCAACGGCAACGCCGTCTACCACAGCAATCCCAATGCGGTGAACGGCCCGGGCGCGGTGGATGTATTCACCTACACCGTGCGCGATTCCGACGGTGACGAAAGCACCACAACCATCACCATCGACGTCGCCAACAGCAAACTGTATGCGACCAGCGACACCGATGTCACCGTGTTCGAGAAAGCACTCGACCTGACCAAGGACGGCGCGGATCTGGCCCCCGGTACGGTCACCGGCAGCGACCCGAGCAACACCGGCGAAACCGCGTCCGGCACCCTGGTCGGCTCGGTCACTGGCGCGGTCGGCGCGATCAGCTATGCATTGGTCGGCAGTGCCACCGGCAACTACGGACAGATTGTCCTCAACCCCAACGGCACCTACACCTACACCCTGACATCGCCGGCGACCACCACGCCGCATGCCGATGACGGCGCCAACATCCTGACCGAAAGTTTTACCTATCAGGCCACCGATTCGCTGGGCAACATCGTCACCAGCACCATCGTCGTCAGCATCGTCGACGACGTGCCACATGCAGTGAACGACAGCAACGGCAACAGCGCTTCGGAAAGCCTGTTGACCCTCACCGGCAACGTGCTGACCAACGATGTGCAAGGCGCCGACGTGGTCGCGAGCGGGCCGATTACTCCCGGCACCTTCACCGGCACCTACGGCAAACTGGTGCTCAACGCCGACGGCTCGTACACCTACACGCTGGACACCACCGATGCCGACTTCAAAAATCTGCACGGCGGTGGCAACGGCACCGAGACGTTCACCTACACCCTGACCGATGCCGATGGCGACGTCAGCACCGCCAACCTGGTGCTGAACATCCACAACAATGACGATCCGGTGGTGCTCAACGGTCTCGACGTCAACGGCGGCGAACTCACCGTTTACGAGAAAAACCTCAGCGACGGCACCAGCCCGAACACAGCCTTGCTGACCCAAAGCGGCACCTTCACCGTGACCGCCCTCGACGGCCTGCAAACCCTGACGGTCGGCGGCATTGCCGTGGTGACCAACGGTGTCGCCGCAGGCTTCCCGCAATCGGTGGTTTCGCCGCTGGGCAGCACCTTCACCATCACTAATTACAACCCGACCACCGGTGTCGTGAGTTACAGCTACACCCTGGTCGACAACGAAACCCACCCGAACGCCAATGGTGCCAACAGCCTCACCGAGAACTTCAACGTGGTGGCGACGGACACCGACGGCAGCACTGCCAACGGCCAGATCAACGTCAACATCATCGATGACCTGCCGACCGCCAAAGCCGACACCGGCTCGGTGGCCGAGGGCGGTACCGTCAACATCAGCGTGCTGGGCAATGACGTCACCGGCGCCGATGGCGCAGCAACAGGCGGGGCGGTGGTCGGCGTGCGCGCCGGCAGCAACACCGGCACCTCGGCCATCGGCGGGCTCAACAGCAACATCAACGGCAACTTCGGTTACCTGACCCTCGATGCTGCGGGCAACGCTGTTTATCACAGCAACCCGAACTCGGTGAGCCCTGCGGGCGCGACCGACACGTTCACCTACACCATCCGCGACAGCGACGGCGATGAAAGCACCACGACCATCACCATCAACGTCGCCGACAGCAAACTGATTGCCTCGGTCGATCAGGACGTCACGGTCTACGAAAAAGCCCTCGACCTGACCAAGGACGGCCAGGATCTGGCCGCCGGCACGGTCACCGGCAGCGAGCCGACCAACACCGGCGAAACCGCGACGGGCACGCTGGTCGGCGCGGTCACCGGCGGCAGCGGCGCGCTGACCTACACCTTGGTCGGCAGCGCCACCGGCAGCTACGGGCAGATCCAGCTGAATGCCGACGGCACCTACACCTACACGCTGACTTCGGCGCCGAAAACCTCGCCGAACGCCAACGACGGCGCGAACACCCTCAGCGAAAGTTTCACCTACAAAGCCACCGATGCGCTGGGCAACAGCACCACCAGCACCATCGTCGTCAACATCGTCGATGACGTGCCAAAAGCCGTGGCTTCCGATCGTTCGGTGGCGGCGGTGGAGATCGATTCCAACCTGCTGATCGTCCTCGACATCTCCGGCAGTATGGCCGACGCCTCCGGCGTGCCGGGTCTGTCGCGGCTGGCGCTGGCCAAGCAGGCCATTAGTGCCTTGCTCGACAAATACGACGATCTCGGCGACGTGAAGGTGCAACTGGTGACCTTCAGCAGCAGCGCTACCGATCGCACCTCGGTGTGGGTCGATATCGCCACTGCCAAGACGATACTGGCGGGTTTGACCGCGGGCGGCGGCACCAACTACGACGCCGCCGTGGCGACCATGCAGACTGCGTTCAACACCTCGGGCAAACTCACCGGCGCGCAGAATGTTGGCTACTTCTTCTCCGACGGTAAACCGACCACTGGCCAGGAAATCGGCACGGCGGATGAAACCGCGCTGAAAGCCTTCCTCGACGCCAACAACATCCGTAACTACGCGATCGGTCTGGGCAGCGGCGTGAGCAACGCCAACCTCGATCCAGTGGCGTACGACGGCATCACCCACACCAACACCAACGCTGTAGTGGTGACAGATCTCAACCAACTCAACTCGGTGCTCTCGGGCACGGTGGTCGGCGCACCGGTCACCGGTTCGCTACTGGGCGAGGGCGGTACGTTCGGCGCGGATGGCGGCTTTATCAAAACCATCGTCGTCGACGGCACCACCTACACCTACGATCCGAAAGCGCTCAGCGGGCAGGGTTCGTTAACTAACGTTGGCACCAACCACGGCACGTTCAACACCGTGAACAATTCGGTGAGCATCGCCACCAACAATGGCGGCACGCTGGTGATCAACCTCGATACCGGCGACTACACCTACACCTCGCAGAAAACCACCGCCGTGGTGATCACCGAGAACATCGGCTTCACCGTCAGCGACAACGACGGCGACCTCGCCAGTTCGACACTGACCGTGAAAGTGATCCCCAACGCGCCGCCGGTGGCGGCGGACGATCACGTCATCACCAACGTGCTGTCGAGCAACGTGGTGGTGCCGGGCGAACTGTTACTGGCCAACGACACCGATCCGAATGGCGATACGCTCAACGCCACGCCAACGACGTTCAATACCGGTTGGATCTCGAAAGCGGCGGACTTCACCGGCACCGGGGCGATCAACTTCACTGGCACCAACGCCAATACCGCGGCCAACCAGAACCTGGCTAACGTGCGCAATTCGTTCAGTGCCAACGCGGCAACCATGACCGCAGTGCTGGTGGTCAGCGGCTATCTCGGCGCAGTGACCAACAGCAACGCCAACGATGAAGACCGCATCACCGTCAATCTGCGTCAGGGTGAGACCCTAAATCTGGATCACAACCTGGCGGCCGGTCACGTCACCATGGAGTACTCGATCAACGGCGGCGCTTACACCACGCTGGCAGACGGGCAAACGCTGACGGCAGCCGCGAATGGGACCTATCAGATCCACATCACCAACATCGCCGATCCAAGCGGCGGCGGTAACCCCAACGCGGCGGAAAACTACCAACTGACCATGACCCTCAACTACGCCGGGGCCCACGACATCACCCCGGACTTCAACGGCACCTACACCGCCAACGACAACCATGGCGGCAGCGACACTGCCAACGTCAGCATCAGCTATCAGGACGGCCACACCCTCACCGGAACCTCCGGCGATGACATCCTCGTCGCAGGCACCGGCAACAACATCATCAACGCCGGCGACGGCAACGATGTGCTTACCGCAGGCTCCGGCAACAATGAAATGCACGGCGGCGCCGGCAACGATTTGCTCTACAGCGGCCCGGGCAATGACCTTCTCGATGGCGGCACCGGCACGGACACGGCGAGCTATGCCCACGCCACCGCCGGCGTCACGGTCAACCTCGGCCTGCTCGGTGCGCAAAACACCCTCGGTGCCGGAACTGACACCCTCACGGGCATCGAAAACCTCGTCGGCTCGAACTTCAACGACACGTTGACCGGCGACAACAATAACAACGTGATCAATGGTGGGCTGGGCAACGACATCCTCAACGGCGGCGGCGGTGACGACTTGCTGATCGGCGGCCTGGGCAACAATACCCTGACCGGCGGAGCAGGGGCCGACACCTTCCAGTACCTCAAGGGCAACAGCGGCCACGACACCATCACCGACTTCACCCCCGGCACCGACAAGCTCGACCTGTCGCAACTGCTGCAAGGTGAAAACGGCACCACGGCGTCGCTCGATGACTACCTGCACTTCACCGTCACCGGCACGGGCGCGTCGGTGCTCACCAGCATCGACGTCAGCGCCATGGCCGGTGCCACGCCAAACCAGACCATCGACCTGGCCGGCGTCAACCTCGCCAGCCACTACGGTGTAACACCGGGGGCCGGCGGGATGATTGCCAGCGGGCACGACACGGCGACTATCATCACCGGCATGCTCAACGATCATTCGTTGAAGGTCGATACCGTCTGATCCGAGGCTGAAACGACAAAACCCGCGCTCCCGGTTGAAAGGGAGGGCGGGTTTTTTTACGTCTGAAAATAATGGATCTCAATGATATTCCCGGCGTGTGAGGAAGCTCAGGTGGGCAGTTCTCCGACGAACGGTCGCAAAACCTGTAATTTCTGACAGTAGTCAGAACCTGCCCTCGCGCATTAAATGAAGCCATGCATTGACGGCGCAAATCGCGCCGCTCCGCAACTTTCATAAGGGAAGGCCGGGAAATGGACAAGCATGAACATCCTGCCGAGCCGCCGATCGATGGCCTCGCTGAAATAGCTGCCGCGATGGAAGCACCCAAAGTCCCCGCTGTGCTCGATCCGGATGATCCCAAGGGATTGCTGCCGCTGACAGCATTGGGTGACAGGCTGGCGGTGACCTTCGAAGACTTCGGCCAAGGAATGGCACCGGGTGAGCTCGACCTTGTTGAGTTGGGTTTTATGCCCAAAGGCGGGGTCTTCAATAACGTCGATGAGCGTTGGTACCCGACCAGCGACCCCATCAGCTGGCCACAAACCCTTTATGTGCCCCGGGATCTTCTGTCGCACGGCGTGTATGAAGTGGCGATCCGCGTCTCCATTTACGGCAGTAATCCGAACCCCGGAGACCGTAAAACCCTGACGATCGATACCAACAAGCCCAATTTCGGCAACAAGCCAGGGGCCGTGATATTCCCCGCCGAATTGGGCGGCACTGTCGACGAAATCTTCTTGGAGCAAGAGGGTGAGGTCAACGTGCTGGTGCCTTGGTATATCGACGCCGAAAGCGGCGATCGGGCAGTGTATTACTGGACATCGGAGCAAGACCCTCCGGACACCGAGACCCCGGTTCGTGAGCAGGAATTCAGTGCCGAAGACATCGCCGCGAAACGCCTGAACATCACGGTGTACGCCGATGAAATTCGTGCTGGTGGCGCGGGTAAACGCTTCCTTTATTACTTCCTCAGAGATCGCGCGGGGAATGAAGGGCGACACTCCTTTCTTTCGCCGATCAATGTTGATCTGACTCCCGCTCCCGGTGCCCTGCCACCTCCAAGGGTTCCGCTGTCCGCCAGAGGTCTGGTGGATCGGCAGCAGGCCCGGGACGGGCTGTTTGTTGAGATCGATCAATACGACCTTGCGGATTCCGCGCAATGGGTCGCGGTTTTCTGGGACGGTATCGCGCTTGCCGAGATTCCCGTGGATCTTGCCGGTTTTCCGTTGAAAGCCCCCGTGCCCTGGCCGGCGTTGCACGACAGAGGCGACGGGCCATTTCGAGCAAAGATTTACTACAAAATAAGGCCGGGAGCGGCGTACGGAAGGCCTTCGCCAGAGATATCGGTCGCAGTCAACCTGACGCTGGCGGGCCAGGATCATGACAAGGCACCCGCCCTGATTAATGAAGACCTCGCGTTGGTTGAGGTGTATGGGGAGCATTCAGCCACCCTCAACACGTTGCTCACTGAGGATCACGGATTCCCGGCCACTGTGTCACTGACGCTGTACGACGCACCCGAAGCGGGACAGTTGCTGGAACTTCACTGGGGCAGTTACACAGGGGCTGTTGCTCAGTACAAAGTTCAGCCTGGCGATGTGGCCGGTCAACCGATCTCCTTTATCGTGCCGTGGCATGTAATCGACAGCGATAAAAAGAATCCGGCCTTGCCGGTGTTCTACACCACCGACAACGGAGTGAATCAGCAACAGTCGCTACCGACCCATGTCAGGGTCGACATTGTCGTCATCGACAACATGAAGGAACCACTGTTTCCCCATGCCGGAAAGGAAGGCGTGCTCCATTGTTGCGCCAGACCCCGATTGTGGGAGGGCGTCACGGTAAGAATTCCCGCCGACCCGAATATCGAGCAGGGCGATACGCTCATTGTTATATGGCAGGGATGCGCGGGGCCCAACGGTACACGACCTATTCCCGGAACTTACCGGGAAATTGAACACCCGCTGCCGACACGGGTGCCTGGCACAGACATCGATATTGTCGTTGCGGATTACGACAGGTTGATCGCCCCCATGGTCAATAACGGTTCCGCACTGGTGTATTACAAATTGCGTAAGTCAGGAGGCGGGCGCGGAACGTCTCGACCGGACTTTGTCATCATCAACCGGACTATGCCCAGCGGCGACATCTGTTCGCCAACTAATGATGTGTGTCAGGAAGACTGAAGCAGTTTCAAATCGTGTAATGCAGTGAATGCCGAGTCCGCTTCGTCAATCAGTAGTGGAAGCAAATGACTTGGCGCGTCTATTTGATCAGGAGATCGGTTATGACTTATTTTAAAGAGTTGTCGGCGGCAAAAAAATCTTCTCGCAAACAGTTGAGTGCCTTGCGTAAGTCTTTATTGACAGCCGGTGCGGCGCCGCAAGTTGAAGGGATGTTGGGCCCGATCGCGGGGGACGATATTCACAAGTTGCCAGTTATCCTTCAGGGGAAAGACTGCCCCGTTAAACTTAATGATGTGCAAGTTCCTCCTGGCGCAAAACCCGATGAAACATTTATCTCCCTTTGTAAAGACGGGGTACCGTTTGGGGGATGGGTAGACCTTCCAATGGTGCCAGACAATCCATTTCTAATGACATTGGGCGGAGCCTTTACGACGACGTCAGGGTTGTTCAATTTGTCTTACAAAATCGAATACGGGGGTAATGACAGTCAATCAGAATCGTTGATATTTTTTATCGATACTACCGCTCCCGGTTTTGGATTACCCGCTACGCCGGGTACTCCTCCGGTTGAAGTTATTGATGGTCTGGTGACACGAGATATTCTGGCTGACCTCGATGGCATCACCATGACGCTTGATGCCCCAGGTGATATTAAGCCAGGTGATATTTACAACGGATATTATGGGAAGAGCGACCCTGGTGTGTCGGTGGGTTCTTATAAAGTTGTCGAAGACACGACGTTACCCATTGAAATAAAAATTGAAAAAAACATTATCGAAACGATGGGCGAAGGCCAGCATATTTTTTATTGTAAATACGAAGATCGGGTCGGCAATATCGGGCCGTCATCCAATCCGTTTACATTCACCATTCAGCTTCGACCCACCCCAAGTGCTTTGAAGCCTCCAGAGGTTCCACTACATGAAGATGATGATCTGATAGATCTGGACGATGCAGTTCCCTCGTTAGGGGTCGTCATTCCGGTGTTTGATAATGGCATTCCAGGGGACGCCGTTCGCGTAACCTTTGATGGGAAAATTCAACCACCTAAACCTACTGACGGTAAGACTGCGGTGATTGTTGATGTGCCGTTTCTGGATGTGAAGGGTACTGATCCCGGGCCGAAAGACGTAACGCTTACTTACGAGATTTTACGGGAGGGCAAACCTTATCCCGAAGGAACCGCAGTGCCCCTCAAGGTTGACTTGTCTATTGCAGGTCCGGTTAACCCTGAGCCCGATCCGGAGTTGGGCAATCCGAACCTGACAAAACTGATTGTCAAAGGCAGCACCGGCAATGACAAGTTGGTAGAAGCGGACGTGGGCAATGATATTGATATTGATCTGACTATTTACACCGGTTACAAGGACGGCGATATCGTCGATCTTGTCTGGGAAGGCGTTAAGGTGCCACCGCCCAACGGGCAATACGAGGTTGACGGGACGGAGGTCGCAGGATTTAAAATTCCTTTCAAACTGCCCAAGGCAGTGTTCCTGGACAGTGGTAATGGTATTAAGTCAGCGCGGTATGTTATTTCCAACCCAACGGCAAATGGTGACAATGAAAACCCGTCGCCACCGACCGCGGTGGACGCTTATATTATTCCAATCGTCTTGCCAGCTCCCAAGATTCTGAATCTGTACACCAATCCTGCCAATCGCGAGTTCCTTAACTGCAGTTCACTTCGTAGTATTCCGGTGGTGGGCTGGGGTGCCATCGTTAAAGTTGACGGTGATACGGATTTTGCACCGAACATGAAATTAAAGTTCAAGTGGGTTGGTAAGTCCTCGGATCCAGATGCTGATCCCATTGAGGATTTTCTGTTTGAAAAAGAGCTGAAGGGGCTAGAGCATGTTCTTGGGTTTGAGGTTTATTTGCCGTTCGAAACAGCGCTGAAAACGATCGGCGATGGAGAAGGGGAAATCAGCTATGTCGCTGAGATTGATGGCCATGATCGATCGGGAGGGTCACATAAGGTCAGGGTTGTAATGATCAATAATGAAGGTGGTTTCTGCCCTCTTCCTTAAATATTTTGTGTGAATTTTGAAGTTGACAGGCGGGGGGCTTTGTCGTCTGTCAATTTCTTACATTTGCGGAGGTGAATTCTTGCTTAACTTAAGATTAGTCCTACAGAGTAATTACCTGATTCCTTGTATCGTGCGCTCGTTTTAATCATCTGATTCGTGGGAAGGCTTGTCTTCTGAAAGTTTCAAGGAGGTTTCATGGGCGTTTGTACACCTCAATTTTCGTTAGGATTGATCAGTAAAAACTTTATCTGGTTAACCTTGGTCCCCATTTTTTCTTCAAGCCCCCTAGTGTGTGCAGCGACCTTTATCGAAGCGGGCGAAACGCTGAATATTGATCAGACTACGGCGCAGGACAACTACCTCGCACGCAACGGCGGTGTATTGAATGCCAACGGTGCCAATACGTTCGAGGTGTTAATAAACAGCGGATCCGTTCTTAACGCAGTAGGTGGAACCTATGCCGGACGCTCCGGCAACGCCGGCGTATCCGTCACCAACGCCAGTGCCAGTCTGACCGATGCCATTGTGACGGGTGATCGTATGGGTATGTCGGTCAATCGGGTGGCGGGCAGCCCCACCGGCTCCAGCGCAGTAATCAGTGGTAGCCAGATCACTGGCCGAACGGCAGGGCTCGAAACGTCCGGCGGCAGCACGACCGTCATGACCGATACTCACCTCACGGCCACTGCGGCGACGGGGGTGGGCCTGAATTCCTTTGGGGGAGAAGTGCATGCCAAAGGCGGCAGCATCATGGGTGGTTTGCATGGCATTCGCTTACGGCCCGACACTCAAGGCATAGGCAACGGCGCCAACGTGATTCTTGATAATGTCCAGGTGCAAGGACAGACCGGCGCGGCGATCCTCGCGACATCCGGGGTGACCTCTCATATTCAAGTGCTTAATTACACACGCCTGCTTTCCGGCAATGGCATCTTGCTGGACGTTCAGGAAGCTTCGAATGTAACGATGGAGGTGGTCGGCAGTACGCTTGAAGGCAAGCTGAACGTCGCTGACAACAGCACGGCCAATCTCGCGTTCCAACATGGTCTTATGGCGGGCGACGTGCTGGTTGGTGAAGCCTCCACCACTGCCCTGCACCTTGACCGCAGCGAACTTCGCGGCAATATCGATATCGCAGATAACAGCAAGGGCGACCTTATCTTCGACCAGTCTCAAATGACAGGCGACGTGTTGGTCAATGACTCGACCGCGACCCTCGTGTTTGCCAACGGCAGCAATCTGGAAGGCAACGTCAGCTTCACCGGCAACAGCAGCGCTGGCCTGACCTTCGATCAGAGCCAGATGAAAGGCGATGTACTGATCGATAGCCTGCCCGACACGACGGCCGTGAACTTTGCCAACAACAGCGTACTCACCGGCAATGTGAACATCGCGGGTGGCAGCCACGTCGATCTGAACTTCGATCAAAGTCAACTCGCCGGCGATGTCCGGGTCGCCGGTAACTCGACGACGCAGATGGCGCTGAACAACAGCACGTTTCTCGGCAACCTGAATATCAGCGATGACAGCACCGCCAATCTGACGCTCAATCAAAGCCAGATGACAGGTGACGTACTGGTCAATGGGTTAAACACCACTGAGTCGGTCACCCTGGAAAATCAGTCGCAACTCACCGGGCGTCTCGACAAGGTCAACAGCGTTAACATCAAAAGCCAATCAAACTGGACGCTGACGGGTAACGACAACATTGGTACGTTGGCCATGAATGGTGGCAGCGTCACGTTTGGCGCTGCCGAGGCAACCAGCACTTATTACACACTCAACGTCGGCACGTTGGCAGGTACCACCGGTACGTTTGTGATGAAGGGCGATTTTGGCAGCGGCGAGAGTGACAAACTCATAGTGGCTGGACAATCGACGGGGAATTACGGGCTTGCCGTCGCGGCCTCCGGGCTGGATGCGGTAGCCCCCGAGCAGGTTGTACTGGTGCGTACCGGCACCACCGATGGCGCCAGTTTTACGTTGGCGGGCGATCGTGCGGTGGATCTCGGCACCTGGTCTTACAGCCTGGCCAGTCGAACCAATGCCGAGGGCGGCAAAGAGTGGTACCTCGATCCGACCACCGAAGTCATCAGCCCCGGTGCTCAGTCGATTCTGGCCTTGTTCAACACCCCGGTCACCAGTTGGTATGGCGAACAGTCGTCACTGCGCACCCGCATGGGCGAACTGCGTTTGAACGGTGGTCAGTCCGGCGGCTGGATGCGCACCTATGGCAGCCAGTACAACGTCGCTGATGGCTCGGGCGTGGGCTATCAGCAAAATCAGCAAGGGATCTCGCTGGGCGCCGATGCGCGAGTCGGCGACAGTCAGTGGCTGGTCGGTGTGCTGGCGGGGACGAGCAAGTCGGATCTGAATCTCGATCACGGCACCACGGGCACCGTAAAAAGCTACTACGTCGGGCCCTACGCAACCTGGCTGGACGCCGACACCGGCTACTACTTCGACGGTGTGCTCAAGTTCAACCGGTTCCGCAACGAGTCCAAGGTTAACCTCAGCGATGCCACCCGCGCCAAGGGTGATTACGACAACTGGGGCCTCGGCGCTTCGGCGGAATTTGGTCGGCAATTCAAACTCGCCGACGGCTACTTCATCGAACCGTTCACCCAATGGTCTGCGGTGCAAATTCAGGGCAAACGCTACACCCTGGACAACGACATGACAGCCGACGGCGACACTACGCGTTCCTTGCTCGGCAAGGCGGGCGTTACGGTTGGCCGTAACTTCGAGTTCGGCAAGGCCAGTATTGCGCAGCCTTATCTGCGCATGGCGGTCGCTCATGAGTTTGCGAAGAATAATGAAGTGAAGGTCAACGACAACGTATTCAACAATGACCTGTCAGGCACACGCGGCGAGTTTGGCGCAGGTGTGGCAGTGGCGATGTCCGAGAAGTGGCAGGTGCATGCGGACTTTGATTACTCGAATGGGGAACATATTGAGAAGCCGTGGGGGGCGACACTGGGGGTGCGTTGGTTTTGGTAACGAAACCGTCTGACGCTCATTCGAAAAAAGCCTCGCAGGTCGCGAGGCTTTTTTAATCACTAACTCCTTTATGTCATGAGTTTTACGCAAAGGTCATCGAAATCTATGTAGGTCCCTTCGCTACCGGCATTTGCTAGCTGGATAGTTACGTTTCTGGTACCCGTCAGTGTGAGAGACGCGTGGTAGTTTGCCCAAGTCGTCGTCAAATCCCATATGTTTCGATCCTGGAACATTATCTGCAGAATCGCTCGTGAATCGTCACTACGAGCTCGAAGAGTAAATTGGTATTGGCCGGCCTGCAAAGTAAAGGTTTTTCTTACTTCCGGTATCAATCTGGGCATTCTTATCAAGTAGTTATCGCCTTCAATTCTCAGTATGTTCGCGCCCGCCGGTACGGTTTGCCAGCCGTTGAAGTTTCCAAGAGTGAAATCTGTGCAGTCATGTAAGGCGGCGGTGACGGTAAACGTTCGTTCTGGCGATACTGCACCATCGCCATACAACGCCAGTGCGGTGAGGCTGTAACCTTTGACAGTCAAACCAGTGACGACCTGGCTCCAGTCACCCGAGGCATTGGCGGTCGGTTCGCCCAACGGAGTACTGCCATCGCGCAGACGGATTTTCTGATTCGGACTGGCCTTGCCGGTAACGGTGACAGAGCGATCGAACGTCGTCCCGCCATGGGCAACAGTGCCTTTGGAATCGGTGACATTGGCTATGGTCGGCGCAACGGATTGAGCCACCGTAAAGGTTCGGGCCGCAGACTCCGCACCATCGCCATACAACGCCAGCGCCGTGAGGCTGTAACCTTTGACAGTCAAACCAGTGACGACCTGGCTCCAGTCACCCGAGGCATTGGCGGTCGGTTCGCCCAACGGAGTACTGCCATCG
>NZ_JBIUVN010000007.1:0-92328 GCF_044742965.1 Pseudomonas sp. NPDC087804 | reverse complement strand
TTTGGAATCGGTAACATTGGCAATGGTCGGCGCAACGGATTGAGCCACCGTAAAGGTTCGGGCCGCAGACTCCGCACCATCGCCATACAACGCCAGTGCGGTGAGGCTGTAACCTTTGATAGTCAAACCAGTGACGACCTGGCTCCAGTCACCCGAGGCGTTGGCAGTCGGTTCGCCCAACGAAGTGCTGCCATCGCGCAGACGGACTTTCTGATTCGGACTGGCCTTGCCGGTGACGGTGACAGAGTGATCGAACGTGGTGCCGCCATGGGCAACAGTGCCTTTGGAATCGGTGACATTGGCAATGGTCGGCGCAACGGCTTGCGCAACTGAAAACCCGCGAGGTTTGCTCGCCACGGGATCTGAGTCGTACAGTGCCGAGGCGATGATCTGGTAGCTCTTCACCGCCAATCCGGATAGCACTTTGCTCCAGATCCCACTGTCGGTAACGTCGGCCGTCCCGAGTGGCGTCGTCCCGTCAAATAATGCAACGTTTTCTCCCCGGGTCGCAGTGCCCTTGACGGTCACCTGCTTGTCGAAAGTCGTACCGCCCTCCGGAACCTGTCCCTGTGAGTCGCTCACTTCGGTAATCGTTGGAGTGACGTAGTCGTAACGCGTTCTAACGGTCAATTCCAATACCGGAAAAACAATCGCTGCCGATTCCACCGTCCCGCCATCGAAGGCAACCTTGCAGATCACCTTCGCCGACGTGGCATGTCCCAATTTCACCACTTCGCTTCTGAGTAACCCTGCATTGAGCCCGTTGCCGACCTGCGCATCAGACATTTCAACGCCGTCGAGCAAGATCACTCGATGGTCTGTGCCGGTGCTTGTTTGCCCCTCGAGTGCCAGCCACACGCGTTGTTTGAGCGCAATTAACGGCCAGACAGACACGCGTGTCGTCGCATCGCCGGTAAACGTCGTCAAGTCGAGGACATTGCCCGTTGCCTGTACGACGAGGGGGCGGGGCAGTTCGGTTTCGGGGTTTTGAAATCCCGAGACCAACAGATCCAGAGTTTGCGAAGGGGTTGGCCGTGCATGACGCTTCACTTCGTATTCAACCTCGACGCGCTTGGAGAGGTTGGCAGCGACCACGGTCGGAGGCAGGTGAAACGCGACGCTACCACTGGCGTCGCCTGGCAGTTCCAGATCGTCGGAAGTTCCCGCGCCCGGCGTGCCAAGCCATTTCAGCCGGATGATGTCTTGATCAGGCTTCATGTCGGGATAGCTGACGTTGATGTCGACACCCTTCAATGCATCCATCGGGTTCAGTGTGCCGTCAGCGGCTTGAATAACGGTCGGTGCAGGCAAAACGCCGACCTGTTCGCCGATGAGCAGGTCGAGCCCCGCCGAATATTCAAACTGGTTTGTGGCTGCTCGCAGCAACGAATAGCGCACCTTGATCGATTGCCCGGTATTGGCGTGAACGTACCGGGCATCCAGTCGAAATCTCACGGGTTTGCCGATGATCAGGCTGGTAATCGGAACCCAGTCGGAAGTACTGGCACCGGGGCCAGTCCAATAGTAGGTGAGGATGTCATCCTTGTGCGTTCCGGGGAAATTCACCAGTACGGTGACGTTGTCGCTGACGTTGTCAGGGTCGAGCACACCGTTGGTTGCCTCCGGAACTTGGGGCGCCGGCAGTGTCGCGTGAATGACCTGAACCTTGGCCAGCAGCCGATCGGACTCGCTTACGCCATACAGCGTCACGTTGTCATTGCTCACGCGATAGGACAAATCCAGGCTGCCGCCATCAAGCACTTTGATGTGTTGGTTCTTGATCTGAAAAGTAATGAGCTTCGCTTCAGCTTCATTGCGAGTGACCGTGTGTTGTTCTTCATGCGGATAAGGCACGCCGTCCGATTGAGTGCCCAGCCAGATCAAATTGATCAAGTCGCCGTTGGCCATGCCCGGATAGCGGACATCCACAGTCGCCAGCGGGGTATCCGGTTCGAGCGTATCGCCGATCAGCTCGCGGATCGTCGGCTCGGGTAGCATCACCACCGCTCCCACCACATCGGCGAACGTGCGCTTGGACGACAACGGCGGGCCACCACTGTTTTTGCGCAGCACATAAGAAGCATCGGCGCGGCCCATGGCAATGGCGCGGACATCCTCGTAGGGCACGTTTATTTCCACAATGCCCGGAACAGATTCGATCGTGCGCGACTCGCTGTGAATCAGCGGCTGGCCGCTAAACGGCGTGCCGATCCACGTCATGGTCAGCGTATCGCCCCGCGCGAAATCCGTACCCGCTACACGCACCTGAACCGTGACCGGCTGCTTGTTCAGATCCTGGACGGTAATGATCCCGTTGATGGCTTCTTTGATGATCGGCGCGTCCAGTCGCCAGGCACCGGCGTCCACGTCGATGTGGGTGCGCTTGGAATGGCGCACCGCCCAGTTCCAGGTTTCATCGTAAAGGTCGTATTTGATCTCCAGCTTCTTGCCATCGCCGCCCGCCAGAATCGCCTCCTGATCAACCACGATGACGATCGGTTGCAGTCGATCGACATGCGCCTGCGTGACCCGATAAGGCGTCAGCGCGACACTGCCCCAACGCAGCAAAATCGAGTCACGCAGGGTCATGTCCGGGTAGAACGGAATCGTCACCAGCACACCTTTTTCCGCCCATGCGGCATCGATGACACCTTGGTCGACCAGATCCGGGGGCAGTTGCACAATCTTCAATTCCGAGTGGCCATCCGGCAGATGCGGTTCCCGGTCGCGCCCGCCCGGTCGAAAGAGTTTGACCAGCAATCGCAAGGGCACGGAAGGGTCGTCCGGCGCCGTTGCACCGGCGCGAGTCAGTTGGTAATAACACTGCTCGACCCAACCTGAGGCCAGACCATCGACGGGCAGGAAAAAGTACATCGGCTTATCGACGTCGCCGGGCTCGACGGTCTTGCGGAAAATCACTTTGGTTTCCCAAAAGATGTCATGGCTGTCGCCAGCGCGCATGCCCAGATACGAATTAATCAAGCAGAGCAGGCCTTCGGCATGGTCGCTGACGACGGCAATATTGATCCCGCCATCGCCCTCGACAATCGGCTGCACCATGCCCGCGATCAGTAAGGGGCGCAGGGCAAACGGCGCGTTTTGGTCATCGCATGGCGGGAACAGAAAGGGCGAGTGGCTGGGCATGGCAAGCTTCCTTGCTGTGGGAGGGGCGCGATCGTTGGCAGACGCGCCGGGTCTTGTGATTGAGCATTACGGGAAGCAAGTTGGCTACTGTCAGATCTGACAGGGGCGGGGTGGTTTGAGACGAACGGTCGGTGAGTTGGCGACGAAGTCTGTCGGACGGTTCGCTAATTGGCATAGGCAATGAGCGCCGTTTAATGTGCGCGTTTAAAAGACACCGGGTGTTACGTCCTGAAGCCCACAAAACGTTGCGCCATTGCCTACGCGTAAGACAGAATCCGCCGGCTTGTGCGCCTGGGGGCAGGTCGGTAACTTGGATCGGGTCACTGATTTCCAGTGATCGGGTTTAGCAGCCCGATAGGTAACAACGGTTGCATGAGCGATATTCAGTCAGGCGTTTTTTCGCCTGCACTAAATGGTGGCTGTGCGCATGGCGTCTTCGGACGCGCCGGTTTTGTTACTTATCCGGTCTGCTAACTTGCGTACAGCTGCCACCCAAACGTTTAGCAGCGGGATGGTTGCGGCCTCTATTGAGAAAGTAACTATGTTCAAAGTAACGCCAAACCCACCGGCCACCGATCCGGCATCGCCCTACGAATCATCCGACTCAAAGAAATTCCACGAAGCCGCCGAGCGCGCCCTCGACCACTACCTCGGCCCACCCACCGCCGAAATCATGGCTGCACCTTATGTGTCCAACCGTTTGTTCATGGTCAACCCGGCTAGCGCGAACGAACCTCTATTAGCCGACGCCAGTGAGAGCCTCGGTTCGGCTTGCGTGATGATCAACGATCTGGCGGGGATGTTGGAAGGCACTCATCGCCGGACGCTGTTGGGGATTGCGCAGGTTGTGATGTTGGGGGAACTGGCGGTGAATCAGGTGTTGGATAATTTGGTTCCGATTGATTAATTCTGAGATGTGGACAAGCAGTTAACGTGACGTATAGGGGAGGATTTATTTTTGAATAAATCCTCCCCGGTTTCCAAACGCTAGACTTGAAGCCAGGTTATGCTTGTTATTGAAACTGCTGAAACTCCTAAAGTACCATTGACTATTAAAGAGAAAAAATGGCAGTTTATTCCAATATCTATTTTTTTGGTTTTGTAACTCCCATTATTTGGTTCAAGGTTTTCACGAAAGATCGCTGTGTTTTTTTTTCGTCATAAACCACGAGTGTTGTTGTGGTGTCTAGCCCATTGTAGTACCCAATTTCAAATGTTGCCGCAAGCCCGGGAAATGTAACAAAGCAAGTAATTCCAGCCCGGAGCGCTAGTACTTGTCCTACGCTCGGGATTGAATAGTAGATACCTGAGCTCCCTGGTGTAGCTACGAATGGCTCTAGTAATAGAGCTAAACGACGGGGAGAATAATAAGTGAGGTAGTGAGGGATGGTTATGGGTGGAGTTTGTTCCCAATCTTCCGTTATGTTTTGTTTGGCTGTAACTGTAAAATTTCGAACTGGCGACTCCGTCTCACTGCCATATTTGGCTTTTGCCTTGAAGGCGTGAGCGGCGATGGATAAACCTGCCGCGGTGTAGATCCAGACCCCTTGGGCATTGATCGGCGCCGAATTTTTTAATGTTACGCCGTCATATATATCCACTGCACGGTTCGCCGTACCTGTGCCCGTGAGCGTCACGTTAGTGTCGACTGTCGTGCCGTTTTGCGGGATGTCGATGCCCTTGGAATCTTTCACCGAAGTAATCGCTGGAACCAGTGCATCTGCCACAACAAAAGTACGGGGAACCGATACCGGATTGCTGCCGTAAATGCCTTTGGCGGTCAGGCTGTGCGGCCCGTTGACCAAGCCACCAACACCACGTGTCCAAACGCCGCTGGTGTTGACGGTGGCA
Organism: Pseudomonas sp. NPDC087804; assembly: GCF_044742965.1. Lineage (NCBI taxonomy): Bacteria > Pseudomonadati > Pseudomonadota > Gammaproteobacteria > Pseudomonadales > Pseudomonadaceae > Pseudomonas > Pseudomonas sp. NPDC087804. The sequence continues at coordinate 87,333 of NZ_JBIUVN010000007.1, read as the reverse complement.
GTGCCTTTGGGAGTCGTCCCGTCGAAGATATCGACCTCCAGACCCGCCGTGGCTGTACCGGTCAGGGTGACGTTGTCATTGGTAATGGTGGAACCGTTGGGGACTTCTTTACCGTAGGGGTCTTTAACTGAAGTGATCGTGGGTGTGGCGAGCGCTGCAACGGTTAAGGTGCGTGCCGCCGACACCGGCCCTGCGCCGTACTCTGCTTTCGCGGTAAAACTGTGCGCCGCGATGCTCAATCCTGAAACCACAAGTGTCCAGACTCCGGTCACCGGATCTGCAATCGGCTTGTCTTTGGGGATCGTGCCATCCCTCACATCGACCTTCTGCCCTTTACTCGCCGTCCCGGTGATCGTCACACTGGTATCAATGGTGATTCCGCCAGGAGGAATCTCGACACCCTTGCTGTCCTTGATCGAGGTAATGGTCGGCGTGACCATCGGCGTGACGATGATTTTCCATATCACCGATACCGGATTGCTGCCGTATTGCGCAACAGCAGTAAGGTTGCAGTCGCCCTGGGCCAGTCCTACCAAATCCCGTTCCCATTTACCTTGAGCATCTGCTGTTGCGAAGCCTCCAGTGCTCACGCTGTTGTTGTAAATCAGGATGGTCTGATGGGGTGTCGCCGTGCCGCTGACCTTGACACTGGAATCAACGGTGAGACCGTTTTGAGGGATTGCGACGCCTTTGGAGTCGATCACCGAGCCGATCACCGGTTTCACATCCTCCACAGCCTTGACCCTGTAACGCTTCACCGGCACGACAATCGCATCCGCCTCAACCTGGCTCGACGTCAACGCAGCCTTGAAATGGAGTTCCAGCTCCGTGCCATGTGCCAGATCCTTAAAATAGGTATAAGGCACCGGCTGATCATATTTACCCCCATTGATCCAAGTCTGATTAACCGCTGCCCCCGGCACTTTCCACACCACATGGTTATGCTCGCCACCCTGCGCGTTCTTTCCCTTGAGCGTTAACCAGACAGGTTGGCCCGCCTTGATAAACGCCCACACGCCCGCACGTACGGTGGCGCCCGCCGTAACTTTGCTCAAATCCAGTTCATCGCCATCAGCCTGCAAGATAGATAGCTTGTCCAGCTCCGCCGCTGGCAGCGGCGTCATCGTTACCGTCAACGGCAGCGACGGAATTTTGTTGCTGCCCAGCGTCACTTCGTACGTGAGCGTAAACGTTGTTGAACCATTGCCGATGTTCGCGGCAATGGCTTCCGGTTCAATCAGAAACTCGATGCTGCCGCTGCTTGAACCGGTTTTGGCCGGAATGCTCGGCGAACCGGCACCAGGTTTGCCGACCATAGTCAGTTGGATGGAATGGCCGTCGTTCATGCCCGCGTAAGCCACGATAACCTTTGCACCCGTTTGGGCATCGAGCGGTGCCAAAGTCACACTGGCACCGCTACCCGTAGCCTGTGGAAGTCGAGCGATCGGGAGTGGATTTTCCAGCGCGTTGCCAACCCTGAACTCCAGCGCATTCGAATAACTCGTCCCACCCGCCGCACGCTTGATGAGGTACTTCGCTAATACCGTTCCGTTGTTGTTGCCGCTGATGAACTCAGCCTCAATCCTGAACGCAACCGGTTTGCCCTCAGTCAAAGACGACAGCGTGATCCCGTCCGTTTTCGTGCCGGTTTTCGAACCGATCCATTCGTAAATCACCTCATCACCCTTGGCCGTGTTGAGGTAGTTCACCGTCAACGTTGTACCAGCGGTGTCGCCGGGTAACGCGCCGTCGATCAGGCCGGCCACTACGGGTTCGGGCAGTTCCAGGCGTGGCTCGCCGACCTGCAGAATATCGGCGTGAATGGATTCGCGGATGGCATGGGTGGCGTTGACATGGTTCATCGCGCCGAGCGCGGCGTCCTCGATCAGCAACTGATAGTAGAGCTCCAGTTTGCCGCCGATGATCGGCGTCAAATGCGCGCCGTCGATGGGGATCAGCAGCGGTTTGCCGGCACTGATGTCGCCCGCAGTGAGCGGGTACAGTGGCAGTTCCGGAAGGTAAGGGGTGAGTTCCGGGCGGGTGCCGAGCCAGAACAGTTTGATCGCCTGGCCCTTGTCAAATGAGGTGTCGAACGGAATCTCGATGCGCACCTGTTTCAACGTCGGGTCGAGCGCGCCATTCACGGCGTCCAGTGCTTTGGGGGCGGCCAGGCGTTTGATCGCACCGATGGCGCTGATGAATTGTGATTTGGAAGGCAAGTCGGGCGCGCCGCTGGCCTTCTTCAGGCGATAGGACAAGGCGATCTGGGACTTGGCCATCTGCCGCAGCACGGCGTTGGCGATGGGGATTTCGGCGGTGGTGGGCACGCTGGTCAACGGCTCGCCGGTGAACTCGACATCGATCGGCAGGCCCTCCACGGGCGTGCCCTTGACCCGGATGATCGGGGTGTCACCGGGCTGGAACGATCCGCCAGTCGTGACCCAGACCTGCGCCGTGCCTGGGGCATCGCCCAGTTGGTCGATGTCGAGCACGTTGCTCTGCGCTTCCTTGAGAATCGGCGCTTCCAGCCTGCTGGCGTCGATCGCGACCACCACCCGTTGTGCCGCGCTCCAGTCCTCGGAGCGATTGTCGACCTTGTCGTAGACCTCAAAGGCCACGGACAAACCCACCCCGTCAGAATCCCCGGCCTCACGAATGACCGCCTCGCTGACGTGCACCACCAGCGGCACCTTGCCGTCCGCCTGATCCTGAGACAGGGGCGCACTGAGCACAAACACACCGCCCCAACTCACTTGAATCACATCACCGGCGGCAATGTCTGGATACGACTCGATGGCGACCGGAACACCGGCGGCCACGTTTTCCTTATCAATGCCGCCGTCGAGGATGTCCTGCGGCAAGTGCATGATCAGCTTGGAGTGGCCGGGATCGTTGTTGTCGTCATGACCACCAGGGCGGGTGAGTTTGACCAGTACCTGCATGTCTTCGGACGGCTCCCAGGCCTGACCGAGGCGCTTGACGCTGTAATACCCGACGGCCCGGCCTTCCGGGATGCGCGCCGAAGGCACGAACATTTGCAGCGTCGTGTTGACGTCCGCCGGGCCAACGGTTTTCTGCAGGACTTCCACATCCTTGTTCCAGAACACCTTGAGCTGATCCCCAATTTCCATTGGTGTCCACGGCCCGGCGCGGCAGAGCAAGCCTTGACGCGGGAAATTACCCAACGCCGCCGCAATATTGATGCCCCAGACCTTTGGTGACTCCGACACCGGCCCGGTTTTACCGGGGATATCGAGTTGGTCGAGGATCAATGTTTCGGCATCGGGAAGGTTGGGGGTAAGCATGGACGGCTCCGTTGAGCGGTGGGGCAACGGAGTGATTTATGGCTGGAAACGGGTGTGGCGTCACCTGTCAGATCTGACAGGGTAGGGTGGTTTCAAGACGAACGGTCAGCGGGAAGCCTCAGCGCTTGGGAAGGGTCTTCTGTCGCAAAATATAAACCGTCACCAACACCGCACTGGTCAACATAAACCCGCGCGCCCACGGCATTGGCACCAGATAACACGAGAACAGGATGCTGGCCCACATCAGTCCGATCGCGTAGACCTTGCCCTTGAGCGGAATGCCGTTGCCTTCGAGATAGTCACGAATCCATGGCCCGAGCCGGGGATGCTCGACCAGCCAGCGATAGAAACGCGGAGAGCTGCGGGCAAAGCACGCGGCGGCCAGCAGCAGGAAAGGTGTGGTGGGGAGAACAGGCAAGAAAATACCGATCACCCCCAATGCCACGCTGAGCCAGCCGACGGCCAGCAGGATGTAGCGCAGCATCAGGGAGCGGTTGCCTATGGGGTTGTCCATAGGCCGGATCTTAGTGGTGACGTGGCTTGAGGATCGCCGGTTTTTCGTCTGGCGCCTGGCACAGCAAGTACAGCGCGGTCAGGGCTTCCGGGATCTGCACGATCATGTCGTCCATCAGGTTGGCGTCTTTGGCGATGTCTTCGAACTCAGGCTGTTCGTCGAACAGGCCAGAACCGACCATGATCGGCAGAAGCATTTCGCTGACTTCTTCTTCAGCGGTTTCGAACCAGGCGGCTTCGCGCAGGAACACGCCTTCCATGAAACCGATGCACCAGCCGCGCAGTTCGGAATCGTCCGGATCTTCACCCAGATCCAGTTCGCACGGCAGCTCGAATTCTTCATCCGACGCCAGTTGACGGGCGATGTGCGCCTTGAGGCCGATCAGCGTGGCTTCGATTTCTTCGCGCTGGGCTTCACCGCTGTAGTGCGGCTCTTCGGCGAACAGCGCGTCGATCCACTCGCGATCCGGCACAACGTCCGAGCAGATCGACAGGGCGGTCAGGTAGCCGTGAGCGGCCACGTAATCCAGCGCCTCGTCGTGCAGCTCGTCGGCGTCGAGGAAGACTTGCAGGCGGGTTAGTTGCTCAGCGAAGGACATTACGGGGCTACCTTGGGGGAATAAACAATGCGGGAATTCTAGGCCTTCTTGCGCGCTCAAGCCAGCCGCACGGCAGATTTGCCGGGCAGAACAACCTAATCCCCTGTAGGAGTTGCCGAAGGCTGCGATCTTTTGATCTTTTAAAAACCACATCAAAAGATCGCAGCCTTCGGCAGCTCCTACAGGAGACAGGGGCGCATCGCAGATTGTATCGACGGGTGTCGCCCTGTGCAGGGAAGGCCTCGGGTATACTGCCGCGTTTTGCGATCCCTGCCCGCATTGCGGCCGTCATGCAATGCGTTCTTACGATTCAGCGGTGCAGCTTTGCCCGTCATGAACCAGCCTTGCAGGGATGTTTTTGTGATTTTTGGAGTTTCTATGCTCGAACAGGCTCAACGCGTCCTCAAGGACATCTTCGGCTACGACAGTTTTCGTGGCCGTCAGGGTGCAATCATTGAGCGCGTGGCCAGCGGCGGTGACGCACTGGTTCTGATGCCTACCGGTGGCGGCAAATCCCTGTGCTTCCAGGTGCCGGCGCTGTTGCGCGAAGGCCTGGCAGTGGTGGTCTCGCCGCTGATCGCGTTGATGGACGACCAGGTCGCCACTCTTGAAGAGCTGGGCGTCGCGGCGGCCGCGCTGAACTCGACACTGAGCGCCGAACAGCAGCGCGACCTCGCCGCACGAATCAAACGCGGTGAAGTGAAGATGTTGTACCTGGCGCCCGAGCGTCTGGTGCAGCCGCGCATGCTGTCGTTCCTGCAGAGCCTGGACATCGCCCTGTTCGCCATCGACGAAGCGCACTGCGTATCGCAATGGGGTCACGATTTCCGCCCGGAATACCTGCAACTCGGTCAACTGGCGGAACTGTTTCCCGATGTGCCGCGCATCGCCCTGACCGCCACCGCCGACAAACGTACCCGCGAAGAAATCGTCACGCGTCTGCACCTGCAGAACGCCGAGCGTTTCCTGTCGAGCTTTGACCGCCCGAACATCTTTTACCGCATCGTGCCGAAAGAGCAGCCGCGCAAGCAGTTGCTGGCGTTTTTGGCCGAGCGACGCAGCGACGCGGGCATCGTCTATTGCCTGTCGCGCAAGAAGGTTGAAGAAGTCGCGACGTTCCTGAGCGAGCAGGGTTTCCCGGCGTTGCCGTATCACGCCGGTCTGCCCAACGATCTGCGTGCCTTCAACCAGAAGCGCTTCCTTAATGAGGAAGGCCTGATCATGGTCGCCACCGTGGCGTTCGGCATGGGCATCGACAAGCCCAACGTGCGCTTCGTCGCCCACCTCGATCTGCCGAAATCCCTTGAGGCGTATTACCAGGAAACCGGTCGCGGCGGCCGTGATGGTCTGCCGGCGGACGCGTGGATGGCCTACGGTCTGCAAGACGTGGTGATGCTCAAGCAGATGCTGCAAAACTCCGAAGGCGACGAGCGCCACAAGCGTCTGGAGCAGCACAAGCTCGACGCGATGCTCTCGCTCTGCGAAGAAACCCGCTGCCGTCGTCAGACCTTGCTGGCGTATTTCGACGAAGACATGCCCGAGCCGTGCGGCCACTGCGACAACTGCGTCGATGGCGTGCAGACCTGGGACGCCACCGAGCCTGCGCGTCAGGCGTTGTCGGCGATTTTCCGCACTGGCCAGCGTTATGGTGTCGGTCATTTGGTCGATGTGCTGCTGGGCAAGGACAACGAAAAAATCCGCAGCTTCGGTCATCAGCATTTGTCGGTGTGGGGCGTTGGCAAGGCGTTGAGCGAGAGCGAATGGCGCTCGCTGTTCCGTCAGTTGGTGGCGCGGGGCCTGGCGGATGTCGATCACGAAGGTTATGGCGGTCTGCGATTGAACGATAGCTGCCGACCGCTGCTCAAGGGCGAAGTGAGCCTGGAGCTGCGCCGCGACCTCAAGCCGCAAGTCACTGCGAAAAGCGGCAGCAAGAGCCCGGCCAGCCAACTGGTGCGCGGCGAAGAGCGCGAACAGTGGGAAGCGCTGCGTGCGTTGCGGCGCAAACTCGCCGAAGAACATGGCGTGCCGCCGTACGTTATTTTCCCGGATTCGACGTTGCTGGAAATGCTCCGCAGCCAACCGACTTCGTTGGCGGAAATGGCCCGGGTCAGTGGTGTCGGTGCGCGCAAACTTGAGCGTTACGGCGATGCTTTCCTCGAAGTGCTCGGTGGCGAGGTCGAGGCGCCGAAAGTCGTGGCCGATGTGCGCCATGAGCTGATCACTTTGGCCCGCGCGGGTATGACGCCGTTGCAGATTGCCGGTCAGTTGCAATGTTCGGAGAAGAACGTTTACACCATGCTCGCCGAAGCCATCGGCAAGCAGCAGTTGTCGCTGGAGCAGGCGCTGGATCTGCCTGAGGAGTTGATGGGCGAAGTGCAGGATGCGTTTCTTGATGGCGAGGGTGAGTTGCCGTCGGTCGCTGAGATTGCCGAGTTGTTCGCCGGGCGCGTGCCGGAAGGCGTGCTGTATTGCGTTCGGGCGGCGTTGCAATCGGAATTTGAGATGTAATTTGCTGCAGGCCCTCATCGGAACGCCGCCCGCCCAGCCCTCTCCCAGAGGGAGAGGGGGCCGACCGAGGTGTCTTGCGTCCTACATCGACCTGAATGACCGAGTCGATTATGGATTCAACGCCGCACTATCACGTCGGCGTAATTCCCCAATATCCCCCAATCAGTCCCCTCTCCCTCCGGGAGAGGGCTAGGGTGAGGGGCTTCAAGATGTAACGATTCAGTACAGAGCGACTCTTGCCTATAACTGCGGCTCATGCTTAGCTGGCTAATAATTAGAAATTCCTTATTTTTCAGACTAACCGTGAGTGTTTTATGCCGTTAACCGATCAACACCGCTTTGGCATGCAACTGGCCCAGATGTCCCGTGGCTGGCGCGCCGAACTGGATCGTCGTCTCGCCGGGCTGGGTCTTTCCCAGGCGCGCTGGCTGGTGCTGCTGCATCTGGCGCGGTTCGAAGAGGCGCCGACCCAACGTGAGCTGGCGCAGAGCGTCGGCGTTGAAGGGCCGACCCTCGCACGCTTGCTCGATAGTCTGGAAAGCCAGGGCCTGGTGCAACGCCAGTCCGTGATGGAAGACCGTCGGGCGAAAAAAATTGTCCTCTGCGCCCCCGCGCTGCCGCTCATTGAACAAATTGAAACCATTGCCACGCAGTTGCGCCACGAATTGTTCGAAGGCGTCGACGAGGCGGATTTAAAAGTGTGCATGCGTGTTCACGCGCACATTCTGACCAACCTGGAAAAATCTTGAGGCACAACCCTGTGCCGATTTTTTGAGAGATCGCACTGAGCCGACTATAAGAACTACTGGGCAATATCGTGTTCGTACCGGATGTGCGAACGCATAGAAGTCGGTTTTGCTTATTTAAGGGATGCTCATGCTCGCAAGTTGGCACGTGGTACGGCGCGGTGGTGGCAAATGGCTGCTGCTGGCCGGGCTATTCAGTTACTCGACGTGGTCGATGGCGTTGGGGCTGGGTGACATTACGATCCATTCAAGCCTCAATCAGCCGCTCAAGGCCGATATCGCGTTGGTGGATGTCGGCGGGCTGACGCAAAACGATCTGTCGGTGCGTCTGGCCACGGCGGATGAGTTCGCTGAGGCCGGGGTCGAGCGGGTGTTTTTCCTCAACGACCTCAAGTTCATCCCGATCCTGCATGGCAATCGCCAGATGATCCGGGTGACGTCCAGCAAACCGGTTAACGAACCCTTCCTCAATTTCCTCGTGCAGCTCAATCAGCCCAACGGCCGTTTGCTGCGCGAATACACGGTGCTGATCGATCCGCCAGGGACGCCGGGAATCGAACCGGCCACTGATGAGCCGGATCCCCGCGCGCAGTCCTCTGCGTTTCCAATTGTCGAGCCTGTGACCGCGCCGGTTCAGGCCGCGCAAGGCAAGCGCGAAACTGCTCCGCCGCCACCAACTCCCGCCGCACCGGCCAACGATGCAGTCGCTGAACAGTTAGCCGCCAGCGTGTTGCTCAATCAACAATTGCAAAAAACCATCGAAGAGCAAAACGCCAAGTTGCAGGAGCAACAGGCGCTGATCACCGACGGCAAAAAACAAATGGGCGAATTGCAGACGCGTCTGGCCGAACTGCAGAAACCGCCGCCAGCTGTGGTGACGCCAGCACCCGCTCCGGTGGTTGCGCCAGTCGCTACGGAAGATGATTCGCCCAACTGGCTGCTGCTGGGCGGATTAGTGCTGTTGTTGGTCGCGCTGATTGGCGGGTTGATCGTGCGCCGTCGCCAACAAACGCAAACCGTTGCCGCGCCGTCTCTGCCACTTGGCATCGAGCCCGACACCGAGGAAACGCAAAGTCCCGATTCATTCAGACACCACGCTTCAGCCGAACACCGCGAAGAACCCGCGGCAGGCGATGTGCTGGAAGCGGTGGGCATTTACCTCGCTTACGGAAGACTCGGCGAGGCCGTCGGCTTACTGCGCGATGCCTTGGCCAAAGAACCGGAACGCATCGACCTCGGGGTGCAACTGCTCGAAGTTTTAGGGCGCCAAGGCGATAACGCCGCGTACGAGCAACAGGAAAACCACTTGCGACAGCTTGGAGTGGATGAACACGAGTTACAGGCAGTTCGCGATCGGCATCCGAAGCTGACGAGTGTTGCGCCGGTTCTGGTGGCCGCACCGATCGCTGCCGCTCAGCCCGAACCCACGCCGCCCGTGGATGATTTCGAATTGAATCTGGGCGAGCTGTCGATGGATTCCAGTTGGGATCTGCAGGACAACCCTCCAGCGCCGGTTCAGCCATTGTCGGAGGAGTCGGAGCTGGAATGGATTCCCGAGCCGGATGCGCAGCCGCTGGATGATGACTTCCTCAATGAGTTTGGTGATCCGCAGGCGTTGACGCTGGAGCCGCTGGATTTGCAACTGTCAGAGCCTGAAGTGGAGGAGGGCGCCGGCAAGCTTGAGCAGGCGCAGAACTGCATTGATGATGGCGATATCGACAGTGCGATTGCGTTGCTTAATGAATTGCTCAAAGAGGGCGATGAACCGCTAAAGCAGACGGCGCGGACGTTGTTAGCCGGGATTCGCTGATCTGATTGAATGGGTGAATGTACTGACGCTTTCGCGAGCAGGCTCGCTCCCACAGGGGAACGCATTCCAAACTGTGGGAGCGAGCCTGCTCGCGAAGGGGCCAGACCAAACAATATCAATCAAAAAGTCTGCCCAAGATTCAGATAAACCGCCTGCTCATCCGCATCATTCAACCCATACGTGAAATTCAACGGCCCCAGCGGCGTGTCAAACCCGATAAACACACTCGCCGCATTGATATAACCACTGTCGAACTCATTGTCATTGTTCCACGCCCGCCCACGCTCCAGCGAAGCACCGGCGTACAGCGGGAAGTCCAGCGGCAAGTACGAACGCGGCGTCAGGCGGCGGAAATACACGGCACGCATCAGGCTGACGTTCTGCCCGGAAATCGCATCTTCCCGGAACCCTGACAACTGCCGCGCGCCGCCGAGCAGGAAGCTCGATGTCACCACATTGGCGTCGTCCAGCGTGCGCCCGTAACGACCGCCGAGGATCAGCGTGTCGGGGCCATGACTCATGGCTTTGTCGATCTTGAAATCCCACTGCCGGTAACGTGTATCCGAGCCCAGGCCGGGTTCGAATTGCGTCAGCGTCAGGCTGATGTCCTTGCCTTCGTGGGGGTAGTAAACGTTGTCCAGCGAGTCGTACGAGTACTTCAGCGAGTAGAAGCCTTCGTTAAAGCTTTCGCTCGGCAGATCCTGATCACCAATGCGCACATCAGCCTTGCCCCATGCCTCGCCAACACCGAAACGCACTTCGCCGTTGTTGCCGATCTGCCGGCCGAGGTTGAGGCCGAAACCGTAGCGCTCGACGCGGTATTGCGCGATCGGATCATTATCGAGAATCGACTCGACGTTCTGCGCTTCAAACGATGCATACGGCGCGACGAAGTAGCGCGAACCGACGTCCAGCGGCTGATAGAACTCGGTGTAAAGCTCTTGTTTGTCGCCGATCTGCGCACGCGTCAGCCATTCCGCGCCGAGGCGGTTGATGCCGTTGACGCGGTAGCTGGCGCCGAGGTTGAAAGCGCTGTCGCCGCGCATGTCGTCCGACAGATTGAGGCCGACGCGCAGGTAATCGGTGCCGCTGCGTTTGCCGCGCGCGCTGATCACCAGGGTGTGATCCTGACCTTTGTGCACCACGCGGTATTGCACCTGCTCGAAGTAATCGAGGCCGTACAAGGTGCCCATGTCCGAATGCAGTCGGCCCAGATCCAGCGGTTCGCCGATGGGTTGACGGATGTAGTAGCGGATCACGTCATCATCGACTTTCGAATCGTTCTCCACACGAATGGCGGTGATGACCGGCGTGCGCTGGCCCGGCGAGCGGGCGGCGTTGAGTTCGGCGTCTTGGGATTCAATCGGTCTGAGCTGTGCGAGGCGGGCGTCGAGGGCTTTGGTCGCGCGGTAGCCGGCGTCGATCATTTCCTGGGCCTTGCCGAAATCGGTGACGCCGAAGGCGGCCAGTGCCGGCTGAATCAAAACGTCATCGGCGTGCAGCGCGGCGAGTTGTTCTTCCGAGTTGCGCCGGGTCATCAGGGTGATCGACTGGTTGAGCACGTCGACCACGGTGGTCAGTTGTTTGCGGTTGCGCAGCGGCGTACCGATGTCGACGACGATGGCGATGTCGACGCCCATTTCCCGCGCCACATCGAGCGGAATGTTGTCGGTCATGCCGCCGTCCACCAGCAACCGGCCATCGAGTTCGACCGGCGCGAACACAGCGGGGATCGACATGCTCGCGCGAATCACCTGCGGCAGATGGCCTTTGCGGAATACCACTTTCTCACCGTTGGCGATGTCGGTGGCCACGGCGCGGAAGGGGATCGGCAGTTTGTCGAAATCGCGGGTATCACTGGTGTGGGCTAACAGGCTTTCCAGCAGCAGCGCGAGGTTTTGCCCCTGAATCACACCCAGCGGCAGGCCGAGGCTGCCGTCGTCGCGAAAGCTGAGTTTCTGTTTCACCAGAAAATCGCGGTCGTCCTGCTTGCGTCGAAACGGCACGTCTTCACGCGGTGGCGCGTCGGACAGCGCGGCTTGCCAGTCGATGTTCAGCGCGAGTTTTTCCAGCTCGTCGATCTTGTAACCCGAGGCGTACAAGCCGCCGACCACCGCGCCCATGCTGGTGCCGGCGATCGCATCGATCTTGATGCCTTGCTCTTCCAAAGCCTTGAGCACGCCGATGTGCGCCAGCCCGCGCGCGGCGCCGCCGGACAGCACCAGGCCGATTTTCGGGCGCGGCGCTTCAGTGGCATGGACGAAGAGGGGCAGAAAACCAAGCAGCAGGCAGAACAGCAGACGGCGCATTGTGAGTCTCGGGGCAAGCGGTAAAGCCGGCTATTATAGCGGCGCCCTCTGTCTCAGGAGTTGTAGCGAACATGACTGTCGCAAAAGCAGAAGTTGTCATCACTTATTGCACGCAATGCCAATGGCTGTTGCGCGCCGCGTGGCTGGCGCAGGAGTTGCTCAGCACCTTCGGCGACGACCTCGGCAAAGTCTCGTTGGTGCCGGGCACTGGCGGGGTGTTTCAGATTACCTGCGCGGGTGTGCAGATCTGGGAGCGCAAGGCCGACGGTGGTTTTCCGGAAGCCAAGGTGCTGAAACAGCGGGTTCGCGATCAGATTGATCCTGACCGCGACCTCGGCCACAACGACCGCACTCAGTGAGACGCGGCCTCGGCGGCGACGGTTTTCTTGTCGGCATTGCCTGACATCCGCGCCGAGACGACGATGGCGACAATGATCAGCGCGCCGCCGATCAACATCTTCGGCGTCGGGTTTTCATCGAACAGCAGCCAGGCGACGGTGATGCCGTAGACCGGCTCCATCGCGAACACCACCGCTGCGGTACGCGCCTTGATCACCGCCAGACTGGCCACGAACAGGCTGTGGGCGACGCCGGTGCAGAACACGCCGAGCAGGGCGATCCACAACCAGTCAAGCGCGCGCACTTCGCTCAATTGCGGCGCCGCAACCGGCAGCAGACACAGCGCCACCACCACGTTTTGACACAGCGCCGCCTGTACCGCCGGAATGCGTCCGGAGCTGGCGCGGTTGGTCAGCGACAGCAATGAGAACAGCAGCCCCGACAGCACCGACCAGAGCAAACCAACGGTGGCGCCGCTGCCCAGATCGAACGCCGGAGTCACCAGAATCAGGCCGACGCTGACCAGCACCACCAGCAGAATTTCATTGGCACGGATGCGTTCGCGGAAGATCAGCCCTTCAAGAATCACCGTGAATGCCGGGAAACTGGCGAAGCCCAACGTGGCGATGGCCACGCCGGCGACTTTCACCGAAATGAAGAAACTCACCCAGTGCCCGGCCAGCAACACGCCGCTGAGGATCAGTCGACGCCAGTCCACGGCCTCGAGTTTTTGCCAGCCCTGCGCACTGGCGAAACGGGCGAAAAACGTCAGGGCGAGCACGGCAAAAGCGGCGCGGCCGAAAACGATCACGGCGGGGGAGGCGGCAGCGAGTTTGCCGAACACACCGGTCAGGCCAAACATCAAAGCACCAATATGCAGAGCGCCGAGGGCGGTACGCGGGGTCATTGCAATCCTTCTATCTCAAACACAATCGATCGTTCCCACGCTCTGCGTGGGAATGACTCTGGGGACGCTCTGCGTCCAGTGACGCGGAGCGTCACGGGCTGCATTCCCACGCAGAGCGTGGGAACGATCAAAGATCGCAGCCTTCGGCAGCTCCTACATTTAAGCGTGTAGAGGTCAGTAAGTCTGTCGGCGGACTATCGTCTTTTGTCGCCGGAATCGCGGCGAAGCTGGCCGGGTGATGAGCCGAACTCGCGCAGCACGGCGGCCGAGAAGGCACTCTGCGAGCTGTAACCGACACGACTGGCAATCTCGCCCATCGGCAAAAGCGTGTCGCGCAACATTTGTACCGCCAGATGCAGGCGTCGACTGCGCATGTAATCCATCGGCGTCTGCCCGCATTCCGCCATAAACCGCGCATGCAGCCGCGCACTCGACAGCCCGGCAACCCGCGCCAGATCGGCAACTTGCAGCGGATAAGCCGCGTTCTGCTCGATGTGCGCATCCAGCGCCGCATAAGGCAAACGGCGGGCAGTCAGTTCGGCTGGTTTCGCATGATTGAGACTGGCCAGCAGCAACACCGAGCCTTGCTGCGCGATCAACGGATCGCTGACCGGGCTGTTCGCCAGCCAACTGACCAACTGGCTCTGCCCGGAATCCAGCGACAGGCGCGCAGGCTGATCGAGCAAGCGGCGGCTGGCCTCGGCATGTTCACCCAACGAATCCACCAGCCATTGCCCGTCGGGAATGTCCATCACCAGGCAACGACTGCCATCGGGACTGCCGCAAGCGTGGTGCGCGCCCGAAGGGATCACCACAAAACTTTGCTGACGCACCTGACTGCCACGGCCCTCGACCTCGAAATCCAGCGCGCCGGACAGCCCGAACACCAGTTGGGCGTGCTCGTGGCTGTGCACGATCAGATCGCGGGTGTACTGACGCAGGGTGAGAATCGGGCGCATAAACAAGTCTCCGGGCAGGTCTGCAGTCTACACCGGCGGGCGCAGTGTGCGCTGTCACACGACTGACTCGCGGCTGTCATGGTCGATTAACCGGACGCGCGCAGAGTGGCGAAAACATCGCAGAGGGTTGCCCATGACCAGCGCCGAGCTCGCCAGACCCAGCCGCAAACAACGGGTGCGAACCCTGTGGATCTCCGACGTGCACCTGGGCACGCGCGATTGCCAGGCCGAGCACTTGTCGACGTTCCTCAAGGGCTATCACGCCGACAAGGTGTATCTGGTCGGCGACATCATCGACGGCTGGAAACTGCGCGGCGGCATGTACTGGCCGCAAGCGCACACCAACGTGATCCGGCGCTTGCTCACCATGAGCAAGCGCGGCACCGAGGTGATCTACGTCACCGGCAATCACGATGAGTTCTTGCGCCGCTACTCGAAGCTGATTCTCGGCAATATTCAGTTGGTCGACGAAGCGGTGCATGTCACGGCTGACGGTCGGCATCTGTTGGTGATTCACGGCGATCAGTTTGATGTGATCACCCGATATCACCGCTGGCTGGCCTTCCTCGGCGATTCGGCCTACGAATTTACCCTGACCCTGAATCGCTGGCTCAACCACTGGCGGGCGCGCTATGGCTACGGCTATTGGTCGCTGTCGGCGTACCTCAAGCACAAGGTGAAGACGGCGGTGAGTTTTATCAGCGACTTCGAAGAAGCCATCGCCCATGAGTGCGTGAAGCGCGGGTTGCACGGGGTGGTCTGCGGGCACATTCACCATGCCGAGATTCGTAAGGTCGGCGAGGTGGATTACCTCAACTGCGGCGATTGGGTGGAGTCGTGTACGGCGCTGATCGAGCATTGGGATGGCACGATCGAGTTATATCGGCTGGCGGATGCACAGGCGCGAGAGGCGGAGCTAAAAGCGGCCAAAGTCGCCGAACTCGCTTAAATGCAAAAGATCGCAGCCTTCGGCAGCTCCTACATGAGACCTGTGTAGGAGCTGCCGAAGGCTGCGATCTTTTGATCTTAGGCTGGGCTATGTTCTTCCATCGCCGCCTTGTAAATGGAGTTCTTTGGCTGCGCAAACAAGCGTTCCATCATCGGTTCAAAGAAGCTCAACGGCAGCGTGTCATACGCCGGATCAAACGCAGCCGCATCGTACTTGGCGCAAAACTCGGCCGTCGCCTGATACTGCGGATGCCCGGCGAACTGCTCGCGCAAATGCCGATCCATGCCCAAGTGATGAAAGAAGTAATAACCCTGAAACACCCCATGCTTCTCGACCATCCACAGATTATCGGCACTGACAAACGGCTTGAGAATCGCCGCCGCAATGTCCGGATGGTTGTACGAACCCAGAGTGTCGCCAATGTCATGCAGCAACGCGCAGACCACGTATTCCTCGTCGCGACCATCACGAAAGGCGCGGGTTGCGGTTTGCAGCGAGTGGGTCAGGCGATCCACCGGGAAGCCGCCGAAGTCGCCTTCAAGCAGTTTCAGGTGCGCCATGATCCGCGAGGGCAATTGTTTGGCGTAGGCGCTGAAGTCCGAGGCGATGATCGCCCAGTCTTCCTGCGTACCGTCCTTCATATGGGTGAAACGGGCATTGGCATTCATCGGCAAACCTCGTGTTTCTTATTGTTTAGAACGCCACGCGACCCAGAATCATGTCGCGGTACATGACGAAATCGCCGAGCAGGCTGTACAGCGGATGCTGGAAAGTCGCTGGCCGGTTCTTCTCGAAAAAGAAATGCCCGATCCAGGCAAAGCTGTACCCCGCCAATGGCACGGCCAATAACAGCAGCCAGGCGCCTTTGGCGATGGTCATCGCCAGAATGAAAATAACCAGCGAGGTGCCGATGAAATGCAGACGCCGGCAGGTGCTGTTGTTGTGCTCACTGAGGTAATACGGATAGAACTCAGCGAAGCTGTTGAATTGCTTGATGTTTTCCACGACCGCGTTCTCTGTGGTTATTGTTCTGGCGACGAGTTGTTCTGCGGGTAGCTTATTTGAGTCTAGAGTGATCATTGGCGTGGGCCAGTGACAATCGGCGCCACTTTAGTATCCTTCGCAAATCAGGCCGTAACATGCGGCCCATCATGTAAAAGAAAAACGCCATGAGCGAACGAACGACTTCTGCAAGCTGGGCGATGGGGATTGTCAAAGCATTGGAGATGGACGGCCTGGATTGCCGGGTTCTGTTCAAGCAACTGGGGCTCGATTACACGGCTCTGGATGATCCGGATGCGCGCTTCCCGCAAGACTCCATGACCCGGCTCTGGCAACGGGCGGTCGAGCTGTCCGGTAATCCGGCGATCGGCCTGAACATGGGCAAAGTGGTGCGACCGGCATCGTTTCATGTCGCCGGTTACGCGCTGATGTCGAGCAATACGCTGGCTGAAGGCTTTCAACGGCTGGTGCGCTATCAGCGGATCATCGCCGAAAGTGCCGACCTGAGTTTTCGTCTGCTCGAAGAAGGCTACGCGCTGATTCTGACCGTGCATGGCGATCATCTGCCGCCGACCCGACAAAGCGCCGAAGCCTCTCTGGCCTGCGCGTTGGGCCTGTGCGGCTGGTTGAGCGGGCGTACGCTGCACCCGGTCAAAGTGTTGGTGCAGGGCGCCCAACCCGCCGATCTCGAACCGTATAAACAAGCCTTCCATGCGCCGTTGGTGTTCAACGCGCCATACGATGCGCTGATCTTCGAACGCGCCGACATGGAAGCGCCGCTGCCCACCGCCAACGAGGCGATGGCGCTGCTGCACGATCGTTTTGCCGGAGAATATCTGGCGCGGTTTTCCGAGAGCCGGGTCACGCACAAGGCACGGCAGGTGCTGTGCCGTTTACTCCCGCAAGGTGAACCGAAGCGCGATACCGTGGCGCAGACCCTGCATTTATCGCAGCGTACGTTGCAGCGACGGTTGCAGGAGGAGGGCACGAGTTTTCAGCAGTTGCTCGATGACACCCGCCGCGAACTGGCCGAGCAGTATTTGGCGCAACCGAGCATGACCTTGCTGGAAATCGCATATCTGTTGGGTTTTGCCGATCCGAGCAACTTCTTCCGCGCCTTCCGCCGCTGGTTCGACACCACGCCCGGCGATTACCGGGCGCGGCTGTTGCAGGCGCCGAACGCGGTCAATGACGCCAAAATGCCGGAATACACAGCACAAACACAGTAATGATCTCGAGTCGGCCGAGCAGCATGCCGAACGACAGGATCCACTTCGCCGCATCCGGCAGGGTGGCAAAGTTGCCCGCCGGGCCAATGGTCTCGCCCAAGCCCGGGCCAACGCCGGACACGGTGCTGGCGGCGCCTGTCAGCGCGGTCATCCAGTCGACGCCGAGCAGCGACAGCAGCAGGGCGATCACGCAGATGGTGATGGCGAAGAAGAACGAAAAGGTCAGAATCGAACGCACGATCTCTTCGTCGAGACGGTGACCGTTGTACTTCTGCTTGATCACCGCGCGTGGATGAATCAACTGATTAAGGTTGGCCTTGAGCAGGATGTAGGCAACCTGGAAACGGAAAATCTTGATCCCGCCCGCGGTCGAGCCGGAGCAGCCGCCGACAAAACCCAGATAGAAAAACAGCATCAGCGAGAAGTTGCCCCACAGGCTGTAATCGCCGAGGGCGAACCCAGTGGTGGTGACCACCGAGGTCACGTTCAGCGCTACGTGGCGCAGCGCGTCCAGCCAATGCAGGTTGGTCGTCCACCAATACCAGGTGCCGAGTACCAGCCAGGTCACCAGCAACATCCCCAGCAAACCCTGCACCTGCTGATCGCGGATCAACGCCTTGCGGTTGCCGCGCATGGTCGCCACGTACAGGGTGAACGGCAGGCTGCCGAGAATCATGATCACCACCGCAACCCAGTGCACCGCCGGTTGCGTCCACTTGGCCAGCGACTGGTCGGAGGTCGAGAAACCGCCGGTGGAAATCGCCGACATCGCGTGGTTGATCGCATCGAACGGGCTCATCCCGGCCCACCAGAATGCGAGGCTGCCGACAATGGTAATGCCGACGTACGCCGCCACGATCAGGCGCGCCACCATGTGCGAGCGCGGCATGACCTTCTCCGAACGGTCGGACGATTCGGTCTGGAACAGGCGCATGCCACCGATGCGCAACAGCGGCAGAATCGCCACCGCCATACCGATAAAGCCGATGCCGCCGATCCAGTGCAGCAACGAGCGCCACATCAGGATGCCGGGGGACATGTCGTCGAGATGATTGAGCACGGTCGAACCGGTGGCGGTGATCCCGGACATGCTCTCGAAGAACGAGTCGGTGTAGCTGATGTGCTGGGTCAGCAGAAACGGCAGCGCGGCGAAAATGCACACCACCAGCCAGCTGCTGACGGTGAGCAAATACATGTCGCGCGGGCGCAAGTGAATGTGTTCGGGCCGGCCCGGAATCACCAGCGCGAGGCCGGCGACGAAGGTGATCATGCTCGCCCAGAGGAACGACGGCAGATCGCTGGTGCGATCGAAAATCACCAGGGTGGCCATGGGCACGACCATGGCGACAGCCAGCGTGATCAGGAAGATGCCGATGATGAAACCAATGATCCGTAAGGTCGGCAACGCCATGAAGTCCGCTCGGGCTGTGGTGGGGAGGGCGCCATTCTACCTGCGGGGCAGGGCATGTAAACCGGCATCCTGTTGGCAGTTACAGCTAGAATAGCCGCACATATTTTTCAGGAGGTGGCCGATGCAGGCTCTCGACGCGTTGCTCAACCGTGTTTCCGTTCCACGACTGGTCGAACCGGCCCCTACTGCCGAACAGCGCGAAGCCTTGTTTGGCGCCGCGATGCGCGCACCGGATCACGGGCATCTGCAGCCGTATCGCTTCCTGACCGTCGAAGGCGCGGCGCGCGAGCAAATGGGCGAGTTGTTGGCCGAAGCGGCGCAGCAGCAGGCAGGCGAAGTCACTGAAGCGATGATCGACAAGGCCCGCAACGGGCCGCTGCGAGCGCCGTTGGTGGTTGTAGTGATCGCTAAATTGCAAGAACACGTGAAGTATCCGAAAGCTGAGCAATTGCTCGCAGCCGGGTGTGCGGCGCACGGGATTTTGCTGGCGGCGTATGCGCAGGGGATTGGCGCGGTGTGGCGTACCGGGGATTTGGCGTATTCCCGGCACGTGGCGCAGGGTTTGGGCTTGGCGGAAGGTGAAGAAGTGATCGCATTCCTCTACCTCGGCACACCGCAGAAAGAACCGCGTATGGCGGAGAAGGTTGACGTGGCCGAGTTCGTCAGCGCCTGGCCCGGTAAGGCTTAAAATCAAAAGATCGCAGCCTGCGGCAGCTCCTACATTGGAATGCGTTTTCCTGTAGGAGCTGCCGCAGGCTGCGATCTTTTTGCATCATCGAAAATCTACGGCTGAACCACCGCGCCCGGCACCAACGGCAATTCCAGACTCGCGACAAACCCGCCCTGCGGATGATTGGCCAACGTCAAACTCCCGCCATGCCGTTCCGCCGCCCTGCGCGCAATCGCCAGGCCCAAACCATGTCCCGCCGCCGTCTGCCCCGGCGCGCGATAGAACGGTTCACCCAACTGACTCAAATGTTCGGCCTGCACCCCCGGCCCATGGTCGCGCACGCTGACGATAATTTTTTCGCCCTGACGCGAGGCCTGCATTTCAATCGCCTGACCCTCGGGGTTGAAGCGCTGAGCATTACGCAGAAGATTATCGACGGCCCGCTCAATCATCGTCGGCCAACCTTTGAGTTGCAGATTCGGTTCAACGTCCAGACGCACTGTCTGCTCGGGCGAACCGAGTTTTGCGTCCTTCTGCAAAGTACTCAGCAGGGCATTCAAGTCCACGTCTTCCGCACTGGCGTTGTCCGCATCGACCCGTGCCAGCACCAGAATCTCGCTGATCAACGCTTCGAGGCGATCGCACTCGCGGGTCAGGCGTGGCCAGAGTTTTTCGCGCTCTTCAGGGTTGGCCCGTTCGGCCAGCGCCAAGGCAATGCGCAGCCGCGCCAGTGGTGAACGTAATTCGTGGGAAACGTCGCGCAGCAACTGGCGCTGGCTGCCGATCAGGCTTTGCAAGCGCGCGCCCATGCGGTTGAAGTCGGTGGCGAGTACGCCGAATTCATCGCGGCGGTTGGCCAGTTTGGCCAGGCTGTTTTGCTGATAGGTGGTCTGCCCCAGATCATGCACCGCGCCGCGTAATCGACTGAGCGGGCGGGTGATGGAGAAAGTTACCAGTAAGCTGAACAGGGTCAGTACGACCAGCGCGATGCCCAACGCACTCAGCGGCCAAAGCAGGCTTTCGCGGTGCCAGGCGTCGAGTTCCGGGTGCGGGATGCGGTAGATGAACAGGTAGGTGTCGCCGGTTTTTTCGCTGGTGAATTCGTCAGTGAGGCGGCGCCATGGCAGGCGGCGGTCATCGTTGTTCTGCCGGGCTTCGAACGCGGCGGCGCGGCGCGGGAAGGTGCCGCGTACGACCGGATCGCCGGATTCGTTCAGCACCTGGACGTCGATGTGATATTGACGTTTGCGTTGTTCGAGGATGTCCTGAGCGGCTTCCTCGCCCTGGGCTTCGTAGGTTTGCGTCCAGTCGCCGGCCAAGGTGTTGAGGCCCGGATGGCGGCTGAGGATCCACGCGTCCTGATTGAGCATATGCCCGAGCAGAATCGACAACCCGGCCACCAATGCGATGGCCAGCCAGAAGCTCGCGAGAATACGCCAGAACAATGAACGCACAGAAAATCCTCAATCAAACATAAACCACTGTAGGAGCTGCGGCACGCTGCGATCTGATCGTTCCCACGCTCTGCGTGGGAATGCAGCCGGGGACGCTCTGCGTCCCACAGTCAAAAGATCGCAGCGTGCCGCAGCTCCTACAGGGGCAAGTGCAAAAAGGCCCAACGGGGTTAGCCGTTGGGCCATGGTCAGAACATTATTGCGCTTTTTGCGGCTGTTGCGCTTTCCACGCCTTGAACTCGGCCCATTCGGCACGGCGTTCAGCCTGTTTTTTCTGGATCTCGTCGAATTTCTTCTGTTGATCCGGCTTCAGCACCGCACGAACATCGGCCTCGCCTTTCTTGTGGTTGGCGGCCATTTCGTCTTTCAGGGCTTTCTGATCCGCTGGCGAGAGTTTTTCCAGGTACTTGTCGACCACTTGCTTACGCTCGTGCATCTGCTCGCCCATGATCTTGCGGATCTGCTCGCGTTGTTCGCGGGACAGGTCGAGTTGGCTGTACGGGCCCTTGCCGTGCATGCCGTGCATCTGACCGCCGTGGCGTGGGCCGTCGAGCGGGCCACCCATCGGGCCGCCATCTTGCGGCATGGCCATGGCGACGGTTGGCAGAGCGGCAGCGAACATCAGAGCGATAAGAGTCTTGCGCATGGTGAATCTCCTTGTCTCGTTCCCGGTACGTTCCGGATGAGTTCAGATTACGGAGATCAAGGTCAGCGGCGGTCAGCGCTACGTAAAGCTTGGGTAAAGACGTTTCGTCATCAGCCTTACACATACCCCTGTAGGAGCTGCGGCACGCTGCGATCTTTTGATCTGTCTTTTAAAAACAAGATCAAAAGATCGCAGCCTTCGGCAGCTCCTACAGGGGGCGATTTATCGTCATCCCCGTGCGGGACGGGTGTAATTCAGAGGCTGTAGTAGTAACCCCGGCTGCGCAGGGCGACGATGCGTGGGCGGCCGTCGGGGTGGGGGCCGATCTTTTTGCGCAGGTTGCTGACGTGCATGTCGAGGCTGCGGTCGTACAGGGTCAGTTTGCGGCCGAGGGCGATCTGCGCCAGTTCCTGCTTGTCCAGTGGTTCGCCGGGCTGCTTGAGCAGGGCTTCGAGCAAACGACTTTCGGAAACAGTGAGGGTCAGTTCTTTCTCGTCGATGCTGACCACACCGCGCACCGGGCTGAAACTCAGGTCGCCCAGCTCCAGTTGCGTCGACACGGCGGCCGGGTGACTGCGGCGCAATACGGCGCGCAGGCGCGCGGTCAGTTCGCGGGGGTCGCACGGTTTGGCCAGATAATCGTCGGCGCCGAGTTCCAGGCCGAGGATACGATCCAGTGGCTCGCCACGGGCCGACAACATCAACACCGGCAGATCAGCATGATCGTTGCGCAACTGCTTGAGCAGTTCCAGACCGCTGCCGTCGGGCAGCATCACGTCCAGCACCACCGCCGCCGGAGCGGTTTCGGCCAACGCTTTACGGGCGCTCTGGCCATCGTGGCAGGCGCGCACCTGGAAGCCTTCCTGGCTTAACCAGCTACTCAGGAGTTCGCACAACTCCTGGTCATCATCAATCAGTAACAGCTCGCTCATGACTCACTCAATTTAGCCATTGCCGACGTTTTCGGCTTGCTCCACTGGCAAAGATACCGCAGAGCAGCGCCAATAGCGCTACCCCGGCTCCCGTGACGAACCACTGCTGTTGATCGGTCAACAAACGCGGAAGCGGGCTGGCCTGTGCTTCCTTGAGTTGCAGCTTGAGGCGCTGGTTCTCCTGGCGCAACCGGGCGAGCTGAGCGCTTTCGCGTTCGTTGTCGACATTTTGCAGTTGTTTGTTCAGTTCTTCTCGCTGCTGCTCGCTGGCCTTGAGGCGCTGCTGCAACTCGGTGATCTGGCTGCCGGCGCTCAATGACAATGGCGTGGAATTGCCGCCTTCGGCGTTTTCCTCACCATGGGCGGGCGCCATGATCGACAGCGTGATCAACATCAGACACAACGAACCCTTGCGCATCGCAACACCTGCTTCCCAATGGATAGTGGGCAGGTTGTCGGCAGACGAACGAGAATAATGAGCGATTGAGATGGGTGAGAAGCGGGAAGGTTCAGTGCGCGGGAGGTGATGTTGGTGGCTGATGGGGTTTTTGTGGCAGATGAGGGTTTTGTGGCAGGTGGGTATTTTGGGACAGCTGAGTATTTGAGTCAGATGACTATTTGAGTCAGATGAGTATTTGTGGCGAGGGGATTTATCCCCGTTGGACTGCGTAGCAGTCCTGAAGTGGGAGCATGCGGTGTGTCAGGCACACCGCATTGGATGGCATTGGGGCCGCTTCGCGACCCAACGGGGATAAATCCCCTCGCCACATAAATTCCCTCACCACAGGAATCCCCTAACCACAGGAATCCCCTTTGTCACAGCAATCCTGTAAGGCCCTGTCTTCAGCGTTAAGGCAGGACTTGTTTGAACGGTTTCACCACCACATTGGCATACACACCCGCCGCAATATACGGATCCGCATCAGCCCACGCCTGCGCAGCGCTCAGGGAGTCGAACTCGGCGACGATCAGGCTGCCGGTGAAACCCGCGGCGCCCGGATCATTGCTGTCGACCGCCGGGTGTGGGCCGGCCAATACGATGCGGCCTTCGCCCTTGAGCGCTTGCAGGCGTTCCAGATGCGCAGGGCGCGCGGCCAGGCGAGCTTCCAGTGAGTTGGCGACGTCGGTGGCAATGATTGCGTAGAGCATGTCAGTCCTCGGTTTTTGGTGTTGTTGGGGTATCGGCATCGTGCAGGTGGCGCGACAGGTAAATGCCCTGTGCGACCAGGAACACCAGGGTCATGCCCAGGCTGCCGAACACCTTGAAGTCCACCCAGTAGCTCTGGAAGGTGAAGGCGACGAACAGGTTGGCGGCCCCGCAGAACAGGAAAAAGGCGATCCAGGCGATGTTCAGGCGCGTCCAGACCGGATCCGGCAGGGTCAGCGCGTGGCCCATGATCCGTTTGATCAGCAGGCGGTCGCCGATGAAGTGGCTGCCAATGAACGCGACGGCAAACAGCCAGTTGACCACCGGGGCTTTCCACTTGAGGAAGGTTTCGCTGTGGAAGGCCAGCGTCAGGCTACCGAACACCAAACACGCGATCAGGGTCAGCCACTGGCTCTTTTCCAGCTTGCGCTGTTTGATGAAAAGCGCGCCGTACACCACCAGGGAGCTGATGATGAGCATCGCGGTGGCGCTGTAAATACCGCCTACAGTGACTTCATGGCCCGCGACATCGACCACCCGTGGATCAAGTTTGTAAACGATGAAAAACAGCAGAAGCGGGATGAAATCGATGAATTGTTTCACAGTAAGAGCCAGAAGCTGGATGTGGCGGCATAATAACAAACATATGGGCGCGCGATAGCGCCAGCTGATTTGAGGTTACAACTCTCCGTGAATGTTGATTTGCACTGCCATAGCACGGCCTCCGATGGCGCACTGGCGCCTGCGGTTCTGGTTGCGCGTGCGTTCGAAAACGGCGTGCGAGTCCTGGCGTTGACGGACCACGACACCCTCGAAGGCCTCGCTGAAGCGCGCGCGACCGCCAAAGAATTGGGCATGCAACTGGTCAACGGCGTCGAATTGTCCTGCACTTGGGGCGGCGCGACCATTCATGTACTGGGCTACGGTTTCGACGTCAACGCCGCGCCGTTGGTCGAGGCCATCGCCAAATTGCACGATGGGCGCTGGCTGCGGTCGGAAGAAATAAGCCGCAAGCTCGCCCTCAAAGGCATGCCCGGCGCCCTCGACGGCGCGCGGAAAATCCAGCAGGAACTGGGCGACAGCGGCAATGCGCCGGCCCGTCCGCATTTCGCTGACTGGATGGTACGTGAAGGTTTCGTCAAGGATCGCGCCGAGGCGTTCCGCAAGTGGCTCGGCGCTGGCAAGTTGGGCGACGTCAAGCTGCACTGGCCGACGCTGGAAGACACCGTCGGGACGCTGCGCGCCGCCAATGCCTGGGTCAGTCTGGCGCATCCGTGGCACTACGATTTCACCCGCAGCAAGCGCCGAAAGCTGATTGCCGACTATATTCAAGCAGGCGGGCATGCAATCGAGGTGGTCAATGGCCACCAGCCTGCGGAACAGGTGGGCAGCCTGGCAATCCTTGCCCGTGAGTTCGGTCTGCTGGTCAGTGCCGGCAGTGACTTCCATGGCCCTGGCGGCTGGTCCGAGATCGGCCAGTACCGGCCGGTTCCCGAGGACCTTCCACCCCTGTGGTGTCGGTTCAAACATGACACAGATATTGCCGCCGTCTGAACAGGTAGAGAATGTGAGTCAATTTTTCCAGATTCATCCGGAAAACCCGCAAGCGCGCCTGATCAAACAGGCGGTCGAGATCATCCGCAAGGGCGGGGTAGTGGTGTATCCCACGGACTCTTCCTACGCGATCGGTTGCCAAATCGGCGACAAAACCGCCATTGAACGTGTGCGACGCCTGCGTCAGCTCGATGAAAAGCACAACTTCGCGCTGATCTGCAGCGATCTGTCGCAACTGGGCAATTACGCCAAGATCGACACCGGCACCTTCCGCATTCTCAAGGCGCACCTGCCGGGGCCTTACACTTTTATTCTCAACGCTACTCGCGAAGTCCCGCGCCTGTTGCTGCACCCGAAGAAACGCACCATCGGTTTGCGCGTGCCGAGCCATCCGATTGCGCTGGCGCTGCTGGCCGAATTGGGCGAGCCGCTGATGAGCGTGACCCTGATCATGCCCGGCGATGAAGACCCGCTCAGCGATCCGTACGAAATGCGTCAGTTGCTCGAACACCAGGTGGACTTGATCGTGGATGGCGGTTTCGGCGGCATAAAGGCCTCCACCGTGATCGACCTGACCGGCGACGACCCGGAAGTGGTGCGCGTCGGTTGCGGCGATCCGACGCCGTTCATGGTCGAGGCCTGAATGTCCGCAGTGGAAACCGTTGTCGATCCCCAGGCCGATGCTCAGCAGGAACTGCCGTTTGCCATGGTCTATGGCCAGGCGGTCATGGAAATGCCGCTCGACCTGTACATCCCGCCGGATGCGCTCGAGGTCTTTCTCGAGGCATTCGAAGGCCCGCTCGACCTGCTGCTGTACCTGATCCGCAAACAAAACATCAACATCCTCGACATCCCGGTGGCGGAAATCACCCGGCAGTACATGGGTTACGTCGAGTTGATGCAGTCAGTGCGCCTGGAACTCGCCGCCGAGTATCTGGTGATGGCCGCGATGCTCGCCGAGATCAAGTCGCGCATGCTCCTGCCGCGCGCTGAAACTGTCGAAGATGAAGAAGACGACCCGCGCGCCGAACTGATCCGCCGTTTGCAGGAATACGAGCGTTTCAAAGCTGCCGCTGAAGGTATCGACAACCTCAGCCGCGTCGGCCGCGACGTGGTCGTGCCCAAACTCGATGCCCCGGAAGCCCGCGCGCGCAAGCTGTTGCCGGATGTCGCGCTGGAAGAGATTTTGATGTGCATGGCCGAAGTGCTGCGCCGTGGCGATATGTTTGAAAGCCACCAGGTCAGTCGTGAAGCACTGTCCACCCGCGAACGCATGAGCGATGTGCTGGAACGCCTCAAGGGCGGCGGTTTTGTGCCGTTTGTCGAGTTGTTCACTGCCGAAGAGGGCAGGCTGGGTGTGGTGGTGACCTTTATGGCAATTCTTGAACTGGTCAAGGAATCCTTGGTCGAGCTGGTGCAGAATGAGCCGTTCGCCGCGATCCACGTGCGAGCCCGAGCCGAATAACGAGTCGAAACATGAACCTGACTGAACCCCGCGAGCTGGCACCCCTGCTTGAAGCCTTTCTGTTGGCCTCGGGAAAGCCGCAATCCCTTGAGCGTCTTTTTGAACTGTTCGAAGAGGGCGAACGGCCTGAGCCTGCAGTCTTCAAGAAAGCCCTGACCCTGCTCGGCAAGTCTTGCGAGGGCCGTGCGTTCGAGCTCAAGGAAGTCTCGTCGGGCTATCGCTTGCAGATTCGCGAGAAGTTTTCGCCGTGGGTTGGCCGACTCTGGGAGGAGCGCCCGCAGCGTTATTCCCGTGCCTTGCTGGAAACCATCGCGCTGATCGCCTATCGCCAGCCAATCACCCGTGGCGAGATCGAAGACGTGCGCGGTGTGGCGGTGAACAGCAACATCGTCAAAACCTTGCTGGAGCGCGAGTGGATTCGTGTCGTCGGCTACCGCGACGTGCCGGGCAAACCGGCGATGTTCGCCACCACCAAGATGTTTCTCGATCACTTCAACCTGAAGAACCTCGAAGACCTGCCGCCACTGGCCGAACTGCGCGAAATGGAAACTGATCCGGTGCTCGATTTCGACGACGCGCCAGTGCCGCAGAGTCTGCAGGAACTGGCCGACGCCAGTGCCGAGCCGGAGGAAGAGAAGGAAGAAACCAGTTTCCACACCTTGCTGCTGGAACTGGACAGCATGGAGGAGGGGATCAAGACCGACTTCGACGATTTGCTGCGGGATGCGGCGGACGGTGAGGCGCCGATGCCCGAAACAGAAATTGAGTCTGAGCCCGAGCCTGAGCCCGTCATTGAAGTTGAACTTGAAGCCGAGCCAGAAGCCGAACCGGATGAGGACATTCTCGGCGTCGCCGAAGCGCGCGAAAAGCTGTTGGCCGCCGTCGCCGCCCTCGAACAACCCGCGCCCGAACCCGAGCTGAGCGAAGAAGAAGCCGAAGCCCGCGCACTGGCCGAAGCCATCGAAGCCGAACGCCGCGAATTCGAAGACTGAGGGGCGCCGAAAAGATCGCAGCCTTCGGCAGCTCCTACAGGGACCGCATTCCAATGTAGGAGCTGCCGCAGGCTGCGATCTTTTGATCTCCCAAAGGTACCCAAATGAGTTCGACAAAAGACCCGTGCATCAGCCTCTGCAAATTCAGCGACGACATCTGCCTCGGCTGCGGCCGCAGCAAGCGTGAGATCAAAGCCTGGAAGAAACTCGACAAGGACGACAAGCGCACGGTGCTGGCCGAAGCCGCGCTACGTCTGATCAAACTCAGTGGCGCCGGTCGGCGGAAAAAGAAATAACTGTCCATTGATCAGCTAGTCTCTGATGCGCGATGGCGCACATCCGCGTATGATTCGCGACCCTTCGCCGATCCCTTCGGCCAAGAACCCAGATTTCAATGCTTCAGGCCCCCAATTCAGAGCGCCTGAACGGACCACACCGGGAGGTGCCCAGATGAGTATCAAAGATCAGCAAGACGACCAGCCAATCGGCCCAGCAGGCGAAAAACTGCAGAAAGTCCTCGCCCGTATCGGCGTCGGCTCGCGCCGTGACGTGGAATCCTGGATCAGCCAGGGCCGGATCAAGGTCAATGGCAAAGACGCCACCCTCGGTCTGCGTGTCGATCTGCACGACGCCATCACCATTGATGGCAAGGTGATCAAGCGCGAAGAAGCGGCCGAATCGGTACGCCGCGTGATCATGTACAACAAACCCGATGGCGAGATCTGCACCCGTGACGACCCGGAAGGCCGTCCGACCGTGTTCGACAAGCTGCCGCGTCCGAAAGAAGGTCGCTGGATCAACATCGGTCGTCTCGACATCAACACCACCGGTTTGCTGATGTTCACCACCGACGGTGAGCTGGCCAACCGCCTGATGCACCCGTCCTACGAGATGGACCGTGAGTACGCCGTGCGTGTACGCGGTGAAGTCGACGACGAGATGATCGAACGTCTGAAAGCTGGCGTGGTGCTGGAAGACGGCCCGGCCAAGTTCACCGACATCAAGCAGGCGCCGGGTGGCGAAGGCTTCAACCACTGGTACCACTGCGTGGTGATGGAAGGCCGTAACCGTGAGGTTCGTCGTCTGTGGGAATCCCAGGGTCTGGTGGTCAGCCGTCTGAAGCGCGTGCGTTTCGGTCCGGTGTTCCTCAACTCCGACCTGCCGATGGGCCGCTGGCGCGAAATGAGCCAGTACGAAGTCGACATCCTCAGTGCTGAAGTCGGCCTGACGCCAGTGGCGATGCCGCAACTGAACGCCAAGAGCAAAGACAAGCTTGAGCGTATGCAGCGTAAATCGTCGCGTCCGATGGGCAAGACCGAGCGCGTACGTACCCTGCGTCCAGCCGCTGGCGCACCGACCGGCCCACGCCCAAGCCGTGAGCCGCAGATCGAAGGCGAGCGTCCTGCCCGCAAGCCGGTTGCCCGTGACGGCGAGCGCGCTCCGCGTCCGACTAACGGTCGCACTGAACGTGGCGAGCGTGGCGAGCGTGGCGCGCCTGCCGGTCGCGGTACGCCAGTGGCGGATCGTCCAGCGGACACCACCAACAAGCGTCCGGCTAAACCGACGTCGAAGCGTCCGGGGATCAAGCTGGTTGATGGCGACAAGCCGTCGGGCAAGCGCCGCGGTGCGCCGGCCGGTTCGGGTCAGCGTCCGGGGTTTGGTCGTCGCAAGCCTGAATAAGGTGGCTGTGAGCTTCTAGCGGCAAGCTTCAAGCTCGAGCAAAAACGCCAACCGCAGGGTTGGCGTTTTTTTTCGTCTGAAGAAAGGTGTTCGGTGTCTGATCGGGCCTCTTCGCGAGCAAGCCAGTGGTCTCAACAAATTAATTCCTCGTTAAAACCCCGATGACCGTTAACCAGCAGACGTCCTACAGAAAATTCTGAAATGGAAACTCTACGTTACGACTCGTAAAGAAATGTTTACGAAAAATTCGCTAAATCCCCGTGAATGGCAGGTTCCCGCGTCGGTGTAAGGAAAAGCTTCCGAAGCCCAATGGGCCGAGCCCGACGCAAGGCTCTGGGCCGCTTGTTTCAGCGACGTTTGCAGGGTGAGATGCGCCCCATGCCTGCCGTGCAGGTGCATAACAACAAGGAGGCGCAATGAACGCCGTGACTGATTTCCACTTCTCTCCGTGGGACGGTTTTTTCCTCGTCCACGTCGATGGCCCGCAAAGGCCTGACTCCATTTTTGCAGCCGTTCGAGCCTCTCGAAACGGACACACGCAATCCCGGCAACCGACACGCTGATCCAGCGGGGTCTGGCAGCAGGGGGTTAGCGGTGTACAATGCGCCGCGTTTTAACTGTGACCCTCTGCGTAATCGCGCAAAACTCAAGGCTACCCGCCTTGTTCACTCCGTCGCGCCACAAGCGTTTCGGGTTCGATTTCGTCACAGATAAAAACAAACAGGTGACGCATGACCGTTGTAATTGAGCTGAACTCCTGGTGCCTG
Organism: Pseudomonas sp. NPDC087804; assembly: GCF_044742965.1. Classification (NCBI taxonomy): domain Bacteria; kingdom Pseudomonadati; phylum Pseudomonadota; class Gammaproteobacteria; order Pseudomonadales; family Pseudomonadaceae; genus Pseudomonas; species Pseudomonas sp. NPDC087804. Next base: position 57,440 of record NZ_JBIUVN010000007.1, on the reverse strand, counting down.
CGCTGGGGTTTGATCGGGGCTGCTTGAAATCGCAACCTTGCAGCAACGTCTACTGAACATCATCAAACCTTGCGTGAGACCTTTTTCATGAGTGGACAACCCTCGCAATCAGGCGAGCTGAAACGCGGCCTGAAAAATCGCCACATTCAACTGATCGCCCTCGGTGGCGCGATCGGTACCGGATTGTTCCTCGGCTCGGCCGGGGTACTGAAATCCGCCGGCCCGTCGATGATCCTCGGCTACGCCATCTGCGGCTTCATCGCCTTCATGATCATGCGCCAGTTGGGCGAGATGATTGTTGAAGAGCCGGTGGCCGGTTCCTTCAGCCATTTTGCGCACAAATACTGGGGCGGCTTTGCCGGTTTCCTCTCGGGCTGGAACTGCTGGATTCTGTACATTCTGGTGGGCATGTCGGAGCTGACTGCGGTCGGCAAGTACATCCACTACTGGGCGCCGGACATTCCGACCTGGGCCTCTGCGGCAGCCTTCTTCGTGCTGATCAACGCGATCAACCTGGCCAACGTCAAAGTCTTCGGTGAAGCCGAATTCTGGTTCGCGATCATCAAGGTTGTGGCGATCGTCGGCATGATTGCGCTCGGCAGCTACCTGCTGGTCAGCGGCAACGGCGGCCCGCAAGCGTCGGTCACCAACCTGTGGTCGCACGGTGGGTTCTTCCCCAACGGCGTCAGCGGACTGGTGATGGCCATGGCGATCATCATGTTCTCCTTCGGCGGTCTGGAAATGCTCGGTTTCACCGCAGCAGAAGCCGACAAGCCGAAAACCGTGATTCCGAAAGCGATCAACCAGGTCATCTACCGCATCCTGATTTTCTACATCGGCGCCTTGGTCATCCTGCTGTCGCTGACCCCTTGGGACAGCCTGCTGGAAACCCTCAACGCGTCCGGCGATTCGTACAGCGGCAGCCCGTTCGTGCAAGTGTTCTCGATGCTCGGCAGCAGCACCGCCGCGCACATTCTCAACTTCGTGGTACTGACCGCGGCGCTGTCGGTGTACAACAGCGGCACTTACTGCAATAGCCGCATGTTGCTGGGCATGGCCGAGCAGGGCGATGCGCCGAAAGGCCTGGCGAAGATCGACAAGCGCGGCGTGCCGGTACGTTCGATTCTGGCCTCGGCAGCGGTGACCGTGATTGCCGTGTTGCTCAATTACCTGATCCCGCACAGCGCGCTGGAACTGCTGATGTCGCTGGTGGTTGCGACGCTGGTGATCAACTGGGCGATGATTAGCTTTTCGCACTTCAAGTTCCGTCAACACATGAACAAGACGCAGCAGACGCCGCTGTTCAAGGCGCTGTGGTACCCGTACGGCAACTATGTCTGCCTGGCGTTCGTGGTGTTCATCCTTGGCGTGATGCTGCTGATCCCGGGGATTCAGATCTCGGTGTACGCGATTCCGGTGTGGGTCGTGTTCATGTGGGTTTGCTACGTGATCAAGAACAAGCGCAGTGCTCAAGCTGCGGTGCCTGCGACCGCGAAGTAATCGCGCGAGCAGAAATAACAAACCCGGCCACAGTGCCGGGTTTGTCATTTATGGGCGCAATGGAAGGATGCCGAATCCTGTGGGAGCGAGCTTGCTCGCGAAGAGGATATTGAATCCAGCATCATCGTTGCCTGACACCACGCCTTCGCGAGCAAGCTCGCTCCCACAGGGTGTTGTGCCGAATCCAGAATGATTTTCGCGGTATCCTGCACGCTCTGAATACGGACGCTTTTCCATGCTGGTGATTTCCAACAATGTGCATCTGCCGGATGCCGAGATCGAATTGACCGCCATCCGCGCGCAAGGCGCGGGTGGGCAGAACGTCAACAAGGTCTCCAGCGCCATGCACCTGCGCTTCGACATCCCGGCCTCGTCCTTGCCCGAGTTCTACAAGGAAAGGCTGCTGGCGCTGCGCGACAGTCGCATCACCAGCGATGGCGTGTTGATCATCAAAGCGCAGCAATACCGCACGCAGGAGGCCAACCGCGCCGATGCACTGGAACGGTTGGTCGAGCTGATCCTCAGCGCCACCAAAGTCGAAAAGAAACGCCGCCCGACCAAGCCGACTCTGGGCTCAAAGAAGCGCCGGCTGGAGTCGAAGACCAAGCGCGGCAGCATCAAGGCCGGGCGCGGCAAGGTGGATTTCTAGTCTTCGCGGTACTTGGCGGTGTGCTTGTACAGATAGACGCTTAGCGCCAAACCGCTCAACGCGGCAAGAGCGGCGAAGAGGAAGATCGAGGCAAATCCGAATCCCGCCGCAATCGCGCCGGCCAATGGCCCGGTGATCCCCAGCGACAAATCGATGAACAGCGAATAAGCCCCGACCGCCGCGCCACGGCTGGAGGCAGGCACCAGATTCACTGCCTCTACGCCCAACGCCGGGAATACCAGCGAGAAGCCGAAACCGCTCAACGCCGCACCGGCCAGTGCCCAGTGTGCGTCCGGCGCCAGCCACAACAACAGCAAGCCCAGCGTTTCCACCGAGAGGCAGGCAATCGCCACGCGGAAGCCGCCGAGGCGGTTGATCAGGTTGCCGAACAGCAATCGCGCACCGATGAAGCTGGCGCCGAACAGGCTCAAGCACAGCACGGCGTTTTCCCAGTGCTGAGTCGCGTAGTACAAGGTGATGAAGGTGGCGATGGTGCCGAAACCGATCGAGCCCAGCGCCAGGCCGCAGCCGTGGGGAAATACTTTACCGAGCACGTGCATGAACGGCAGGCGTTCGCCAGCGACAATCGGCGCGGCGGTTTTCGGCCATGCCAGCGCCAGACCGAGAATGGCCAGCAAGATGATGCTGACGCCCATGCTCCACAGCCCTAGCTCGCCAACCAGCCATACGCCGAACGGTGCGCCGATCGCCAGTGCGCCATAGCTGGCGATGCCGTTCCAGGAAATGACCTTGGCGGTGTTGGCCGCACCCACGCGGCCGATGCCCCAGCCAATCGAACCGGAACCGACGAGACTCTCGGCGCTGCCCAGCACCAGTCGACCGATCAACAAACTGATCAAACTGAACATCGGCATGTTCGGTGTCCACGCCGAAATCAGCATGAACACGCCGCTCAAGCCACAACCGGCCAGGCCAATCATCACCGCGCGTTTGCTGCCCTTGTTGTCGATGATCTTGCCCGCGTACGGACGGCTTAGCAGGGTGGCGAGGTATTGCACGCTGATCACCAGCCCGGCGATTACTGCGCCGAAACCGAGATCGCTGTGGACGTAACCCGGCAGCACCGCCAACGGAATGCCGATGTTGAGGTAACCGATAAAGGTGAACAGGACGATGGAAACGACTTGCAGCGTAACCGCCAGGGGGCGCTGGGGCTCGGACATAGAGGACGACATGGGTAAAGATCCACGGGAGCGGCAGATTAGATAGGCTGCTTATGATACCGGCGTGGAGGAATCTGGGGCGGGGAAAAGTAAAACTATTTGCCGGATGGCAGATTCACCGCTTGGCCGGCGCAACCAATTGCGTGGTGACGAGTGCGGCGAGGGCGTTTTCTTCAGTGCCGAAACGGGCGAGGAGGGCGGCCTGTTTCTCGGGGGAGAGACGGTTCCAGATCTCGATCATTTTCTCGGTGGCGCCGATCAGTACGGCAGCTTGGCTTTCGGAGAATTCGTCGGTCATGGCGGGCTCGGGGTTCAGGCAGTGTGGAAAGCGCATGTTAGCGCTTTCCACACGGTCTGTACGACGGGTCTTACTCTTCGTTGTCGGCCGGACGGCTCTCAACGGCTTCTTTCGGCTCGGGCTGTTGGGCGCCGGCTTGTTGCGTGGTCGTCTGCTCAGGTACGTGCAGGCTTGGGAAGGGGAGATTAGGAATCTCGTGCATGGTTGCGCTCCTCGCTAAGTCTGTTGATAGATCTGGTAGATCCGCGCTTTTACAAAGCCTGCGCAGGATACAGCAGGAAAAATGACAATCAGACTTTTAATTCAAAATAATGCGACAGATGGCCGCAGGGGAGGGCAAAAACTGTGGTGGTTGATCGTCCCCACGCTCTGCGTGGGAACGCCTCAATGGACGCTCTGCGTTCGCTGTTGGGACGCAGAGCATCCGGGGCTGCATGCCCACGCGGAGCGTGGGAACGATCAAACAAATGTAGGAGCTGCCGAAGGCTGCGATCTTTTGATCTTTGTTTTTAAAATCAAGATCAAAAGATCGCAGCCTTCGGCAGCTCCTACAGGGGATTGCGGTGTTATTTGCTGACGCTGGCGATCGCTTCGGCCAGCAGCGCGAGGCGGGTGGCGTCGATGCCGGCGACGTTCGCGCGGCCTGAGCTGACCATGTACACGCTGTGATGCTCGCGCAGTTGTTTCACTTGCTCCGGCGACAAGCCAGTGTAAGAAAACATGCCGCGCTGCACGCCAATGTGCGCAAAACGCTCGCGCAAACCGTGAGGCTCCAGCGCTTCAACCAGACCGCTGCGCAGCTGCGCAATACGCAAACGCATGGCTTCCACTTCATCAGCCCAGCGCGCTTTCAGCTCTGGATCAGCGAGAATCGTTGCGACCACCGCAGCGCCATGATCCGGCGGTGTCGACCACAAGTTACGGGCGATGTTGGCCAATTGACTACGGATGTCGATGAGCTTGTCAGCGCTTTTCGCGCAGACAATCAGCGCGCCGGTGCGATCGCGATACAAGCCGAAATTCTTCGAGCAAGAACTGGTGATCAACAACTCGGGGATCTCGGCCGCGAACAACCGTGTCGACCACGCATCCTGTTCCAGTCCGTCGCCAAAACCCTGGTAGGCAAAGTCGATCAGTGGCAGCAGATTGCGGCTGCGCACCACGTCGAGCACACGCTGCCAGTCGTCGTGGTTCAAGTCGAAACCGGTCGGGTTGTGGCAGCACGCGTGCAGCAGCACCACATCACCTTTCGGCACTTCATTGAGCACGGCGAGCATGGCTTCGACGTCGAGGCGATTGTCGCTGCCCACGTATGGGTAGTGACTGACCTTGACCCCGGCCGCAGCGAAAATGGTTTCGTGAATCGGCCAGGTAGGGTTGCTCAACCACACGCCTTTGCCTGGCAGGCACTGGGCGATGAAGTCAGCGGCCAGACGCAGCGCACCAGTACCGCCCGGCGTCTGGGTGGCGCCGGCACGTTGTTCGGCGATCAGTTTCGAGTCAGCGCCAAGCACCAACTCGTTGATGACTTTGCCGAACAGCGGGTTGCCGTGGCCACCGATGTAGGTCTTGGTGTCCTGGCTTTCGACCAGTCGCGCTTCGGCGATTTTCACCGCTTCCGGGATCGGCGTCAGGCCCTGGGCATCCTTGTAGACGCCAACGCCCAAGTCGAATTTGCGCGGGTTAGTGTCCTGCGCATACGCCTCCATCAAGCCGAGGATCGGGTCGCCGGGTACCCGGCCGATGGCGTCGAAGTGCATTACTTGCGTCCTTCTGCAGTCTTGGCCACTTCGTCAGTGCGCGCGGCCATGATGAAGTCGTTGCGGTGCAGGCCTTTGATCGAGTGGCTCCACCAGGTCACGGTGACTTTACCCCACTCGGTCAGCAGACCCGGGTGGTGACCTTCGGCCTCGGAGATCTCGCCAACAGCGTTGGTGAAGGCCAGCGCGTGCTTGAAGTTCTTGAACAGGAAAACTTTCTCCAGCTGCATGATGCTGTCGCGAACTTCGATGTTCCAGTCAGGGATCTGCTTGATCAGGATCGGCAGTTCTTCGTCGCTGACTTGTGGCGCATCGGCGCGGCAGGCTTCGCAGTGGGCTTGGTTCAATGTGGACATGGTCGGTTCCTGAATTCGATTCTTGTTGGAAATTACTATCTTTGCACGCAAGTCGCGAGCGGGTTCTGCTCAGGCCGCTTTCGGCTTCGGCGGAAATTTTGGCGCGTGCAGACCCAGCTGCATGCCTTGTTTGACCATGGCCATGATGTCTTCATGGGCCACGTCGAACAGGCGCTTGAGGTTCGGCAGGACGAAGTACAGCGGTTGCAGGATGTCGATGCGATACGGCGTGCGCATCGCTTCGAGCGGGTCGAAGACTTGATGCTCAGGCTCGTCCGACAGCGAATAAACGGTTTCTTTGGGCGAAGACAGAATGCCGCCGCCGTAGATGCGTTTGCCTTGCGGGGTGTCGACCAGGCCGAACTCGATGGTCATCCAGTACAGACGCGCCAGGTACACGCGTTCTTCCTTGGTCGCTTGCAGGCCGAGTTTGCCGTAGGTGTGGGTGAATTCGGCGAAATACGGGTTGGTCAGCAGCGGGCAGTGGCCAAAAATCTCGTGGAAAATGTCCGGCTCTTGCAGGTAGTCCAGTTCTTCGCGAGTGCGGATAAAGGTCGCGACCGGAAACTGCTTGCTGGCGAGCAATTCAAAGAAGGTCTGGAAAGGAATCAGTGCCGGCACGCGCGCGACCTGCCAACCGGTGGTCTCGCCGAGCACCTTGTTGATCTCGCCGAGTTGCGGAATGCGGTCGTGGGGCAGACCGAGTTTCTCGATACCGTCCAGGTACTCCTGGCAGGCACGCCCTTCGATCACTTTCAACTGGCGAGTGATCAGCGTGTTCCACACCGCGTGTTCTTCGGCGGGGTAGTCGATAAAACCTTGCGCATCGGGCTCGCGGGCCACGTATTGCGTCTGCTTCATACTGCTCTCCTGCTAGGGGAATTCGTTCTTGTTATGTCCAGCGATGGACTCAGAATTACCTGAGAGAGAGGTTGTGTGCAGTAGGTTGGATCGCAACCGCGTAGGAAATTTCCGTGGATTTCGTAAAGTTATCGTTACGGTTTAGGTATTATCGCGCATTTACGGCGATTCGCCGGTTTGAAAAGGTCGGCGACTGTCACATAATCTTGACAACTGTTTGCGCACCTCGGCAGAAAATTCTGCCGTGCGCCGCAATACCCTGTGGGAGCGAGCTCGCTCGCGAAAGCGGTGGATCTGACACATCAATGTTGTATGTGCTGACGCCTTCGCGAGCAAGCTCGCTCCCACAGGGATTGTGTTCATTCCCAATTTTGTCGGGTCTTTTATATGCGTATCAAAGTCCACTGCCAGAACCGCATCGGCATTCTGCGCGACATCCTCAACCTCCTCGTGGCCTACGGGATCAACGTCGCGCGGGGCGAGGTCGGTGGTGAGCATGGCAACGCGATCTACTTGCACTGCCCGAACCTGATCAACATCCAGTTCCAGGCGCTGCGCCCGAAATTCGAGGCGATTGCCGGGGTGTTCGGCGTCAAGCGCGTCGGGCTGATGCCAAGCGAACGGCGGCACATGGAATTGAACGCGTTGCTCGGCGCGCTGGAGTTTCCAGTGCTGTCGATCGACATGGGCGGTTCGATCGTCGCGGCCAACCGCGCGGCGGCGCAGTTGCTCGGTGTGCGCGTCGATGAAGTGCCGGGGATTCCGTTGTCGCGCTACGCCGAAGATTTCGATTTGCCGGAGCTGGTGCGCGCCAACAAGTCGCGAATCAACGGCATGCGCGTGAAGGTCAAGGGCGACGTGTTTCTCGCTGACATCGCACCGCTGCAATCGGAACACGACGACAGCGAAGCCATGGCTGGCGCGGTACTCACCTTGCACCGCGCCGACCGTGTCGGCGAGCGTATCTACAACGTACGCAAACAAGAACTGCGTGGCTTCGACAGCATCTTCCAGAGCTCGAAAGTCATGGCCGCCGTGGTGCGTGAAGCACGCCGAATGGCACCGCTCGACGCACCGCTATTGATTGAAGGCGAAACCGGTACCGGCAAGGAATTGCTGGCGCGTGCCTGCCACCTCGCCAGTCCGCGCGGGCAATCGCCGCTGATGGCGCTCAACTGCGCGGGGCTGCCGGAGTCGATGGCCGAGACCGAGCTGTTCGGCTACGGCCCCGGTGCGTTCGAAGGTGCGCGCGCGGAAGGCAAACTTGGCCTGCTGGAGTTGACTGCGGGCGGCACGCTGTTTCTCGACGGCGTTGGCGAAATGAGCCCGCGCCTTCAAGTGAAGCTGCTGCGCTTTCTCCAGGATGGTTGCTTCCGCAGGGTCGGCAGTGATGAAGAGGTTTATCTGGATGTGCGGGTGATCTGCGCGACGCAGGTCGACTTGTCCGAACTGTGCGCGCGCGGCGAATTTCGTCAGGATTTGTATCACCGCTTGAACGTGCTCTCGCTGCACATTCCGCCGTTGCGCGAATGCCTTGATGGGTTGACGCCGCTGGTTGAACACTTCCTCGATCAGGCCAGTCGGCAGATCGGTTGCCCGTTGCCGAAACTGGCACCGGCGGCGATGGATCGGCTCAGTCATTACCATTGGCCGGGCAATGTGCGGCAACTGGAGAACGTGCTGTTTCAGGCGGTTTCGTTGTGTGATGGCGGCACGGTGAAGGCTGAGCATATTCGCCTGCCGGATTACGGCGTGCGTCAGCCGCTTGGCGATTTTTCGCTGGAGGGCGGGCTGGACGAGATTGTTGGGCGCTTTGAGAAGGCTGTGCTCGAGCGGCTGTATTCAGAGCACCCGAGCAGTCGGCAGTTGGGTAAGCGGCTTGGGGTTTCGCACACGACGATTGCCAACAAATTGCGCGAATACGAAGTCGGCAAAGACCCCGAAAGCTAAAAGCAACACAGTGGTGAGAAGAACTTTTGTGGCGAGGGGATTTATCCCCGATCGGCTGCGCAGCAGTCGCAAAACCTGCAAATGAGGTCGTCCTGAAGGAAAAGCGGGGCGGCTTCGCCACCCATCGGGGATAAATCCCCTCGCCACAGGGTTATTCATCCAGCCTGAGATCGGGATTGCCGCCAAGCGGCATAACACCGCCGGTTTTTCGACTTCGATACATTTTCCCAATCCTCTAAATCTCCCCCAAGTCCTTTGTTTACCGGGCCGCGTGCCGCCAGAAAAAAGTTGGTCTGCAAATTGCTTATGGCTCAGCAGTACAGCAGTGGGCGGCAAACGTCCGGCATGCAGAGGAAAGAGTGTGGACAAGTACCTTTATGTGGCAATGACCGGCGCCAGCCAGAACGCGCTGGCGCAAAAGGCGCATGCCAACAACCTGGCGAACATCTCCACCAACGGTTTTCAGAAGGACCTGGAACAGGCCCGTTCGATGCCGGTGTTTGGTGACAGCTTTCCGGCGCGTGCGTTTGCCATGAGCGAACGGCCGGCCACTGACTTCTCGCCGGGCTCGCTGGTCGAGACCGGTCGCGACCTCGACGTCGCCGTGACCGGCAACGGTTTCATCGCCGTGCAGAACCCTAACGGCGGCGAAAGCTACGTGCGCACCGGCAGCCTCAATATCGACGCCCTCGGCGTATTGCGTGCCGGCAACGGCATGGCGGTGATGGGCAATGGCGGGCCGATTGCAGTACCGCCCGAGCAGCAAGTCGAGGTCGGTGAAGACGGCACCATCAGTATTCGTGCAATGGGTGAAGGCCCGCGCGTCATGGCGGAAGTCGACCGGATCAAACTGGTCAACCCGGACATCAAGAACATGAACAAGGGCCTCGACGGCTCGATTTACACCAAGGACGGCCAGCCTGCGCCGGCCGATGCCAACGTCAAACTGGTCTCGGGTTTCCTTGAGTCGAGCAACGTCAACGCCGTCGAAGAGATGACCTCGGTGCTGGCCCTGGCCAAGCAGTTCGAGTTGCACGTCAAGATGATGAACACCGCCAAAGACGACGACCAGGCCATGGCTCGGGTCTTGCAGATCAGCTAATTATCAGAACGTCGCGCCGTAAAACAGGCGCACGAGGAGAATTGAATGCTTCCGGCTCTATGGGTTGCCAAAACCGGTCTGTCCGCCCAGGACACCAACCTGACCACCATCTCCAACAACCTGGCGAACGTGTCGTCCACGGGTTTCAAACGTGACCGCGCCGAGTTCCAGGACTTGCTCTATCAGATCAAGCGTCAGCCAGGCGCCCAGTCGACTCAGGACAGCGAACTGCCGTCGGGTCTGCAATTGGGTACCGGTGTGCGCATCGTCGGCACGCAGAAAAACTTCACCGCCGGCAGCCTGCAAACCACCGAGCAGCCGCTGGACATGGCCATCGACGGCCGCGGTTTCTTCCAGATTCTGCAGCCGGACGGCACCACGTCTTACACCCGTGACGGTACCTTCCACCTCGACTCCAATGGCCAGATCGTCAACGCCAGCGGTTTCGCTCTGGAGCCAGCCATCGTTATCCCGAACAACGCGCAGAGCTTCACCGTCGGCGTTGACGGCACCGTGTCGATCACCGTTCCGGGTAACCCGGCCGCTCAGGTGATCGGCAACCTGCAAACCGCCGACTTCATCAACCCGGCCGGTCTGCAAGCGGTGGGCAACAACCTGTTCCTGGAAACCGCTGCATCCGGCGCGCCGCAAATCGGCACCCCGGGCCTCAACGGTTTCGGCACCACGCTGCAGAACACCCTGGAAGGTTCCAACGTCAGCACAGTTGAAGAGATGGTCAACATGATCACCACTCAGCGCGCTTACGAGATGAACTCCAAGGTGATCTCCACCGCCGACCAGATGCTCTCGTTCGTAACGCAGAATCTGTAATCAGTCTATGAGGCGGCCATGAGGCTGCCTGCAACACCGTGAGGTAGGGTCATGAAACGCTTCGTATCTGTTTTGGCATTGGGTGGGGTCGTCTCGCTCGCGGGCTGTGTCGCACCGACGCCCAAGCCCAATGACCCCTATTACGCTCCGGTGTTGCCGCGTACGCCGTTGCCGGCGGCGGCCAACAATGGCTCGATCTATCAGGCCGGTTTCGAACAGAACCTGTACAGCGACCGCAAGGCGTTCCGGGTCGGTGACATCATCACCATCACCCTCAACGAGAAAACCCAGGCGAGCAAAAACGCCAACTCGCAAGTCGCCAAGAACAGCAAGACCGGCATCGGCTTGACCTCGCTGTTCGGCGGTAGCGGCGTGACCAACAACCCGTTGGGCGGTAACGATTTGAGTCTGGACGTTGGCTACAGCGGCGACCGTGCGACCAAGGGCGACAGCAAGGCTGCGCAGGGCAACACCCTGACCGGCTCCGTCACCGTGACCGTGGCCGACGTGCTGCCCAACGGCATCATCGCCGTGCGCGGCGAGAAGTGGATGACGCTGAACACCGGCGATGAGCTGGTGCGCATTGCCGGTCTGGTGCGTGCTGATGACATCGCCACCGACAACACCGTGTCGTCGACCCGCGTCGCCGATGCACGCATCACCTACTCGGGCACAGGCTCATTTGCCGATGCGAGTCAGCCAGGCTGGTTCGACCGTTTCTTCCTCAGCCCGCTGTTCCCTTTCTAGGTGGCTACGTTGAATCTGAAAAGCCTTATGGTGGCCGCGCTGTTGATGTCTGCGGCTTTCACTGCACACGCCGAACGGTTGAAAGACATCGCCAGCATTTCTGGCGTGCGTTCCAACCAGTTGATCGGCTACGGCCTGGTAGTCGGGCTTAACGGCACCGGTGACCAGACGACGCAGACCCCGTTCACCCTGCAGACCTTCAACAACATGCTCTCGCAGTTCGGCATCAAAGTGCCGCCGGGTTCGGGCAACGTGCAGTTGAAGAACGTCGCGGCGGTGTCGGTGAGTGCCGATCTGCCGGCGTTCGCCAAACCGGGTCAGCAGGTCGACATCACCGTGTCCTCGATCGGTAACTCCAAGAGCCTGCGCGGCGGCACACTGTTGCTGACCCCGCTCAAGGGTATCGACGGCAACGTTTACGCCATCGCTCAGGGCAACCTGGTGGTCGGCGGTTTTGATGCTGAAGGTCGTGACGGTTCGAAGATCACCGTCAACGTTCCGTCGGCCGGTCGCATCCCCGGCGGTGCGTCGGTTGAACGTTCGGTGCCGAGTGGTTTCAACCAAGGCAACAGCCTGACCTTGAACCTCAACCGTTCCGACTTCACCACCGCCAAACGCATCGTCGACAAGATCAACGACATGCTCGGCCCTGGCGTGGCGCAAGCCATCGACGGCGGCTCGGTACGCGTCACTGCACCGCTCGATCCGAGCCAGCGCGTCGACTACCTGTCGATCCTCGAAAACCTTGAAGTTGATCCCGGTCAGGCGGTGGCGAAAGTCATCATCAATTCGCGCACCGGCACCATCGTTATCGGCCAGAACGTCAAAGTCTCGCCAGCCGCCGTGACCCACGGCAGCCTGACCGTGACCATCACCGAAGACCCGATCGTCAGCCAGCCAGGCCCGTTGTCCAACGGCCAGACCGCTGTGGTGCCACGCTCGCGTGTTAACGCCGAGCAAGAGGCCAAACCAATGTTCAAATTCGGCCCGGGCACCACCCTCGACGAGATCGTGCGTGCGGTGAACCAGGTCGGCGCGGCGCCGGGTGACTTGATGGCGATCCTCGAAGCACTGAAGCAGGCCGGCGCGTTGCAAGCCGACCTGATCGTGATCTGAGGCCGACCATCATGGATATGCGCAAAGGCAGTCTGGTTAGCAACGCCGATTCGGGTTCCTACTCCGACCTTAATCGTCTGAATCAGCTCAAGGTTGGCGACAAGGACAGCGACGGCAACATGCGCAAAGTCGCGCAGGAATTCGAGTCGTTGTTCATCGGCGAAATGCTCAAGTCGATGCGTTCGGCCACCGACACCCTCGGTCAGGACAATCCGCTGAACACCCCGGCGGCCAAGCAATATCAAGAAATGTCCGACCAGCAACTGGCGGTGTCCATGTCCCGCGAGGGCGGAGGTATCGGCCTGGCAGACGTGCTGCTGCGTCAGATGCAGAAGAACAAACCGATGGCGCCGGGTGAGGCTGCGGCCGCGTCCGCCGCCAAGCAGGAAGAAGCCCGGGCGAAAGCCGCTGGGGTGGTCACGCCGATTGCGGCAGGCACCACCGGAATCAACGGCCCGTTGTCGCGGGTCAATGGCGAGCGTCCGTTGTGGGCATCGCGTTCCGGGCGTGTGTCGAGCACTGATACGTCGCACAGCAATGACATGGCGATGATCAACAAGCGTCGTCTGTCGTTGCCGCCGAAACTCACCGATCGTTTGCTCGCCGGTTTGGTGCCGTCGGCCACGACCGCGACCACCGCATCAAATGCGCTGCCGCAAGCGACCGCGCCTGCCGCCATTACCGGTTCCGGCCCGCTGTACAACGGCGACTGGCTGGCCCGCGCCGAGAACGAAAAAGCCTCCGGCGGGCAGATGCAGGTCTACGGCCGCGCGATGGCGCAGATTCCGCTGGCACCGGCGAAAAAAGCCTTCAGCTCCGCCGACGATTTCGTCAACACCATGCTGCCGATGGCCAAGGAAGCTGCCGACCGTATCGGCGTCGATCCGCGTTATCTGGTGGCGCAAGCGGCACTGGAAACCGGTTGGGGCAAATCGGTCATGCGCGCGCAGGACGGTAGCAGCAGCCACAACCTGTTTGGCATCAAGGCGAGCAGCAACTGGCAGGGCGATTCGGCCCGCGCCATCACCAGCGAGTTCCGCAATGGCGCGATGGTCAAGGAGACGGCCGAGTTCCGTTCCTACGCCTCGTACAAGGACAGCTTCCACGATCTGGTGACTTTGCTGCAGAGCAATAATCGCTATCAAGATGTGCTGAAGTCGGCCGATAACCCAGAACAGTTTGTACGCGAGTTGCAGAAGGCCGGTTACGCCACCGACCCGAACTACGCGACAAAGATTTCGCAAATTGCCAAGCAGATGAACAATCTTCAAAACTACGCTGCGGCGGGTGTATCCACCACGCCTTTATAAGGCACAAGGTATAAGGTCTGAACCATGAGTTTGCTCAATATCGGGATGTCGGGTCTGGCGTCGAGCCAGTCCTCTTTGGCTACGACAGGCAACAACATTGCCAACGTCGACACCGCCGGTTACTCACGTCAGCAAACCGTGCAAGGCACCAAAGCCTCGCAGCAGTACGGCACTGTTTTTATCGGCACGGGCACGACCCTCGCCGATGTGCGTCGGGTCTACAACTCGTACCTCGAATCGCAGTTGCACACCGCCACTTCGCTGAACAGCGAAGCGGCTTCGTACCTGGCCCAGGCCACGCCGCTGGACTCGATTCTGTCTGACACCAACACCGGTCTGACCGGCGTGTTGCAGAAGTTTTTCACCTCGATGCAAGGCGTGTCGACCTCGGCCACCGACGATACCTCGCGTCAGTCGGTACTGACCGGTGCGCAAGCGCTGAGCAGCCGTTTCAACGCTCTCGCCAAGCAGTTGAATGACCAGAACACCACCATCAACGGCAGCCTCAGCGACATGACTGCTCAGGTGAATAAACTGGCCACGTCGATTGCCAACCTGAACCAGAAGATCGGTGAGATTTCCACCAGCGGCGGCGCACCGAACGACTTGCTCGACAGCCGTAACGAAGCCGTGCGTCAGCTCTCTGAATTGACCGGTGCGCAGGTCGTTGAACGCGGCACCAGTTTCGACGTGTATGTCGGCAGCGGCCAGCCGCTGGTGATCGGCAATACCACCAACTCGCTGAGCATGGTTGCCAGCAAAGACGATCCGTCGCGCATGTCGATTCAGATGGATCGCGGTTCGAGCACCATCGACATCACTTCGGTGATCAGCGGTGGCGAAATCGGTGGTCTGCTGACGTATCGCAAAGACGTCCTCGACCCGTCGCTCAATGAGCTGGGCCGTGTAGCCCTGGTGGTTGCCGATCAGATCAACAGCCAGCAAGCGCAAGGCATCGACAAGAACGGTGACTTTGGCGCGGCGATTTTCAACAACATCAACAGTGCCGCGCTGATCAGTCAGCGCAGCATCGCGCAGGCCGGTAACAGCAGCGGTTCGGGCAACCTTGATGTGACCATCAAGGACACCGGCAAGCTGACCACCAGCGATTATCAGGTGACGTTCACCAGCGCGACCGACTACAGCGTCAAGCGCTCCGACGGCACCGACCTCGGCACGTTCAGCACCACGACCAATCCGCCGCCAGTGATTGACGGTTTCACTCTGGCCCTCAACGGTGGCGCGTTGAGCGCCGGTGACAGCTTCAAGATCACCCCGACGCGTAATGCCGCCGCGAGCATCCAGACGGTGCTCAGCGATCCGAAGAAGATCGCTGCCGCAGGCCCGCTGACCGGTTCCGCCAGCGCCAACGGTCTGGGCACTTACACCCAGCCGACGCTGAGCGACACGATCAATATTTACAACCCGACTGCCCAGGCTGACATGCAGGCGGCGCTGAAGAATTCGACGCCGGTGAAACTGGTGTTCGGTGACGCCAGCGGCGGCAGCCAGTCGTACACGCTGGTCGACGCCAAGGGGCAGAACATCGGCACCGGCACCATCGTGCCGGGCCAGTCGAACACACTGAACCTGAAAGTCGGCGTCCTCGATGCCAACGGCAATCCAGTGATGGACACCTCCGTCACGCCGAACGTGCAGAAGACCTTCACCGTGCAAACCACGGTCGGCGGCACGCCGAAATCCGGTGAAACCTTCACCATGAACCTCACCGGTGCGGCGTCTTCGGACAACCGCAACGCGCAGGCGCTGGTCGGTCTGCAAACCAAACAAACGGTCGACACCGGTTCGGCGAGCAAGGGCATCAGCCTGACCGACGCCTACAACAAACTGGTGACCAACGTCGGCACCAAGACTGCCCAAGGCAAGTCTGACAGCGCCGCGACCACGGCGATTCTGGATAACGCGCAAGGTGCGCGCGATTCGCTGTCCGGGGTCAACCTCGATGAAGAAACCGGCAACCTGGTCAAATATCAGCAGTACTACACAGCGTCTTCGCAGATCATCAAAGCTGCGCAGGAAACTTTCGCCACGCTGATCAACAGCCTTTAAGGAGTCGTAATTCATGCGCATTTCCACCGCCCAGTATTACGGCACGCAAGCGTCGGACTATCAGCGTAACTTCAACAAGGCTGTGGCCACCGCGAGCGAGGCGAGCAGCCTGCAGCGGATCAACACCGCATCGGATGATCCGGTCGGTGCCGGTCGTTTGCTGCAACTGGGCCAGCAGGCCGCGTTGCTCGATCAGTACAACGGCAACATCAACAGCACCAAGAATGCCTTGTCGGTGCAGGAAACCACACTGGATTCCATCACCACTGCATTGCAGAGCGCCAAGGAAATCGGCCTGGCCGCCAACAACGGCACGCTGACCGACAAGGATCGCCAGGCTTACGCCTCGCAACTGGCGCAGATCCAGCAACAAGTGCTGGGCCTGATGAACTCTAAGGATGCCGACGGCAACTACCTGTTCTCCGGTTCGAAAACCGACACCGCGCCGTACTCGCAGAATCCGGACGGCACTTACACCTACAACGGTGACCAGACCACCATCAATCTGGGGATTGGCGACGGCATGACCGTCGGCACCAATACCACCGGTTGGGACGCTTTCCAGCAGACCATCAATACCGCGCGCACCAACACCAGCATGACGTCGCCGGCAGTCGACGATGGCCGTGTCGTGCTGTCCAACGGCACCGTGGGCACCGCGGCGACTTACAACGCCAAGTTCACCGGCGGCGAGCCGTACACGGTCAGCTTTCTCAGCAGCACTCAGTTGAAAATCACCGATGCGCAGGGCAACGACGTCACCGCTGAAGCGACCAAGGGCGGCGCGATTCTCAATTCCAGCGGCGCCAACCAGACCGTCAGTTTCCGTGGCGTCGACATGAAGTTGAACATCAACCTCAAGGCCGGCGACACCGATCCGGACGCGGTCATCGCCGGGCACAGCTTCCAGTTGGCGGCCACGCCTGATTCGTTCACCACGACGCGCAGCCCGGGTAATCCATCCACTGCCGTGATCACTGGCTCGAACATCACTGATCAGGCCGCTTACACCGCCGCGTTCCCACAGGGTGGGGCGGTGCTCAAGTTCACCAGCGCTACCGCGTTCGACCTGTACGCGGCGCCGGTCACTGCTGACAGCAAGCCAGTGTCTTCGGGCACGGTGTCGGGCAACAATGCCACTGCTGCTGGCGTGACGTTCGCACTGGGCAATGCGCCGGCCGCCGGTGATCAGTTTTCGATTCAGCCTAACGATCACCAGACCCAGAACATCCTCGATACCCTGGGTCAGATGGTTGCCGCGCTGAACGCACCGATCGACGGCGATGATGTGGCCAAGCAAAAATTCCAGGGCATCATGGAAGGCGGTCTTGGCAACATCGATGCCGCGAGCAATCAGGTCGGCGCTGCCGTTACCTCGATCGGCGCTCGTGGTCAGTCGCTGGATATGCAAGTCGTCACCAACCAGAGCCTGAGCACGGCGAACTCCACGACTCAAGGTTCGATCCGTGATTCGGATCCGGCCGAAGTCATGACCCGCCTGACCTTGCAGCAGACCATGCTGCAAGCGGCGCAACTGGCGTTCAGCAAGATCAGCCAGTTGGGTCTGTTCAACAAGATTTGACGGTTGGCGGGCGCGTGAGCGCCCGTTTGCCCTGTCCCTCAGTTAATGTTTTTTAGCGGTTTCAGGGCTCGCTTTCCGAGCAGGCTCGTACCGCCTGTGAGCCCGCCGTGAATTCACTTCCTCTCGTCAGCATCGCCATCCCCGCGTTTAATCCGCGTTTTTTCGAACGTGCATTGCGCAGTGCCGTCAGTCAGGGCTACGGCAATCTTGAGATCGTTGTGTGCGATGACAGTCGTGGCAACGAGATCGAGAAAATAGTTGTCGCGGTGGCAGGGCAATCCGCGGTTGCAGTGCGCTATCTGCGCAATCCACGTACGTTGGGAATGGTCGAAAACCTGAAGGTTTGTCTTGAGCAAACCCAAGGTGAGTTCATCAAATTCCTGTGTGACGACGATCAGCTGTTTGCGAGCTGTATCGAGCGTCAGGCCCACGTGCTGGCCAATCGGGACGAGGTCAATCTGGTTTTAGCTCAGCGTCTGTTCTGGGACGCTGACGATATGGCATTGCCTTCGCGACTGGAAAACACGCCACTGTCACCCATCAGTGGTCTGTTCAAGGGCAGTGATCTGCTGGCAATCTTCGAGAAATTCCCGGCCAATATTCTTGGCGGTTTCAGCAATGCGTTGTTCCGTCGTTGTGACATTCTGGAGCTGTTGCCGGCGTTGACCCAGCCGGGTCATTGTTTTGTCGCGAGCCTGGATTTTGCTCTGTTCGTATGTTTGCTGCGGCGCGGCAATGTGGTCGTCTCCAATCATGTGTTGAGTGTCGAACGCTTGTATCCGGATCGCCTGAGTGGCCAACAGGCGATGAAAGATTCGCGAGAGATCGAACAGCAGTGGTTACTGCAGATGCTCAAGGCGCGCGGCGGTGAGTCGGCGCCAGCACCGGGTTGGGTGCGATATGTGCCGATGCCCAAGGCTGATGAATCACCTCGGGTCTGGGAAGAGTTGCCACTGAGCCGTACACTGGGCACCAAGCAAAGTGCGCAGATATGGAGTGTCGGTACCAACAGTCAGAGTTTTTCTCAGCTCTATACGCAATGGCTGGAATGCCGGACGCTGAGTGATGTGCAGCGTCGGCTGCTGCCGGACACTCTGGCCGGTTGGCCGTGTACACCGCGAATAGTGCCAGTGGTTGTTGATGATCGGCACAGTCCTTCAGCGCTTGAGCGGACGCTCGAAAGCCTGGCGGCTCAGGCTTATGCGCCGGAGCTGACGCTGGTGTTGTCTGCTGACTGCGTTGAGCCGGTACTGGATGGGCGGGTGTTCCATTTACCCCTGCAGGAAAACTGGCGACAGCAGCTTAATGAGCTTTTGCCACAGCTTGAGGGGGCTGACTGGTTCTATCTGCTGCGTGCCGGTGATCGATTGGTAGTGCCGGCCCTGTTGATGATCGCCGAGCGCATTGCGTTCACTGCTGCACTGACCTGTCTTTATGGCGACGAGGGCAGTTTGCGTCTTGGTGAATCGGTTGAGCCAGCATTCAAGCCTGACTTCAATCTGGATCTGATGCGCACTTATCCCTACGTGGGGCGTGCCCTGGCGTTCCGGCGCGAAACCTTTGTGATGCTGGGCGGTTTCGATTGTGCATTTGCCGAGTTGGCCCCGCATGACCTGCTCTGGCGAATGGTTGAGCGGGAAGGTACGCAAGTGGTCGGGCATTTGGCCGAGATTGTCGTTGAGTCTGCGTTCGATCTGGCCAAGTGGTTGTCGCTGCCCGAGGTGGTGGAAAACAGCCCACTGTTGCTGGCGGCTCACCTTGATCGGTTGAACATCGCTCACGATATTCGGCGTGGCAGCACCGATTTGCTCAATCGGGTCGATTATCGCCATGCGCAACGCCCGCTGGTATCGATCATCATTGCCAGCAAAGACCATATTCCTGCCTTGCAGCGCTGTGTTGACAGCTTGTTGGAGAAAACCGCGTACAGCGAGTACGAGCTGTTGCTGGTGGACAATGGCAGTGAGAGCGGCGAAGCCCGTGAATGGTTCGCCGGTATGGCGCAATTGGGCAGTGATCGCGTTCGCGTGCTGTCATACCCGGCTCATGGCAATATTGCTGCTATGCGCAACTTCGCCGTCGGCCATGCCCGTGGCGAATATGTATTGCTGCTGAATCCTTACGCAGTGATTACCCAAACAGAATGGCTAGACGAGTTGCTCAATCATGCCCAGCGCCCCGAAGTGGGAATCGTCGGTGGCAAACTCTTCAACCCTGACGGACATATTTTGCATGCTGGTGTGATTCTCGGTTTGCAAGGGCCCGCCGGGCTGCCGTTCTACGGCAACGCCATGCAATCCGCCGGGTACATGTTCCGCTTGCAGTCTGTGCAGAACCTCAGTGCTGTCGGGGCGGATTGTCTGATGGTGCGCAAATCGGTATTTGAGGCGGTGGGTTGCCTGGATGAACAGCATCTGCCGAAGACGCTGCACGAGGTGGATTTGTGTCTGCGCGTGGCTCAAGAGGGGTTTCTGGTGGTCTGGACGCCTTATGCCGCACTGGCGCTCGGCGCGCGGCGGAGCGAGGTTGCTCTCGAAGATGAGCAAACCGTGGTCGGACAGCATGAGGAAACATTCTATAAACGCTGGCTACCGGTTGTTGCCCGTGATCCTGCCTACAATCCCAATCTTTCCTTGCAGGGGCATGTGGGGTCGAGCTTCGCGCTGGAACCAGGCCTGTGCAGTGGCTGGAGTCCATTCTCCAATACCTCGTTACCTAAAATTCTCGCGTTGCCGGTCAATGCTTCCGCCATCGGGCACTACCGCGTTACTCAGCCATTGATTGAGCTGGAGGCGGCGGGCAGGGCGCAGGGGCGGATTCGTTACAGTTCGAGTCTGCCATCGATTATCGAGATTGAGCGTCAGTCCCCTGATGTGATCATTCTGCAAGGCCGTTACTCAGAAGCACCGATCAATGAGATGCCGGTGTTGAGCAACTATTTCAGTGCGCGGCGAATCTACGAACTGGATGACTATGTCATTGATGTCCCGCACCGCAATGCGCACAACCGCAACATGCCGAGCAGGCAGGAGATGGAAAGTCTGGTTCGCCGTGCCATTGGCATGTGCGATCGGGTAGTGGTCTCGACCGCCGCGCTAGGTAATGCGTTGGCGGACATGCATCACGATATTCGCGTGGTGCCGAACATGCTCGACGCAAAAATGTGGAGCAACATGCGCAGCCAACGGCGAACGTCGAAAAAACCGCGAGTCGGCTGGGGCGGTGGCACCAGTCACCACGGCGACCTGGCGGTGATCGCTGATGTGGTGCGCGAGTTGGCCGGCGAAGTCGACTGGGTCTTTTTCGGCATGTGCCCCGAAGAACTTCGGCCGTACATGCATGAGTTCCATGGGGTGATCGGGCTGGACGTGTACCCGGCCAAACTGGCCAGCCTCAACCTTGATCTGGCGTTAGCGCCGCTGGAATTTCACATCTTCAACGACTGCAAAAGCAATCTGCGTCTGCTGGAATACGGCGCTTGCGGTTATCCGGTCATCTGCACCGACACCGAGGCTTATCGCGGCTACCTGCCTTGCACGCGGGTCAAAACCAACACCACGGATGAATGGCTTCAGGCGATTCGCATGCACTTGGCTGACCCGGACGCCAGTTATCGCATGGGGGATGATCTGCGTGAGGTGGTCTTGCGCGACTATGTGTTGCGTGGTGATAACTTGCGCTATTGGGAGTATGGATGGCTGGCGGATTGATCGGTCAGGCTGTGCGAAAAAGGCGATCTCTTGGATCGTCTTTTTTTTATGTTTGTGAAATGAGCTGCAGCCGAGCTTGCGAGAGGGTTGGGCGAAGGGCTTGTGGAGCTGGCGCGTTTCCTGCAAGTCCCCCTCAAATCGCCATAAAACGAGCGCTCGCGGTCATTGCGTCAGCGCCCGAATCGGCAAAAGGTCTAGCCAGAAGGCCCGTAAAGCTCAAGAAAGCCAAGCGCAGCCCGGTGACGAACGAGAGGGGAGACGATGAAGGCAGTAATTTTGGCGGGTGGCCTCGGCACGCGCATCAGTGAAGAGTCGCACCTCAAGCCAAAACCGATGATCGAGATCGGCGGCAAGCCAATTCTCTGGCACATCATGAAGCAGTATTCCGCCCACGGAATTCACGACTTCGTCATTTGCCTTGGCTACAAGGGCTATGCGATCAAGGATTTCTTCGCCAATTACTTCCTGCACACCTCCGACGTCACTTTCAACATGCGCGAGAACCGCATGGACGTTCACCAGAACTACAGCGAACCGTGGAGCGTCACTCTCATCGACACTGGCGAGGAAACCATGACCGGTGGCCGTCTGCTGCGTGCCGGCCGCTACCTCAAGGATGAAGACGCGTTCTGCTTCACTTACGGTGATGGTGTTTCTGATCTGAACATCGGTGAGTTGGTGAAATACCATCAGTCTCATGGCCGTCTGGCGACAGTGACTGCGGTACAGCCGCCGGGCCGTTACGGCGCGCTGCAACGGCAAGGCGATCAGGTTCTCGGATTCACCGAAAAGCCTCGAGGCGACGGTGGCTGGATCAATGGCGGTTTTTTCGTACTGTCACCCAAGGTGCTCCCCTATATCGCTGGCGATGAAACCACTTGGGAGGCGGAACCGCTGACCCGTCTCGCTGAGGACGAACAGTTGAAAGCGTTCGAACACGATGGCTTCTGGCAGCCGATGGACACCCTGCGCGACAAGAACCATCTCGAAGCGCTGTGGCAGAGCGGGGAGGCCCCATGGAAGCAATGGGCCTGAGTGCGGATTTCTGGCGCGGTAAACGCGTTCTGGTCACCGGGCATACCGGTTTCAAGGGCAGTTGGCTGACCCTGTGGCTGCAAAGCCTTGGCGCCGAGGTCAGTGGTTTTGCCCTCGATCCGTCGACCGAACCGAGCCTGTTCGAACTGGCGCGCGTACACGAAGGCATCAACGATCAGCGCGGTGATTTGCGTGACCTCGGCGCACTGCTGGAGATCATCGCCGACACCGAGCCGGAAATCGTTTTGCACCTCGCCGCACAGCCGTTGGTGCGTGAAGGCTATCGCGATCCGCTCGGTACTTATTCCAGCAACGTGATGGGCACGCTCAACCTGCTCGAAGCGATTCGTCAGGTCGGTTGCGTGCGCGCCTGTGTACTGGTGACCACCGACAAGGTCTACGCCAACAAGGAATGGCTGTGGCCGTACCGCGAAGACGAAGCCCTCGGTGGTCACGATCCTTACAGCAGCAGCAAAGCCTGTTGCGAGTTGTTGGCGCAGTCTTACGCCGCGTCGTTTTTCCCGGCGGACAAGTACGCCGAGCACGGTCTCGCCTTGGCTACAGCGCGCGCCGGCAATGTCTTGGGCGGCGGTGATTTCGCCCCTGAGCGATTGATTCCCGATGTACTGAAAGCCTGGTCGGCAGACGAGCCAGTGACCTTGCGTTACCCGCAAGCCGTGCGCCCATGGCAGCACGCGCTGGAGCCGCTGGCCGGTTATCTGCAATTGGCCGCTGGCCTCTACGAGCAAGGCCCGGAATACGCCGGCGCATGGAATTTCGGCCCCGGCGAGGCGGACATGTGCAGCGTCGGCGAAGTGGTTGAACTGCTCGCCAATCGCTGGCCGCAGGCTCGCGGTTTGCGCATCGAACCGAGTGAATTGCACGAGGCCGGTCTGTTGCGTCTGGACAGCAGTCGCGCGCGGCAACTGCTCGGTTGGCAGCCGCGTTGGTCACTGCAGCAATGCCTGGCGCAAACCCTCGACTGGCATCTGGCGTGGCAGAACGGCGATGACATGCGCGCCGTGACCCTCGGCCAATTGAACCTGTACCGAGGCGCGTTGTGAGCGAGTTTTCCCTGAAGGCGTTGCCGCTGGCCGGACTGTTCAGCGTCCAGCACAAGCGCTTCGAAGATCAGCGCGGGCACTTCGCGCGGTTGTTTTGCGAAGGCAGCCTGAGCGCGTTTGGCGCTGAGTTTCATATCCGCCAGATCAACCATTCCTGCACTCGCGAGAAGGGCAGCGTGCGCGGTTTGCATTATCAGAATGCCAACGCGCCGGAAGCCAAACTCATCACTTGCCTGCGCGGTGAAGTGTGGGATGTGGCGGTGGATTTGCGCCCGGATTCAGCAACGTTTTTGCACTGGCACGCGGAGCACCTCAAGGCTGGCGACGGTCGCAGTCTGTTGATCCCGGCCGGGTTCGCCCACGGTTTCCAGACGCTGACTGAGGACGCTGAATTGCTCTACCTGCACAGCGCTGATTACGCGCCGGGGCACGAGGGCGGTTTGTCGGTGAACGACCCACGGCTGGCGATTGCCTGGCCGTTGCCTGTCAATAATTTGTCAGCGCGCGATTCCAGCCATCCTGCGCTCGATCAACACTTCGCTGGAGTGCGTCTATGAACTGCCGTGGGTGCGCCGCACCGCTGAGCCTGCCGCTGATCGATCTCGGCACCTCACCACCGTCCAACGCCTATGTGCATGCTGATCGCCTGGAACAGGCCGAGCAGTGGGTGCCACTGAAAGTCGCGGTGTGCCAGCAATGCTGGCTGGTACAGACTGAGGATTACACCAGCGCCGACAGCCTGTTCGACGCTGAGTACGCGTATTTCAGTTCGTTCTCCAGCACTTGGCTGGCGCACGCCGAGCGTTACGTTGCCGAGATGGTCGAGCGTTTTGGCCTGACCGCTGACAGCCGCGTGGTGGAAATCGCTGCCAACGACGGCTACCTGCTGCAATACGTCGCCGCGCGTGGCATTCCGTGCCTCGGCGTCGAGCCGACTCGCAGCACCGCGCAAGCTGCACGAGAAAAAGGTCTGGAGATTCGCGAACTGTTCTTCGGTCGCGACACCGCTGCGCAGTTGAACAGCGAAGGCTGGGGCGCGGACTTGATGGCCGCCAACAACGTGCTCGCGCATGTGCCGGACATCAATGATTTCCTCGCTGGTTTCGCCACGCTGCTCAAGCCGAGCGGCGTTGCTACCTTCGAATTCCCGCAACTGCTGACGCTGATGGCCGGCGCGCAGTTCGACACGCTGTATCACGAACACTATTCCTACCTGTCGCTGACCGCCGTGCAGACTTTGTGCGAGCGCAACGGTCTGCAAGTGTTCGACGTCAGCCAACTGAACACCCACGGCGGATCGCTGCGCGTGTTCGTCCAGCGCAAGGACGGCGAACGTCGCGCCGTGCAAGCATCGGTGCAGCAGCAGTTGCAGGCCGAACTCGATGCCGGGGTCAAAACCGCCGAGTACTACGCGACTCTCGCGCCCGCCGCTGAACGCATCAAGCATGAACTGCTGCGCTTCCTGTTGCAGGCCAAGGCCGATGGCAAACGCGTAGTGGGTTACGGCGCGGCGGCCAAGGGCAACACGCTGCTCAACTACGCCGGGGTCAAACCCGATTTGCTCGCGTGGGTGGCCGATGCCAATCCGCACAAGCAAGGCAAGTTCCTGCCCGGCAGCCGCATTCCGATTGTTGCGCCGGAACGCATTGAAATCGAGAAGCCGGATTACGTGCTGGTGCTGCCGTGGAACCTGCTGCACGAAGTCAGTCAGCAACTGGCGCAAGTGCGTCAGTGGGACGGCCGCTTCGTGATCGCCGTGCCTGAGTTGAAAGTACTGTGAAGTTTCTGGTCACCGGAGCCACGGGCTTCGTCGGTCGGCACCTGGTCGCCGCATTGCTGGCGCGCGGCTGCGAAGTGCGTGCGGTGGCGCGCAACGCAGAAACGGCGCAAGGCATGCCGTGGATCAATGACGTCGAGTTCGTCAGCGCGGATATTCACGCGGCTGAACTGGATGTTGTCGCGTTGACCGATGGCGTCGATGCACTGGCGCATCTGGCCTGGCCGGGTTTGCC
Organism: Pseudomonas sp. NPDC087804; assembly: GCF_044742965.1. Taxonomy (NCBI): domain Bacteria; kingdom Pseudomonadati; phylum Pseudomonadota; class Gammaproteobacteria; order Pseudomonadales; family Pseudomonadaceae; genus Pseudomonas; species Pseudomonas sp. NPDC087804. The sequence goes on along the minus strand of NZ_JBIUVN010000007.1, from coordinate 32,303 downwards.
GAACTATCGGGCGCTGTTTCATTTCGAGCACAACCTGATGGCCGATTACCGCTTTATCAAAAGCGTGGTCGAGACGGGTGTGAAGCAGGTTCTGGTCACCGGCACCTGTTTTGAATACGGCATGCAAAGCGGCCCGCTCAGTGAGCAGACCGAGGCGCAACCGGCGAACCCGTATGGTCTGGCCAAACATACGCTGCACCTGTTTTTGCAAAACCTGCAGCAGGCACAGCCGTTCACCTTGCAGTGGGCGCGCTTGTTTTATCTGCATGGCGAAGGACAGAACCCCAACAGTTTGCTGGCCGCACTCGACCGGGCGATCAATGCCGGTGATGCATCGTTCAACATGTCGGCCGGTGAGCAATTGCGCGATTTTCTGCCGATCGAAACGGCCGCCGGTTATCTCGCCGCTATTGCGCAACAACGCGAATTCAACGGCGTGATCAATTGCGCCAGCGGTCAGCCAGTTTCGGTCAGGTCGTTGGTGGAGCAGCGACTGCGTGAACGCGGGGCCTCGACCGATTTGAACTTGGGGTATTTCCCCTACCCGACTCACGAACCCATGGCGTTCTGGGCGGTGGTCGAGCGTCTGCAGCAGTTACTGGGGGCGCAGCAGACAAGCTGATGGAGCCCGACGCAAGGCCTTAGGCAAACGTGACTTTCAAATGAATTTTCAGTGAGACCGGACAATGAGCGATAACGTAATCAAAGCCTTCGAGGCGGAGTGCCAGGCTGAAGTGATTGCCCAAGGCCAGGACAAGAATCTCAAGGCGCTGGCCCAAGAGTTCTACAACCAGTCGGCCAAGCATAAATACACCTATCACTTTTCGTGGATGGGCCGTCCGATCATTCAGTTGCCACAAGACATGATGGCAATGCAGGAACTGATCTGGCGAATCAAACCGGATCTGGTAATCGAGTGTGGTATCGCCCATGGCGGCTCGATCATTTACTACGCTTCGCTGCTGGAGCTGCAAGGCCATGGCGAAGTGTTGGGTATCGATCGCGACATCCGGGCTCATAACCGTGAGGCCATTGAAAGCCATCCGATGATCAAACGCATCAGCATGATCGAAGGTTCCAGTCTGGATCCGGCTGTTGCCGAACAGGTTCGTCAGGCGGCGGCAGGCAAGAAAGTGATTGTGGTACTCGACTCCAATCACACCCATGAACACGTTCTCGAAGAGTTGCGTCTTTACGCACCACTGGTCTCAACAGACAGCTATTGCATCGTCATGGACACCGTGGTCGAAGACATGCCGGCCGATGCCTTTCCGGATCGTCCGTGGGGGCCGGGTGACAATCCGAAAACGGCGGTCTGGGCCTACTTGAAAGAAAATCGTGATTTCGAGATTGATCAAGCGATGCAGGACAAGCTGCTGATTACCGTCGCCTCGGATGGTTATCTGCGTCGGGTTCGCTGAGTCAAATCAACGCCATCATCAAAGTGTTTATCGGGCGGTTTCGCCGGTTGTGGGAGAAGTTATGCAAGGCAATTACGGTTCTGAACACACGCCACTGAGCGAATTGCTGACGGTGGTGCTCATCACCCATAACCGTCCGGCCTTTTTGCGTCGGGCGCTGAAGTACTACAGCACCCTGCCTTGCAAAGTCCTGGTCTTGGACTCCTCTCCCGAGCATCCGGAGGGGGACTTTTCTTCGGTCGACTATCAGCATCTGCCGCAATTTGCTTACTGGGGCATGCAAGCCAAACTGACCTACGGCGTTAAGCAACTGACGACGCCTTACATGGTGTTCGCGGCTGACGACGATTTTATCTTGCATGAGTCATTGGCCGAGTCGGTCAACTTCCTTGAAGCAAACCGTGATTATGGTTTGTGTCACGGCTACTGCCTGATGTACCTGGCGCTTGCCGGAAGTGTCAGCTACTACCGACGCGACAAGAAAATCTGTGAAGACTACTCATCCGAGCGTGCCGAAGAGCGCGTTCTCGATTTCATGCATCAGTACGTACCGCCATTTTATGGTGTGTGCCGCACCTCGATCATTCAGGACTGGTACGCAGCGTTGCCTGCCGGTACTAGCTTTGAGTGGCAGGAAATCGGCCATAGTTACTATTTGCTGGCTAACGCCAAGGCGCGCGTTCTGCCGATCCCTTATGTTGTTCGCGAGATCAACATCGGCTTCTCTGATCACAACACTGAGGTGTATCACGCGCTGACGTTCGCCGATGCCAAGTCCGTGGCTGAGCGTGAAGCATTTGCCGGGTTTTTGGCATCGCTGCCGACAGGCATCACCCATCTTGACCAGCATCAACGCAAGGCATTTGCCCTCAAAAGCTTCGAGGCCATGACTGATAGCCTCAAGTCCGGTCGTGCGTTGACAGCCGAGCTGGTTTTTCAATCAGTCTGGAATCAACTGCTCAAAGAACCGGAGCGAAAGTTCGGTCCCAAACAATACGTTGAGATGCCTTTTTACAATCAGCGTTTTTTTGATCTGCTGACCCAGTTTGAATTTTTGCTTCACGCAATGCCGGCCGGTCGCGTTCAGCTCGAACAATTGGAAGGCGTCTGGACTCGGCAAGAGCACCTGCTGCGTGCGCGCAATAACGATACGGCTGAAAGTGTGATTGACCGATTGTGGCAAGCCCACGACAGCAACGCATTTAACCGTTCCGTTATCAAGCGTCTGTCGGAGCAATTGGACGCCACTGGCGATGAAGCGCAAGCGCAGGCCATGCGCGAATGGAGCGCTCGTCTGGACAATGCGTCGAACGCCGATCATTACCCTGCATTCAGCAACATGCGTTCGGGGCGCCTGCTCAAATGGCTGGACGCTCGCGAGCCTGACGCCGAACAAGCGGCAAAGATTGCCGCTCATCTGGCCGAGAACAACGGTGGCCCACAATTCGGCATCTTCCTGCTGGATCTGGACAACAACGTCGACAAGCTGCAAACCACACTCGACAGCCTCGTCGAAGGCCACTGCAAATCCTTCAAAATAGTGGTGTTCACGACCGGCGAACCGCTTGCCTCCACCACTGCGCAAAATACCTTGCATTTTGTTCGGGTTTCGCCGGGCAATTTCGTAGACAAATTGAACCAGAGCGCCAGCCAGTCGCCATGTGACTGGCTGATGCTGGCACAGGTGGGGGATGAGTTCACCGCGAGCGGTTTGTTGCGCGCCAGCCTGGAACTGATGTCCGCTGCTGATGTGCGTGTCGTTTCCACCGATGAAATTCAGCGCACCGAAACCGGCGCACTGGTTGATGTGTACCGTCCTGGTTTCAACCTGGATCTGTTGCAGAGCCATCCATCGCTCATGGCTCGCCACTGGTTGATTCGTCGCGACATTCTGCTTGAGGTCGGTGGATATCAGGCGGATTTCAGCAAAGCGCTGGAATTCGATTTGCTCTTGCGCATCATTGAGCAGGGCGGTCTTGGCGGTCTAGCACATCTCGACGAGCCCCTGTTGATTTGCCAGGCGCCGCTGCTTGAAGAAAACGCTCACGAACGTCAGGCGTTGCTCCGTCATTTGAGTAATCGCGGCTACAAGGCCAAGGTCGCCTCGGCGTCGCCGGGCACATGGCAGATCGACTATCGCCACTGCGAACAGCCACTGGTTTCGATCATTGTGCCGGCCATTGATGATCTGTCCTTGTTACGGCGCTGCGTGGAAAGTGTTTTGCTCAGAACCCGTTACAGCCGTTATGAAGTACTGATCGCGGCAAACCCGAATCACTCGGCGGCGGTCAACGACTGGCTGGGTACTTTGCGCAATGCCAAAGTGAATGTGCTGCGAGCCGATCAGCCGCTCGGCGAGGTGGCGTTGTACAACGCTGCCAGCGGGCAGGCGCAGGGCGAGTATCTGGTGCTGTTGGCCGCTGACAGTGAAATCGTCAATCCGAACTGGGTTGAGTCACTGCTCAACCACGCCCAGCGTCCTGAAGTCGGTATCGTCGGGGCCAAGCTGGTCGACCGCAGCGGCAAAATTTCCCACGCCGGTTTGATTTTGGGTCTGAATGGGGGCGTGGGTTCACCCTTCGTAGGCGAAAAGCATGCTGCTGAAGGCTACATGCATCGTTTGGCCGTCGAGCAGAATTACTCCGCCGTGTCGAAGGCCTGCCTGATGGTGCGCAAAGAACTGTTCAACGCGGTTGGCGGCCTGGACGAAGTGACCTTCGCCGACGGTTATGCCGATGTCGATCTGTGCCTCAACGCCGGTCAGGCCGGTTACCTCATCGTGTGGACGCCGCTGGTGCAAGTGCTGCATAACGGCGAACTGCCGCAGGCGCCAGAGGCGCTACAAGCCCTGCGTGAGAAATGGAGCAACGCCTTCGCGCAGGATCCGGCTTACAACGCCAACCTGGCCCTGAACGGCAAAGGTTTTACCTTGGGCGACAAGGCCTCGATCAACTGGGCGCAGTTGCTTGCTTAAGCTCGCCGGACAGGAATCAGCACATGTTCAACGGTAAATCGATTTTCATCTCTGGCGGCACCGGTTCGTTCGGGCGCAAATTCATCGCTCGCCTGCTTGAGCAATATCAGCCCAAGCGCGTGGTGGTGTTTTCCCGCGACGAACTCAAGCAGTACGAGATGCAGCAGACGTTCAACGCGCCGTGCATGCGTTACTTCATCGGTGACGTGCGTGACGCTGACCGTCTGCGCCAGGCCATGCGCGGCATCGATTACGTGGTGCATGCGGCAGCGCTCAAGCAGGTGCCGGCGGCGGAATACAACCCGACCGAGTGCATTCGCACCAACGTCAATGGCGCGGAAAACATCATCGCCGCCGCCATCGATAACGGCGTGAAGAAAGTCGTCGCTCTGTCCACCGACAAAGCGGCCAGCCCGATCAATCTGTACGGCGCGACCAAGTTGCTCTCGGACAAATTGTTCGTCGCCGCCAACAACATTGCCGGCGAGCAGGAAACCCGTTTCGCCGTGGTGCGCTACGGCAACGTCGCCGGTTCGCGCGGTTCCGTGGTGCCGTTTTTCAGCAAGTTGATTGCTGACGGCGCGACTGAGTTGCCGATCACCGACGAGCGCATGACGCGGTTCTGGATCACCCTCGATCACGGCGTGCAGTTTGTCCTCGACAGCTTCGCGCGGATGCACGGCGGCGAAGTCTTTGTGCCGAAGATTCCGTCGATTCGCATCGTCGATCTGGCGTTGGGCATGGCCGATCATCTGCCGCATAAAAACGTCGGCATTCGTCCGGGCGAAAAACTCCATGAGCTGATGGTGCCGCTGGACGATGCGCGGATGACGTTGGAGTTTGAAGACCACTACACGATTCAGCCGTCGATTCGCTTCACCAGCGTCGATGTCGATTTCGCCGTCGACAAACTCGGTGAGCAGGGCCGGGCGGTCGGTGAGGATTTCGAATACCGCTCCGACACCAATCCGCACTTCCTGTCGGTCGGGCAGATCGCCGACCTGCACGCGAAGCTGTCGGCATGATTCCGTACGGTCGGCAGAGTCTCGACCAAGCGGACATTGATGCCGTGGTCGAGGTGTTGCAGTCCGACTGGCTGACCCAGGGCCCGACCATCGCGCGTTTCGAGCAAGCGCTGGCCGAGCGCTGTCAGGCTGATTTCGCAATTGCTGTTTGCAATGCCACGGCGGCGCTGCACATTGCCTGTCTGGCCGCAGGGCTGGGCCCGGGCGATCGTTTGTGGACGACGCCGAACACCTTTCTCGCTTCGGCCAACTGCGGACGTTATTGCGGCGCCGACGTCGATTTTGTCGACATCGATCCGCTGACCTGGAACCTCGATGCCTTCGCGCTCGAAGCAAAACTCGATCAGGCCGAACGCGACGGAACGTTGCCGAAAGTGCTGGTGGCGGTGGCGTTTTCCGGGCAGAGCTGCGACATGCGCCGCATTGCCGAACTGGCCGAGCGCTACAACTTCACTGTGATCGAAGATGCCTCGCACGCGGTGGGCGCGTCGTACGCCGGGCGTCCGGTCGGGTGCGGTGAGTTCGCCGCGATGACGGTGTTCAGTTTTCACCCGGTGAAGATCATCACCAGCGCCGAGGGCGGCATGGTACTGACCAATCGTCCGGCGCTGGCCGAACGCTTGCAACGCCTGCGCAGCCACGGCATGACCCGCGATCCGCAGCAGATGACTGACGCCAGTCACGGCCCTTGGTATTACGAACAGATCGAGCTCGGTTTCAATTACCGCATCACCGATCTGCAAGCCGCGCTGGGCCTGTCGCAACTGGCGAAACTCGACGACTTCATTACCCGTCGCCGTGAATTGGCCGCACGTTATGACCGCTTGCTGGCGTACCTGCCGTTGACCTTGCCAAGCTCTCAGCCAGAGGCGGAGTCGGCGTGGCACCTGTACGTGGTGCGCGTGCAGACCGAGCGCGTCAATCTCAGTCACCGGCAAATCTTCGAAGGGTTGCGCGCGGCCGGGGTCGGGGTGAATCTGCACTATATTCCGCTGCACTTGCAGCCTTACTATCGCGACCTGGGTTTTGCCGAGGGCGATTTCCCGCAGGCCGAACGCTATTACGCCGAAGCGATCAGCCTGCCGCTGTTTCCATTGCTGAGCGATGAGCAACAAGATTATGTGGTCGAGCAATTGCGTCGGCTGACCGAATAAGGGCCGCTGCGGCTGAGGATGAGTCTCTGCAATGCGTGATCTGAGTGAGCAGGAAAAGTTCTGGCAAGGCGACTTCGGCAACGCTTACGTTGATCGAAATGTTGGCCAGCCGTTGGTGGCCGCCAACCTCGCGTTGTTTGCCAAGGCTCTGAGCCGCGCCGGTCGTATCGACAGTCTGGTCGAGCTGGGCACCAACGCGGGCAACAATTTGCAGGCACTGCATCAGCTGTTGCCGCGTTGTGAACTGTTTGGCGTCGAGATCAACGACTGTGCCTGTGCTCAGGCGCGAGCGCTGAACATCGCCCAGATCTGGCACGGTTCGCTGTTCGATTTCCCGCGCGAGCGCCACTACGATCTGACGTTGAGCAAAGGTGTGCTGATCCATCTGGCGCCAGAGTTGTTGCCCACCGCTTACGCGCAATTGTATGAATTGAGCCAGCGCTACATTTTGATCGCCGAGTACTACAACCCGGCACCCGTCGAAGTGCCTTATCGCGGCAAGAGCGGCAAATTGTTCAAGCGCGATTTCGCGGGCGAAATGCTTGATCGTTATGCCGATCTGCAACTGCTCGATTACGGTTTCGTTTATCACCGCGACCCACAGTTTCCGGCGGACGATGTCACTTGGTTCCTGTTGGAAAAACGTCCTTGAGCAGCGTCGCAATCATTCCGGCTCGCGGGGGCAGCAAACGCATCCCGCGTAAAAATCTTTTGCCGTTCGACGGCGTGCCGATGATCGTTCGCTCGATCCGCACGGCGCTGGATTCGGGGTTGTTCGAGCGGGTCGTGGTCAGCACCGACGACGCCGAGATTGCCGACGTGGCGCGGGCTCACGGTGCTGATGTGCCGTTCCTGCGTCCGGCGGAACTGGCCGACGATTTTGCCGGCACTGCGCCTGTGATCGTGCATGCTTTGCAGCAACTGCCGGATTTCGATTTCACCTGCTGCGTCTATGCCACGGCGCCGTTGTTGCAGACGCGTTATCTACGTCAGGGGCTGGAATTGCTGGAGCAGCACCCGGACAAATCCTTTGCATTCTCCGTGTGCAGTTTTGGCTTTCCGGTGCAGCGTGCATTGACGCTGGACGGGCAGGGCGCGTTGCAGGCTTTGTACCCGGAGTTTCGCAACACCCGCTCGCAGGATCTGCCCGAAGCGTTTCAGGATGCCGGGCAGTTTTACTGGGGCCGCAGCGATGCCTGGTTACGCGGTGAAGTGATGTATTCGCCCGCCAGTCTGCCGGTGATTCTGCCCCGGCATCTGGTGCAGGACATCGACACGCTGGAAGACTGGAAACGCGCCGAATACCTGTATGCCGCGCTGAAGGCTGGCGGAGAATTATCGTGAGAGTGCTGATCCGTGCCGACGCCTCGCCGACCATCGGCAGCGGCCACATTGCCCGTTGCCTGACGCTGGCGCGGGTGCTGCGCGGGCAGGGCAGCCACGTCGCGTTTGCCTGTCGGCGCTTGCCGGGGCATCGGCTCGATGCGCTGAGCGCCGAGGGTTTCGAGACCTTCGCGCTGCCTGAACGCTATCCCGATGAAGACCCGCAGCAAGCCATCGAAGCGATGTTGCCTTGGCAGGCCGACATCGACGCGCTGGCGCAGCTGCTGGACGGTCACACCGCGTTCGACTGGATCATCGCCGATCACTATGGGCTCGATCATCACTGGCAAACCGCTGCCCGGCGCTGGGCGCCACGCATTGCGGCGGTCGATGATCTGGCCACGCGGCGCTACAGCGTCGACCTGTTGCTCAATCAGAATTTGTCCGGCCTCAGCGAAAATTATCAGCCACTGCTGCCTGCCAAATGCCGCACGTTGCTCGGCCCGCGCTATGCGATGTTGCGCGAGGAATTCAATGCCCCGGCCATCGAGATCAAGCCGCAGGCGCAGCGACTGCTGGTGAATTTTGGCGGTTTCGATGCCGCTCGCCAGACTCATCACGCGATGTTGGCGCTGGCCGATTTTGCCGAGCTTGAAGTGGATTTTGTCGCCGGCGCCGACAACCCGGCCTGGACGCAAATGCAGGCGCTGGCCGAGACGCGGCCGCACTGGCGCCTGCACAGTTTTGTCAGCGATTTTCATCAGCGCATGCTTGCAGCCGATTTGTTTATTGGTGCTGGTGGCGGCACCAGTTGGGAGCGCGCGGCGCTCGGTTTGCCGACGATTTGCATTGCGGTGTCGAACAATCAGCAAGTCAACGGCGAAGTCATGGCGGCAGCCGGTGCGCATGTGTTCATGGGCGCCCGTGAGCAGGTCAGTGTCGAGCAGTTGCGCGATGCGATCGGCTTCGTCGTTGGCAACTTTTATCTGCGGCAAAGTCTGGCCGAGCGCTCGCGGCAATTGGTCGACGGTCGTGGTGCTTTGCGCGTAGCGGCAGCGCTGGCTGGCGCGGTGCTGAAACTGCGCCCGGCGACGCTGGACGATGCGCAATTGTTGTTCGACGGGCGCAACGCCGAAGCGGTGCGACGCTGGTCGCAAAAAACCGATGTGATCGACCGCGAGCAGCATCAACACTGGTTGAGCGCGAGCCTGCGCAATCCGCAGCGACTGCTGTTGATTGCCGAAGGCGACGACGGCCCGGTCGGCGTGTTGCGTTATGACTTGCGTGGTTTTGCGGCCGAAGTTTCGCTGTATCTGTTTGAACAGCGTCTGGGCCTCGGTTGGGGCAGGGCGCTGCTCGCTCGCGGTGAGGCATTCGTCACGGCGCACTGGCCGCAACTGACCGCAATCACCGCGCAGGTTTCGCCTGCCAATCGCCCGTCATTGAATGTCTTTCGTGACGCCGGGTATCTGCAAAGTGCCTGTGCGTTCACCCGTGTCTTGAAGGAACACCCGCATGCCTGATTTCAAGATTGGCGATCACCTGATCGGTGCCGACGCGCCGCCGTTCATCATCGCCGAGATGAGCGGCAACCATAACCAGTCGCTGGACGTGGCCCTGCAAATCGTCGAGGCGGCGGCGAAGGCTGGCGCGCATGCCTTGAAGCTGCAAACCTACACCGCCGAGACCATGACGCTGGACATCGCCGAGGGTGAGTTTTTCATCAAGGATCCGGGCAGCCTCTGGGCCGGCACGTCTTTGTATGACCTGTATGAGAAGGCGCATACACCATGGGAATGGCACGCGCCGATTTTCGCTCGGGCGAAAGAGCTGGGCATGCTCGCGTTCTCTACACCGTTCGACGACAGCGCTGTGGACTTTCTCGAAAGCCTCGACGTACCGGCCTACAAGATCGCCAGTTTTGAAAACACCGATTTGCCGCTGATCCGTCGCGTCGCGGCCACCGGCAAACCGCTGATCATCTCCACCGGCATGGCGAGCATCGCCGAACTCGACGAAACCGTGCGCGCCGCCCGTGAGGCGGGGTGCAAGGATCTGGTGCTGCTCAAATGCACCAGCACCTACCCGGCGACACCGGCGAACAGCCACGTGCGCACGATTCCACATCTGCGTGAACTGTTCGGCTGCGAAGTGGGGCTGTCTGATCATTCGATGGGCGTCGGCGTATCAGTGGCGGCGGTGGCGCTGGGGGCGACAGTGGTGGAAAAACACTTCACCCTCGACCGCGCGGCCGGTGGCGTCGACGCCAGTTTCTCGCTGGAACCGGCGGAGATGGCCAGTCTGGTGGTGGAAACCGAACGCGCCTGGCAGGCGCTCGGTCAGGTGCATTACGGCGTGACCGAGGCCGAGCGCAAGTCGGTGGTCTATCGCCGTTCGCTGTACGTCACCGCTGATATGGCCGCCGGTGAGCCTTTCAGCGCTGCCAATCTGCGCGCCATTCGTCCGGGTCTCGGGCTGCCGCCCAAGCACACCGACGCCGTTCTCGGCCGCTGCGCGCGCACGCCGATCAAACGCGGTACGCCGCTGGACTGGTCGCTGATCGAATAGACCGATCTGCAATCGATTCGGCATTTATCGTGACTTGCGAGTCATAACGCGCATCTTCACTGTATTGTATTAATCGGTGAGATGGCGCCTGACCCGTTATCGGTGGCAGTGATAGCCCTTTGCGCTCCCCGTGGCTGCCCGTTGTGGCGGCCGTTTTCTGTTTGTCGGCGCCCCTCGAAATCCTTGCGAGCGGTGGTCTTGGGCTGTTTTTTATTGGGAAGCCGTAATGATTGGCATAAAAAGCATTGCGAGCTACGTTCCTGTAGCCGGCGTGGACAATTACGCACAAGGTGCAAAATTCGAAAAAGATGAAGAATTCATCCTTGGCAAAATCGGTTCGGCGTTTCTGCCGCGCAAAGACGCTGATCAAGAAACCTCCGATCTGTGCGTGGAAGCGGCCAATGCGCTGTTTGCCAGCAACCCTGAACTGAAGCGTGAATCGATCGACGCGTTGATCGTCGTCACCCAGAACGGTGACGAAGAAGGCCTGCCGCACACTGCCGCGATCGTCCAGGACAAACTCGGCCTGCCGACCAATGTCGCTGCGTTCGATATTTCCCTGGGTTGCTCCGGTTACGTCTACGGCATCTACGCGATCAAGGGCTTTATGGAAGCCGCCGGCCTGAAGAACGGCCTGCTGATCACCGCTGACCCGTACTCGAAAATCGTCGACCCGGAAGACCGCAACACCACCATGCTGTTTGGCGATGCCGCCACCGCCACGTGGATGGGCGAAGATCCGACCTGGGCGCTGGGCAAGGCCAAGTTCGGCACCGACGGTTCCGGTGCGCCGCACTTGAAAGTCACCGATGGCGTGTTCTTCATGAACGGTCGTCAGGTGTTCAACTTTGCGCTGCTGAAAGTCCCGGCGCACTTGCACGAGTTGCTCGACGATTCTGGCCTCAAGGCTGACGACATCGATGCGTTCTGCATTCACCAGGGCAGTGCGGCGATCGTTGATGCCGTGGCGCGACGCTTCGAAGGCGAGCCGGAGAAGTTCATCAAGGACATGGTCGAGACCGGCAACACCGTGTCGTCGAGCATTCCGCTGCTGCTGGAAAAACACGTGATCGATTCCGACTGGCAGCGCATTGCGCTCAGCGGTTTCGGTGTGGGTCTGTCGTGGGGCTCGGCGATTATTTATCGTCCTTGAGCCACACAACGGCCGATACAAAAATAGCGCTCAAGGGTTAACCTTGAGCGCTATTTTTTTGCCTGAAAGGGAGTGCGAGGCGTCATGAGCGAGTTTTTCCAGGCCAATGCCGAAGTCCTGCAACGACGCTGGCCGGCGCTGTTCGAGCGCTTGATGGCTGAGGACAGTTCGGCCATCGAGGCTGAGCTGACGCAAGGGCTGGGTTCGACGCTGAGCGTCAACGGCATCCAGCTCACCAGTCGCCATGACCGCACGCATGAGGCGCGGATTCAGGCCGCCAGTCTTCCGGACAAAGCGCAACTGCACGTCTACGGCACCAGCCTCGGCGATCTGCCGGGCGTGTTGCTGGAGCGCACAAACCTTGATCGCTTGTACGTGCACATCCTCAATGGCGCGTTGTTTGCGCTGGTGCTGCAACTGATTGATCAACGGCAGTGGCTGGAAGATCCGCGCGTGGAGCTGTTTTATGCAGGCGATCTTTCCGATATCTGCACGCCGTTTTTTGCCCTGCCGGCCGAGATGCTGCTGGCGGATGACTTCAACGCGAAGATCCGTGATCGGCTGGTCAATGAAGTTCATCTGACTTTCAATAATCGCGAATTCGACGTGCAGTCGCCGATTATTCAACAACGGTTGCAGGACAGTTTGCCGGTTCTGTTGGGCGATGAGGATGTGGCGCAATTGTTCGGCACCTGCGCCGGCCGCGAGGTGTTTGTGATCGGTACTGGCCCGTCGCTTGAGAGCCATTTCGAACGGTTGGCGGTGATTCGTCAGCAGGCTGATCGTCCATTGTTTATTGCCGTGGATACCGCTTATCGGCCGTTGCGCGAACACGGGATCGTCCCGGACATGGTGGTCAGCATCGATCAACGTATCGGTTTTCGGCATCTACCATTCGAGGAATCGGACGGGATTACTTTGGTGTACCTGCCGATGAGTGATCCCGATGTACTGACGGCCTGGAAGGGCAAGCGCTACGGTGGTTATTCGGCAAGTCCGGTGTACGCCGGTTTGCGCGAGCAACATCCGCGCGCGCTGCTGCATGTCGGTGGCAGTGTGATTCATCCCGCCGTCGATCTGGCGGTGAAGATGGGCGCCGCGCGCATCACGCTGTTCGGCGCTGACTTTGCGTTTCCCAATAACAAGACCCACGCCGGCTGGAACGACGGCGATCTGGGGCCGGGCGTGAGTCAGTCACGGCACTGGGTGCTGGACGGGAATGGCCAGCGCGTCGCCACGCAGCTCAACTTTCGCGGTTATCTATGTGTGCTGGAACGCTACATCGCCGCCCATCCGCACGTGCAGTTCTATAACAGCAGTCGTGCGGGCGCCTTTATTGCCGGCACGCAGTTCGACCCGGAGTTCGTGCAATGACCGCTATCGATAAATGCATGGACGAGTGCCGTCAGTGCGCCGGACTGTTTCGGCTGGGCCGTGATGTCGAGGCCGCGCTGGTCATGGTTGACGTGTTTGAAGGCGCGCAGCAGGCGCTCATGTCGGCATCGACCGATGTCCAGCAAGCCTGGGCGAGCTTGCTGACGCAAATCCTTGAATGCCAAGAGCGTCAGGACTGGTTGGGCCTCGCCGATTTCATGGAGTACGAACTGATCGAATTGCTGCAAAGCACGCAGCGCTGAAGGCGACCAACGGCGCTGGCCCGCTGCTTTGCGCAGCAGTCGATTTTATGACGTCATTTTTTCGTGGGCGGGGCGCGGCTAAGCCCTTGTTTTCTCGGGGGTGGCAGGGTGATGGCAAATTTTTTTCAAAAAGCCCTCAAGCAACCTGCAAACCCGACGATAACTATTACGAAGGTTCTCTAGGCCATACCCGGCGGTTGCCAGGGCCGGAAGCCGCAGTACCCAACCAACGAGGAATTCGTCATGGCTTTAACAGTAAACACCAACACCACATCGTTGAACGTTCAGAAAAACCTGAACCGCGCTTCCGACGCTCTGTCGACTTCGATGCAACGTCTGTCTTCCGGCCTGAAAATCAACAGCGCTAAAGATGACGCCGCTGGCCTGCAGATCTCCAACCGTATGGCTTCGCAAATCCGTGGTGGCAACCAGGCTATCCAGAACGCCAACGACGGTATCTCGGTAGCTCAGGCTGCTGAAGGTGGCCTGCAAGCAACTACCGACATCCTGCAGCGTATGCGTGAACTGGCTGTTAAAGCACGTAACGGTACCAACGGCACTGCTGACCAGACCGCTACCAACTCCGAATTCGCTCAGATGTCCGACGAGATCACCCGTATCTCGGCTTCGACCAACCTGAACGGCAAAAACCTGCTGGACGGTACCGCTGGTACTGTGACCCTGCAAGTTGGCGCAAACACCGGTTCGGCTAACCACATCGACCTGGTACTGAGCTCTGCATTCGACGCCGTCAGCCTGTCGGTTGGTAGCGCTACTCTGGCTCTGACCGGTGCTGACGCTGCTACCGCTGCTACCAACATCGACAGCGCGATCACCGCGATCGACGCCGCTATCGCTTCGATCGGTGCACAACGTGCCAGCCTGGGTGCTTCGCAAAACCGTCTGACCAGCACCATCTCCAACCTGCAAAACATCGTTGAGAACACCACTGCTGCACAGGGTCGTGTACAAGACACCGACTTCGCCGCAGAAACTGCTAACCTGACCAAGCAGCAAACTCTGCAGCAGGCTTCGACCTCCGTTCTGGCTCAAGCCAACCAACTGCCTTCCGCTGTACTGAAGCTGCTTCAGTAATTTCGGATTGAGTTTAGGCGGGGGAGTGCGCTTGTCGTGCTCTCTCGCTTTTTTACGTTAGAAGGTGATGAGCATGGACATGAGCGTAAAGCTTAGCGTGTCTTATCCGGCTCCCAAGCCACCAGCTCCTGTGGCCGACAAGCCGTCCGAGACGCCAAAAGTTGCCAAGGTTGACGCTCCTGTCGCTGATAAAAGTCAGGATACGGACGATGCCAAATTGAAGTTGGCCGTGCAGGAAATCGAGAAGTTTGTACAGTCGATCAAGCGCAATCTGGAATTCTCGATTGATGAGCATTCCGGAAAAGTCATCGTCAAAGTGATCGCAAGCGAGACGGGTGAAGTCGTTCGACAGATTCCCTCCGCAGAAGCTCTAAAGCTTGCAGACAGTCTCGCCAACGCCAGCCACGTGTTGTTCGACGCCAAAGTCTGATAGCTGGCATGAATAGTGTTTGTTCGTTCCCAAGACGCCAGTAGCGGTCAAAAGAATGGCAACAATCTGAAGGGAGATGCACATGGCAAGTCCAATTTTACCGGGTTCCGGACTGGGTTCCGGCCTGGACATCGGTTCGATCGTGACCGCGCTGGTCAACGCCGACAAGTCGGCCAAACAGACGCAGATCGATACTCAGACGAAATCCAACTCGCTGAAGATCTCCGGTGTCGGCTCGCTGAAAAGTGCGCTGGCCGCGTTCCAGAAATCGATGACGGATCTGGGCAAGGCGACGAGCCCTGCATTTGCCGGTTTCTCTGCCACCTCGGATACCCCGGCGATTCTGGGAGCCACCTCCGACAGCTCGGCAGTGCCGGGCAATTACAGCGTTGTGGTGAAGAATCTGGCCACCGGCTCGAAAATCGCCAGTGCCGCATTCGCCGGCGGCGCTACCAGTGCCATTCCGAGTGGTACTCTGAAAATCAGTCAGAATGGCATTGATTACAATGTTGCGATTCCGGCCAATGCGACCTTGCAAAGCACGCGAGACGCGATCAACACCGCGCAAGCCAGCAACGGTATCTCTGCCAACATCGTGACCGACAGCACCGGTGCTTCGCGCCTGGTGATCAACTCGAGCAAGACCGGCACAGGCATGGATCTGACGGTCAGCGGTATTGCCGGGCTGGAAATCGACGGTACCCAGAAAATGGGTGATAACCCGGCCGCAGGCGCTTCCGGCGCTGTGGGTGAGTTGGCCGGCGACGCCGCCATCAC
This sequence comes from Pseudomonas sp. NPDC087804, assembly GCF_044742965.1. NCBI lineage: Bacteria > Pseudomonadati > Pseudomonadota > Gammaproteobacteria > Pseudomonadales > Pseudomonadaceae > Pseudomonas > Pseudomonas sp. NPDC087804. Next base: position 16,746 of record NZ_JBIUVN010000007.1, on the reverse strand, counting down.
CATTGACGGGTTGCTCGTTACCAGCAAAAGCAACACGGTCAGCGGGGCAATCAGCGGCCTGACACTGAACCTCGTTGCCGCGAGCCCTAAAGACGCCGGTGGGAACCAGACTGCGGCGAACGTCACCGTCGCAACCAACACTGCAGGCATCCAGACGTCGCTGCAGACGTTCATGGACTCCTACAACACCCTCAAGCGCACCATCGACACCCTGTCCAATGCGACAGCGGATGAGGATGGCAACCTGACGGTGTCGGCTGCCTTTACCGGGGACTCGCTGCCACGCTCGCTGATGTCCGATATCCGTTCGCAACTGACCCAGTCCTCGGCGGGAACCGGCCAGTTGGCCGTTCTGTCGCAGATGGGTGTGCTGACCGACAAGGAAACCGGTGAGTTGACGCTTGATACCAAAGTATTCAACGACCGTATGGCTATCCCGGGTATGGCCGGCCAGGTTCAGCAGCTGTTTTCCGGTACCACCTCGACCAATGGTCTGCTAGCCCGCATGGGCAGTGCCGTCGATCCATATGTCAAATCAGGTACGGGCCTGCTTGATCAGCGCAGCAGTAATCTGACCAATGCAGCTGCCAGTCTGAAAAAACAGCAGGCTGCATTAGATATTCACGTTGCCAGCCTGACGGCGACCTTGACCGCCAAGTACAACGCCATGGACTTGTTGGTTGGGCAAATGAAAGCGACGGCGAGCAACATCACCTCGTTCTTTGCTTCGCTGGACGCCCAGAAGTCCGCCAGTTAGTCATGAACTGACGACAAAAACCCGGCTACGCTTTATCGGCGTGCGCCGGGTTTTTGTCTTTTCATCTAAAGTTTTGAGATTCGTTGGCGATACACTGGTTATACGAGTCATTGTGGCAATGAGGTAGAACATGAACCCGATGTTAGCCCTTCGGCAGTACCAGAAAGTAGGCGCGCACGCCCAGACCTCCGAGGCGAGCCCCCACCGTTTGGTGCAAATGTTGATGGAAGGTGGCCTGGAACGAATTGCTCAGGCCAAAGGCGCTATCGAACGCAAAGACATCCCGGCCAAGTGCACGGCCATCGGCAAAGCCATCGGCATTGTCGGCGGATTGTGCGAAGGCCTGGATCTGGAAAACAGCGCCGATTCAGTCGCTGAGCTCAACCAGCTCTACATCTACATGATGAAGCGTCTGGCCGAAGCCAATATCAGCAGCGACCCACGGATTCTCGATGAAGTGGCCGGCCTGTTGCGTACCGTGAAGGAAGGCTGGGACGGCATTGCTCCGCCAGGTCCGCAGTTTTAAAGGAGATCACCATGAGTCCTGTTTTGCAGAGAATCGCAGATACCCGAGAGTCGCTGGTCAGTGCTCTGGCAGAGCGCAATTGGGAAGCTATTGGCGAGCTGGATCTGGCTTGCCGTTCCTGCATGGAGGACGTCATGGCTGAAGCTTCGCTGGACGAGGTCGCGTTGCGCGAGAACCTCGAAGAGCTGCTTCACGTCTACAAGGATCTGCTTGAAGTGGCAATGGGCGAACGCCAGGCGATAGTCGATGAGATGTCGCAGATCACCCAAGCGCGGAACGCGGCAAAGGTTTACCATCTGTTTGGTTAATTAACCTTCAGTTAATCCAGAGATGTGCGCCATAAATTTGACTGTGCACGGTTTTTTGACTTAACTAGTGGCTGTTTTCAGATTTCGGGCGTCTACAGGCACAGAGTGTCCTGCAAGCGTCTCGCTTGCCCCCATTTTCGGGCATTGAGTTGACCAGGGAAGTTGCTATTGCATGTGGCGTGAAACCAAAATTCTGCTGATCGATGACGATAGCGTCCGCCGCCGCGACCTGGCGGTGATTTTAAATTTTCTCGGCGAAGAAAATTTACCCTGCGGCAGCCATGACTGGCAGCAGGCAGTCGGCTCTTTGTCGTCTAGTCGTGAAGTCATTTGCGTACTGATCGGGACGGTTAATGCTCCTGGCGCGCTTTTGGGCTTGTTAAAGACACTCTCAAGCTGGGATGAGTTCCTTCCCGTCTTGCTGATGGGCGATAATTCTTCCGTCGACTTGCCGGAAGACCAGCGCCGCCGGGTGTTGTCGACCCTGGAAATGCCGCCGAGTTACAGCAAATTGCTCGACTCCCTGCACCGTGCCCAGGTCTATCGCGAGATGTACGACCAGGCCCGCGAGCGCGGTCGCCATCGCGAACCCAACCTGTTCCGCAGCCTCGTCGGTACCAGCCGTGCGATTCAGCACGTGCGTCAGATGATGCAGCAAGTTGCCGATACCGACGCCAGCGTGCTGATCCTTGGCGAGTCCGGCACCGGCAAGGAAGTGGTCGCGCGTAACCTGCATTACCACTCCAAGCGTCGCGACGCGCCGTTTGTGCCGGTCAACTGCGGGGCGATCCCGGCAGAGTTGCTCGAAAGCGAATTGTTCGGCCACGAGAAGGGCGCCTTCACCGGCGCGATCACCAGCCGTGCTGGCCGCTTTGAGTTGGCCAACGGCGGGACGCTGTTCCTCGACGAAATCGGCGACATGCCGCTGCCGATGCAGGTCAAACTGCTGCGCGTCCTGCAGGAACGCACCTTCGAACGCGTGGGCAGCAACAAGACCCAGAGCGTCGACGTGCGCATCATTGCCGCGACCCACAAGAATCTCGAAAGCATGATCGAGATCGGCACCTTCCGCGAAGATCTCTACTATCGCCTGAACGTGTTCCCGATCGAGATGGCGCCGCTGCGTGAGCGCGTCGAAGACATCCCGCTGCTGATGAACGAACTGATCTCGCGCATGGAACACGAAAAGCGCGGCTCGATCCGTTTCAACTCGGCGGCGATCATGTCGCTGTGCCGTCACGGCTGGCCGGGCAACGTCCGCGAACTCGCCAACCTCGTTGAGCGCATGGCGATCATGCACCCGTACGGGGTGATCGGCGTGGTCGAATTGCCGAAGAAATTCCGCTACGTCGACGACGAAGACGAGCAACTGGTCGACAGCCTGCGCAGTGATCTCGAAGAGCGCGTGGCCATCAACGGTCATACCCCGGACTTCACCGCCAACGCCTTGTTGCCGCCGGAAGGCCTGGATTTGAAGGACTACCTCGGTGGTCTCGAACAAGGCCTTATTCAGCAAGCGCTGGACGACGCCAATGGCATCGTGGCGCGAGCGGCCGAGCGTCTGCGTATTCGCCGCACCACGCTGGTGGAAAAGATGCGCAAGTACGGCATGAGCCGCCGCGACGGAGACGAACAGGCGGAGGATTGACGCCTGTTTTTCAACTGCTTCATTTATAAGCAGTTTTTTTTAGGCACGGGTATTGCTACATCCCTCGCAACGTTCCGTTTAACTGACGGTCAGCCACGCGAGAGACCACAATGCCCCACGCCGCCCCGATCTCTTCTGCCTCCCGATCCGAGGCATCATCCTCGTCCGTAGAGCAGGCCAGCCGGCAGGGTCTTGAGCAGTCGTTCGCGCTGTTCAATCAGATGTCGAGCCAACTGACCGACTCCTACAGCATGCTTGAAGCGCGGGTCACCGAGCTCAAGGGTGAACTGGCCGTGGTCAGCGCCCAGCGCATGCAGGAACTGGCGGAAAAAGAACGCCTGGCCAACCGTCTGCAAAACCTCCTCGATCTGTTGCCCGGTGGCGTCATTGTGATTGACGGTCACGGCATTGTCGTCGAAGCCAATCCGGCCTCGATCGAGTTGCTCGGCCTGCCGCTGGAAGGCGAATTGTGGCGCCACGTCATCGCCCGCTGCTTCGCGCCGCGTGAAGACGATGGCCATGAAATCTCTCTGAAAAACGGTCGACGCCTGTCGATTGCCACCCGCTCGCTGGATGCCGAGCCGGGGCAATTGGTGCTGCTCAACGATTTGACGGAAACCCGTCATCTGCAAGATCAACTGGCGCGCCACGAGCGCTTGTCCTCGTTGGGACGCATGGTCGCGTCGCTGGCCCATCAGATCCGCACGCCACTGTCTGCTGCATTGCTGTACGCCAGTCATTTGACTGAGCAGGAATTGCCGGTCGCCACTCAACAACGTTTCGCCGGGCGCCTGAAAGAACGCCTGCACGAGCTGGAGCACCAAGTGCGCGACATGCTGGTGTTCGCCCGTGGCGAGCTGCCGCTGACCGATCGCCTGACGCCGACTGCTCTGATGCAATCGCTGCAAGCCGCCGCGCTGACCCATGTGCAGGATCTGCCTATCCGCTGGCAGTGCGACAGTCATGCCGGCGAGTTGCTGTGCAACCGCGACACGCTGGTCGGCGCGCTGCTGAATCTGATCGAAAACGCCATTCAGGCCAGTCCCGGTGACGTGCGCCTGAAAGTGCATTGCTACGCCCGCGACAACACCTTGCGCATCAGCGTCAGTGACAGCGGCAGCGGCATCGAGCCCGCCGTTCTGGCGCGGCTCGGCGAACCTTTTTTCACCACTAAAGTGACCGGCACTGGCCTCGGCCTGACCGTGGTCAAAGCGGTCGCCCGTGCGCATCAGGGAGAATTGCTGCTGCGTTCGCGAGTCGGGCGCGGCACATGCGCGCAGGTGATCCTGCCGCTATTTTCCGCTGTACAAGGAGCTGAGTGATCGCCATGGGCATCAAGGTTTTGCTGGTCGAGGACGACCGCTCGTTGCGCGAAGCGCTGGCCGACACGCTGTTGCTGGCCGGGCATGATTACCATGCGGTCGGCAGCGCGGAAGAAGCGTTGACGGCGGTGGCGCGTGAGGCGTTCAGTCTGGTGGTCAGCGACGTCAATATGCCCGGCATGGATGGTCATCAGTTGCTCGCGCTGCTGCGCTCGCGCCAACCGCAATTGCCGGTGTTGCTGATGACTGCCCACGGCGCAGTCGAGCGCGCGGTGGATGCGATGCGCCAAGGCGCGGCGGATTATCTGGTCAAACCGTTTGAGCCCAAAGCGTTGCTCGATCTGGTCGCGCGGCATGCGCTGGGCAATCTCGGCGCGAGCGAAAGCGAAGGGCCGATTGCGGTCGAACCGGCCAGCGCCCAGCTTCTTGAGTTAGCGGCACGCGTCGCGCGCAGCGATTCCACGGTGCTGATCTCCGGTGAGTCCGGCACCGGTAAAGAAGTGCTGGCGCGCTACATTCACCAGCAATCCCATCGCGCCAATCAACCGTTCATTGCGATCAACTGCGCGGCGATTCCGGACAACATGCTCGAAGCGACATTATTCGGGCACGAGAAAGGCTCGTTCACCGGCGCCATTGCTGCTCAGGCCGGCAAGTTTGAACAGGCAGATGGCGGCACCATTCTGCTCGACGAAATTTCCGAAATGCCGCTGGGCCTGCAAGCCAAACTGCTGCGCGTCCTGCAAGAGCGCGAAGTCGAGCGGGTTGGCGCGCGCAAGCCGATCACCCTGGATATTCGCGTGGTCGCCACCACTAACCGTGATCTGGCCGGTGAAGTGGCGGCGGGGCGTTTCCGTGAAGACTTGTTCTATCGGCTGTCGGTTTTTCCGCTGGCCTGGCGGCCGTTGCGCGAGCGCACCGCCGACATCCTGCCGCTGGCCGAGCGTCTGCTGGCCAAACACGTCAATAAAATGAAGCACGCGTCGGCAAAACTCTCGCCCGAGGCGCAAGCGTGCCTGACCGGTTACCCGTGGCCGGGCAATGTCCGCGAGCTGGATAACGCCATTCAGCGCGCCTTGATTCTGCAGCAGGGCGGTTTGATCCAGCCGCAGGATTTCTGCCTGTCCGGCCCGGTGATGTTTGCCACATTGCCGACGCCAGCGCCCGCTGCGCCGGTGATTCGTGAAGTCGAGATCGAGGCGGATTCCGCCGGTGCCTTGGGCGATGACCTGCGCCGCCGGGAGTTTCAGATGATCATCGACACCCTGCGCAGCGAGCGTGGCCGGCGCAAAGAGGCGGCGGAAAAGCTCGGCATCAGCCCGCGCACCCTGCGCTACAAACTGGCGCAAATGCGTGACGCCGGGATGGATGTCGAAGCGTACTTATTCGCCACCTGAACTCACTGCAGACCCATTGTGGGAGGGGGCTTGCTCCCGAAGGCGGCGTGTCGGTTGCATAAATATCGACTGACACGCCGTCTTCGGGAGCAAGCCCCCTCCCACAGTGATTTGCGGTGGCTTCGCTGTTCGCGCGGTGCCCCGATTGGCTTTTGTGGAAGAAGTCCGCCGAGCTGGCACCCTTGTTGCTAATACCTGTGTACCCGCCGAGTGAGTGTCAAAAAATTGCGGGCCGCCCAAGAGAGTAGACCATGAGCCAAGGTATTGAATTTAATCGGTTGATGATGGACATGAAGGCCATGAAAATGGACGCCATGTCTTCGCCGAAGACCACTTCCGCCGTGCCGGAAATGGCGGGCAGCAGCTTTTCCGACATGCTCGGTCAGGCCATCAACAAAGTCAGCGATACCCAGCAGGCGTCCACTCAGTTGGCCAATGCCTTCGAAGTCGGCAAGACCGGCGTCGACCTGACTGACGTGATGATCGCTTCGCAAAAAGCCAGCGTGTCGTTCCAGGCTCTGACCCAGGTGCGCAACAAACTGGTTCAGGCGTATCAAGACATCATGCAGATGCCGGTTTAAGGACGAGATTGAGTCATGGCAGAAGCAGTCGCCGATAACGTTCCGGCCAAGGCCACCCCGATAGACGGCAAACCGCCGCTGTTCGGCTTGTCCTTCCTGGAAAACCTCTCCGAGATGACCATGCTGCGTCAGGTGGGCCTGTTGGTCGGCCTGGCAGCGAGCGTGGCGATTGGCTTTGCCGTGGTGCTGTGGTCGCAGCAGCCGGATTATCGTCCGTTGTACGGCAGCCTTGCCGGCATGGACGCCAAGCAGGTCATGGACACCCTGGCCGCCGCTGACATTCCTTACAACGTCGAACCGAACTCCGGTGCCTTGCTGGTCAAGGCTGAAGACTTGTCCCGTGCGCGGATGAAACTCGCAGCCGCTGGTGTCACTCCCAGCGACGGCAATATCGGTTTCGAAATCCTCGACAAGGAACAGGGTCTGGGCACCAGCCAGTTCATGGAAGCGACCCGTTATCGTCGCGGCCTCGAAGGCGAACTGGCACGCACCATTTCCAGCCTGAACAACGTCAAGGGTGCCCGCGTGCACCTGGCGATTCCGAAAAGCTCGGTGTTCGTCCGTGATGAACGCAAGCCAAGCGCTTCGGTTCTGGTTGAGCTGTACTCCGGTCGTTCGCTGGAGCCGGGTCAGGTGATTGCGATCATCAACCTGGTGGCGACTTCCGTTCCCGAGTTGAGCAAATCGCAGATCACCGTCGTCGACCAGAAGGGCACCTTGCTCTCTGATCAGGCGGAAAACTCCGAAATGACCATGGCCGGCAAGCAGTTCGATTACAGCCGCCGCATGGAAAGCATGCTCACCCAGCGCGTACACAACATTCTGCAACCGGTGCTGGGCAACGATCGCTACAAGGCTGAAGTCTCGGCCGATATCGATTTCAATGCCGTCGAATCCACCGCCGAGCAGTTCAACCCGGATCAACCGGCGTTGCGCAGCGAGCAGTCGGTCAACGAACAACGCACCGCCAGCAATGGCCCGCAAGGTGTGCCGGGTGCCTTGAGCAACCAGCCGCCGTCGCCAGCCTCGGCACCGCAGACCACCGCCAATGCCGCCGCGCCGGCTGCCATGGTGCAACCGGGTCAGCCACTGGTGGATGCCAACGGTCAGCAGATCATGGATCCGGCCACCGGCCAGCCAATGCTCGCGCCGTATCCGGCAGACAAGCGTCAACAATCCACCAAGAACTTCGAGCTCGACCGTTCGATCAGCCACACCAAACAGCAGCAGGGCCGCCTGAATCGTCTGTCGGTGTCGGTGGTGGTCGACGATCAGGTCAAGGTCAATGCGGCCAACGGTGAAACCACCCGCGCGCCGTGGACCGCCGACGAATTGGCGCGCTTCACCCGTCTGGTGCAGGACGCCGTCGGTTTTGACGCCAGCCGTGGCGACAGCGTCAGCGTGATCAACATGCCGTTCTCCGCTGAACGCGGTGAAGTGATTGCCGACATTCCGTTCTACTCTCAGCCATGGTTCTGGGACATCGTCAAACAAGTGCTGGGTGTGTTGTTCATCCTCGTGCTGGTGTTCGGCGTGCTGCGTCCGGTACTCAACAACATCACCAACGGCGGCCGCAGCAAAGAGCTGGCGCTGGGCAGCGATGTCGAGCTCGGTGGCATGGGCGGTCTGGATGGCGAACTGGCCAACGACCGCGTCAGCCTCGGTGGTCCGCAATCCATTCTGCTGCCTAGCCCGAGCGAGGGTTATGACGCGCAGCTGAATGCAATCAAGAGTCTGGTGGCAGAAGACCCGGGTCGCGTGGCCCAGGTCGTGAAAGAGTGGATTAACGCAGATGAGTGATAACCGAGCCGCCAGCGTCAAACTGAACAAGGTCGACAAAGCCGCGATTCTGCTGCTGTCCCTGGGTTCGACCGATGCCGCACAAGTGTTGCGCCACATGGGCCCGAAAGAGGTTCAGCGGGTCGGCGTGGCTATGGCGCAGATGGGCAACGTCCATCGCGAGCAGGTCGAACAAGTGATGAGCGAGTTCGTCGACATCGTCGGCGACCAGACCAGCCTCGGCGTCGGCTCCGATGACTACGTGCGCAAAATGCTCACGCAAGCCTTGGGCGAAGACAAGGCCAACGGCCTGATCGACCGCATCCTGCTCGGTGGCAACACCAGCGGCCTCGACAGCCTGAAATGGATGGAGCCGCGCGCCGTTGCTGACGTGATCCGTTACGAACACCCGCAGATTCAAGCGATCGTGGTGGCCTACCTCGACCCCGATCAGGCCGGTGAAGTGCTCGGCAACTTCGACCACAAAGTGCGTCTGGACATCATCCTGCGCGTGTCGTCGCTGAACACCGTGCAGCCAGCGGCATTGAAAGAGCTGAACCAGATTCTCGAGAAGCAGTTCTCCGGCAACTCGAATGCCTCGCGCACCACCCTGGGTGGCATCAAGCGTGCGGCGGACATCATGAACTTCCTCGACAGCTCGATCGAAGGCCAGCTCATGGACTCGATCCGCGAAGTCGACGAAGACCTGTCCGGTCAGATCGAAGACCTCATGTTCGTGTTCAACAACCTCGCCGATGTCGACGACCGTGGCATTCAGGCGTTGCTGCGCGAAGTGTCTTCTGACGTGCTGGTGCTGGCCCTCAAGGGTTCGGACGAAGGCGTCAAAGAAAAGATCTTCAAGAACATGTCCAAGCGTGCCGCCGAACTGCTGCGCGACGACCTCGAAGCGAAGGGCCCGGTGCGCGTCAGCGACGTAGAAACCGCGCAGAAGGAAATCCTCACCATCGCCCGCCGTATGGCCGAAGCCGGAGAAATCGTCCTCGGTGGCAAGGGCGGCGAGGAAATGATCTAAGCCCATGGACAAGCATGACGAGTCTGTGACAGATCTGATCCGCGCCCGCGATGTTCGGGGTTTCGAATCCTGGGCGCTGCCGAGCTTCGATCCGCCAAAACCGGAACCCGAGCCAGAACCCGAGCCTGAACCGCCGGAAATGGAAGAAGTGCCGCTGGACGAAGTCCAGCCACTGACCCTGGAAGAACTCGAAAGCATCCGTCAGGAGGCTTACAACGAGGGCTTCGCCATCGGCGAAAAGGAAGGTTTCCACAGCGCCACTCTTAAGGTGCGTCAGGAAGCCGAGGTCGCTCTGGCCGCCAAACTCGCCAGCCTTGAGCAGTTGATGGCCAACCTGTTCGAGCCGATCGCCGAGCAGGATACGCAGATCGAAAAATCGCTGATCGACCTCGTGCAACACATCACCAAACAGGTGATTCAGCGCGAACTGGCCATCAATTCGACTCAGATCGAACACGTCATGCGCGACGCCCTCAAGCTGTTGCCGCTGGGCGTCGACAACGTGCGTCTGTACGTCAATCCGCAGGACTTCGAGCAGGCCAAAGCCCTGCGCGAACGTCATGAAGAAACCTGGCGCATCGTTGAAGACGAAGCGCTGCTGCCGGGCGGTTGCCGGGTCGAAACCGCGCACAGTCGCATCGACGCGAGCATCGAAACCCGCGTTGGTCAGGTCATGGCTAAACTGTTCGATCAGTTGCACGAACAAGCTTTGCATCCGGCAGAAGCGGATTTGAGCCTGGACATTCCCGAAGACGTAAAACCGGCGGCCACTGCTGAAGAGCCGCTCGCGGACGTCCCCGATGCGCCTTGAACGCACCAGCTTCGCCAAGCGCCTGAGCAGCTATGCCGAGGCCGTCGAAATTGCCGGGGCGCCGATTCTTGAAGGTCGCCTGCTGCGCATGGTTGGCCTCACCCTCGAAGCCGAAGGCCTGCGTGCCGCCATGGGCACGCGCTGCCTGGTGATCAACGACGACAGCTATCACCCCTCGCAGGTGGAAGCGGAAGTCATGGGTTTCTCCGGTAGCAAAGTTTTTCTGATGCCGGCCGGCAGTGTCGCCGGCATCGCCCCGGGCGCCCGCGTGGTGCCGCTCGCCGACACCGGACGTTTGCCGATGGGCATGAGCATGCTCGGTCGCGTGCTGGATGGCGCCGGTCGTGCGCTGGACGGCAAGGGCGGCATGAAAGCCGAAGACTGGGTGCCGATGGACGGCCCGACGATCAACCCGCTCAACCGTGACCCGATCAGCGAACCGCTGGACGTCGGCATTCGTTGCATCAACGGTTTGCTGACGGTGGGGCGTGGTCAGCGTCTCGGTCTGTTCGCCGGTACTGGCGTTGGTAAATCCGTGCTGTTGGGCATGATGACGCGCTTCACCGAGGCCGACATTATTGTCGTCGGGCTGATCGGTGAGCGCGGTCGAGAAGTTAAGGAATTCATCGAGCACAGCCTCGGTGAAGAAGGTCTCAAGCGCTCGGTGGTCGTCGCCTCTCCGGCGGACGATGCGCCGCTGATGCGTCTGCGCGCGGCGATGTACTGCACGCGCATCGCCGAGTATTTCCGCGACAAGGGCAAGAACGTCCTGCTGCTGATGGATTCGCTGACGCGTTTCGCTCAGGCCCAGCGGGAAATCGCTCTGGCCATCGGCGAGCCGCCAGCGACCAAGGGTTATCCGCCATCGGTGTTCGCCAAGTTGCCGAAACTGGTGGAGCGCGCCGGTAATGCGGAGAAGGGCGGGGGTTCGATTACCGCGTTCTACACTGTGTTGTCCGAAGGCGATGACCAGCAGGATCCGATTGCCGACTCGGCGCGAGGCGTGCTCGACGGCCACATCGTGTTGTCGCGGCGTCTGGCCGAGGAAGGTCATTACCCGGCCATCGATATCGAAGCGTCGATCAGCCGGGTGATGCCGGCCGTGGTCTCGGTTGAGCACATGCAGCGTGCGCAGTATTTCAAGCAGTTGTGGTCGCGCTATCAGCAGAGCCGCGACTTGATCAGCGTGGGTGCCTACGTTGCCGGTGGCGATCGCGAAACCGATCTGGCGATCTCCCTGCACCCGCAGTTGGTGCGCTACCAGCGTCAGGGGCTCAACGACAAAATCAACATGGGCGAAAGCCAGGCTTATCTGGAAACCCTGTTCGCCCCAGCGGCGGGCGGGTAACCGGTCATGGCTGCCGTCAGTCGAGCCGCGCGTCTGGCGCCGGTGGTGGACATGGCTGAAAAAGCCGAGAAAACCGCCGTGCAGCGCCTCGGTTACTTTCAGGGCCAGGTGAAGGTGGCCGAAAGCAAACTCGCCGACCTTAATGCCTTTCGTCTGGATTATTCCGAGCAGTGGATCGTACGCGGCAGCACCGGCGTGACCGGGCAGTGGTTGCTGGGTTTTCAGGGGTTTCTGGCGCAACTCGACACGGCTGTTGATCAGCAGCGGCAGAGTCTGAACTGGCACCAGAACAATCTCGATAAGGCGCGCGAGGCCTGGCAACAGGCGTTTGCTAAGGTTGAAGGCTTGCGCAAACTGGTGCAGCGCTACCGCGAAGAAGCCCAGCGGCTTGAAGACAAACGCGAGCAGAAATTGCTCGACGAATTGTCGCAGCGCCTGCCACGGCATGAACCCTTTTAGAAGATCAAAAGATCGCAGCCTTCGGCAGCTCCTGCACGCGATCCCTGTAGGAGCTGCCGAAGGCTGCGATCTTTTGACGTTGCTTGTTCCTTGCCCCGAGGTCAGTCAGATGCTAAACCTTGTACACGTTCGTCAATGACAAGGAAGCCAGTCAATGTCAGTCGTTGCAGAAGTCTCACCGGATGGGAAAAAGCTCAGAATCTCGGTCAAAGGCCGATTCGATTTCGGCAAACATCAGGAATTTCGCAATTCCTATGAACGGGTCGACCCCGAGCCAAACTCCTACGAGCTGGATCTGAAAGAGACCACTTATCTGGACAGTTCCGCGCTCGGGATGCTGCTGCTCCTGCGTGACCACGCGGGCGGTGATGATTCGGACATCCGGGTGGTTAACCCCAACTCCGACGTGCGCAAAATCCTCGCCATCTCCAATTTCGACAAACTCTTCGACATCACGTGACGGCAATGCAGGCGCAAGAGCCGCTGACTATCCTGATCGCCGAAGACAGCGCCGCCGATCGCCTGTTGTTGTCGACCATCGTCCGCCGTCAGGGCCACGAAGTGCTGGCGGCCGCCAACGGTGCCGAAGCGGTCGAGTTGTTCCGTCAGCAGCAGCCACAACTGGTGCTGATGGACGCAATGATGCCGGTGATGGACGGCTTCGAAGCGGCGCGGCAGATCAAACTGCTGGCGGGCGAAACGCTGGTGCCGATCATCTTCCTGACCTCGCTCAGCGAAAGTGAAGCACTGGTGCGTTGCCTGGAGGCGGGCGGCGACGACTTTCTGGCGAAGCCCTACAACCAGATCATCCTTGCCGCCAAAATCAAGGCGATGGATCGCTTGCGCCGCCTGCAAGACACCGTGTTGCAGCAACGCGACCTGATCGCCAAACACCACGATTACCTGCTCAACGAGCAGCGCGTGGCCAAAGCGGTGTTCGACAAGGTCGCGCACTCCGGTTGCCTCAGCGCGCCGAACATTCGCTACCTGCAATCGCCTTACGCGCTGTTCAACGGCGACCTGCTGCTGGCGGCGTATACGCCGGCGGGTGATATGCATGTGTTGCTCGGCGATTTCACCGGCCATGGGTTGCCGGCAGCGGTGGGCGCTATGCCGCTTGCCGAAGTGTTTTACGGGATGACCGCCAAGGGCTACGGCCTGGCGGAAACCCTGCGCGAGATGAACGCGAAGCTCAAACGCATCCTGCCGGTCGACATGTTCTGTTGCGCCACGTTGCTCTGCCTGAGCTCGCTGCGGCGCTCGGTGGAAGTGTGGAACGGCGGCATGCCCGACGGTTATCTGCACCGGCTCGCGACGGGTGAGCGGGTTCCGCTGAAAGCACGGCATTTACCGCTCGGCGTGTTGAGCGCGCAGGCCTTTGATGACAGCACCGAAGTGCATGCGATGGCCGTCGATGATCGGGTGTTTCTGCTGTCCGACGGCGTCATCGATACCAGCGATGCCAATGATCAGCTGTTCGGTGTCGAGCGCTTGCAGCAGGTGTTTGCCGCCAATCGTGAGCCTGACCGGTTGTTCGAGGACATCGAGCAGGCGCTGCGGGATTTTCGTGGCGAGGCGCGCGACGATGTCAGCATGGTTGAAGTCAGCCTGCTTGCGCCGGCGCAGCTCAAGCCGACGGCGCCGGTGTATTCCGACAGCGGCCAGTCATGCCCGCTCGATTGGTCGGTGAGCTTCGAGTTTCGCGGTGCCACGCTCAAGCGCTTCAACCCTTTGCCGTACCTGTTGCAGTTGCTGCTGGAAGTGCATGGCCTGCGCGGGCAGAGCGGCGCGTTGTACAGCGTGCTCGCCGAGTTGTACTCCAATGCGCTGGAACATGGCGTGCTCGGTCTCGATTCCAGTCTCAAGCGCGATGCGGTGGGGTTCGCGCGTTATTACGAACAACGCAACACGCGGCTGGAAGCATTGCAGGACGGCTACGTGCGCGTGCATTTGCAGGTCACGCCGCAAGAGCAGGGCGGTTGTCTGGTGATTCGCGTTGAAGACAGTGGCAAGGGTTTTGATGTGGCGCGGGTGATGGAGCGGCCGCTGGAAAATGTCCGTTTGTCGGGACGTGGGGTCAGCCTGGTGCGACAACTGGGGCGTAACGCCAGTTGGTCGGACGAAGGTCGTAGTGCCCGCGTGGAGTTTTTCTGGGAGGTTCAGGCATAATCCGCGCAATTCTTGATCAAGGAGTGAACAAGTGACTGACCCACATGTGGATCGCGACGTACTCGATACTTTGCGTGACGTCATGGAGGAGAACTATCCGGATTTGCTGGATACCTTCCTGACGGATTCCGAAAGTCGCTTGCAGGAGCTGCAAGCGACCGCCGATGCCGAAAAGCTGTCGGAGGTCGCTCACAGCTTGAAGGGCAGCGCGAGCAACATGGGCGCTGTTCGCCTGGCCGAGTTGTGCCAGGCACTGGAGTCGGACGCCAGACACAAAAGTCCCGCTGAAATCGTCAAACTGGTCGCTGAAATCAGCCTCGAATTTGATGGCGTTCGCCCGGTTTACGAAAGCGAACGGCAGCACGCGCATACTCATTGAACCGGCCGCCGGACGCTTTTCTCAAGCGTTCGGCGAAACTGGCCCGGCACTTGCAATCAATTTTCTCAACTGTACTTACGAGCCCCGTGCAGCGGAGACCGTTTCATGCCTGCGACCCCCAATATCCTTCTTCAGAATGCCGCTCAGGCCAAGGCGCAAGCTGCCTCGGCCAAATCGTCGGCGATGGCCGCAGAGCCCGTAGATAAAGCCTCCAGCTTCGCCAAAGTGTTCGCCGATCAGGGTGCGAACAAGCCTGTTGTCAGCACCGATAACCCGGCGAAAACCGCGCGCGATAAAGCCGCTGACAGCGCTGGCAAGAAAGACCTCGCCAAGGATCAATCTGCCGCCCCGGCTCCGGCGGTTGCCGATAGCGGCAATGCCTTGCCTGCCGACAAATCTGCTGCGACCGATGACACCGCTGCCAGCGATGACACTACCGATCCTGCGCAAACGCCGGTTGCCGACGCCAGCGTGACTGATCCAGCGCTTGATCCGGCCTTAGCTGTTGCCGTGCAACCGGTGGCTGCGCCTGTGGTGCCAGCCCCGGTTGTCGCTGCACCGGCGCAACCTGAAGCCGAAACACCAGCGGTCGCCTTGTTGCCAGCAGTCAAAGACCCGGCGGCCTCGACCGATAGCGATTTCGACCCGGCAGCCGATCCGCTCGATTCGATGCCGGCGGTGCGTTTGGCGATGGAGCAGGGCGGGCATATTTCCGCTGCCAGCCAGGCGCAACCGAAAACCACCTCGGCACAGGCTCAGGCTGACGGCGAATTGACCTCGGCGCAGAACTTCGCCGCTGGCATGGCCAGCATGCTCGACGTGCAAGCCGACAAGGACAGCACCAGTCAGGGCGGCGACAAAGCGTTCAGCGGCCTGATCGATGACGGTCTCAAAGACCTCAAGACTGCGACCAGCGATACCCGCGTTGATGATTTCGCCAACCGTCTCGCTGCGTTGACGCAGGCTGCCACACCAAAAACCGCGAACGCCGTGCCGGTGAATCAGCCGATTGCCATGCATCAGAGCGGCTGGACGGAAGAAGTGGTCAACCGCGTCATGTACCTGTCCAGCGCCAACCTGAAGGCGGCGGATATTCAGTTGCAGCCGGCTGAGCTGGGGCGCCTGGATATCCGCGTGAATCTGGTGCCGGATCAGCAGACCCAAGTGACGTTCATGAGTGCGCATCCGAGCGTGCGGGAGGCGCTCGACAGCCAGATGCATCGACTGCGCGAGATGTTCACGCAGCAGGGCATGGGCCAGGTTGACGTTAATGTGTCTGATCAAAGCCGTGGCTGGCAGGGCCAGCAGGGTCAGGAACAGGCGCAGCAGGGACAGAGCGGTCGTACCAGCGCGGCCGGTGGTCGTCTGGATTCGGCGGATGAAGAAATTACCCCGGTCAGCGCGGCCGAGATTGCTGCCAACACCACCAGCGTGATCGGCAGCAGCGCCGTCGACTATTACGCCTGACGGGTTGTAGCGATACCAAAAGATCGCAGCCTTCGGCAGCTCCTACAGGGTGTACACATCCAATTGTAGGAGCTGCCGAAGGCTGCGATCTTTTGCTTTTCAGTCCTGTTGATCCAGGCGCCGATCCCCGGCCGACACTTCTGGCATAACACTTGCTCTTGCCTTGCCGTGCGACTGTGAAAACCTGATTAGTGACGGATTATTGGCATGGCGAAGAGCGAAGCTGCAGCAGTAAAAGACCCCGCAACCAAAGGCAAACTCAAGCTGATCATCATGATCGTGCTGGCGTTGCTGTTGGCCATTGGTGCATCCGTGGGGGCGACCTGGTTCTTCATGCACAGTGCCCAGAGCAAACCAGAGGCTGCGGCTGAAACCGCCCCGACCGGCAAACAACCGGCGATTTTCGAACCGATGGCGCCGGCCTTCGTTGCGAACTACAACCAGAACGGCCGTCAGCGCTACATGCAGGTGAGCATCACCATGCTCGGGCGCAATCAGGCCGATCTGGAAGCGCTGAAAGTGCACATGCCGGTTATCCGCAACAACCTGGTGATGCTCTTCTCCGGTCAGGATTTCGCCACACTGGCGACGCCGGTCGGCCAAGAGATGTTGCGCCAGAAGGCCACCGCCAGCGTCCAGGAAGTGGCGCAGAAAGAACTCGGCAAAGTGGTCATCGAACAGTTGCTTTTCACTAATTTCGTACTGCAGTAGGAACACGACATGGCCGTGCAGGTTCTGCTGTGCAAGGATGAAATCGACGCG
>NZ_JBIUVN010000006.1:0-187501 GCF_044742965.1 Pseudomonas sp. NPDC087804 | reverse complement strand
GCCTCCGGCACGCAGCAAAACGATCTTGCAGTCGCCGATTTCAACTTGCAGGCCACGGTCTTCAGGGACATCGGCGAAGCGGGCGACACGGTGCAGGGACATGATCGGCTTCCTCACGGGCATTTCTATTACGAGTTTGCGCCGTGGTGCGAGGTTCAGCGATTTCCTGGTGCCACGGCACGAACGGTACAGCTATAGTCTGCAAGCCGACGACGGCCCAACTGCACAAGGTGCTCCCGGAATGACCCGATTGACCTCTCTCAACCCTTGGCTGGCGGCCGTTGCCGTCGCCCTTTGCGTGCAGTTTCCGGCGCAGGCCCAGGAGCGTTTCACCCTGAGCATCCCGGGTGTTTCCGACAACCGTCTGTTCACCTCGGCAGCGGCCAGCGATGCGGCCGGTTGCGGCGGCAAGAATCAGTCGCCGGCGCTGAGCTGGAACGCCGGCCCGACGGGGACCCAGAGCTACGCGATCGTCATGCACGATCCGGACGGCCAGAAAGGTCTGGGCGTTGATCACTGGATTCACTACGGGATCAAAGCCACCACGCACCAGATTGCGGCCGGTGTCGGTGCGAAATCCGCGTTCGAAGGCGTCGGCGGCACCAACAGCAAGGGCAACACCCATTACATGGGCCCGTGCCCGCCAGTGGGCGACAGCGCGCACCACTACATCATTCAGATCTACGCCCTTGATCTGGCGCCGGATGCCTTGCCGGCTGGTCTGACCCGCGCCGAACTGATGGAAAAAATCAAAGGTCACGTGCTGCGCAACAGCAGTGCGGTACGGCGTTATCACCGCTGAAAATATTTTCAGCGGCGTTTAACCCGAACTGAAGGGGCGGCCCGTCTCAGTGGATGAATGATCAATTTCATCCCCGAGGTCAGCCCCCATGTCCCGTCCTGTGTATTTCTTGCGGCCCGTTGCTGTCGGTGTGTTGCTGGCGGTGGCCGGCTGCGGCGTTTCCTCCAACCCGGAATCCGCTGCCGTGCCGGCGCCCGCTCAGCCTGCACAATTGATCCAGCAGGAAGCGCTGATGGCCGACAGCACAATGGCTAAACGCGCGTTGTACAAAATGCCCAACGCGGGCAGCGCGCCGATGCCGCAGAGCGAAAGTTATCCACAAGGCTATCGCGACGAGCAGCGCGAGCAATATCAGGCGTTGGCCGATAACCCGATTCACAGCGTTGCCGAAACCCCGGTTTCAACCTTCAGCGCCGACGTCGATACCGGTGCTTATGCCAACGTCCGCCGTTTGCTTAATCAAGGACGGCTGCCGCCGGAAGGTGCGGTGCGGCTCGAGGAAATGGTCAATTACTTCCCCTATGATTACGCATTGCCCAGTGATGGCTCGCCGTTTGGCGTGACCACTGAACTGGCCGCGTCACCGTGGAACCCGCACACGCGCTTGCTGCGCATCGGCATCAAGGCTTCCGATCGCGCGGTGGCGGAATTGCCTCCGGCCAATCTGGTGTTTCTGGTCGATGTGTCCGGCTCGATGGATCGCCGTGAAGGCTTGCCGATGGTGAAAAGCACGCTGAAATTGCTGGTCGATCAATTGCGCGATCAGGATCGCGTGTCGCTGGTGGTGTACGCCGGCGAATCGAGAGTGGTGCTTGAACCGACTTCCGGACGGGAAAAAACGAAAATTCGTACAGCCATCGAGCAGTTAACCGCTGGCGGTTCGACCGCAGGCGCTTCAGGCATCGAACTGGCTTATTCATTGGCGCAGCAGGCCTTCATCGGCAAAGGCATCAATCGCATCCTCTTGGCCACCGACGGTGATTTCAACGTCGGGGTCAGCGACTTCGACAGCCTCAAGCAAATGGCTGTGGATAAACGCAAAACCGGAATCTCCCTGACCACTCTGGGTTTTGGTGTGGATAACTACAATGAACATTTGATGGAGCAGTTGGCTGACGCGGGCGATGGCAACTATGCCTACATCGACAACCTGCGCGAGGCGCGCAAGGTGTTGGTCGATCAACTTGGCTCGACCCTCGCCGTGGTCGCAAAAAACGTTAAGTTGCAGGTGGAGTTCAACCCGGCGCAGGTCAGCGAATATCGCCTGCTCGGCTACGAAAACCGCGCTTTAAAGCGTGAGGATTTCAGCAATGACAAGGTCGATGCCGGCGAAATCGGTGCAGGCCATACGGTGACAGCGCTGTACGAAATTGTTCCGGCAGGCGAGAAGGGTTGGCTGGAGCCGTTGCGATACGGCAAATCGACGCCAGCGGTTTCTGAGGCGAACGGGGAATTGGCGATGCTGCGTGTGCGATATCAACAGCCCGAAGGTGGGAAAAGTCTGCTGATCGAACGGCCGATTGCCAATCAGGTGAAAAGCGCCAGTGAGGATCTGCGTTTTGCCGCTGCGGTCGCCGCGTTTTCCCAGCAACTCAAGGACGCTCGTTACACCGGCGATTTCAGCCTGAAAGACACCGAAACGCTGGCCCGTGGCGCTCGCGGCGACGACCGTTTCGGCTTGCGCAACGAGTTCGTGCAACTGGTGCAGCTGGCGCAGAGTCTGCGCACTTCTACCGCATCGAATGCGCAGGCCATTGAACGACGGATTGAATAAGTGAATCGTCTGAGGGGTTTTATCAGCCAGCTGTTTGCTTCGGCAGACAGCCCGACCGCCAGCAGCGATGAATCGCTGCTGGCGCGTTATCGCGAGGGCGACGGCGCGGCGTTCGAGATCTTGTACGCCCGCCATCGTCAGGGTTTGTACCGGTTTCTGCTTGGGTTGAGCGGTAAACCGGAATTGGCCGATGAAGTGTTTCAGGAAACCTGGCTCAGCCTGATCCGCAGCGCCAGTCAGCCACAAGGTCGCGCGACATTTCGTACGTGGCTGTTCCAGATTGCGCGCAATCGGCTGATCGATCACTGGCGCAAACATGGCGCGCAACAACCGCTGCACGATAGTTATGACGAACAAACTCACGCGGTCAGCGATGAAGCGAGCGATCCCGAGCAACTGCTGAGCCTCAGCCGCGACAGTCAGCGCCTCGAAAGCGCCCTGCAAACCTTGCCCGAAGACCAGCGCGAAGTGTTCCTGCTGCGCGCCCACGGCGACCTCGACCTGGCACAAATCGCCAGCCTCACCGAAACACCGCTGGAAACCGTCAAAAGCCGCTTGCGCTACGCCCAGCAAAAACTGCGTCGGCTGCTGGCCGAGGAGGTACTCACATGACTGACGCCCGCCAGACACCCGAAGATCCGCTGATCAAACACGTTCGCGAACAGCACAGCGCTGAACCGCCCGCGCATCTCGACGCGTTCATCCTCAATACCGCGCGCCGCGAAACGCCTGCGGTGCAACTGAGCCTGTGGCAACGCTGGTTGCAGGCCTGCCGCAAACCGCGCTGGCAAGTCGCATTCGCCAGCCTCGTTGGCGTCGCGTTGATGTTGTCGCTGGTGCAGCGCACGCCCGAACCGCTGCGCCAATACGACTACGCCCCGGCGCCGAAACTCGCTGTGCCGATGGCCGAAGCGGACTCCGCGCAACTGCACCGATTGTCCGCCCCGGCAGCGCCCCGAGCCGCGCCCGCGCCGATGATGGAAATGGCCGCGCCAATGCAAAGCCAGGCGATCAGCGCCGATGAAGCCAAGGTCAGCAAGCGCGCCACCGCCCCACCCAATGGTCTCGACGAACAACTTCGCGAAGTCCTGCGCCTGCGCGAATCCGGCCAATCGCAAGCCGCCGATAGCCTGTTCAATAACCTGCATAAGCGCTACCCGAACGTCGATCTCGACGCCCGACTCGAACAGTTGCAAGAAAAATGACCCTGTAAACCTCAGCCATTTGGCAATGCCCCGCAAAAACGCGCACTATCGGGTCATTGCCAATACGCCGGAGGACAACGTGGCATCGAAAATTGACCGCATTGCCCAACTGCTCAACTGCCCGCAAAAGGGCGAAGAGATGCGGCGCGCTATTACCGAGGCACGTAAGGAATTTCTGCTGAACCAGCCGGAAGAAGACGTCGTTGATGAGGACGAGGTTTTTGAGGAGGTTGAGGGGGAAGAGGATGACGAAGAATATGATGAGTTTGATTGGACGACGGAATGAATTGAGCTTCAGGCGCTTGTTCAGTTTTTGGTCGCCTGATCCAAGGCTGTTGGCTCAGTGCCGACTCTTTTGTGAAATGTGGCGTAGTGCTTCAATGGCTGACCGTTCGCCTTCTGTCTCTTTCAGAGCCCTGCGTCGTTCGGCATAAATTTCATATTCAGCTCGGGCTTTTTCTTCCGCAGCTTGATTACTTGTGTGCCCCGATCCTTGCAAAATCTGGCGGCTGTTGAATTCCAAAAACTGGTTCAACTTCTCTTGCCAATCCCGCAGAAAAACCTGTTTGCGCATCATTGCTTGGTCTTCGGCGAAATCCAGCCACATCGTAACGATGCGATTGAGAGCATTGATTTCTTCTTGGATGAGGTAGTTTTTAGCGATTGTGACATCGCTTTTGCGCACTTCATCTCCCTTGAAGTTGGTTAGACCCATATAGGGTTTTGAGGCGTCAACGCGCTGGAAGATTAACTCGGCGGCAGTCAGGCCAGTGCTGGCGAAATGAAGCTTGTTTTGGATGATCTGAAAGAACGCAGTCGTATCTTTGTTGGACGGCACATAATCGGCCGCCATCGCGAAGATATCCTTCACCCTTAAATACACCCGTCTTTCGCTGGCTCGAATATCTCGGATGCGCTCAAGCAGTTCGTCAAAATAGTCAGGTACCTGTGAGTGCCCCACTGGAGGGTTTCTCAATCGCTCATCGTCCATGACGAAGCCCTTGACCAGATATTCTTGGATTACCTGGGTGGCCCATCGACGGAATTGGGTTCCTCGCTTGGAACGGACGCGATATCCCACCGCGATAATCAAGGGCAGGCTGAAATACTTGACGTTGTAAGGTTTGTTGTCGGCGGCAGTTGTTCGGTAAAACCGAACAACTGAATCTTCTGACAACTCGCCCTCGGCAAAAATATGGCTGATATGTTCGCTGATGGTTGCTTTGGCCTTACCGTACAGTTCACAAATCATCGACTGAGATAGCCAAAGCGTTTCGGACTCGAATCGACATTCCAGGCGTACCTGGCCTTCGGAGCTTTCAAAAAGCAAAAGCTCCCCTTGAGGGGCTGCAGGATAGGCTGTGTCGTTCTGATCAATCATTGGGCTGTCCGCGACCAGTTCTGGCGAGTCTTTACATTGATCGCAAAGGCTCAGGTTTGGCTACGTAGTGTGGCGAAAACCGCTGGCCTAATGAACCCGATTGTCGTGTAATTTTATTTCCAACCGATCTTTTCATAAAAACATCGCCCACAAAAAAGCCCCGGACTCCATCAGTCCGGGGCTTTCTCGTTTAGATCAATGGTGCACCAGGCGGGATTCGAACCCACGACCCCTGCCTTCGGAGGGCAGTACTCTATCCAGCTGAGCTACTGGTGCAGCGGGCGACATCATACCTAGGTCGGCTCGGGGCGTCCATGCTGGGGTTTGTCAGTGCGCGTGTCCGCTGAAATCACTGTATTCCTTAAAGCTGTAACGTCCTGCAAAACCCTCGCTTGGCGCTTTCGCGGGGTTGATCTATGGTTTTGCTGCGGCACCGGGTTTGGCTCGTTGATCTGAAAAATCCGGCAAAAGCGGCGTTTTTGTTCTTTTTTTCGAACGACCTATTGTCCTTTAACCCCTTTGATCCTACGATCCGTTTGAGATTTCAAACGCTCGTTGAGCGGGTGTTGAAGCGCCGGTGGTTCGAATCGTCCACGGTTGATGCGCCACACCCGGTCACTGATTTCCCTGACGGCAGCCTTGCGAGGCGCCTTTCTACAATCATAATTTGCTCCGCGCAGGCCGCGGTGCTGTTAAGGAAAGCCGACATGCAGCTTAAAGACACCCAGTTGTTCCGCCAGCAAGCCTTCATTGATGGCGCTTGGGTCGATGCGGACAACGGTCAGACGATCAAGGTTAACAACCCGGCCACCGGCGAAATCCTCGGTACCGTGCCAAAAATGGGCGCCGCCGAAACCCGCCGTGCCATCGAAGCCGCTGACAAAGCGCTGCCAGCCTGGCGTGCACTGACCGCCAAAGAGCGTGCGGGCAAGCTGCGTCGCTGGTTCGAATTGATGATCGAGCACCAGGACGACCTCGCGCGTCTGATGACCCTCGAGCAGGGCAAGCCGCTGGCCGAAGCCAAGGGCGAAATCGTTTACGCCGCTTCGTTCATCGAGTGGTTCGCCGAAGAAGCCAAGCGCATCTACGGTGACGTGATTCCGGGCCACCAGCCAGACAAGCGTCTGATCGTGATCAAGCAGCCAATCGGCGTGACCGCCGCGATCACCCCGTGGAACTTCCCGGCCGCGATGATTACCCGTAAAGCCGGCCCGGCACTGGCCGCCGGTTGCACCATGGTGCTCAAGCCTGCTTCGCAAACTCCGTTCTCCGCATTCGCACTGGCCGAACTGGCTCAGCGCGCGGGCATTCCTGCGGGCGTGTTCAGCGTGGTGTCCGGCAGCGCCGGCGACATCGGCAGCGAGCTGACCAGCAACCCGATCGTGCGCAAATTGTCCTTCACCGGTTCGACCGAAATCGGTCGTCAGCTGATGGCTGAATGCGCCAAGGACATCAAGAAAGTCTCGCTGGAACTGGGCGGTAACGCGCCGTTCATCGTGTTCGACGACGCGGATCTGGATAAGGCCGTCGAAGGCGCGATCATTTCCAAATACCGCAACAACGGTCAGACCTGCGTCTGCGCCAACCGTCTGTACATTCAGGATTCGGTCTACGACGCGTTCGCCGAGAAGCTGAAAGTGGCTGTGGCCAAACTGAAGATCGGCAACGGTCTGGAAGACGGCACCACCACTGGCCCGCTGATCGACGAAAAAGCCGTGGCCAAGGTCAAAGAACACATTGCTGACGCCGTGGCCAAAGGCGCGACCGTGCTGGCCGGTGGCAAGGCGATGGAAGGCAACTTCTTCGAGCCGACCATCCTGACCAACGTGCCGAAAAACGCTGCTGTAGCCAAGGAAGAAACCTTCGGCCCGCTGGCGCCGCTGTTCCGCTTCAAAGACGAAGCCGAAGTGATCGCGATGTCCAACGACACCGAGTTCGGTCTGGCTTCGTACTTTTATGCTCGCGATCTGGGCCGCGTGTTCCGTGTCGCGGAAGCGCTGGAATACGGCATGGTTGGCGTCAACACCGGGCTGATCTCCAACGAAGTCGCGCCGTTCGGCGGCATCAAGGCTTCGGGTCTGGGCCGTGAAGGCTCCAAGTACGGCATCGAAGATTACCTGGAAATCAAATACCTCTGCCTGGGCATCTAAGCCCGGTCAAAGATCGCTGCAAACGCAAAGGGCACGAGAGCGCTGTCCCTTTGCGTCGTTTCAAACCGGAATTTTCTCTGCGGCCGGGAACGCCGTGGCAGTCGATCATCGCATGCTGCCACCGTCGCTTCCTCCCGCTTAATCCTTGAACAACGCCGCCCGATGAGCGGCGAATGAGGACTGTAATGAGCAAGACTAACGCTGAACTGATGGCCCGTCGTACCGCAGCTGTTCCACGTGGTGTTGGCCAGATTCACCCGATCTTCGCTGAGTCGGCAAAAAACGCTACCGTGACGGACGTTGAGGGTCGTGAGTTCATCGACTTCGCCGGCGGTATCGCTGTACTGAACACCGGCCACGTGCACCCGAAAATCATCGCCGCCGTGACCGAACAGCTGAACAAGCTGACGCACACTTGCTTCCAGGTTCTGGCTTACGAACCGTACGTAGAAGTGTGCGAAAAAATCAACGCGAAGATCCCGGGTGATTTCGCCAAGAAAACCCTGCTGGTTACCACCGGTTCCGAAGCCGTCGAAAACGCCGTGAAAATCGCCCGTGCCGCCACTGGCCGTGCCGGCGTGATCGCCTTCACCGGCGCTTACCACGGTCGCACCATGATGACCCTGGGCCTGACCGGTAAAGTCGTGCCTTACTCGGCCGGCATGGGCCTGATGCCAGGCGGCATCTTCCGCGCGCTGTACCCGAACGAACTGCACGGCGTGAGCATCGACGATTCGATCGCTTCCATCGAGCGCATCTTCAAGAACGACGCCGAGCCGAAAGACATCGCCGCGATCATCATCGAGCCTGTACAGGGT
This sequence comes from Pseudomonas sp. NPDC087804, assembly GCF_044742965.1. Taxonomy (NCBI): domain Bacteria; kingdom Pseudomonadati; phylum Pseudomonadota; class Gammaproteobacteria; order Pseudomonadales; family Pseudomonadaceae; genus Pseudomonas; species Pseudomonas sp. NPDC087804. The sequence continues at coordinate 179,371 of NZ_JBIUVN010000006.1, read as the reverse complement.
GAAGGTGGTTTCTACGTCGCGCCGAAGGAATTCATGAAGCGCCTGCGCGCTCTGTGCGACCAGCACGGCATCCTGTTGATCGCTGACGAAGTACAGACCGGCGCTGGCCGTACCGGTACGTTCTTCGCCATGGAACAGATGGGCGTTGCTGCCGACCTGACCACCTTCGCCAAATCCATCGCTGGCGGCTTCCCGCTGGCCGGTGTCTGCGGCAAGGCCGAATACATGGACGCCATTGCTCCAGGCGGCCTGGGCGGCACCTACGCCGGTAGCCCGATCGCTTGCGCCGCTGCGCTGGCCGTGATGGAAGTGTTCGAAGAAGAGAACCTGCTGGATCGCTGCAAAGCAGTCGGCGAGCGTCTGGTGACTGGCCTGAAAGCTATCCAGGCCAAGTACCCGGTGATCGGTGAAGTCCGTGCCCTGGGCGCGATGATCGCTGTTGAGCTGTTCGAAAACGGCGACAGTCACAAGCCGAACGCTGCAGCAGTGGCATCGGTTGTGGCCAAGGCACGCGACAAGGGTCTGATCCTGCTGTCTTGCGGCACCTACGGCAACGTTCTGCGCGTACTCGTACCGCTGACCTCGCCGGACGAGCAACTGGACAAAGGTCTGGCGATCATCGAAGAGTGCTTCTCCGAGCTCTGATCACCCAGTGTGACCTGATCGACAAAAAACCCGCTTCGGCGGGTTTTTTTACGCCCCTTGAAACACATCGGGGGCTTTAGCACTGTATCGAAAGGCCAGCATTGGCTAAGGTTCAGGCATTGCAAGGGAGAGCGCGCATGACCGCCGTTGATTTACCCGCCGTACCCCGAGTGCTGATTGCCGAGGCCGACCCGTGGTCGCGCGACCTGCTCAAACAAGTGCTGCTGAACGTGCGTTGCGATGCGCGGCTGGATCTGTGCGCCGATGGCCAGCAAGCGATGTCGTTGCTCAGCGAAGTGCCGTATGACCTCGCGATCGTCGACTGGGAGCTGCCCGGCGTCGATGGTCTGAACGTGCTGCGCAGCGTGCGGCAGCGCAAACGCAATCCGCCGCTGCCGTTCATTCTGATGAGCAGCCGCAACGACAGCGCCAGCGTGCGCGAAGCGATTCCGCTGGCGCCGACAGCGTATCTGACCAAACCGCTGAACATGGAAAGCCTGACCCAGCGTTTGCAGGGGTTGCTGCTCAATGCCGGGGAAGAGGTGTTCTGCGAAGTGCCGGCGCTGGCGCCGGGTATGACGCTGTCAGTGTTTCTCGAGCGACGCCGTGAGCAGGCCGACGGCGCGCCGCTGATGACCGATGTGCAGGTGGCGGTGAAGCGCAGCCTCAACCCTGGCGGGCTGGATCTGAAGGTGCTCGAAGATGAGATAAAAACCGATCCGCAGATCACTGCCGTGTTGATCGCTGCCGCCAACAGCGCCGCGCAACACCATGGCGCGCCAGTGCAGACATTGGCGCAGGCACTGCACCGGCTCGGTACCGGGCAGAGCATGAATTTGATTCTGGGGCTGGCGCTCAAGCGTAGCGCCAGGCTCAGCGATCCGTGTCTGGCGGATTATGCCGAGCGTTATTGGGGGCTTTCGCTGCATACTGCCGAATATGCGCGCACGTTGGCGCGTTTGCTCGATCTGGATCAGGAGCGCTGCTACTGCGCGGGGATGCTGCATCGGTTGGGTGATCTGGCGTTGCTGCGTTGTTTGCAGGAATGGCAGCAGGCCGGTGGCGCGCTGGATGAGCTGGAGGAGGTTGGTGAGGCGCTGGCGGAATTTGGTGCGGCGTATGGATCGGCACTGCGCACGCGTTGGCGCTTGCCACTGGAGCTGCGTGAGTTGATTGCGGCGGTGTATCAACTCGGTGGCGGGGTGTATTCCCGTGAAGCGCTGGTGATGAACATGGCGGCGCAAATGGCGCACCTGACCGAGCATGAAGGCATCGAAGAATTGGCGAAAAGCCGCACGGCACGGCTGCTCAAGATCGGCTTGCCGGAGCTGATGCGGATGCGCAAGTAACCCGCCCACACCTTTCTTATAAGAGTCCGGCCTTTGTGGCGAGGGGATTTATCCCCGATGGACTGCGCAGCAGTCCCCCTCTTTTTGAATCAAAAAGGGGGGCGCTTCGCACCCCATCGGGGATAAATCCCCTCGCCACAGGTTCGCATTTCAAATCGAATATTCAGGCAGAGATGATGCGGTTCTTGCCTTGGCGCTTGGCTTCGTACATCGCTGCATCCGCACGGGCGAACAGGCTGTCGAGGCTTCTGACTGAGCATGAAGGCATCGAAGAGTTAGCGAAGAGCCGCACGGCGCGGTTACTCAAGATCGGCTTGCCGGAGCTGATGCGGATGCGTAAGTAACCCGCCCACACCTTTCTTATAAGAGTCGAGACTTTGTGGTGAGGGGATTTATCCCCGATGGACTGCGCAGTAGTCCCCCTCTTTTTGAATCAAAAAGGGGGGCGCTTCGCACCCCATCGGGGATAAATCCCCTCGCCACAGGTTCGCATTTCAAATCGAATATTCAGGCAGAGATGATGCGGTTCTTGCCTTGGCGTTTGGCTTCGTACATCGCTGCATCCGCACGGGCGAACAGGCTGTCGAGGCTTTCATCTTCGTCGGTGAGGCTGGTCAGGCCCTGGCTCACGGTGATGCTGAAGGTCTGGCCATCGTGGTTGAAACTCAGACGTTGAATCTCCTGTTGCAAGCGTTCCGCGACTTGCATCGCCATGTCCGGCGCGCACCCCGGAAACACCGCCGCAAATTCCTCCCCGCCAATCCGCCCGAATAGATCGCCGCGTCGCAGCGAGCCGCGCCCGCACTCGGCAACCCGTTGCAACACGTTGTCGCCCTCGGGATGCCCGTAACTGTCGTTGATCACTTTGAAGTCATCAATATCCAGCAGCAAAAATCCCATCGGCGAACCTTGAAGCCGCGCCTCTTCAAACTCGCGGTGGGCGCATTCGAAGAAGTGTCGGCGGTTGCTGCTTTGTGTCAGCACGTCGGTGGTCGCCAGACGATGCAGCTCGGTTTCCATCTGCTTCTTTTCGGTGATGTCTTCGGCAATGCCGACGATGATCACCGGTTGCCCGCTATCGTCCTGACGATTGATGAAGCATTTGTCGCTGAGCCAGCGGATCTGGCCATCGGCGGCGATGATCCGGTATTCGCGATCTTCCACCGCGCCCTTGTGCAGGACTTCGGCGAGGCTGCGTTCGGCGTATTCGAGGTCGTCGGGGTAGATGCTGTCGCGCCACTGGTTGTAGTCGGCGAGGAGAAGGCCGGCGGAACGGCCGAAAATTCGTTCATACGCGGGGCTGACGTACAGCACCTGACGGGTTTCCCAGTTAAACGCCCAAAGCACCGCGTTGACACTGACCAGCAGCGAGCTGAACAGCTGTTCGCGTTCGCTTAAGCGGGCGACTTCGCCTTGGGCGTGCATCAAGGCCATGAGGGTTTGCGCGGCTTCGGGCCACTGCGGGAAAGATGAGTCTTTTTGGTTGTTATTGACCATCGGCACAAGTCTCAAAGGGCGTGCCGCACTCGACAACGGCCACAGAACAGCCCGCCGGGATGGCGAAGTGTCTTTGAGATAGGGGATTTTGGGCGAAGTTCCCGGTTTTTACCGGATCCTGCCAAGTGGCCATCGCGGCACACCTGTAGGAGCTGTCGAGTGAAACGAGGCTGCGATCTTTTGATTTCAACAAACAGAATCAAAAGATCGCAGCCTGCGGCAGCTCCTACTTGGGGCCGGTGTTTAGGCGGTAGGGCGCAGGGAGTAGGTTTTCAACTGGCCGGCGAAATCGCGCAGGGACTGGATGCCGCTGGCTTCCGCTTCGTGAACCCACTCTTTGATGGCGGCGAGCATGTCGTGGCCATTGGAACTGGTCTTGACCCATATCTGCTGCAGGGCCAGGCGTTTTTCGTAAATCACCTTCAGTGCGTGGCTGTGCTCGAGCATGTTCTGGATGCGCAAGTGGTGGCGGTCTTCCAGCAGGCTGGTTTCTCGCGACAACAGGCGCTTGGCCCGGTGGAACTGGTGACGCACCGAGTGATCGACCTTGGCCAGTTCTTGCTGAACTAGTGGGCCGATCACCAATTTGCGGTACTGGGCCATGATCTGGAAGCGGTTGTTGAGGATCGCCATCGCGGTGTCCATGTCCAGATTGCCCTTGCCTTCGACGCGGTGGGCGATCGGTGCAACGCGCTGAACCTTGGCCAGACGGAAGAAGCTGAAGACTTTGATCCACGCCCAACCGAGGTCGAACTCCCACTTCTTCACCGACAGCTTGGCCGAGTTCGGGTAGGTGTGATGGTTGTTATGCAGTTCTTCGCCGCCGATCAGGATGCCCCACGGCACCAGATTGGTCGCCGCGTCGCGGCATTCGAAGTTGCGATAGCCGACCGCGTGACCGAGACCGTTGATGACGCCAGCGGCCCACACCGGGATCCACATCATCTGGATCGCCCAGATGGTGATGCCGATGGTGCCGAACAGCATCAGGTCGATAACGCCCATGATCGCCACGCCCAGCAGCGGATAACGGCTGTAGACATTGCGTTCGATCCAGTCTTCCGGGCAGTTCTTGCCGTAGATGCGCAGGGTTTCCGGGTTCTGCGCTTCGGCGCGGTACAGCTCGGCACCGGTACGCAGGACGGTGGAAAGACCTTTGATAACCGGGCTGTGCGGGTCGTCCTCGGTTTCGCACTTGGCGTGGTGTTTACGGTGGATGGCTGTCCACTCGCGGGTGTTCTGCGCCGTGGTCAGCCACAGCCAGAAACGGAAGAAATGTTTCAGGCCAGCATTCAGCTCCAGCGAGCGATGGGCCGAATAACGATGCAGATAGACGGTGACGGCTACAATCGTCACGTGGGTCATCAGCAGGGTGACCGCGACCAGAGACCAGGCCGACAAGCCAAGAAAACCTTCGTACCACATAGGCTATAGGGCCCTCGATAAAGATAAAAACAGCCGTTGCATTATCACTAAGCACACAGATAAAACCAGTCGCCCTTTCAGATAAGAGTCGCTGGATGTTACTTGGCCTATAATTCCAACCTTTTTGTAGGGACATGGACAGCCGAATGTCTGCCACTTATCACGATGCCTTGCGTGCAGCGCTGCTCTATCTCGTGCTTGCCGCTATCTGGTTGCAAGGTTCTGATTATTTATTAAACAATTTCTTCGATAACTCCGTCGATCTTGCTCGTTGGCAACTGATCAACGGTTATCTGTTTGCGGCGGTCAGCGCCGGGCTGATTTTTCTGGCGCGCGCACGTTTGTGTGAGTTTCTCGGCATCGGAGCGCGGTTGCGCGAACGGCACGCCGATCGCGAGCGTCTGCGGCAGGCGGCGGCCGTGTTCGATTGCACCCGCGAAGGCGTGCTGGTCACTGATCGTCAGGGGCTGATCGTCCACGTTAACCGCGCCTTTATCGAAATCACCGGTTATCAGCGTAAAGAGGTCATCGGTCAACGGCCGAGCCTGTTCAAGTCCGGCCACCATCCGCCGGGCTTCTATCAGGCGATGTTCGCCACGCTGGCGTCGCAGGAAGAGTGGAGCGGCGAAATCTGGAACCGGCGTAAAAGCGGCGAGATTTATCCACAGTGGCAAACCATCCGCGTCATTCACGATGATCGCGGTGAGGTCAGCCATTACGTGGCGGTGTTTTCCGACATCACCGCGATCAAGGATTCCGAGCACGAACTCAAACGCCTCGCCCACCACGACCCATTGACCGATCTGCCCAATCGCTTGCTGTTCAGCGATCGCGCCGAGCAAGCGCTGACGTCTGCGCAGACCCACAAACGTGGCTGTGCGCTGCTGCTGATCGATCTGGATTTCTTCAAAATGATCAACGACAGCCTCGGGCATAACGTCGGTGATCGGCTACTCAAAGCGGTGGCGTCGCGGTTGCAGGAACTGTTCGGCCCCGGCATCACCCTGGCGCGGCTCGGCGGTGACGAGTTCGCGGTGCTCGCGGAAAGTTGTCCACAGCCTGCGCAAGCGGCGGCGCTGGCCCAGCGCGTTCTCGATGGCTTCAAAGAACCGTTCTGCATCGACGGCCACGAACTGTTCATCAATGCCAGCATCGGCATCAGCCTGTTCCCCAGCGATGCCTTGAGCGCGGAACAACTGCTGCGCAACGCCGATGCCGCGCTGTTCAAAGCCAAGAACAGCGGGCGCAACGGTTACGCCTTGTACACCGAAGAGCTCACCGCTCACGCTCAGCAACGCGTCGAAATCGCTTTCGAACTGCGTCGCGCGCTGGAACTGCAAGAGCTGCGCGTCTACTACCAACCGGTGCATGACCTGAAAACCAGTCGCCTGATCGGCGTAGAAGCGCTGGTGCGCTGGCAGCATCCGCAGCGTAGACTGGTATCGCCGGCGGAATTCATTCCGATTGCCGAGCGCACCGGGTTGATCGCCGAAATCGATGCCTGGGTGATGCAGCAGGCTTGCCAGCAAATGTGCGAGTGGCAGCGGGCCGGCGTGGTGCTGTCGTTTGTCGCGGTAAATGTTTCGTCGCGGTTGTTTGCGCGGCGTGAACTGTATCAACAAGTGGCACAGGTGCTGCGCGAGACTGGGCTGGATCCGGCGTATCTGGAGCTGGAAGTTACAGAGAGCGCGGTGATGGACGATCCGGAAGTGGCGCTGGAGCAGATGCACCGCTTGCGTGAGTTGGGGATTCGTCTGGCGATTGATGATTTCGGCACCGGTTATTCGTCGCTGTTGCGGCTCAAGCGCTTGCCGGTGCAGAAGCTGAAGATTGATCAGGGTTTCGTCGCGGGGCTGCCGTGGGATGAGGATGATGCGGCGATTGTTCGGGTGATCATCGCGCTGGCTCGCAGCATGGGCATGCAGGTGCATGCTGAAGGGATCGAGCAGGCGGAGCAGGCGGTGTTTTTGCTGGAGCAGGAATGTGAGTTGGGGCAGGGGTATTGGTTTGGGCGGCCGGTTCCAGCGGTTGAGATTGATTGGGATCGCGCACCATTGATTGGTTAAAGATCAAAAGATCGCAGCCTTCGGCAGCTCCTACAGTAATTGTGTAGGAGCTGCCGAAGGCTGCGATCTTTTGCTTCAACAGGCTGTAAACCCTTGCCCCGTCACATAATGTTTTTCAGTTATATAAACATTCTTAAATAGTCTTTTTAAGAATATCCGCGCCTCTCTTATATTGCTCCCACGCCGAACGCAGTGCCGCCCACTGCCAGGCATATCCCATTCAAAGGAGCAGCACCATGAGCGCATCCCTTCGCAGCGTTGACGGTCAGGACGAAACCACCATTTTGCGTGAAATCCAGAGCGCTCTGCGCGATCTGCGATTTGGCGCGGTGGAGATCACTGTGCACAACGCGCAAGTCGTGCAGATCGAACGCAAAGAGAAATTTCGTTTGCAGCAACCGGGTAAGCAACCGGGCTGAGTGAAGATCAAAAGATCGCAGCCTGCGGCAGCTCCTACAGGGGGCTGTGTGTGTAGGAGCTGCCGAAGGCTGCGATCTTTGAACCGGCACCACGATTTGCGAAATACATAAGAAAAAAGCCACCACCCGAATTCCAGGAGCTTTCACCATGTCGTCGATTCGCCGTTACGCTTTGGCCGCCCTGGCCAGTGCTGTGTTTGCCGGTTCCGCGGTTGCCAAGGATTACGAACTGCTCAACGTGTCGTATGACCCGACGCGCGAGCTGTATCAGGACTACAACGCTGAATTCATCAAGTTCTGGCAGAAAGATCATGCCGGCGACACCGTGAAAATCCAGCAATCCCACGGTGGTTCGGGCAAGCAGGGCCGTGCAGTGATCGACGGTCTGCGCGCTGACGTGGTGACCCTGGCTCTGGCCGGCGACATCGACGAAATCGCCAAACTCGGCAAGACCCTGCCGGCTGATTGGCAGAAGCGTCTGCCGGAAGCGAGCACGCCGTACACCTCGACCATCGTCTTCCTGGTACGCAAGGGCAACCCGAAAGGCATCAAGGACTGGGGCGATCTGGTCAAAAACGACGTCTCGGTGATCACGCCGAACCCGAAAACCTCCGGCGGCGCACGCTGGAACTTCCTCGCCGCGTGGGCCTACGGCCTGAAAGCCAATGGCGGTGACGAAGCCAAAGCCAAAGAATACGTACAGACCCTGTTCAAGCACGTGCCGATCCTCGACACCGGTGCGCGCGGTTCGACCATTACTTTCGTCAACAACGGTCAGGGCGACGTGTTGCTGGCCTGGGAAAACGAAGCGTTTCTGGCCCTGAAAGAAGATGGCGGCGCCGACAAGTTCGACATCGTCGTGCCTTCGCTGTCGATCCTCGCCGAGCCACCAGTGGCCGTGGTCGACAAGAATGCCGAGAAAAAAGGCAACGAGCAGATCGCCGAAGCGTATCTGAAACACCTGTACAGCCCGGCCGGTCAGGAAATCGCCGCGAAAAACTTCTACCGTCCGCGTGACAAAGAAGTCGCCGCCAAATACGCCCAGCAGTTCCCGAAACTGGACCTGGTGACCATCGACAAGGACTTCGGCGGCTGGAAAACCGCGCAGCCGAAATTCTTCAACGACGGTGGCGTGTTCGACCAGATTTATCAGGCGCAGTAATCTGACTACAAAACTGTGGGAGCGGGCTTTTGTGGCGAGGGGATTTATCCCCGTTGGGCAGCGAAGCTGCCCCAAAACCATCACATGCGGTGTATCGGGTTTTCCGCATTTGCCGATTTTGGGGCTACTGCGTAGCCCAACGGGGATAAATCCCCTCGCCACAGGGTTCACTCCCACATTGATGCGTTTTTAACCAAGGACTTTTATGTCGCGTCGTATCTCCCCCGTCATACCCGGCTTCGGGCTGACGCTGGGCTACACCTTGGTGTACCTCAGCCTGATTGTGCTTATCCCGCTGGCGGCGATGTTCGTCCACGCCGCTCAACTCACCTGGGATCAGTTCTGGGCGATCATCTCCGCACCGCGCGTGCTGGCGGCATTGAAGCTGAGCTTCGGCACCGCGCTGTGTGCCGCGATCATCAACGGCATCATCGGCACGCTGCTGGCCTGGGTGCTGGTGCGTTACACGTTCCCGGGGCGCAAGGTGATCGACGCGATGATCGATCTGCCGTTCGCGCTGCCGACCGCTGTTGCCGGTATTGCGTTGACCGCGCTGTACGCGCCGGCCGGCCTGGTCGGGCAATTCGCCGCTGACCTCGGTTTCAAAATCGCTTACACCCCGCTCGGTATCACCCTCGCGCTGACCTTCGTCACACTGCCATTCGTGGTGCGCACGGTGCAGCCGGTGCTGGCCGACATCCCTCGTGAAGTCGAAGAAGCCGCCGCGTGCCTCGGTGCGAAACCCTTGCAGGTGTTCCGCCACATCCTCGTCCCCGCGCTGCTGCCCGCCTGGCTCACCGGTTTTGCCCTGGCGTTCGCGCGTGGCGTTGGCGAGTACGGTTCGGTGATTTTCATCGCCGGCAACATGCCGATGAAAACCGAGATCCTGCCGCTGCTGATCATGGTCAAACTCGACCAATATGATTACACCGGCGCCACCGCTATCGGCGTGTTGATGCTGGTGGTTTCCTTCGTCCTGTTGCTGCTGATCAACTTGCTGCAGCGGCGCATCGAAACCCCATAAGGAGGCGCGAACAATGTCCCAATCGTCTATTGCGGCCGCCTCTTCGGCCAACGCTGCACGCCGTGGCAGTGCCACTTCGCGCAGAGTCCTGATCGGCCTTGGCTGGCTGGTCTTTTTCCTGTTTCTGCTGCTGCCGTTGTTCATCGTCGTATCGCAGGGTTTGAAGAATGGCCTCGGTGCATTTTTCACCGCGATCTTTGAACCGGACGCACTGTCGGCACTGAAACTCACCGTGTTCGCCGTACTGATTTCGGTGCCGCTGAACCTGGTGTTCGGCGTCAGCGCCGCGTGGTGCGTGAGCAAATACTCGTTCCGCGGCAAGAGCATGCTGGTGACGCTGATCGACCTGCCGTTCTCGGTGTCGCCGGTGATTGCCGGTCTGGTCTACGTGCTGATGTTCGGCGCGCAGGGACTGTTCGGGCCGTGGTTGCAGGATCACGACATCCAGATCGTTTTCGCCTTGCCGGGCATCGTACTGGCGACGATTTTTGTCACCGTGCCGTTCGTGGCCCGTGAGCTGATCCCGCTGATGCAGGAACAAGGCACGCAGGAAGAGGAAGCCGCGCGACTGCTCGGCGCCAATGGCTGGCAAATGTTCTGGCATGTAACTGTGCCGAACATCAAGTGGGGCCTGATCTATGGCGTGGTGCTGTGTACCGCGCGGGCCATGGGTGAATTCGGTGCGGTGTCAGTGGTTTCCGGGCACATTCGCGGGGTGACCAACACCTTGCCGCTGCACGTCGAGATCCTCTACAACGAATACAACCACGTGGCCGCGTTCGCCGTGGCGAGCCTGTTGCTGATCCTGGCGCTCTTCATCCTGCTGGCCAAGCAGTGGAGCGAAAACCGTATCAACCGCCTGCGCGCCAGCGCCGCGGAGGAATAATTCATGTCGATCGAAGTGCGTAACGTCAGCAAGAATTTCAATGCGTTCAAGGCGCTGGACAACATCAGCCTGGACATTCACAGCGGTGAACTGGTCGCGCTGCTCGGCCCGTCGGGCTGCGGCAAGACCACGCTGCTGCGGATCATTGCCGGTCTGGAAACCCCGGATCAGGGCAACATCGTTTTCCACGGTGAAGACGTTTCCGGCCACGACGTGCGTGATCGCAACGTCGGTTTCGTGTTCCAGCACTACGCCTTGTTCCGCCACATGACCGTGTTCGACAACGTCGCGTTCGGCCTGCGCATGAAACCGAAAAACCAGCGCCCGAGCGAAAGCCAGATCGCGGTCAAGGTTCACGAACTGCTGAACATGGTGCAGCTGGATTGGTTGTCGGATCGTTATCCGGAGCAGTTGTCCGGAGGTCAGCGTCAGCGTATTGCGCTGGCTCGCGCCTTGGCGGTGGAGCCGAAAGTGTTGCTGCTGGATGAGCCGTTCGGCGCCCTTGATGCCAAGGTGCGGAAAGAGCTGCGCCGCTGGTTGGCGCGTCTGCACGAAGACATCAACCTGACCTCGGTGTTCGTGACCCACGACCAGGAAGAGGCGATGGAAGTCGCTGACCGTATCGTGGTGATGAACAAAGGCGTGATCGAACAGATCGGCTCACCGGGCGACGTCTACGAAAACCCGGCCAGCGATTTTGTTTATCACTTCCTCGGCGATTCGAACCGCTTGCTGCTGAGCGACGACAATCACGTGCTGTTCCGCCCGCACGAAGTGTCGTTGTCGAGGCATGAGCTGGAAGATCACCATGCGGCAGAGGTGCGCGATATTCGGCCATTGGGCGCGACCACGCGGGTGACGTTGAAGGTTGAGGGGCAGACGGATTTGATCGAGGCCGAAGTGGTGAAAGACCACGACAGCCTGATCGGCTTGGCCAAGGGTGAAACCCTGTTCTTCAAGCCGAAGGTCTGGCAGAAAGTCGCCAGCCTTTAAGATCAAAAGCTTCGCGAGCAAGCTCGCTCCCACAGGGATTTTGGTTGTTCACAAATTTTGTGTTCAACACCCATCCACTGTGGGAGCGAGCCTGCTCGCGAATGCGGTCTAGACAGCCGCACGATTCGGATTGACCCGCACAACCCCCGCCCGCACCTCGATCTGCTCTTTCAACTCATGCCGCATCCCGAGCATGAACGCCAACTCGGCCACCACAAACAACGGCCCGACAATCAGCCCCGACACATCATCGACAAACGCCGGTTTGCGCCCTTCATAGTGATGCCCGACAAACTGGATCACCCAGCCCACCACAAACATCGCCAGCCCGCTGCTCAGCCAGACCATGGTGCTCTGCTGCGCCAAGACGTGCCCGGCCCAGACCGACAGGCCCATCAGCGCGGTCATCAATACGCCGAGCTTCACTTCCAGTCTCAGGTAAAACCACGCCGAGGCCAGCGCCACGATAACGGCTGGAGATATCCACAAGCCGCCAAGCGACCATTCCGGCCGCGACAACAAAACCGCCACCGCCACCACAATCAGCGGAATGCCGATAAAGTGGCTGGCGATGTTGCGCGGATCACGGTGGTAGGCGGCGTATTGACTGAGATGGTCGACGAGGCTTTTCATTGTTGTTCCTCCGGTAGGGTTGATCGCATCATCCCTCGGGATCAGGGTTCGCTCTGTCAGGCAGGCGACAATCCAGGAGTGTTTATGCAAATTCGTTCACGGCTGATGAGCGGCCAGTGGTTCAGTCATCTGCCGGTGTCCTTTCAGGATAGCTTGCTGGCGGCGGCCCGGGAGCGGCGGCTGACGGCAGGGCAGCGCTTGTTTCAGCGTGGTGATGCGCCTTGCGGTTTGTACGCGGTGCTTGAGGGCGCGGTGCGCATTGGTGCGGTGAGTGAGCAGGGCAAAGAGGCGCTGTTGAGTCTGGTGGAGGCGCCGCACTGGTTTGGCGAAATCTGCCTGTTCGACGGGCAGCCGCGTACGCATGATGCTTATGCTGTGGGGCCGTGCCTGCTGCTGAATATTCCGCAGGTGACGTTGCTGAAGTTGCTGGATGAGAACCCGGTGTACTGGCGACATCTGGCGCTGTTGATGAGCCACAAACTGCGGCTGGCTTTTATCAACCTCGAACAGCTGAGCCTGCTGCCAGCGCCGGCGCGTCTGGCTCATCGCTTGCTGATGATCGCCGAAGGCTACGGCGAACTCGACGCGCCACGCCGGGTGCTGCAACTGCCGCAAGAGCAGTTGGCGTCGATGCTGTCGCTGTCGCGGCAGACCACTAACCAGATCCTCAAGGACTTGCAGGGGCAAGGAATTATCGGGCTCGGGTATGGTGAGATCGAAATCCTCGATGCCACGCTATTGCGCGCCCTGGCCACGATCTAACGGCGCCACATTATCCACAGTGGAAACCTATACTTGTGGCGAGGGGATTTATCCCCGCTGGGGCGCGCAGCGGCCCTGAAAATGGGACTGCTGCGCAGTCCATCGGGGATAAATCCCCTCGCCACAGAGGCCTGTTCCGAGGATCTGTGTTTATTTTACGAGCCGCGATAGGTCGAGAAGCCGTACGGGCTCAGCAGCAGCGGGATGTGGTAGTGCTGATCGGTCTGCTTCACTTCAAAAATCACCGGGATCTCCGGGAAGAACGTGTCGTGCTTGACCTTCTTGAAGTACTCGCCAGTTTTGAACACCACGCGGTATTCACCCGCCTCAAAAGGCTGCTTGGCCGGGAACAGTTCGGCAATCCGCCCTTGTTCATTGGTGGTGCCCTGAGCCAGCGGCTGCCAGTCCTGACCGACATGTTTCTCCAGGGTCACGTTGATGCCCGGCGACGGCAGGCCGTTTTCCAGATTGAGCACGTGCACGCTCAAGGGGTTGCCAGCGGCCAGCGCCAGGCTTGAGAAAGCGCTCAGGCCGAGCGCGGCGAAAGTCATGCGCAAAGTATTCATCGATGCATCTCCTTATTGGGAACGGGTGGTGGCCAGGCCGGTTTTCTCGGCAGCCTCGATCGCACAGTTTTCGTCTTGCTCACCGCCGCCGGAACCGGCCACGCCCATCGCGCCAACCAATTCATCAGCAGCGAACAATGGAATCCCGCCGCCGAGCAACAACAACTCGTCGAGGGTGTTGAGGTTGGCGGTTTCCGGATTGCTGCGAGCGCGCTCGGCGAACAGTCGAGTGGCGGTTTTGGTCGACAGCGCGGTGTACGCCTTGCGTTGGCTGGCAATGGTGTTATGCGGGCCGACGCCGTCGCCGCGCAAGGTCACCAGCAAGTTGCCGCCGCGATCGAGCACCGACACCGTGCCGGTGCAGTTGGCCATGGCGGTGTCGGCGAGCAGACGTGCGGTTTTCAGGTCGAGGTCAGCGTGACGCGGCAGTTCCGGGCTAGCGTAAACCCCGGCGCTGAGGCCGAGGGTCAGGCTGGCGAGCAAGAATTTCAGGGTCATGGACAAGCTCCAGAAGCGAAGGTCGTCACCTTAATCGCCGGTCTTCGTCAGAACCTCGTCAGTTGGATTACAAGTTTGTAATGGGCAACGTCGCCGAAGGCGCCTAGCCTGTGTGCCTATCAATCGAGGTGTGCCATGCGTTTGCTGGTCGTAGAAGATGAAGCCAAAACCGCAAATTTCCTCGCCAAAGGCTTGGGCGAGTCGGGTTTTGCCGTGGACGTGGCGCTCAATGGCCTCGATGGGCGCTACTTTATCGAGCAGCAGGAATATGACCTGATCATCCTCGACGTGATGCTGCCCGGCCTCAATGGCTGGCAATTGCTGCAGCTGATCCGCCAGCGCGGCGCCACGCCGGTGCTGTTCCTCACCGCCAAGGACGCCATCGAAGACCGTGTGCGCGGCCTCGAGCTGGGCGCCGACGATTACTTGCTGAAACCCTTTGCCTTCGCCGAACTGCTCGCGCGCGTACGCACCTTGCTGCGCCGCGGGCCGATGCGCGAAGCCGAGTCGTACAGCATCGCCGATCTGGAAATCGATGTGCTGCGCCGCCGCGTCAGCCGCAATGGCCAGCGCATCGCCCTGACCAACAAGGAGTTCGCCCTGCTGCAACTGCTCGCCAGTCGCCAGGGCGAAGTGCTGTCGCGCACGCTGATCGCCTCGCAGGTGTGGAACCTGAATTTTGACAGCGACACCAACATGGTCGAAGTCGCCGTGCGGCGTTTGCGCTCGAAAGTCGATGATCCGTACATGCCGAAACTTATCCACACCGTGCGCGGTGTCGGTTATCAACTGGAAGCGCCGGACGATGCGCTCTAAGTCGATCGCCTGGCGACTGGCGCTGGCGTTCGCCATTGTTTGCGCCTTGGTGCTGAGCGCGATTGGCGTGTTTCTCTACCGCTCGCTGGCCTCGGAAATCGCCTACCGCGACGACCTCGCGTTGCTCGGTCGACTGGAGCAAGTGCGCGCCTTGCTCGCCGACAGCGACAGCCTCGGCGCTTTGCAGGCGCGGCCTCGGCTGTATCAGAACATGCTCGGCAATCTCGACAGCCTGTTGCTGGTGCGCCGCGCCGACGGATCGAGCGTGATCGCGATCAATCCACGGCAACGCGAGTTGCCCGCACTGAACGCCATCCCCCGCGAGCAAACGCCGCAGCGTCCCGATGTACTCACGTGGCAAGCGCCGGACGGTGCTGAACTGGCGCTGTTGTCCGGCGAAGCGCAGGGGCCGAACGGCGAGCCGCTGACGGTCATTGCCGGCAAAGTGCTGAGCGAGCGTGAGCAGATGCTCGGCAGTTATCGCATGCGCTTGTACCTGTCGGTTGGCCTCGGTGCGTTGCTCGCTTTTGCCTTGGGCTTGCTCTTACTGCGCCGGGGCCTGCAACCGTTGCGGCAGTTGAGCGAAGCGGTGCGCGGCATCGATCTGCGGAGCCTTGATCAACGCCTGCCTGCCAATGGCACGCCGGCAGAATTGCTTGAACCGGTGCAGGCGCTCAACGGCATGCTCGCGCGGCTGGACGACAGCGTGCAGCGCCTGTCGCAGTTCTCCGCCGACCTCGCCCACGAAATCCGCACGCCGTTGCACACCTTGCTCGCCAGTAACGGCCAGGCACTGAATCATCCGCGCAGCACCGAGGAATATCAGGAAGTGCTGGCCTCGAACATGGAAGAGTTCGAACGGCTCAAGCGCATGGCGGAAAACCTGATGTTCCTCGCCCGGGCAGAACAGGCCGAACGCGCGCTGAATCTGCAAATCCTGGATTTGCACAGCGTTGGCGGTGAGCTGTGTGATTACTTTGAAGCCTTGGCGGATGACCGTGACGTGCGGCTGGACAATCAACTGCACGGTGAACTGCTTGCCGATCAGCAACTGTTGCAACGGGCACTCGGCAATCTGCTGGCCAATGCCGTGCGTCATGCCGATCAAGGATCGGTGATCAGTCTGCGTCGCCGCGACGAGTCGGGTGAGTGCTGGTTGCAAGTGCACAACCATGGCCCGGCGATTGCGCAGGAACATCTGAGCAAACTGTTCGACCGTTTCTACCGCGTCGATCCTTCACGGGCAGAACCGGGGGATTCGGGTGGCTTGGGGTTGGCGATCGTGCAGTCGATCATGCAGTTGCATGGGGGACAGGTGCGGGTGAGTAGTGATGCTGACGGCACTGTTTTTGAGCTGGGGTTTGTGGTGAGCAAGTGATTCTTTCGTGATCACTGGGAACTAGGCTAATCTTGTTCAGTAAGTGCATCAAATGCGATGCAAATTAAACATATATCTAAATTTGCACCATATTTGATGCAGGAAGCCCCATGGAACAGCTTGGCGAGTTGATCAAAGCCCTGCGCAAGGCGAACAAAATGACCCAGCAGGCACTGGCTCAGCAATACGGAATGAGCCGCGCGACGATTTCGGGGATCGAAAACAACACTATTTCGGAAATCGGCCTACGCAAAGTCGAAGCGATCCTCAACGGTTTTGGCTATGAGCTGACTGCGGTTCCGCGTCAGTCTCGTCGACCGACACTCGATACGCTGCAACAGGTTAATTTCCATGACTGAGTTGTCGGATAGATTAAACGTCTGTGTCGGCGGGCAAGCGGTGGGAACGTTGGCGCGCGGGCAAGATAGATTCGACAGCGTCTTCAATTACCGCGAAACAGCCACTGCTGAAAATGCCGTGTCACTGACAATGCCGTCCCGCCTGGAGAGTTATCGTTGGGAGCATGGCATTCATCCGGTTTTCGAGATGAATCTGCCCGAAGGCGCCCTTCGTGATGAGCTGGTTCGGCGTTTCAGCAAAGCAGTTCGCGGCTTCGATGACTTTGCATTGCTGGCCATTGTCGGCCCCTATCAGCTCGGTCGGTTATCCATTGCCAGCCCATCGATGACGGATCGCCCGCCTGAAACGTCGCTGGCCGATCTGCTGGTGCACGATGGTGCGCAAGGCCTGTTCGAGGATCTGTTGCAAACCTATGGCCAGTATTCCGGAGTGTCCGGGGTGCAGCCTAAAGTGCTGGTACGTGACAGTGCGGCTGCGATTGATCGTCTGACGCATCGGGGATCGACCCATTTGGTCAAAGCTTTTCGGGCTGATGAATTTCCGCACTTGGCGACCAACGAATACTTCTGCATGCGTGCCGCGCAACACTGCGGGCTAGACGTGCCGAACTTCGAGCTCAGCGAACATGGCAGGTTTCTGGTTATCGAGCGCTTTGATTTGAGCGCTACGGGCTACCTGGGTTTTGAGGACTTCTGCGTACTCAACGGTTGGCCGTCGAAAGCCAAATACGACGGCTCTTACGAAGGCGCGGCCCGGCAGATCAAAGCGTTTGTTTCGCCTGCATTGCTCAATCTGGCGCTGGAAGCATTTTTCAAGATTGTGGCTTTGTCCGCAGGCGTGAAAAACGGCGACGCTCATCTCAAAAACTTCGGCGTGCTTTACGAAAGCTGCGGCGAGGAATCGACAATCAGACTCGCGCCCGCATACGACATCATCACCACATCGGTCTACATAAAGAACGACAGTATGGCGTTGCTCTTGGGTGGCTCGAAGGCTTGGCCCAAGCACAAAATGCTGAT
The DNA here is from genome assembly GCF_044742965.1 of Pseudomonas sp. NPDC087804. Lineage (NCBI taxonomy): Bacteria > Pseudomonadati > Pseudomonadota > Gammaproteobacteria > Pseudomonadales > Pseudomonadaceae > Pseudomonas > Pseudomonas sp. NPDC087804. The sequence continues at coordinate 161,873 of NZ_JBIUVN010000006.1, read as the reverse complement.
GCGGTTCGGTCGTACGGCCTGCAATCTGACGGAGGCGCGTTGCAATGAATTACTGCAGCAAGTCACTAACGGTATGCAGGTGGCAATGGGCGAAATGGCGGAGTACGGCGCCAGTCATCCGGCGTTCGCCGCGATGGGTGCTGCGATGATCGAACAATGGTCATCCGGTATGGAACGCAGTCTGGCTAAAGGCTGACGATCAGCGCAACCCATCCCGAAACTGCCCCGGCGTCATCCCCGTCCAGCGCTTGAACGCGCGGCTGAAGCTGCTGGTATCGGCGAACCCGAGCAAATAACTCACCTCACTCAACGAACACTGCGGATCGCGCAGGTGCAGCAGCGCCAGGTTCTCGCGGCTCTCGTTGAGCAGTGTGTCGAAGCGACAACCCTCATCCGCCAGATGCCGTTGCAAGCTGCGCAAACTCAAATGCAACGCTTGAGCAATTCGCTCAGCGCTCGGCTCACCTTCCGGCAATTGTTCTTCGATGGCATCGCGCACCTTGCGCTCCCAGGTCAGCGGCTGGAGCTGAGCCATGGTGCGTTTGAGCACTGCCTCATTGTGTTCAGCGAGTTCCGGGTTGGCGTCGTCGAGGTGGCTGTCGAAGTCGACGAGGGCGAACTCCAGACGATCTTCGGCGCAGCCGAAGTGCACCGGGGCGCGGAAGACTTTGTGCCATTGGTGCGCGTCGGTTGGTTCCGGACGGCGCAGATAAACGGCGAGTGGCGCGTAATCGCGGCCGAGGCGATTGCGGCAAGTGCGCACGTAGATCGCGGTGAACGCGTCGATGGCTTCGAAGGCTGGCGCCGGATTGCCTGACGGAATTTTCAGACGGAATTGATAGCGGTCTTCGCTGCGGCTCAGTTCCAGTTCCAGCGCATCGCTGACCACTGGGTGATAGCGCACGATGCGTTCAAACACTTCACGCAAACTGCCGCTTGCGACCAGCGCATAACCGAGCGCATGGAACGTGGTCGGGCTGACGAACCGCGACACGCGCAAACCAATCGCCGGGTCGCCGCTGACCTGCACGGCGATTTCCCACAGGCGCGTGGTGCCGGACAGTGGATAGCGCGCGTTGGGGTCGTCCATCAAATTTGGATCAAGCCCGGCCTGTTGGCACAGGGCAATGCTGTCCAGCCCAAGCGCATCAAGTTGTTTGCGCAAGGCACGGGTCCAACTGGCGAGGGAGGTCGGTTCCTTCATGCTGATTGGCGCTTCCGGTCAACAGGTTGGCGTTCTCGGCTACCGCAATTGAAGCACTGGCGAGGCACGATGCGAACATCATAAACCCGAGGATGGAAGCATGGACGGTACTTCTGCAAGTCCCCAGCGACACAATGCGGCCCAGCGATCAGCACATATTCGCGAAGTGGTGCTGGCCAAAGGCGTCGAATTGCGTGAGCGCTACCCGATTCTCAAGCATCAGGATGCGCTGGGCGCGGGGATTCTGGCCTTTGCCCTGATCGGGATGATCGGCTCGGCGACGCTGTACATCACCGGCCATATGGCGTGGTGGGCGTGCCTTTTGCTCAATGCGTTTTTCGCTTCGCTGACCCATGAGCTGGAACACGACCTGATCCACAGCATGTATTTCCGCAAGCAACGCGTGCCGCACAATTTGATGATGGGCCTGGTGTGGCTGGCGCGGCCGAGCACGATCAATCCGTGGATTCGTCGGCATCTGCACCTCAATCACCACAAGGTTTCCGGCACTGAAACCGATATGGAAGAACGCGCGATCACCAACGGCGAGCCGTGGGGTTTTGCACGTTTGCTGATGGTTGGCGACAACGTGATGTCGGCATTTATCCGCATGCTGCGGGCCAAGACCTGGGCGCACAAGTTCAGCATTATCAAGCGCACGTTGAAGGTCTACGCGCCGCTGGCGCTGGTGCATTGGGGTGCGTGGTATGTGTTTCTCGGTTTCCATGCGGCCAATGGCATCGCGTACCTGCTGGGCGCGCCGATTGAATGGTCAGCGACGACGTTGTCGGTGATGCAGGTGATCGATATTGCCGCTGTGGTGATCATCGGCCCGAATGTTTTGCGTACGTTTTGCCTGCACTTCATCAGCTCGAACATGCATTACTACGGCGATGTTGAACTGGGCAATGTGCTGCAGCAGTGTCAGGTGCTCAACCCTTGGTGGCTGTGGCCGTTGCAGGCGTTCTGCTTCAACTTTGGCAGCAGCCACGGGATTCATCATTTTGTGGTGAAGGAGCCGTTTTATATTCGTCAGATGACCGTGCCGGTGGCGCATAAGGTGATGCGCGAGATGGGGGTGAGGTTTAATGATTTTGGGACGTTTGGGCGGGCGAACCGGTTTGTTCGCCAGGATGAGGTGGTGAGTAAAGAGGTGCGTACAGCCCAGGCTTGATGGGTTGTTTTTAAAGGCCTCTTCGCGAGCAAGCCCGCTCCCACATTGGATCTGTGATCGACACAAATCCCCTGTGGGAGCGGGCTTGCTCGCGAAGGCGTCAGATCAGCCAACATCAATCTGGCTGGAAAGGCGACTCACTCAAAATCACCCCGGTCTCTTCGACATACTGCTGCCAATGCCCGATCAACGCGCTGAGCTTCTCCGGCTGACTCAACGCCAGATCATGAATCTCCCCCGGATCGCTGCTCAAATCATAAAGCTGCCAGGTCGCCGGCCCCACTGGCCCGGGGATCCACACCGCTTTCCACGATCCCTGCCGAATCGCCCTTCGCCCAAATAATTCCCAACCCGTCACCGTGTGCTCGTCGTGCACCTGCGCAGTCTCGCCCGACAAGAACCCCAGCCACGATTTGCCACGCAATGGCGCCACCGGTTTACCGTGCCACAGCTTGCCCGGATGACGCACACCGGCCAGATCGAGAATCGTCGGCGTGATGTCCATCACCGTGCCGAAGCCATGGCTGATCTGCCCTTTGATCGCCAGCTGCGGATAGTGCAGCAGCGCCGGCACGCGAATCCCGCCTTCGGTGGTAAACGCTTTGAACAGCCGTGACGGCGCGGTCGCCACCTGCGCCCAGTTCGGCCCGTACCAGACGTAAGAGTTGGCCCGACCAATGTTGTCGAGGCTGTTGTCGTAGTGCTGGCTGAGGTACGTCACCAGTTCCGGGCCGAATTTCGGGAACGCTTCGAGCAGTGCGCCTTCGGCACCGTTGTCGGACATGAACAGGATGAACGTGTTGTCGAGTTGCCCCTGCTGGCGCAGGTAGTCAACGACCCGGCCAATGTTCCAGTCCATGCGCTCGACCATCGCCGCGTAGACCTCCATCGCCCGCGCGGAAATCTGCTTTTGCTCGTCGCTTAACGCGTCCCACTGTTTGGTCAACTGAATCAGCGGATGCGGCTCGACGTCTGGCTCAATCAGGCCGAGGGCTTTGAGTTTTTCCAGCCGTTCAAGGCGCAACACTTCCGGGCCGGCGTCATAGCGGCCACGGTATTTATCGACGATGTCAGCGGGCGCCTGCAACGGCCAGTGCGGTGCGGAGAATGGCAGGTAAGCGAAGAACGGCCGGGTTTGATCACGCTCCTTGAGGTATTGCAGCAACTTGTCGCCGAAGGCATCGGAGGAGTAGAAATCCTTCGGTAATTCGTCGAGAAACTGGTCATCTTCGATGTACAGCGCCGGGGTCGATTTCAGCAGGCCCGGCGTTTGCTCATCGTAAGTCGGCTCGAAACCATAGTGGTTGGCCGCGCCCGGCAGCAGCGAAAACGAACGCTCGAAACCGCGCGCATGCGGCGCCAGTTCAGCTTTCAAACCGAGGTGCCATTTGCCGCTCATCAACGTTTGATAACCGGCCTCGCGCAGCAGCTCGGGCAAGGCGACGACGCGGTCGTTGAGGTAACCCTCGTAACCCGGTTTGCCGATCAGATCCGGGGTCAGCGTCTCGGCCATGGTGCCGATGCCAGCGATGTGGTGGTCGGTGCCGGTGAGCAGCATCGAGCGGGTCGGCGAGCAGGTCGGTGCGGTATGAAAATCGGTGAGGCGCAGGCCATTATTGGCCAAGGCATCGAGGTGCGGCGTGGCGATTTCGCCGCCGAACGCGCCGATGTCGGAGAAGCCGAGATCGTCGGCCAGAATCACCAGAAAATTGGGACGTTGCGGCATTGCGAAACTCCTGTTCAGCAGGCAATGAACGTCAGCGGCAGATCGCGGATCTGCACCGGCACGCTCGGTTGGTAATGGTCATCACTGGTCAGTTCGTGCAGCAGCTCTTCACGCAACTGATGGAAGTCGAAACTGCTGCGCTGGCGCGGATGGGGCAGGGCGATGTCGACCACTTGCTTGATCCGCCCAGGACGCGGCTCCATCACCACCACGCGGTCGGCGAGGAAGATCGCTTCCTCAACGTCATGGGTGACGAGGATCGTGGTGATCTTCGCGCGATTGCGGATCGCTAACAGCTCGTCCTGCATCTGCTGGCGGGTCAGCGCGTCGAGGGCGCCAAAGGGTTCGTCGAGCAGCAGAATGCGCGGGCTGGCGACGAGGCCGCGAGCAATCGCCACGCGTTGTGCCATGCCGCCGGAGAGCTGGTGCGGATAGGCGCGGGTGAAGTCGCGCAGGCCGACCAGATCGATGAAATCGTCGATGCGTTTTTGCTTTTGTGCAGCACTCAGCGGCTCGTTGACCAGGCCGAGGCCGATGTTGTCGGCGACGGTCAGCCACGGGAATAACCGGTGTTCCTGGAAGACAATGCCGCGCTCGCCGCCGATGCCGCTGACGGCTTTGCCATCGACGGTGATCTGCCCGCGAAATTGCGTATCAAGACCCACCAACAAACGCAGCAAGGTGGATTTGCCGCAGCCGCTGGAACCGACGATGGCGACGAATTCGCCCTCGGCGATGTCCAGGTTGAATTCGCGAATCGCCTCCAGTTCGAAACCGTCGACGTCGAAGGATTTGCCTACGTGGGTGAAGCTGACAATGGGTGCGTTCATGCGTGTCTCCAGCGGGTCGCGCGAATTTCCAGGCGTTGGCCAATAAGGTTGAGCAGGGCGCCGGTGAGGCCGACGAAGAGCATGCACGCCATGATCAGATCCATGCGCAGCAGTTGTTGCGCGCCGATCATCTGGCTGCCGATGCCGCCGTTGGACGGCATGAAATATTCAGCGCCGATGGTGCCGAGCCAGGCGTAGATCAGGCTCAGGCGCAGACCGGCGAAAATCCCCGGCGCGGCGCCGGGGAGCACCAGTCTGCGCAGGCGTTGACCAAGGCTCAGGCGCAGCACTTGTGCGGCTTCGTTGAGTTGCGGCGAAAGGTTGGCGACGCTGCGTTGCGTGGCGATAAACAGCGGAAAAAATGCGGCGAGGGCGACGAACACCCACTTCGCCAGTTCACCCAAACCGAACCATGCGGTGAGCAACGGCACCCAGGCGAAAATCGCGATCTGACGCAGCGCGGCGAGGGTCGGGCCGAGCACACGTTCGCTGGTGCGTGACAAACCCAGCAGCAAGCCGAGGGCCAAACCGAGTCCGCCGCCCAGCAACAAACCGCCGAGGGTGCGACCCAGGCTCAGGGCCATGCCGTTGATCAACGTGCCATCGAGCAGACCGTCCCACGCCGTAATCAGCACGGCCAGCGGGCTCACCAGAATATTCGGATCGACCCACTGTTGATCGTTCGCCAGTTGCCAAAGCGCGAGCAAGCCCAGCGGCAGCAGCCACGGTTGCAAACGCTGCCAGCCTTCATAGCGCGGGCCGCGACGAATTTCCGCAGTGGCCGGGTGCGGCCAGTGCACCAGTTTTTTATCCAGCAGACCGATGCCGCGATCCATCGCCACGCCGATCAAACCGATCACCACGATGCACACGAAAACGATGTCAAGCATGAACAGCTGGCGCGCCCAGACCATGAGATAACCGATGCCTTCGCTGGAGGCGAGCAACTCGACTGCGAGCAGCGATGTCCAGCCAGCGGCCAGCGCCAAACGCACACCGGCCATGAACGCGGGCAGGGCGGCGGGCAGCACCAGTCGACGGATCAGCAGGCGCGGTGGCAGTCGCAACACGGCAGCGGCTTCGCGCAGTTTCGGCTGAGCGTCACGCACGCCGACCAGCGTGTGCAAGGTCACCGGGACGACGATAGCTTTGATCAGCACCACCAGTTTCAACACTTCGCCGATGCCGAAAAACACCATGAACAGCGGAATCCACGCCAGCGTTGGCACCTGCGCCAGGCCGGCGAAGGTCGGGAAAATCAGACGCTCCAGACGGCGGCTGAAACCCAGCGCAGCACCCAGCACTGCACCGGCGGAAATCCCTGCGAGCAAACCCCAGAACAAGCGTTGCAGGCTGATCCACAAATGGCTCCACAGCTCACCTTGCGACAGCTCGACGGCGCTGCTCCACACCAACGATGGCGCCGGCAGGATCTGCTCGCTCATCCATTGGTTGCGCGCGGCCAGCCACCATAGAGCGAACAGACTGATGGGCAGCAGCCATGGCAACAGGCGTTGGTTGATGCTGGGCCAGGAGCGTCGGCTTTTCAGCGGTGGCGCTGGCAGCGGCAAACTGAGCAGAGATTGACGGGCCATGGGTGACCTCCGTTGTCGGGTTGGATCGAGATCGAGTCAAGATCAAAAGATCGCAGCCTTCGGCAGCTCCTACAGGGGCAACGCAATCCCATGTAGGAGCTGCCGAAGGCTGCGATCTTTAGCGGTATTAGCTAAAAACTAAAAGTTATAAGCAGTAGTTAAAAACGTATTTAAAGAGATAAGCAGCGCCATTTAAGGCTTCCAGCCCACACGCATCCAATGCATTCGAAGAATATTTTCGATGCTGTTAATGCATACGCCGCTGCAAGCCCCGGCGTTGTTCGCTTAGCGTTAAAAGCTATAAAAATGTGCTTTTATAGTATTTAAGCGTAGGTGGTGCTTCGGCCTACTTTCGGCTCCTTAACACCTGTATTGATCAAGGAGCCGCACCCATGAACCTTCCTTTCAAACGTGTCATCAGCCTGTTTGCCGCCCCGGCGCTGGCGGGTTTTCTTACGCTGACGGCGCAGGCCGATGAGCTGAAGGAAATCCGCATCGCCGTGCCTGACCTGAGCGCCGGCACTCAACACAGTGGAGGCGGTGTGGTCGACGTGCTGCGTGATCAGCAGATCTTCGAAAAGGCCTTTGCCGATCAGGGCATCAAGATTCAGTGGAATTTCTTCAAGGGTGCGGGGCCAGTGATCAATGAGGCGTTTGCCAACGGTCAGGTTGATCTGGCGTATCTCGGGGATCTGGCGGCGATCATTGGCAAGTCCAACGGCCTCGATACGCGGCTGCTAAATGCCGGTGCACGTGGGGTGAAGCAGTATCTCGGCGTGGTGCCGGGTTCCGGGATCAAGACCTTGCAGGATCTGAAGGGCAAGCGTGTGGCGATCTTCAAGGGCACCGCGACGCAGTTGTCGTTTGACGCGGCGCTGGCCAGTCAGGGCTTGAGCGAGAAGGATCTGAAGGTCATCAACCTCGACTTCACCGGCGCGACCGCTGCACTGGCGGCGAAGCAGATTGATGCGTCGTGGGGCAGTTCCGGGTTGGCGGCATTGCAAATCAAGGGCTTGGCCGAGTTGCCGTTGAACACCAAGGATCTGGGCGGGGCCGGCAGTGTGCAGTCGGTGTTGGTGGGCAGCGGCAAGTTTGTTGATGGGCATCCGGAAGCGGTGGCGAAGTTGTTAAAGGCGCAGCAGCAGGCCGTGGAATGGCTGACGCAGGACAGCAACAAGGATGCGTACGTGCAGTTGGTGTCGGGGCTGGCGAGTTATCCGCCGGTGATCCTCACTGAAGATCTGAAAGATCAGAAACTGAGCGAAGTATTCCCGTCGACGCTGGATCCGGCGTTCCTGGGTAGCTTGCAGGACAAGGTGGATCTGGCGGCGCAGCAAAGGCTGATTCGCAAGCCGTTCAAGGTCAATGAATGGGTGGCGCCTGGGTTGGCAGCGGCCAAGCTCTAAAAGCAAAAGATCGCAGCCTGCGGCAGCTCCTACAGGGGTACCGATCGTTCCCACGCTCTGCGTGGGAATGCATCAATGGACGCTCTGCGTCCGCGGGCTACATTCCCACGCAGAGCGTGGGAACGATCCTCTTTAAACAGCGACGCGATGTTCCTCTCGATCCACCGCCACCAGTGTCTCGATCATCGCCCGCGCCGCCGGCGACAGCCGAAACCCGGTACGGCTGACAATCCCGCAACGCGCATTCATGCTCTCCAGGTTCTGCGGCAAATTGCGCCAGTGCAGCAGCACCAGCGAACCCTTGGCAATGTCCTCGACAAACGCCTCTTCCGTACCGACGCCAATCGCATTCGATTGCAGCACCACTTTCACCAGCGCCGGAAAATGCTCGGTCTCGATGGTCGGCGAAAAATCGATCCTGCCACTAAGGTTCGCCAGCAGTTTACGAATGCCCGGCGGGATCCGCGTGGTCGCCAGCGGGTAGTCGAACATGTCGTTGGTCGACAGGCTTTCCTTGGCCAACAACGGATGCCCCGGACGGCAGAAAAACACTCCGCGCTTGGGCGTCAGTGCTTGCGTCTGAAAGTTCGGATCCGCCTCGAAATGACGAATGTCGGCGATGAAAAATTCGATCTCTTCACGGCTCAACGCACGGCTGAGTTTTTCCCAGTTATCCACCTGAAAACAGGTGCGCACTTTCGGGTGCGCATTGATGAATTGCGCCACTGCATTCGGCACCAGTTTCACCGCCGGCGCCGGGCCGCAACCGAAGTGCACTTCGCCGGCATCGAGCTTGGTCATCTGCGTCACTTCAGCACTCAGCATCGCCGCGCCTTGTACCAGGCTCAGGGCGTGTTGCAGCACCACTTGGCCTTCGGGGGTGGGGCGCAAATCCTTGTTGCCGCGATCCACCAGCACGCAGCCGAACTCCTGCTCAAGCCCTTGAATACTGCGGCTGAACGCCGGTTGAGTGATGCCCATCGCGTCCGCCGCACGGACAAAACTGCGGTGTTCGTTGAGGGCGATGAAGTAGCGCAACTGGCGAAGATCCATATGCTTTTCCGGCATCCTAAAAATAGCTCGAAGGCATTTGCGACGAGGGTTGCTAGAGGTTTTAAATGCAAGCTCTTATTCCGTCAACGAAGCATGTGAATATCTATTAGATGTAAATGGAATATAGATAGAGCAATGTTTCGCTGCCGCCCAACCGTAAGCAGTCGATGAGGGTCTACCCATGAGCAATGCCGCACTCGCAGTAAAACCCGCTGTCCACGCGCTGGAAATTCACCCGGTGGCCGGTCGTATTGGCGCCGAGATTCGTGGCGTGCACTTGTCCGGTGAACTGGACGCCGCCACCGTCGAAGCCATTCAACAGGCACTGGTACAGTACAAAGTCGTGTTCTTCCGCGAACAGACTCAGCTCGACGATCAGCGTCAGGAAGCCTTTGCTCATTTGCTCGGCGAACCGGTGGCGCACCCGACCGTGCCGTCCCGTGAAGGCACGCGTTATCTGCTCGAACTGGACGGCGCGGAAGGTCAGCGCGCCAACTCCTGGCACACCGACGTGACCTTCGTCGATGCTTACCCGAAAGCCTCGATCCTGCGCTCGGTGGTGGCCCCGGCATTCGGTGGCGACACCCTGTGGGCCAACACCGCGACGGCATACAACGGCTTGCCGACCGAACTGCGTGAACTGGCCGATAAACTGGTCGCCGTGCACAGCAACGAGTACGACTACGCCAGTGCGAAACCGGACGTGTCGGCAGAGAAGCTGGAGCGCTATCGCAAGGTTTTCACATCGACTGTTTACGAGACTGAGCACCCGGTGGTGCGCGTGCACCCGATCAGCGGCGAGAAGAGCTTGTTGTTGGGGCATTTCGTTAAACGCATCAAAGGTTACTCGCAGGCCGATTCGGCGCATTTGTTTGGGCTTTTGCAGAGCCATGTGATCCGTCAGGAAAACACTGTGCGCTGGCGCTGGAAGGCGGGTGATGTGGCGATCTGGGATAACCGTTCGACGCAGCATTATGCGATTGATGATTACGGGACTCAGGATCGGGTGGTGCGTCGGGTGACGTTGAAGGGTGAGGTGCCGGTGGGGGCGAACGGGCAGCGTAGCCAGACTATCAAAGGCGCGGACATCGTCGGCGTCTGATCGAGCTCGATACCTGTAGGAGCTGTCGAGTGAAACGAGGCTGCGATCTTTTGATTTGAAGATCAGGATCAAAAGATCGCAGCGTGCCGCAGCTCCTACCGGAATCACCAAACCCCGATCTGAACGACTTTCTCGGATTCCGGCTCACCATACCGAAACCGCTGTCCACGCCCATCAATCTCCTGATGACTGATCGTCGTGCGCCGCTTCAACCCCCGCACCCACTCAAACAAATACCCTGCATGCTCCTCGCGCACCGCCGCGAATTCCGGATCCTCGCCCAAATCACGCAGCTCCTGCGGATCATTCAGCAAATCAAACAACTGCGGCCGAAAGCCGTCGTACGCCAGGTATTTCCAGCGTTCGCTGCGCACCATGGTCATGCGGCAACGATCGATCGGCTGGCCCAGTCGCTCCCGCGCAGGCGCCTGAAACGCGTAGTCGTATTCGCTGATCGCATAGCGGCGCCAGTCCGGATTCTCTCCGTGCAGAAGCGGGATCAACGAACGACCCTCAAGTCGATGCTCCGCCGCCGGCAATCCCAGCGCTTGAAGAAACGTCGGCAACGCATCAATGGTTTCCGCCAGCCGATCATCCACCGTGCCGCGCGTGGAATCCGCCGCCGCCCGAGGGTCGCGCACGATCAGTGGTACGCCCACCGCCTGCTCCAGCAAAAACTCCTTCTCGCCGAGCCAGTGATCGCCCAGAAAGTCGCCGTGATCGCTGGTGAACACGATCAACGTGTCATCCCAACGGCCATTGCTCTGCAGAAAATCGAACAGACGCCCAAGTTGATCATCGACTTGCTTGACCAGGCCCATGTACGTGGGGATTACAGTCAATCGTACTGAATCGCGGGAGAAGTTGAGGCTTTCCTCATGCTGGCGAAAGGCAGTGTATACGGGGTGTTTGCTGGCTTCGGAGGGCGTCGCGCGGATCGGTTCGAGAATCGATTTCGTACTGTACAAGGCGTGGTACGGCGCTGGTACGATGTAGGGCCAGTGCGGTTTGATATAGGAAAGGTGTAAACACCACGATTTCTCGCCTTGCTCGGTGATGAAGTCGATGGCTCGATTTGTAGTGTAGACAGTCTCTGAGTGCTGCTCGGGAATTCGTGCTGGCAATTTCGAATGACGCATTTGCCAGCCGCTGAGGATTTCGCCGTTGTCGCCTTCGGCGGCGTTGGCCCAGTCGTGCCAGGGATTTTTGCCGTCGAAGCCCTGTTCACGCAGGTAATGGGTGTAGGGCGCAGATTCGCGTTTGTCATCGAACAGCGGATCGTCGGGATAGATGCCGTCGTGGCGCATGTACGGTTCGAAACCGACTTCGTTGAGAATTTCGGCTTGCTCGCTCTCGGGGTTGATCGCCAGACGTTGCAAGGCATCCACGTTCGCCGTTGCGTGAGTCTTGCCAACCAGTGCAGTGCGGATGCCGTGCGGGCGCAGGTAATCGCCGATCGTCAGTTCTTCCAGCGGCAGCGGCACGGCGTTCCAGGCGACTTGATGGCTGCTGACGTAACGCCCGGTGTAGGCCGACATCCGCGATGGGCCGCAGATCGTGCCTTGGGTGTAGGCGCGGCTGAAACGTACGCCGGCGGCGGCGAGACGATCGATGTTCGGCGTGTGCAAATGTGGGTGGCCGTAGCAGGACAGGTAATCGCGGCGCAGTTGATCGCACATGATGTACAGCACGTTGCGCACGGGTTTTGGCGGGGTGGGCATGGGGTTCACCGGTCAGTGGGACAGGCGAGGGTTTTCGCTTTCGGTGGGGGTGTTCGGCAAGTGCATTTGGGGAATGGGGTTTATGCAGGGAGTGCATCGGTGCCAGTACTGGCGCTATCGCGAGCAGGCTCACTCCTACAGGGGAATGCATTTCAAATGTAGGAGTGAGCCTGCTCGCGATAGCGGTCGATCAGACGGCAAGTCTTTCCAGCGAACACACCTCCTCATCCACCGCATCAATCACCTTGATCTGCTCAATCATCGCCTCCGCCAACGGCGACAACCGATACCCCGCGCGGCTGACAATCCCATAGCGCGTATACAGCTCCTCCAGATCATCCGCCAAACCCTCAACCCGCAAACACACCAGCTCACCCTTGGCCTGATGCAGGGCGTCCGAATACGCGCCGACAATCCCGATCGCCTCCGAACGCAGCACCACACTGAGCAGACTCGAGCTGTTTTCGCACTCCACATGCGGGGTGAAATCCGGGCGGCCGCTGAGGTCGACAATCACCTTGCGCAGGTTCGGCGGGCGGATGCTCACCGCCAGCGGATAACTCATCAATTGCTCGGCGGTGACTCGATCAAATGCCGCCAACGGATGCCCGGCGCGGCAGCAGAAATGCCATTTGCGCGGGCGCAATCGATGCGTCTGATAATCCGGATCCGCCTCGAAATGCCGAGTGTCCGCAACGAAGAATTCAAACTCTTCGCTCAATAAGCGTTTGCTCAAACTCTGCCAATCATCGACCTGAAACTGCACCCGCGCTTTCGGGTAGCGACCGATGAAGCTGCCAATTGCGCGCGGGATCAAACCTGCTGCCGGCGCCGGCCCGCAACCAAAGCGCAGTTCCCCCGCCTCCAGCCCATTGAACTGGCTGATCTCGTTGGCCATTTGCTGCGCACCACTGACCAGCCGCCGCGCGTGTTCGAGCAGCACCTGGCCCTGTTTGGTCGGTGGTAATTCCTTGCGCCCGCGATCGACCAACTGGCAGCCGACGCTGTGCTCCAGCGCCTGAATGCTACGGCTGAATGCCGACTGCGACAGGTTCACCGCCTGCGCGCCGGCGACGAAGCTGCGTTGTTCAGCCAAGGCGATGAAGTGACGAAGTTGTCGCAAGTCGATATGCATTTTTCACATAAAAAATATCCGGGAAATGCATTGGATATGCATTAGGTCGACTCCTTATAAAGGCAATCTCTTATGCAGTAAATATTTGTAAATCCATAAATAAATAACTTAAAAGAATATGCAGCGCTGAAGATGTCTGTGTGTTTTTTGACCAGGAGCCGCGCCATGAGTCCGTTGAACCTAGCGTCACCCTTAACACCACGACGGCTCAAACGCCTGCCTCTGGCCTTGTTGCTGGCAGGGAGCGCCAGTTGGACTCACAGCTACGCCGCCGAAACGGAAACCCCGACGCCGGTACCCGCAGGCAAACCGGCGGCCAACAGTTCGCAGCTGGAAACCGTGACCGTGACCACTCGCCGCCGCGAAGAAAGTTCGCAGGATGTACCGACGCCGATGAGCGTGGTCAGCGGCCAGAATCTGGAGACGCAACGGGTTTACCGGATTCAGGATTTGCAGCAACTGGTACCGAGCGTCAACGTCGCCTACATGCATGCGCGGCAGTCCAGCGTGTCGATCCGAGGCCTGGGCAACAACCCGGCGAGCGATGGTCTGGAAGGCAGCGTCGGGCTGTACATCGACAACGTGTATCTCGGCCGTCCAGGCATGGCGGTGTTCGATTTGATGGACATCGAACAGCTCGAAGTTTTGCGTGGGCCGCAGGGTACGCTGTTCGGTAAAAACACCACCGCCGGGGTGATCAACATCAGCACCCGCGCGCCGACCTTCACGCCTGAGCGCAGCATCGAAACCTCGGTCGGCGAAGACGGTTATTTCCAAACCAAAGGCACGATTTCCGGGCCGCTCAACGATGAGCTGGCCGGACGTTTTTCCGCCTATCGCACGCGCAGTGACGGCGACATCAAGAACGAATACAACGGCCATGATTTGAACGGCGGCTCGCGCGATGGCTTCCGCGCCCAGTTGCTGTTCAAGCCCAACGAAGACTTCAATCTGCGCTGGATCGGCGACTACAACGAAGAGGATTCCAGTGCCGGCACCCGCGTGCTGTACGACACCGGGCCGACCATCAACGGCGTCAATCTTTACTCGGCGCGGGCAGCGGCGGCCGGGGCAACGTTGGTCAACGGCTCGCACCGCAAGGTCAATCTGGACAGCGATCAACACGTCACCGTGCATCAGGGCGGCACCTCGGTTGAAGCCAATTGGGCACTGCCGAGCGATTTCACCCTGACCTCGATCAGCTCGTATCGCTTCTGGAATTTCACCCCGAAAAATGACGATGGTCTCAACGTCGCGTCAACTTACAACGCTGGTGTTTCGGTAGAAGACAAACAGTACTCACAGGAATTTCGCCTGGCGTCGCCCAAGGGCGAGTTCTTCGATTACGTCGTCGGCGCCTACTACTTCGGCAACGATCTGGACAACAAATCCTTCGCCTATTACGGCCCGCAAGCGGACATCTGGAACGGTACGCCGGCCGGTGCGCTGGCCAACATTGGCAGCGTCGGCAACGGCCATATCAAGACCGACAGTTTTGCGCTGTTTGCCCAAGGCACCTGGCATCTGACCGAGCGCCTGGATTTCACCGCCGGCGTGCGCGGCACCTATGAAGAGAAGAACGCCTGGGTCACTCGCGATGCGCCGGTCGGTGGCGCGGCGGTGACGGGTGCAGCGGCAACGGCGCGGCGCGGTCGTGCCGGCGCCTACGATTCCGGCGACTTGAATCAGTACAGTTCCAGCCCGTCCGGTTTGCTCAACCTCAGCTATCGCATCACTGACGATGTGCTCGGTTACGCGACGGTGTCTCACGGCGAAAAATCCGGCGGCGTTAACCTCTCAGTCGGCTCTGCACCCGCCGCCGGCGCCGACTCGCTGTTGGTCGGCACCGAACGCGCAAACAACGCCGAACTCGGTTTCAAAAGTACGCTGTGGGATCGTCGTTTGCAGCTCAACGCCAACGTCTTCTGGACGCAGGTCAACGCCTATCAGACCAACGCTTACGACGACGTCAACCGCGTGCAATACCTGACCAACGCTGGTTCCGTGCGCTCGCGCGGCGTCGAGTTTGAAAGCACGGTGATCCCGCTGCGTGGCTTGACCCTTAACTTCAACGGCTCCTTCAACGACGTTAGCTACCTCTCCTACAAAGACGCGCCGTGCCCGCCGGAAATCAGTCAGGCGCCGGGTGCCCCGGCGTCTTGCGACCTCAGCGGTCACCAAGTGGTCGGCGCTTCGAAATGGATCGGCAACGCCAACGGCGAATACAAATGGAATCTCGATAACGGCTTCGAACCGTACGTCACCGGCAGCTATGCCTTCCGCTCGAAAGCCGTCGGCACGGTCGAGGATTCCGACTATGGGCAGATCCCGAGTTACGCGGTGGTCAACCTTTCCACCGGCCTGCGCGGCGACTTCAACCAAGGGCAGTGGGACATCTCGCTGTGGCTGAAAAACGCCTTCGACAAAACCTACTACACGACCCTGTGGACGGGCGGCAACGGCGGCTATGAAGGCCTGCTCGGCACACCGCGAACCCTCGGCGTCACCGGTCGCTACGACTTCTGATAAGTCATTCAAGGAGCTGCATCATGTTGCGCATCAAAACGGCTTTTCCGCTGTTGTTGTCCGGCGCGGTGTTTAGCGCTGGCGCCTTCGCCGCACCGAGCGTTTACCCGACTGGCGTCACCCGTTACGACCCGAACAAAGCGTTCAATCAGTACGTGATTTTCAGCGGCGCCGACAAGCAGACGCACCTGATCGACATGAACGGCAACGAGGTCAAGAACTGGCCGCAGGCAGGTTTCCCTTCAGCGATCATCGACCCGAAACTGGTCGGCGGCGAGCGCGGGCATGTCCTGCTGCAACTGAGTGACAAGGATCCCGGCAAACTCGGTTCAGCCGGCAATGGCCTGGGCAATCAGAGCGTCGGCGAATTGGACTGGAATGGCAAAGTCGTCTGGCAGTGGGGCGACAAGGCGCCCGGTGGTGCGGCGCAGCAGCATCACGATCAACGCCGGTTGAGCAACGGCAACACCGTGGTGCTGGCGAACAAAGTGCACCCGATCAAAGGCTTCAAAGTCCCCGAGGTGATCGACGATGCGATCTATGAAGTCAGCCCCGACGGTGCGGTGAAATGGCAGTGGCTGGCGTCGGAGCACCTCAACGAATTCGGCTTCACCCCAGAGCAATTGAAACTGGTGCGCGGCAGCGAGGATGCGGACTACCTGCACATCAATAACCTCAGCGTGGTCGGCCCGAACAAGTGGTTCGATGCCGGTGACAAGCGTTTCAATCCGGACAATCTTTTGTTCGATTCGCGCAACGCCAACTTCATCGCGATCATCGAAAAAAGCAGCGGCAAAGTGGTCTGGCGTCTGGGGCCGAATCTGCCCTTGGCCAGCCCGAAAACCGCGCGGACGCTGCCACGTCCGGTCGATCAATTTGTCGGTCAGCATGACGCTCACATCATTCCGGCCGGGCTTCCGGGCGCGGGCAATGTGCTGGTGTTCGATAACCAGGGTTCGGCGGGTTATCCGAACGTCACCCTCGGGCTGATTTCCGGCTCGCGAGTGTTGGAAATTGATCCGGTGAAAAACGAAATCGTCTGGCAGTACAGCGCCGCCAATTCGAAGCAACCGGGGTGGGCGTTTTACAGCTCGTTCATCAGCAGTGCGCGGCGTTTGCCCAACGGCAATACGTTGATCGACGAAGGCATGAACGGACGGTTTTTCCAGGTCACGGCCAGCGGTGAAAACGTCTGGGAATACGTCAGTCCGTACCTGGGCAAGGCGCCGGGCAGCGATGCCGTCAGCAATTGGGTGTATCGCGCGTTACCTGTGAGTTATGACTGGGTGCCGCAGGGTACGCCGCGCTCCGAAACCGCTGTGATTGCACCGGTGGTGGGCGTGCAGCAGACCAACGCCAGTCGCTAGTCGAGCCGCGCATCGGGTCTTTGTTGATGCGTTGCGCGAATACTTTCAATGCCTGAAAAGCATGCTGTTTTCACCACATGGCTACAGCCCTTATGGGCCGTGGCTTTGGTGAAAGTGATCAGCTCGTATATTCCATAAAAGCCTATGGATAACGTTAAAGTTTACTTTCGGAGATAAGCGTCTAAGCCAATGATTCACCCATCGATCGCGGTGGGGGCTTCAACAAACGGCGAATCGACTGCTTGGTAAAGAGAACGCAAAAAAGACCGCAGGGAGTGAATCAATGGGCAATGTCCAGACCGCCGCCAGCGCAGAGGAATTGCTGTGGCGTCAGACGCCGAGTGGCGAACTGGTCGATCTCGGCCGGCCGCACCGTGTGCCGTTGGGGCAGCAAAGTTTGCAGCGTGCCCCCAAAGGCATCTTGAGTCGGCGCGAGGCAATCCTGCTGGGTGTGTTGGCGCTGTTGGCGCATGGCGCGGTGATCTACTGGATCAACCAGCAGCCGACGCCGACGCTGCCAATCGTGCCGCCAGAAATTCCACCAATGACCATCGAGTTTTCGCGCCCGGCACCGCCAGCGCCACCGGTTGTCGAGCCGCCACCTCCAGCGCCTGTGGTCGAGCCACCGCCGCCGGTTGAGGACGAGCTTGCCGTAAAACCACCGCCGCCGAAGCCAATTCCAAAGCCGAAACCGGTGGTTAAACAGCCACCGAAACCGGCGCCGAAAGCGGTCGAGCAACCACCGGCGCCGCCTAAACCGGTCGCTCCAGTCGCTGCGCCAGCGCCACCTGCACCACCGGCGCCGGCTCCGGTAACCCCGGCCTCGGCCAACGCCGCGTACTTGAAAAACCCGGCGCCGGAATACCCGTCGCTGGCTCAGCGTCGCGGTTGGGAGGGCACCGTGTTGCTGCGCGTGCATGTGTTGGCCAGCGGTAAACCGGGCGAGATCCAGATAGCAAAAAGCAGTGGTCGGCAACAGCTCGACGATGCGGCCTTAAGCGCCGTGAAACGTTGGAGTTTCGTCCCGGCCAAGCAGGGTGATGTCGCCCAGGACGGCTGGGTCAGCGTGCCCATCGATTTCAAGATTCATTAAACCGAAACCAAATTCGCGCGAAATGTTTACACGAGGGAATACATCATGACGTTACTGGCATCTCCACTGGAATCCATCGAAAGCGCGGTGATCTGGCTGCTGGTGGTTTTTTCCGTCGCTACCTGGGGCCTGGCATTGCTCAAGGCTGTGCAGTTCGGTCGTCTGAAGGCGCAGGATCGCCGTTTTCACAAACGCTTCTGGGCGGCGTCGAGTCTGGATTCCGCTGCTGAATTGAGCGAGACCCAACCCGGTGCTGCAGCGCGAGTAGCGCAGGCTGGTTACGCAGCGATTCAAGTGGGTGAGGCGCCACAGGCCACGGATTTGAGCCAGGCGATCAACCATCAGGATCGACTGGAGCGCGCCTTGCGTCAGCAGATCGTCCGCGAACGCCGTTCGCTGGAAACCGGTCTGGCAGTGGTCGCCAGTATTGGCAGTACGTCGCCGTTCATTGGTTTGTTCGGCACGGTGTGGGGAATCATGGAAGCGTTGAAAGGCATCAGCGCGGCCGGTTCGGCGAGCCTGGAAACAGTCGCCGGCCCGATCGGTGCGGCACTGGTCGCCACAGGTGTGGGGATTGCCGTCGCGGTACCGGCGGTGCTGGTTTACAACTACTTTTTGCGTCGTCTGAAACTGACGGCGGCGGATCTTGATGACTTCGCTCACGACTTCTACAGCCTGGCGCAAAAGAGCTCGTTCCGCGTATTGATCCACCCGACTGCGCACAAGGTTGCAGCGCAGGGCAACGCGGCAAAAGTGAAGGAGGCGTCCTGATATGGCCTTCTCCACGCAAGACAGTGATGAGGTGCTCAGCGAGATCAACGTGACCCCGCTGGTGGACGTGATGCTGGTGCTGCTGGTGGTGTTTATCGTCACCGCGCCGCTGCTGACCAACGCGATCCCGATCAACCTGCCGAAGACTGAAGCGGTGGCGCCGGTCGAGCAGAAGGATCCGCTGGTGGTGAGCATTGATGGCGCCGGCAAATTGTTTATCAACAAGGATGAGATTCAGCCGGACTTGCTGGAGTTCAACCTCAAGTCGGCCAAGGCCAAGGATCCGGAAGTGCGCGTGCAATTGCAGGCGGATGACGGAGTGAATTACGGCGAAGTGGCGCGAGCGATGGCTTCGATTGAGCGGGCGGGGATTACCAAGTTGTCGGTGATCACGGCGCGGTAACAGGATTTACGTTTTTCCGGGGCCGTCTCCTTGGCAGGGTGCGGCCCTTTTTTTATTTATTGCGTTGGAAAAGCCCCTCACCCTAGCCCTCCCGAAACGTCGGACCGCCCAGAGGGAGAGGGGACTGATCGAGGTGTTTGGTAGACGTATACCGACGTGGGATATCGAGTCGAACTCAGGATATGAACGGCATGAAGATCGGCTCCCTTTCCCCTCGCCCCCTTGGGGGAGAGGGCTGGGGTGAGGGGGAAAAGATTTCAAGCCAAGCACAAATCTCATATTCAATTCAGGTCTTAATAAATAGCTTCTTATTCCTTAACGAATATAAATCCCCTCCCTATACTCCTTCAGGAACAGACACGCAGGAGAGCTCCCCATGCGCAACGAATCAATTCGCTATCTGATTGTGCCGGGCTGGCAAGGATCGCCGGAAGATCATTGGCAAAGCCACTGGCAGAACAGCCTGCCGAACAGCGCGCGGGTCGAGCAGGCCGATTGGCTGACGCCGCGTCGTGAAGATTGGGTCGCTGCGCTGGCCGAGGCAATTGCCGCTGACAGCACGCCCGTCATCCTCATCGCCCACAGCCTCGGCTGCGTCACCGTTGCCCATTGGGCGGCCACTGCGCCCGTGCAATACCTGCGTCAGGTGCGCGGCGCCTTGCTGGTCGCGCCGGCGGATGTCGAACGTCCGGCCTGCGCACCCGCGCTGCGCAATTTCGCACCGATTCCGACAGATCTGCTGCCGTTTCCAAGCCAGGTGGTCAGCTCCGACAACGATGCGGCCGTGAGTGCGCCGCGTGCCATGGAACTGGCGCGCAACTGGGGCGCCGAGGCGGGGATTCTCGCCGGTGCCGGGCACATTAACGTCAAGTCCGGGCATCAGCGTTGGGAGCAGGGTTTTGCTTATCTCTATCGCCTGCAAAACCGTATGGAACACCACGCTCGCCGTCGCGCCTGATTTGTTTTTTCTTTGATCGCCCCCGTCTCCCGGCGGTTTTGGGCGGGAGTCTGCCATGAGTTTCGACACTTTCGGTCAGCCGTTGCTGACCTTTCCCGATGCAGAAAAAAGCCCCCTGAGCATCCGCGCCAAAGCGCTGGTGTTCGTCGATCCGCGCTCACGCCAGTTGCGCGAAGAGCTGGAGCAATTGGCCCCGCGCTCAATCTCGGTATTGATCCGTGGCGAGACCGGCACCGGTAAAGAATTGCTCGCCCGCCATATCCATCGCGCCAGTGATCGCAGCGGTTTATTCGTCTCGGTCAATTGCGGCGCGATCAGCCCGACCTACGCCGATGCCGAGTTGTTCGGCTATGCCGCCGGCACGTTCAGCGGTTCGGCCAGCAGCCGCGCGGGGTGGTTCGGTTCGGCCAATGGCGGGACGTTGTACCTGGATGAAATCGGCGATCTGCCGCTGCCGATTCAGATCAAATTGCTCGCGGCTCTGGAAAACCACGAGGTCACTCGCGTCGGTGCGCATCAGCCGAGCCCGGTGGACGTGCGCCTGGTCGCGGCCACCAGCATCGATCTGGCGCAAGCAGTGGACGCCGGAAAATTCCACGAGCGGCTCTATCACTATCTCAGCGAAGGGCATCTCGAGTTGCCGGCGTTGCGCGCGCGGATCGGCGATATCTTGTCGCTGGCCGAGTATTTCCTCGGTATCTACAGCCAGCGCCTCGACCTGCCGGTGCCGCTGATCAGCGAAGCCGCGCAACATGTTCTCGAGCAACACAGCTGGCCGGGCAACACCCGCGAACTGGAAAACGTCATTCATTTTGCGTTGCTGGTCAGCACGGGCGACGAAATTCTGCCAGAGCATCTGAATCTGCCCGAGGTGTCTGGCCCGCAGCTTCAGATCGAGAAACTGGTGGCGCAGATCAATGTAGGCGGCAGCGTTGCCGAGCGTAAGGCCTTGAAAGATTTATTGATTGGCTTGAGCCAAGGCTTGTAGTCATTTTGTTCTGTATGAACAAAATGGAATATCAACGTGAATAAACGTTATTGTCCGGGAATATAAAATCCCGGTATTGTCCGACCCACGCCAGCGATATCACTTCACTGGCACTCGTATTAGATGCCGTCGTCGATGACGACCGATTTTCGATAAGGACACTGCATGAAAAAGGTTCTGTTGTTTACCGCATTGGCGGCTGCTCTGACGGCTTCCCTGGCCAACGCTGGCGAGAAACTGGTGGTTGCCGCAACGCCAGTGCCGCATGCTGAAATTCTTGAGCTGATCAAACCGACCCTCGCCAAAGAAGGCGTGGATCTGGAAATCAAAGTCTTCACCGACTACGTTCAGCCGAACGTGCAAGTGGGCGAGAAGCGTCTGGACGCCAACTACTTCCAGACCCTGCCGTACCTGAACAGCTTCAACCAGGGTAAATACAAGGACGACAAATCCAAGTACCTGGTGACTGTGCAAGGCGTGCACGTTGAACCGTTCGGTGGTTACTCGAGCAAGTACAAAACCCTGGCTGAACTGCCAGACGGCGCGACCATTGCTATCCCGAACGAAGGCAGCAACAGCGGCCGCGCGCTGATCCTGCTGCAGAAGGCTGGCCTGATTGAGCTGAAAGATCCGAAAAACGCTCTGGCAACGCCGAAAGACATCGCCAAGAACCCGCACAACTTCAAGTTCAAGGAACTGGAATCGGCCCTGCTGCCACGCGTTCTGAAGGAAGTTGATCTGGACATGATCAACACCAACTACGCGCTGGAAGCCAAGTTGAACCCGCAGAAAGATGCGCTGGTGATTGAGGGCGCTGACTCGCCGTACGTGAACTTCCTGGTGGCCCGTGAGGACAACAAGAACAGCGACGCGATCCAGAAACTGGCCAAAGCCTTGACCAGCCCGGAAGTCAAAGCGTTCATCGAGAAGAAGTACAACGGCGCGGTACTGCCGGCGTTCTGATCTGACGTTTGAACCACCCCCTTCAAGGTGTGAAAACGCCGATGGCCAGTGATGGGCATCGGCGTTTTTGTGTGTGCAAAATCAGCAGCCAGAAGCAAAAGATCGCAGCCTTCGGCAGCTCCTACAGGGAAATGAACACCTGTAGGAGCTGCCGAAGGCTGCGATCTTTTGATCTTTATTGCTCAGGCCACCCCAGCCTTCAACGCCCGCCTCAACGCCACCAACAATTTCAAAATCTCCTGCGGATCCAGCCGCTGCGGCGCTTTTACGTCCATGTTCTCTTCCTTGTAATTGGTTTCGGCCGGAGGAGTCTGACCAAAAGCTGTGCGTCCTTGGAGGGCCTGAATCAAAAAAAGATCCGTCCTACAGCGCAAGGAAAAATAGCCTTCTTATTCCTTCCCGGCAAACCGACAGGATAGTTTTTTGAGTGATATCAATATGCTTTAACGGTATTTAAATTCTTGTTTTTATACCTATAAAGTCAGTGCCTGCCGGACAGCCACCCGCTGTCCATGGACTGCACGACCGTCGCTTACCGAGCGATGTCCAGGACGCTTCATGACCTTCGATTACGCTTTTATTCTCAGCACGCTGCCGGCGTTTCTCAAAGCCGTGGGTGTGACGCTGCAGGTCGGTTTCATCGCCATTGGCACCTCGCTGGTGGTGGCGCTGCTCAACGCGACGATTCTGGTGTTCCGCACGCCGTACCTGCAAAAACTGGTCGGCCTGTACGTAGAACTGGCGCGCAACACGCCGCTGCTGATCCAGTTGTTTTTCGTCTACTTCGCTTTGCCGGCAGTTGGGATTCAGGTGTCCGGTTTCACCGCCGCGATCATCACCATGACTTTCCTCGGCGGCGCCTATCTGACTGAAGTGCTGCGCGCCGGCGTCGACGCGGTGCCGCAGGCGCAACTGGAATCCGGGCGCTCCATCGGCCTGTCGCACGGGCAGTTGCTGCGCTATGTGATCCTGCCGCAAGCGGGGATTCTCAGCCTGCCGTCGCTGTTCGCCAATTTCATTTTCCTGCTCAAGGAAACCACCGTGGTCTCGGCGGTAGCAGTGCCGGAAATTCTCTACACCACCAAGAGCTACATCGCGCTCTATTACAAAACCTACGAAATGCTCGCCGTGCTGACGCTGATCTGCGTGCTGTTGTTCTTGCCGCTGTCGCTGTTGCTCAGCCGTCTGGAAAGGAGGCTCCAGCATGGCCAGTTCGGGTCTTGAATTACTCTGGGTATCGTTGCCGCAACTGGCCAAAGGCGCCGGGCAAACCTTGTCGATCTCGTTTCTGAGCATCGCCATCAGCACCATCGGCGGCGTGCTCTACGGCGTGTTGCGCACGCTCAACGTGACGTGGCTCAACGCGATCCTGCGGGTGTATCTGGAGCTGTTCCGGGCGATCCCGGTGCTGGTCTGGTTGTACCTGTTGTTCTTCGGCTTGCCGATTTTCTTCGGCCTGAGCATTCCGAGTTTCTGGTGCGCGGTGCTGGTGCTGTCGTTGTGGGGCGCCAGCGAGGTCGGCGAAGTGGCGCGCGGTGCGCTGCATTCGTTACCGCGCGGGCAGCGTGAAGCGGGGCTGTCGATCGGTCTGAATGCCGCGCAACTCTACGGCTACGTGCTGCTGCCACAAGCGCTGAAGCGCATGACGCCGCCGACCATCAACGTCTACACGCGGATCATCAAGACCAGTTCGCTGGCGGTGCTGATCGGTGTGGTGGATGTGATCAAGGTCGGCCAGCAGATCATCGAGCGCACCTACGAATCGGTGCTGATCTATGGCGCGCTGTTCCTGTTTTTCTTTTTCATCTGCTACCCGCTCTCGGCCGCCTCGCGCGTGCTGGAGCGGCGCTGGACGCAAGCATGAGCGCATTGATCGAGTTTCACGGCTTCAACAAATTCTATGGCGAACAGCAGGTGCTCAACGGCATCGACCTGCAGGTGCAGAGCGGTGAAGTGATCGTCATCCTCGGCCCCAGCGGTTGCGGCAAAAGCACTTTGCTGCGTTGCCTCAATGGCCTCGAAGTCGCCCACAGCGGCAGCCTGAAATTTCTCGACCGCGAGCTGCTCGACAAGGCCACCGACTGGCGCGATATCCGCCAGCAGATCGGCATGGTGTTTCAGAGTTATCACCTGTTTCCGCACATGAGCGTGCTCGATAATTTGCTGCTCGGCCCGCTCAAGGTGCAAAAGCGTCAGCGTCGCGAAGCGCAGCAGCAAGCCGAAGCGTTGCTCGAACGCGTGGGTCTGCTGGACAAGCGCGATGCCTTCCCGCGTCAGCTCTCCGGCGGGCAGCAGCAACGCATCGCCATCGTCCGTTCGCTGTGCATGAACCCGCGCGTGATGCTCTTCGATGAAGTCACCGCCGCCCTTGATCCGGAGATGGTCAAGGAAGTTTTGCAGGTCATTCAGGGCCTGGCCCGTGAGGGCATGACCCTGCTGATCGTCACCCACGAAATGGCCTTCGCCCGCGCGGTGGCTGACCGCATCGTGTTCATGGATGCCGGGCGCATCCTTGAACAGACCCCACCCGAGATTTTCTTTACGAACCCGCAAACCGCACGCGCGCAGCAGTTTCTGGAGAAGTTCTCCTTCGTTGCAACACTGCCAAAAACGAATCCGACAAAGGAACTGGAACTGTTATGAAAACTGCCGCTTTTTTACTGCCCCTACTGAGCCTCGCCTTGCTTGCCGGTTGCAGCAAAACCGAAGAACCGCCAAAGCCGAAAGTCGCCAGCGAAAGCACCGCGCCGGCCGGTTATCTGGACAAGATCAAGGCCCGCGACAAACTGATCGTCGGCGTGTTTACCGACAAGCCGCCGTTCGGTTTTGTCGATGAAGCGGGGCGCTACGTAGGTTTCGATACCGACATCGGCCGTCGTTTCGCCAAGGATCTGCTCGGCGATGAAAACAAGGTCGAATTCGTTGTCGTCGAACCGGCGAGCCGTATTCCGTTTCTGCAAAGCGACAAGGTCGACCTGATCCTCGCCAACATGACCGTGACGCCTGAGCGCAAGGAAGCGGTGGAATTCACCAACCCGAACCTCAAGGTCGCGGTGCAAGCGCTGGTGCCGCAGAGCAGCTCGGTGAAAAACCTGGATGACCTGGCGACCCGCACCACCATCGTCACCACCGGCACCACTGCCGATATCTGGCTGACCAAGAATCACCCGGACTGGAAACTGCTGAAGTTCGAGAAAAACTCCGAGTCGCTGCAAGCCCTGGCCAATGGTCGCGGCGATGCTTATGCGCAGGACAATCTGGTGCTGTTCAGCTGGGCCAAGCAGAACCCGGGCTATCGCGTGCTGGAGGATAAACTCGGTGCCGAAGCGCCGATTGCACCGGCGGTGAAGAAGGGCAATATCGAACTGCGTGACTGGGTGAATACCGAGCTGACGAAGTTGGGTGAAGAGAAATATCTGCTCAAACTGTACGACCAATACGTGCGTAAAGAACTGAGCGATGACACCAAGCCTGAAAGCGTGATTGTTGAAGGGGGCAAGTGGCAGGGGTGATTGTCTGATGGGTCGGTGGTGAGGCTTGCCCCTCACCCCAGCCCTCTCCCGAGGGAGAGGGAGCCGACCGAGGTGTCCTGCGTCATACATCGACCTGAAAAACCGAGTCGATTATGGATTCACAGCAGCATTTTCAGGTCGGCGTCACTCTGGAGCATCCCCCAATCAGTCCCCTCTCCCCCCGGGAGAGGGCTAGGGTGAGGGGCTTTTGACCGAAGCACTCAGTCCGGCCAATACCACGCCGGCGTCTCCAGCACTTTCTGCCCGACAATCCCGGTTTCCCCCAGCGTCTTCTCCAGCACAATGCAATTGCACTCCGGATCCTCCTGCAACGCCGAAATCAACCGCCGCGCATGCGACACCACCCACACCTGACATTGCTCCGACGCACGAATGATCAACCGTGCCAACGCCGGTAGCAGATCCGGGTGCAGGCTGGTTTCCGGCTCGTTCAGCACCATCAGCGACGGCGGCCTCGGTGTCAGCAACGCCGCGACCAACAACAAATAACGCAACGTCCCGTCCGACAACTCCGCCGCCGACAGTGGCCGCAGCAAACCTTCCTGATAGAACTCGATGGCAAAGCGTCCACCCGCCTGAGCGTCGATATGCAAGCGCGCCCCCGGAAAGGCATCAGTAATCGCCGCACGCATCGCGTCGCCGTCACCGATTTCAATAATGGTCTGCAACGCCGCCGCCAGATCGCGGCCGTCGTGGTGCAGCACCGGCGTGCGCGTGCCCAATTGCGGTTGGCGCACCGGTGCGTTGGCGTCGCTGCGAAAGTGATCATAAAAACGCCAGCGGCGAATGAACTCGCGCATCTGGAACACTTCCGGCGAGCTGCGCAGGCTGCCAACCTGATCGAACAGGCTGTCGAAGTTCGGCGTGTGCTGCGCCAGCACATCCCATTGGCGCTCGTTGCGCGCGCGGATCATCGGGCCGTCGCGATCGACCAACAGGCTGGCAGGGCGGTAATGCGGGCCGGCCCAGATGCATTCGCGCTTGATCTGCGGGTCGAGGCTGAAGCGCGAAGGGATTGGCCGCGAGTGCTCGGGCAGCATGAAATGGCCGTTGGAATCGGGCAGGCCGAGGCTGATCGAATAACTGAAATCTTCCCCGGCAAAGCCCAGGCGCAAACGCTTCACGCCTTGGCGCACCGTCGACTGGATCGGCACCTCGCCGTTGCGCATGCGCCGGCTGATGGTTTCCGGCCCGGCCCAGAACGTCGAATCCAGTCCGCCTTCACGCGCCAGTGCATTGACCACACCGCCCTGCGCGGTTTCCGCCAGCAGGCGCAAGGCCCGATAGAGGTTGGACTTGCCACTGCCATTGGGGCCGGTGATCAGGTTCAGACGACCCAGCGGGATCACCAATTTATTGATCGAGCGGTAATTGGCCACCGCCAGGGTGTTGAGCATGAATGAGATCCTCCGAATCCGCCGCAGAATACCCCCTGTAGGAGCTGCCGAAGGCTGCAATCTTTTGATCTTTTCCGCAAAAAAGCAAAAGATCGCAGCCTTCGGCAGCTCCTTCGGTGTTTAATCTGTTATTCGCATGAGCAATGGTTGAACCCTGTTCTAAGCTCTGAAGTCGTATCGTCCTGATCGTCTAAAAATGCCAAGGAGTCTGCATGGCGGGTCCCGGAATTAAAGTGGTAATGGCCTTGAGCGCCATTGCCTTGCTGACCGCTTGCGGCGAAAAGAAGGCTCCCCAGGAGTACCTGCCGAGAGTCTTTGTTCAAGAGGTGAAACCCGCGGATTACGCGGCCTCGGTGACACTGACCGGTGATGTGCAGGCGCGCGTGCAGACAGAATTGTCGTTCCGCGTCGGCGGCAAAATCATCCAGCGTTCGGTCGACGTCGGCGACCGTGTCACGGCCAAGCAAGTGCTGGCCAAACTCGATCCCAAGGATTTGCAGACCAACGTCGATTCCGCTCAGGCTCAGGTCGTCGCCGAACAGGCGCGGGTCAAGCAGAGCGCGGCGGCGTTTGTGCGTCAGCAAAAACTGCTGCCCAAGGGCTACACCAGCCAAAGCGAATTCGATACCGCGCAAGCCGCGTTGCGCAGTAGCCAAAGCGCCTTGAGCGCGGCTCAGGCGCAACTGGCCAATGCCAAGGATCAGCTCAGCTACACCTCGCTGATTGCTGATGCGCCGGGCGTCATCACTGAGCGTCAGGCCGAAGTTGGCCAGGTCGTGCAAGCCACGGCGCCGATTTTCAGTCTGGCCCGCGACGGCGATCGCGATGCGGTGTTCAACGTCTACGAGTCGCTGCTGGCCGAGCGACCGACGGATAACAAAATCACCGTCAGCCTGCTCGACAATCCTGAAATCAAAACCACCGGCACCGTGCGCGAAATCACCCCGTCGGTGTCCGCGCAGTCCGGCACCGTGCAAGTCAAAGTCACTCTCGACAAACTGCCGCCAGGCATGCAGCTCGGCTCGGTAGTGAGCGCGACCGCCAAGGGCACCGGTAAATCGGCGGTGGCTTTGCCGTGGTCGGCGCTGACCAAAAATGTCAGCGACCCCGCTGTGTGGCTGGTCGACGACAAGGGCGAAGCGCAATTGCACACGGTCACGGTCGGCCGTTACCTGACCGGCAAAGTGATCATCAGCGAAGGTCTCAATGGCGGCGAAAAAGTCATCATCGCCGGCGGCCAGTTATTGCACCCGGGCATGAAAGTAGAGATTGCCGAGAACACCTACAAGGATCTGGAAATGGGAGCGCAGCCATGAAGCGTTTCGGGCTGTTGGCCGTCGGGCTGTTGCTCGCGGCATGCTCCAAGAAGGAGCCACCTCCGGAGCCGGTGCGCCCGGTGTTGTCGGTCAAGGTCGAGGCCTTGAACGAAGAAACCCTCGGTCGCTTCGCCGGCAGCATTCAGGCGCGTTACGAGAGCAACACCGGTTTCCGTGTCGGCGGGCGCATAG
This sequence comes from Pseudomonas sp. NPDC087804, assembly GCF_044742965.1. Classification (NCBI taxonomy): domain Bacteria; kingdom Pseudomonadati; phylum Pseudomonadota; class Gammaproteobacteria; order Pseudomonadales; family Pseudomonadaceae; genus Pseudomonas; species Pseudomonas sp. NPDC087804. The sequence goes on along the minus strand of NZ_JBIUVN010000006.1, from coordinate 133,420 downwards.
CCAGCCGTAACGTCGATGTCGGCACCGAAGTGGAGAAGGGCACACTGCTCGCCACCCTCGACCCGTCCGATCAGCAGAATCAGCTGCGTTCGGCGCAGGGCGATCTGGCAAAAATCGAAGCGCAACTGATCAACGCACAAGCCAATGCGCGACGTCAGCAAGCGCTGTTTGATCGCGGCGTCGGCGCGCAGGCGCAACTCGACGAGGCCACCACTAACCTGAAAACCACTCAGGCCTCACTCGATCAGGCGCGGGCGGCGGTCAATCAGAGCAAGGATCAACTCGGCTACACCGAACTGCGTTCCGACCACAAAGCCGTGGTCACCGCGTGGAACGCCGAGGCCGGGCAAGTGGTGACGGCAGGTCAACAAGTGGTGACGCTGGCGCAACCGGACATCAAGGAAGCGGTGATCGATCTGCCGGACACTTTGGTCGATCAGATCCCCAAGGACGTGGTGTTTTTGGTCGCTGCGCAACTCGATCCCAGCATCAAAACCACAGCGGTCATCCGCGAAATCGAACCGCAGGCACAGAGCGCCACGCGCACCCGCCGCGCTCGTCTGACCCTGACTGATACGCCGGAAGGTTTCCGTCTCGGCACCGCGATCAGCGTGACCCTCAGCTCAGCGATCAAACCGCGCATCGAACTGCCGGCAACCACGTTGCAGGAAGTCGATGGCAAAACACGGATCTGGGTGATCGACACCCAAAACAAAACCGTCAGCCCCCGCGATGTCACCGTCGTCAGCCGCACCGACAGCACCGTGGTGCTGGCCGGTGGCGTGAAGAACGGCGAGCAAGTGGTCAGCGCCGGCGTCAACAGTCTCAAACCCGGACAATCAGTGAAACTTGACGAGGACAGTCAATGAAAGGCTCTTTCAACCTCTCCGAATGGGCCCTGAAACACCAGTCCTTCGTCTGGTACCTGATGTTCGTCGCGTTGCTGATGGGGGTGTTTTCCTACTTCAATCTGGGCCGCGAAGAAGACCCGTCGTTCACCATCAAAACCATGGTGATCCAGACCAAATGGCCGGGCGCGACCCAAGAGGAAACGCTCAAGCAGGTCACCGACCGTATCGAGAAAAAACTCGAAGAGCTGGACTCCCTCGACTACGTGAAAAGCTACACGCGCCCCGGCGAATCGACGGTGTACGTGTACCTGCGCGACACCACCAGTGCCAAGGACATCCCGGAAATCTGGTACCAGGTGCGCAAGAAGATCAACGATATTCGCGGGCAGTTTCCCCAAGGCATTCAAGGCCCGGGGTTTAACGACGAGTTCGGTGATGTGTTCGGTTCGGTCTACGCGTTTACCGCCGACGGCCTGACCATGCGCCAGTTGCGCGACTACGTGGAGCAGGCGCGGGCGGAGATTCGCAACGTGCCGGGGCTGGGCAAGATCGAAATGGTCGGCCAGCAGGATGAAGTGATTTACCTGAACTTCTCCACGCGCAAACTGGCTGCGCTGGGCATCGATCAGCGCCAGGTCGTAGAGAGCCTGCAATCGCAGAACGCCGTGACCCCGGCAGGTGTGATCGAGGCCGGGCCGGAGCGGATTTCCGTGCGCACGTCGGGGCAATTCGCCTCGGAGAAAGACCTGGCCGAGGTCAACCTCAAGCTCAACGATCGCTTCTATCGTCTGGCCGACATCGCCGAGATCAGTCGTGGTTATGTCGACCCGGCCACCCCGGAATTCCGTTTCGACGGCAAACCGGCAATCGGTCTGGCGATCGCCATGCAGAAGGGCGGCAACGTTCAGGCGTTCGGTAAGGCGTTGCATGAGCGCATCGATCAAGTCACCGCAGACCTGCCGGTAGGCGTTGGCATCCACACCGTTTCCGATCAGGCCGTGGTGGTGGAAGAAGCTGTTGGCGGCTTCACCAGCGCGCTGTTCGAAGCGGTGATCATCGTCTTGGTGGTGAGCTTTATCAGTCTCGGCGTGCGCGCCGGTCTGGTGGTGGCGTGCTCGATTCCGCTGGTGCTGGCGATGGTCTTCGTCTTCATGGAATACAGCGGCATCACCATGCAGCGGATTTCCCTCGGTGCGTTGATCATCGCCCTCGGCCTGTTGGTGGACGACGCGATGATCACGGTGGAGATGATGGTCACGCGCCTGGAAATGGGCGAGACCAAGGAGCAGGCCGCGACCTACGCCTACACCTCGACCGCGTTCCCGATGCTCACCGGTACGCTGGTGACCGTCGCCGGTTTCGTGCCGATCGGCCTCAACGCCAGCTCCGCTGGTGAGTACACCTACACGCTGTTTGCGGTGATCGCGGTGGCGATGATCGTCTCGTGGATCGTCGCGGTGTTCTTCGCGCCAGTGATCGGCGTGCACATCCTCAGCGCCAACGTGAAACCCCACGCCGCTGAACCAGGGCGCATTGGCCGCGCATTCAACGGCGGTTTGCTGTGGAGCATGCGCAACCGTTGGTGGGCGATCGGTATCACCGTGCTGCTGTTTGCACTGTCGATTTTCTGCATGCGTTTCGTGCAGAACCAGTTCTTCCCGGCCTCGGATCGTCCGGAAATTCTCGTCGACCTGAACCTGCCGCAAAACGCCTCGATCGACGAAACCCGCAAGGCAGTCGACAAACTCGAAGAAACCCTCAAGGGCGACCCGGACATCGTGCGCTGGAGCACCTACATCGGTCAGGGCGCGATCCGTTTCTACCTGCCACTCGACCAGCAATTGCAAAACCCGTACTACGCGCAATTGGTGATCGTCAGCAAAGGCTTCGAGTCTCGCGAGGCTCTGAGCGCACGGCTGCGTGAACGTCTGCGCAAAGAGTTCGTCGGCATCGGCAGCTACGTGCAGGCACTGGAAATGGGCCCGCCGGTAGGGCGTCCGATTCAGTACCGGGTCAGCGGCAAGGACATCGATCAGGTGCGCAAGCACGCCATCGACCTCGCCACCGAACTGGATAAAAACTCGCACATCGGCGAGATCATTTACGACTGGAACGAGCCGGGCAAAGTCCTGCGCATCGACATCGCACAGGACAAGGCGCGGCAGCTCGGGTTGTCGTCCGAAGACGTCGCCAACCTGATGAACAGCATCGTCAGTGGCTCGCCGTTGACCCAGGTCGATGACGATATCTACCTGATCAACGTGGTCGGTCGTGCGGTGGATTCCGAACGCGGTACCCCGGAAACCCTGCAGAACCTGCAGATCGTCACGCCGAGCGGCACCTCGATCCCGCTGCTCGCATTCGCCACGGTTCGTTATGAGCTGGAGCAACCGCTGGTGTGGCGTCGCGATCGTTTGCCGACCATCACCATCAAGGCTTCGGTGCGCGACGAGATTCAGCCGACCGACCTGGTGAAAATCCTCAAGCCATCGATTGATGCCTTCGCGGAAAAACTGCCGGTCGGCTACAAAGTCGCCACCGGCGGTACGGTCGAGGAAAGCGGCAAGGCCCAAGGGCCGATCGCCAAGGTGTTGCCATTGATGCTGTTCTTGATGGCGACGTTCCTGATGATCCAGTTGCACAGCGTGCAGAAAATGTTCCTGGTGGCGAGTGTCGCGCCGCTGGGGCTGATCGGCGTGGTGCTGGCGCTGGTGCCGACCGGCACGCCGATGGGCTTCGTGGCGATTCTGGGGATTCTCGCGCTGATCGGCATCATCATCCGCAACTCGGTAATCCTGGTCACGCAGATCGATGAATTCGAACGCAAAGGCTATGAGCCGTGGGATGCGGTGGTGGAAGCGACCGAGCATCGACGCCGGCCTATCCTGCTGACCGCTGCGGCGGCGAGCATGGGCATGATCCCGATCGCCCGCGAAGTATTCTGGGGGCCGATGGCGTACGCGATGATCGGCGGGATTGTGGTGGCGACGCTGCTGACGCTGCTGTTCCTGCCGGCGCTGTACGTGGCCTGGTACAAGATTCGCGAACCGAAAAAAGAAACTGCCTAAGGCAAAAGCAAAAGATCGCAGCCTGCGGCAGCTCCTACATTGAAACGCATTCCAATGTAGGAGCTGCCGTAGGCTGCGATCTTTTGATCTTCAACCAACACGCCGCCAAACGCTGGCCAACCAAGGCTGCTGCTCACGCGGCAGCCCCGCCGGCCGGAAGTAATGCTCCAGCTCGACAAACCCCGCCGCCGTCAACAACCCCTGCCACGCCGCCAGATCGTGATACGAGCCATAACGCGGCCCGTTCCAGCCCTCACGGTTATCCCCGCGCGGATTGGAACTGAACAACACCCCACCGGGTTTTAAAGCGCCATGCAATTGCTTGAGCACCCGCGGCAACTCCTGCAACGGCACATGAAACAGCACCGCATTGGCAAAAATCCCGTCAAAGCGTTCAGCCGGGAGATCCAGCTTCAGAAAATCCTGCTGCAACACCTCACAGCCGCTGTCCTCACGCGCCATCCGCGCAAATTCCTCAGAGCCATCCAGCCCCACCGCAACGTGACCCATACGCGTAAACGTCTGCAAATCCCGTCCCGGCCCGCAGCCGAAATCCAGAATCGTCAACGGCGCTGAACCCTGAATATGCCGCAGCAGCGCATCGATATTCTGGCTGACATCGTGATCACGTGTGCCTTCACGGAAGTCTTCGGCCACCGAGTTGTAATGGCCGAGGGTGGTGGCGGTGATCTGTTCGAGATCGGAGGGGGTTTGCTTCATGGTCGGCTGCACGTTCAGGGAGAGATGTGTCGACTATAAGCGAAAAGATCGCAGCCTGCGGCAGCTCCTACAGACGTTCATGCAACGGTCGGCCTCGATCCTGTAGGAGCTGCCGCAGGCTGCGATCTTCTACCGACCTGTTACTTCTTACAGTATCGGACCGATGAAAAAACCTTCAGGCTACCCCTAAGCCTGGAGGACGTTCACAGCCATGAAGGCGACTCAGCACTCATCTCATCCCACCCTGTCCGTCGTCGACCCGCGAGCATTGGCGATTCGCAGCGTTGCCTACTGCCAGCACCCGGACAAACCCGACGTCGAACCGCGCATCACTCGGCAGATGTTCGATGAGGCGGGGCGCGAAGTAGCGGCGTGGGATCCCCGGTTGTGGGGAGCCGCGCCGAAACCGAATCTGAGCACCGTTTACGCCTTGAGCGGTCAGGTGTTGCTCACGGACAGCGTGGATGCCGGTTGGCAGTTGAATCTGTGCAATGACGCAGGTTCGCAGCGTTCCTTCTGGGATGCACGGGGTTGCCAATGTCGTCGTGAGTTTGATGATTTGCAGCGTCCGGTTGCACTGACGGAGCAGGCCTTTGGTGAGCAACTTCAAGTGGTTGAGCGCTGGACTTATGCCGATGCCACGGAGAGTTTTGCCCAGCACAATCAGTGTGGGCAACTGATCCGGCATGACGACCCGGGCGGTGGCCAGTTCCTCGGCGATTATGGTTGGTCGGGTGCAGTGCTGGAGGAGTCTCGACGGTTTCTCATTGAGCTGGATGCGCCGGACTGGCCGCTTCTACTGGACGCCCGAGACGAACTTCTCGAAGAAAAAGCCTATGTCACTCGCTACGCGCTCAATCCAACGGGCGAGGTGCAGCGTCAGATCGATGCAGCGCGTAATACACAAATTTTCCATTACAACGTGGCGGGAAAATCCTCTGCGACATGGCTTTTGCAATCCGGTGAAGGCCAACATCCACAGTGTCTTGTCAGCGAAATTCGTTACAACGCACAAGATCAGATCGAAAGTGAAACGGCAGGCAACGGCGTTGTATCAAGTGTGGATTACAGCCCTGAGGATGGTCGGCTGCTGAGGCTTTTCGCGGGTGTCGTAGGGCAACAGCCTTTGCAAGATTTGAATTACGCCTACGATCCGGTGGGCAATATTGTCGAACTCGAAGACAAGTGCCAAACCGTGAGTCACTTCAACGGCCAGCGCATCGACCCCGTCAGCCGTTATCGCTACGACAGCCTGTACCAATTGGTTGAAGCCAAAGGCTGGGAGGTCAGCAAACCGAGCCATGGCCCGGCGCTACCCGATTTGCTGCCAGTGCCGCTGGATCCCGCGCAACGGCGCAACTACACCCAGACGTTTGCTTACGACGCGGCAGGCAACCTGATCACGCGGCATCACAGTGGCGCGCCTGGGTTTTCGATGTTCACTTCTGCGCGCAGCAATCGGAGTCTGGCGCAGCTTGACGATGGATCCCTGCCGGGAGAGGCGCAGATAACGCTGGGGTTTGATGCGGCGGGTAATCAGCTGGAATTGCAGCGTGGGCAGGCCATGGCGTGGAATGTGCGCAATGAATTGAGTCGGGTGACGTTGGTGCAGCGTGGGGCTGAGGCGGATGACTGTGAGTGTTATATCTACGATCGGTCGGGGCATCGGTTGCGTAAGACGCAAATCAGTCGGGCATCCGGGCAAACCCTGACAACAGAAGTGCGTTATCTGCCGGGTCTTGAGATTCATTGCGAAGTCGACGGTGTAGAGCGGCATGTAGTCAGTGTCGACGCTGGGCGGAACCACGCGCGATTACTGCATTGGCCCGCTGGTGCTGGAAGCGATCAATGGGGTTACAGCCTCGGTGATCATCTTGGTTCCAGCTCGATGGAGCTGGATGAGCGCGCGGGGGTATTAAGCCAGGAACACTATTACGCGTTCGGCGGTACGGCATGCTGGGCTGGCAAGAGTGATTTGGCAACGAAGTACAAATCTGTCCGTTATTCGGGTAAAGAACGTGATCTTTCGGGACTTTATCATTATGGCTATCGATATTACGCGCCGTGGCTTTGTCGATGGATAAATCCAGATCCAGCGGGGTCGGTCAATGGTCTGAACCTTTACTGCTTTGTCGGAAATTATCCTGTTGGAAATAGAGATAAGGATGGGCGGTATTATGAAGGGAGAAATGATGAGTTTGAGGCGAGACTTATATCCTCTGGAAAAGTAATACTGGCTCGCGGTCTTTCAGAGTTTCCTCAACCGCAAGCCGATATAATGCGTGCTCAAATGCGAGAAGCGGGGAGTATATATGAAGGTGCGCAACAGGCACTTTATAGCAATTTGCGGGGTGGTAAAAATGTTTTGCAAAGTTACTTTGGTTCTTCTTACAGGAATATTACAACAAGGTTATTAAGTTATTTTGCCAATGGAGAAATTTTGGCCAGACATTATCAGGGGGCTGCTGGGGATGGGAAATTTATCGGTGCAATATCCATCGATGCTCCATTTACTGCTATGGTGGCACCTGCTGATAATTATGGCCGTGTAGTTGTTGATGTGGACTTTGTTAGCAATAGATTAATGCCAGCAGTCTTGGCGCACGAGTTATCTCATTTAACCCACGTTGACGGTATAAACGTTGTGGGGGCGGGGACAATAGATAATTTTTACTTAGGTACGCTATATCCATTTCTCTTGGGCTCGTCTGCAGCGCCAGATAATGTTACTCATCAGGATATTTCCGAGCTGATTTTGAGTGGTGGTTTGACAGTTGGTTATATGGATACTTTTCCTGGCTTTGGGTCTGAATTTACTCGTACGGTTGAAAGCTACATGGGTATAGCTGGAGCGGGAGTGAGTTTGAGTGACGCGGTATCACTATTTAATAGTGATCCCGACTTGAGAGCTGAAACGTCAATTAATAATGCTGATAGTGTTGCGCACTCTGCCAAAAGTTTGAATTCGCTGTATCGTGCACGTCAGTCTAACGGTCGAATGTTTACGGCTATACACGGGAATTGATTGGATGTTTACACTTGACCGGCGAGGGGGCAGCAACCTCCTCGCTTTTAAGCGCAATCAAATTGCTTTCAGCGCTTATTCAACCCCCGAGCCAACCGATCCCCACCCAACTGAATCACCGCCACCAACGCCACCAGCAACACAATCACCGTCAGCATGATCTGGCTATCAAACCGCTGATACCCGTAGCGATAAGCGATATCCCCCAACCCGCCCGCACCAATCGCCCCGGCCATCGCCGACGAGTTGATCATCGTCACCAGCGTAATCGTGAACCCGCCGACAATTCCCGGCAGCGCTTCCGGCAACAGCACATGCCAGACAATGTGCCAACGCCGGCACCCCATCGCCTGCGCGGCTTCGATCAAACCATGATCAACCTCACGCAAGCTGACTTCAGCAATCCGCGCAAAGAACGGCGTCGCCGCAATCGTCAGCGGCACAACCGCCGCCCAGACTCCGTACGTAGTGCCGACAATCAACCGGGTAAACGGAATCAGCGCGACCATCAGAATCAGAAACGGGATCGAGCGGAACAGGTTCACGAAGGCGCCCAAGGCACGGTTCAACAGCGGTGCTTCGTAGATACCGCTCTTGTCGCTGGTGACCAGAATCACCGCCATGGGAATTCCCACCAGCAGCGCGATCAGCGACGACACGCCGACCATCAGGAACGTGTCGATAAACCCCTGCAACAAGCGATCAAACCACATAACCCAACACCTCCACTCGTTGCGCCCACAGCGCGGCGCGTTCGCGCAATTGTTCGGCGCTGAATGCTGAGCCGCTGACGGCCAATAACAGTTGCCCCAGTGCATGCCCCTGAATCCGTTCGACGCCGCCCTGCAGCAGCTTCACCCGGCCACCGAGGGCTGTAAAAAGTGCCGCCAGATCCGGCTCGTCGCTGGCGCTGCCGGTGAACTGCAAACGCAGCACCACAGCCGCGTCGGAGGAGGGCGCTTGCGGGTGCAAACGGCTCTGCAATTCTTCCGGCAGCGCGTGTTGCAGCGGCGCGAGCAAGGTCTGGCTGACCTCGTGTTGCGGATTGCCGAACACTTCCCACACTGGGCCTTGTTCGACGACGCGGCCATGCTCAAGCACGACGACGCGGTCGCAGATTTCGCGGATGACTGCCATCTCGTGAGTGATCAGCACGATGGTCAGGCCCAGGCGTTTGTTGATTTCGCGCAGCAGGCCGAGGATCGACTGGGTGGTCTCTGGATCGAGCGCCGAGGTGGCCTCGTCGCAGAGCAGAATATCCGGGTCATGCACCAGCGCGCGGGCGATGCCGACGCGCTGTTTCTGGCCACCGGAAAGCTGCGCCGGATAGGCCTTGTGTTTTTCTCGCAGGCCGACCAGTTCGAGCAATTCGCGTACCTTTTTCTCGCGCTGCTCTTTCGGTACGCCAGCGACTTTCAGCGGCAGTTCGACGTTCTGCCAAACGGTCTTGGCCGACATCAGATTGAAGTGCTGGAAGATCATGCCGATGCGTCGGCGCAGCGCTACGAGGCGGTCTTCATCGAACTCGCCGATGTCGACCTGATCGATCAACACACGCCCCGACGTTGGTTGCTCAAGACGATTTATCGTACGAATCAGCGACGACTTGCCGGCCCCGCTGCGACCGATGATGCCGAACACTTCACCGCGCTGAATCGCCAGATCAATGCCTTGCAACGCGGCGACCGGGCCTTGTCGACCGTTGTAGGTTTTGCCCAGCCCGATGAAGCGCACATGAGCGCGATTCAATTCCGGATGCAGTTCGGTTTTTTCAGCATTGTGTGGCTCTGGAATTTCCAGTCGCCGTTGGATCGCGGCCGTCATGCTCAGCTTTCCCAACCGGCTTGATACAGCTTGCCGTGGGCCTTATCCAGCGCCGCTCGAACGGCTGGCGAATGCTGGTAGATGTCGACGAATTTGATCAGGCGCGGATCGGTTTTGCTCTTCGGCTGGATGACGAACTGGATCACGTATTCCTTGTGGTCGAGGCCGTCGAACAGCAACGCCGAACCGGCATCGAAAGTCTTCGCTAAACGAATGTAGGCCGGGTAGCCCTGCACCAGATCTGCATCGTCATAAGCGCGCACCAGTTGCACCGCTTCGACTTGCAGGATTTTGATTTTCTTCGGGTTGGCGACGATGTCGTCTTCGGTGGCCTTGTAGCCGACGCCGGGTTTCAGGGTGATCAAACCGGCCTTGGCCAGCAGCTGCAAACCGCGACCGCTGTTGATCGGATCGTTGGCGATGGCAACGCTGGCGCCTTCTGGCAGCTCATCGAAGCTTTTGTATTTTTTCGAGTAGAGGCCGACGTTGTTGATGATCCCCGGGGCGAACGGCACCAGGTCAAAACCGGCGGCGGCCTTGGCGTTTTCGAGGAACGGGATGTGCTGGAAGTAGTTCACGTCGATGTCGCCGGCGGCGAGGCTGACGTTGGGTGCGATCCAGTCGGTGAACTCCACCAGCTCGACTTTGAGGCCTTGTTTGGAGGCTTCTTCGACGGCGGCTTCCAGCGGGATGGCGAAGGCGGCGGTGGTGCCGACTTTGAGTGGGGCGTCGGCGGCGAAGAGTGTCGAGCTGAACAGGCCGAGGGCCAGGGCCAGTGCTTTGACTGGGTGGGACAGGAGTTTTTTGGTCATGATGGTTTTTCCAGTCAGTGCATAAATTTGGGGTGTCTGTTGCGGCCTCATCGCGAGCAGGCTCACTCCTACATTTGGAATGCGTTCCCCTGTAGGAGTGAGCCTGCTCGCGATGCTTTTAGCGGCGGTACGAAGAACCGGTGTGTTGCTCAGGTAGCTGCGCCTCACCGTGAAACAGCTTTTCGCGCAAGCTGCCGCTGTCGTACGCGGTCTTGTACGACCCTCGCCGCTGCAACTCGGGAATCACCAGCTCAATAAAATCGACATAGCTTTCCGGCGTGACAATCCGCGTCAGGTTGAAACCATCCAGGCCGGTTTCGGCGATCCACGATTCCAGCTCATCCGCGACTTGCTCAGGCGAACCGACCACGGTGATGTAGCGGCCACCGAGCGCGTGCTGGTCGAGCAATTTGCGTCGCGTCCAGTCGTTGTTCTGCAGGTTTTTCGTGGCCGATTGAATGGCGTTGCTCTTCACGTACTGGATCGGTTCGTCGATTTCGTACTGAGAAAAGTCGATACCGGTCGACGCGGAAAAATGCGCCACGCCGGCCTCGGCACTCGCGTAACTCAGGTACTCGGCATGCTTGGCCCACGCCGCTTCTTCGGTTGCGCCGACGATCACGTTGAGGCCCATGAACACCTTGATGTCCTCAGGATTGCGCCCGGCTTCAACGGCACTGGCGCGCACCTTGTCGACCTGAACCTTGGTCGACGGTTTGTTCTGACCGCTGATGAACACGCACTCGGCGTGACGCCCGGCAAAGAGCAAACCGCGATCGGAGCTACCGGCCTGAAACAACACCGGCGTGCGCTGCGGCGACGGCTCGCAGAGGTGATAACCCTCGACCTGATAGAACTCGCCCTTGTGCTCGACCTTGTGCACTTTCTCCGGCTGCGCGTAGATCCGCTGCTCGCGATCGTTGAGCACCGCGCCGTTTTCCCAGCTGCCTTCCCAGAGCTTGTAGAGCACTTCCAGATACTCGTCGGCCTGATCATAACGACGGTCATGCTCGACTTGTTCGCTGAGGCCCATGGCTTTGGCAGCGCTGTCGAGGTAGCCGGTGACGATGTTCCAGCCGACACGGCCACGACTCAGATGATCGAGCGTCGACATGCGGCGGGCGAACAGATACGGCGGCTCGTAGGTGAGGTTCGCGGTGAGGCCGAAACCCAGATTTTTGGTCACGGCAGCCATCGCCGACACCAGCAGCAGCGGGTCGTTGACCGGCAACTGAATCGACTCTTTCAGCGGCACATCGACCGAGTTCTGATAGACGTCGTACACACCAACGATGTCAGCGATGAACAAACCATCGAACAGGCCGCGCTCCAGCAATTGCGCCAGTTCCGTCCAGTACTCAATGGTGTTGTAGCGCGTTGAGGTGTCGCGCGGGTGCGTCCACAAGCCGTGGTTGATGTGGCCGATGCAGTTCATGTTGAACGCGTTGAGCAGAATCTTCTTTTTCGCCGCGCTCATCAGATTGTCCCTCGCAGCGGAGGGTTTTCATCGTTGAGGTAATAGTTGCCGACGGCGTGATATTTCCAGCGCACCGGGTCGTGCAGGGTGTGCACGCGGGCGTTGCGCCAGTGGCGGTCGAGACCGTGCTCGATCAGTGTGGCTTGGCTGCCGGCCAGTTCGAACAATGTGCTGCCGGCGGCTAGGGAAATTTCAGTGCTGATCGCGCGGGCTTCGGCGACAGCAATCGATGCCGCAGCGACGGTTTCGGCATTGCTCTCGGCTTGTGCGGCGTCGAGAAATTCGCCGGCGCGTTCGAGCAAGGCTTCGGTGGCGTGCAGACGAATACTCAAGTGGCCGAAGCTTTTCAGGGTCAGCGGATCTTCGGTGGCTTTGTCGTTGCCGGAATCGATCCATGGCCGGGTTTTGCTGCGCACAAAGTGCAGCGCGTCTTCGTACGCGGCGCGGGCGATGCCGGTGTCGATGGCGGCGTGAAGGATCTGTGCCAACGGGCCAACCGTGGTCGGACGTTCGAACGCGCTTTGGAATGGCAACACGTCTTCAGCTGCGACATAGACGTCTTCAAACACCACCGAACCGCTGCCGGTGGTGCGCTGGCCGAAGCCGCTCCAGTCGTCGATCACGCTCAGCCCTTGGCTGTCACGCGGGACGAACGCCAGTTGCTGCACACCGTTTTCATCGACGACCGAGGTCGGGATGCGCTGCGCGTAAATCGCGCCGGTCGCATAGAACTTGCGGCCGTTGATGCGATAACCGTCGCCGTCGCGTTTGAGGCTGGTGACGCGATCGTGGGCGGTTTTGGTGCCCAGTTCCGCCAATGCATTACCGAAGCGCTGGCCGGCGAGTACTTCGGCGTACAGCCGTTGTTTTTGCGCGTGGCTGCCGTTTACCCGCAGCACTTCCAGTGCATAAAAATGGTTCTGTGGAATCTGCCCGAGCGAGCCGTCAGCCTGAGCGATCAGGGCGATGACTTTGGCCAGGGTGACGTTGGACACGCCAGCGCCGCCGTATTCCTTCGGCACGCTGATGCCCCACAGACCGGAGCGTGAAAATACATCGAGCTCCGGCAGTGGCAAGCGTCGTTCGCGGTCGCGCACGGCGCTGTCGCGTTTGAAGTCTTCGGCCAGGTCGCTGGCGACGATCAGGGCTTGTTCATCGCTGGTGATGACCGCGACGTGATGGGAAAAAGTCATAGGTTTCTCCATTGCACTTGAGAAAGTGTGCGGTCGTCAGATCCAGGAATGGCGAGCCGGTAGAGTGCCGTTGAGGCGATAGGCGCCGACCGCGTGATATTTCCAGCGCACCGGGTCGTGCAGCGTGTGCACGCGGGCGTTGCGCCAGTGACGGTCGAGGTTGAATTCGGCGAGGGTCGCGCGGCTGCCGGCCAGCTCGAAAAGTTTTTCGCTGGCGATTAGAGAGATTTCTGTGGTCAGCACTTTCGCTTCAGCCACGGCAATCGAGGCGCGCGCGGCGGATTCGGCGGTGAGCGGCGCGGCGTGCACCTGGTCGAGCACTTTGCCGGCCTTACGCAACAGCGCTTCGGCGGCGTGCAGTTCGATTTTCAGTTTGCCGATGTCGGCGATCACATAGAGGTCATCACTGGCCCGCTCGACCTTGGCATCGATCCATGGTCGCGCGCGGGTTTTGACGAAATCGATAGCGTCGTCGATGGCGCCACGGGCGATACCGGCGTCGATCGCCGCTTGAATCAGCTGCGACACCGCGCCTTGGGTGTTGGGGATTTCGTTGATCTTCCAGTTGTCGACGACCAGGCTCGATTCGACGCGAACATTGTTCAGCAAAATCGTGCCGCTGGCGGTGGTGCGCTGACCGAAACCCGACCAGTCATCGACGATGCGCAAACCCGGGGTGCCGCGACGGACGAAGGCCAGCACTTGCTTGCCGTCATCGTTGAGCGCTTTGACCGCAACCCAGTGCGCAAACAGCGCGCCGGTGGAATAGAATTTTTGGCCATTGATCACGTAATCGTCGCCGTCGGCGGTGATCCGCGCTTTCAATTCCAGGGTGTTTTTGGTGCCGCGTTCCGGGCCGGCATTGCCGATCCGCCAGCCTTCCAGAACGCTCTGGAACAGCTGTTTTTTCTGCGCTTCGGTGGCGCTGCCGAGCACCAGATTGATGATGCCGAACTGGTTTTGTGGAATCTGTCCCAACGCCGGGTCGGCGGCGGAAATGATCGCGAACACCTCGGCCAAGGTGACGAATGAAACCTGCGGGCCACCGTATTCGCGCGGGATGGCGATGCTGCCTAAACCGCTGCGGGTGAACTGCTCGATTTCCGACCACGGCAGCTTGCGCTGACGGTCGCGTTTGGCGGCCTGCAGGCGGGCAACTTGCGCCAGCTCATGGGCGGCCTTGATGGCTTGTGCGTCGTTGCGCAAAACCTGCGCGGGCAACAACAACGGGGCGATGTCCAGATCCGACTGGACGTTTGCGTCTGCCAGACTGGACATCAGTGCCGCTCCTTGGCTGCACGCAATGCCCTGGCGATCTGCACTGGGGTGATTGTGTTCCGGACCATACTACCTACCTCACATCTTATGAAAAACGCCGCAAAAGTGCGGCGAACGAAAGAATGTCCGGTGGTCCGGTTCATATACCCTAAGCGTGTATAAATATTAAATAAACTAACTTTTAGGAATATGCATAGAAGGGGTGATGGTCGGGTTGGTTACTTGATTTTGATATTGACGCTGTCATTGTGGTGAGTGCTTTTGTGGTGAGGGGATTTATCCCCGATGGGGCGCGCAGCGGCCCTGCTTCTAAAATTAAAAAGCAGGGGCTGCTGCGCAGCCCATCGGGGATGAATCCCCTCACCACAGAATCCCCTCTCTCTTGGAGATGTGGGCTAAGGCTTGCGGGATTCGGCGGCCTTGAGCTCCGGCCTCAGCGGCACTTTCAGATAAGGATTCGCGCATCCAATCTTCAATGTCCGTGGCGGTGCCCAGCGCGAGTTGTTGCCCACCCGATCAATCACGCAGTACGTCACGTCCAGGCGCAAATCCTCGCCCGCTTCGACAATCACCGCCGGCGGCACCCACACCTGAATCGCCCGCCCGACATCGGCCGCCGTGACTGCCGGCAGATCCATGCGCACATCGCCCCAGCGCAAGGTGATTTCGTCGTCCTCGGCCATGTTCACGTAAGGCTCGATGGTCAGCGGCACACCGCGTTTGATCTGGTTTGGGTTCACGCCCTGACGGCGAATAGTGTCGGGCAGGGTGACGGGTGCCAATTGCTGGTTTTCGTCCCCAGACAGCGCTGGGGGCTGGCCGCCCGGGCAATCGAGTTTGACCTGCACCCGCGTCGCCGCCGACAGCGCCGGGCCTTGGCCAACCTGCATGAGCCGGTAATGAATGCTCGCCGTACCGTCGACGATAAAACTCTCCGGCACACGCAGACTGACGGCCTCGCCCACCTCGTCGCGGGTGAGTACATGGGAGGCGACGTAGCAGCGATTCCAGAACAGTTCGATCAGATCGCCGGCGTCCATGCCGGGGTAGGGCGCCACCTCGATCAGCAGGTGTGCAGCCGCAGACAGGTTGATGCCGGTTTTTTGCGCGGACGCGAGGATCGGCGCCGCCAGTTCGGGGGTGTTCGAAGTGCGAGTCATCGGTTTCCCTCCTTGAAGCCTTGCAGCGAAGTCCGTTTCTGAAAAACAAAAGGCGTGAATTGCCAGGCAATACAACAGCGAACTTCTGTTGCGTCAGAATGCTGGTTGATTGAACTAATAAGCGTCGGTTGGCGACTAGATAAGAACGTGCGGGAAGTGGAGTCAATAGAGGCGTTAAGCTAATCCGTGAATTACGAATTAATCAGAACCTTCCTACGCTTGCGAGGCATTCTGCCTAGGAGGATTGGCGAATGAGACCACGATTATTCGGGCGTTTTGCCGGTTTCGAGGGCTACACTGTTTGAACCCAATCATGGTTTGATCAGGGTTTTCTATTGATATGTGTCTGTTGCAGAACATATAAGTGCACTGCATTCAGGGTGTTTGTTATTGCAGGAAGTTTATTCGACGGGATAAGCCTAACTTCCATCCGTGGAAGTTATCGTTTAACGCATTGAACAGATTCAGGCGTGATTCAGAAACTTGCTGAGAAACTGTTTGGTGCGCTCTTCTTTCGGGTTGGCAAACAACGCTTTGGCTTCGCCTTGTTCGACGATCACGCCTTTGTCGAAAAACACCACACGGTTGGCCACGTCGCGGGCAAAACCCATTTCGTGAGTCACGATAACCATGGTGCGTTTCTCTTCGGCGAGACCACGAATGGTCGCCAGCACTTCACCCACCAGTTCCGGATCGAGGGCTGAAGTCGGCTCGTCGAACAGGATCACTTCTGGCTCCATCGCCAGCGCCCGGGCAATCGCCACACGCTGTTGCTGACCGCCAGACAGACGACGCGGATAAGCGTCCTCTTTGCCCGCCAGACCGACCTTGGCCATCAGCTTTTTGCCCAGGGCAATGGCGGCGTCGCGTGGTATCTTCTTGACCACAACCGGGCCTTCGATGACGTTTTCCAGTGCGGTGCGGTGCGGGAACAGATTGAAGTTCTGAAAGACGAAACCCACGTGCTGGCGCAAATTGCGCACCAGACCCTGCTGCTGGTTCAACGGGCGGCTGGTATCGATTTCGATATCGCCGACCTTGATCCGGCCGCTGGTGGGCTGTTCAAGGAAATTCAGGCAGCGCAGGAACGTCGTTTTCCCCGAACCGCTGGGGCCGATGATCGCGACGACTTCGCCTTCCTTGACCTCGAGGTCGATGCCGTTGAGCACGACCTGACCCTTGAATTGCTTGGTCAGTTTTTCCACGACAATCATCGTCAGGACTCCTGGTCGTGCCGATTGACCCGCTCTTCCAACTTGTTCTGGAAGTGCGAAAGCACCGTGGCCAGAATCCAGTAGATCAGCGCGGCGGCAAGATACATGGTGAAGACTTCGAAAGTCCGGGCGGTAATCAGTTGCGCCTGACGGAACAGCTCCGGCACCTGAATGGTGGCGGCCAGTGCCGTGTCCTTGACCAGCGATATAAAGCTGTTGCCCAGCGGCGGCAACGCCGTGCGCATCGCTTGCGGCAGGATGGCCCGGCGCAGCGTTTGCGCGCGGGTCATGCCGATGCTCGCAGCAGCTTCCCACTGACCACGCTCGATCGAACCGATCGCGGCGCGCAGAATTTCACAGGCGTACGCGGCCATGTTCAGCGAGAAACCGATCAGCGCTGCGGGTAACGGATCCAGTTCGATTCCCAGTTGCGGGAAGCCGTAATAGATCACGAACAACTGCACCAACAGCGGCGTCCCGCGAAAGAACGACACATACACGCGCGCCAGCCAGCTCACCGATTTGAAGCGCGACAGGCGCATCAACGCCAGGCCGAAGCCCAGCAGCAAGCCGAAGAACATCCCGCCGAGGCTGAGGACGACCGTGTAGTACGCGCCCTTGAGCAGAAAGGGCGCGGAGTCCAGCAACAGCGCCGATGTCTCGGCGAGTTGCTGGCTCAACTGCGGGAAGTGCGCTTCGAATTGAAGTCCAACTTCCATTATTTAGTGACGTCTGCGTTGAAGTACTTCTCGGACAGCTTCTTCAACGTGCCGTCAGCACGAAGTTCGTCGATGGCCTTGTTCACGGCCGCCAGCAGTTCCGGCTCACCTTTACGCAGGGCAACACCGGCTTCCTGACGGGAGAAGGCTTCACCGGCGGCGACGGTTTTCGGGGCTTTCTTGGCGTATTCCAGCGCGGCCAGACGGTCGATCAGGATGGCGTCGGTGCGACCGTTGTTCAGGTCGGCGAACTTGGTCGGATCATCATCGTAAGTGCGCACGTCAGCGCCCGGCACGTTGGCGCGAACCCATTGTTCGTAGTTGGTACCCAGGCCCACACCGACTTTTTTGCCGGACAGGTCAGCGGCGGTCTTGATGTTCAGTGCGGACTCTTTGCTCTTCAGCACCAGCGCCTGAATACCGGAAACGGTGTACGGCTCGGAGAAGTCATACTTCTTTTTGCGCTCGTCGGAGATGGTCACCTGGTTGACCACAACGTCCAGACGCTTGGATTCCAGCGCGGCGAGGATGCCATCCCATTTGGTCGGCTGGATCTTCGCTTTGACGCCGAGTTTTTGCGCGATCGCTTCCGAGAGCTCGACTTCGAAACCGGACAGTTTGCCGTCGGCATCGACGAAGCTGAACGGAGGGTACGTGCCTTCCAGGCCGACGTTGATAACGCCTTTGTCCTTGATCTGTTGCAGCTGCTCACCGGCCACGGCCTGGCTGATCAGACCGGCGCTCAGCGCCAGACCCAGTGAACCCACCAGCAGATTGCGACGTAGTGCGGAAAAATTCATGACGAGCCCCTGTGTTTTCTTATGGAAGACGCTAAAGGAAAGTTGGCGAATTCGTGATTCGTGCGCCTGCGTTATCGTGCCCTAAAGCAGCTTATGCGTCTTGCGCGAAATTCGCCTGCGGCGAGACTATAAGATGTCTGCGTTAGACTTGAAAATACTTAATATCTAATTTGTTAGATCTTATTTGAATATGGCTTCTCTTTAGAAAAGATCGCAGCCTGCGGCAGCTCCTACACGGGATCACCTGTAGGAGCTGCCGCAGGCTGCGATCTTTTGATCTTGCTCTTACAGAAAATCCCTATAGGCAAACAACGCCGGCGCGCCACCGGTGTGCAAAAAGATGATCGGGCCTTCATCAAAGCGCTGACGACCAATCCCATCCAGCAACCCCGCCATCGCCTTGCCGGTATAAACCGGATCCAGCAACACCGCCTCCTGACTCGCCAGCAACTTCACCGCCGCCAACGTCCCTGCATTCGGCTCGCCATAGCGCGGGCCGAAATATTCGTCCCACAACTCGACCTTGAAATCCGCCGGCAGTTCGACGCCGAGCAGCGCCGCCGTACGCTCAGCCAGCCCTTGCACCTTCGGCCGCTGATCTTCTTCACTGCGCGAAACCGTCACGCCAATCACCGGCAATTGCGGCAACACTTCACTCAACGCCAAGGCCAGACCACTGTGCGTGCCGGCGCTGCCCGAGGCCAAGACCACAGCGGCGAAATTCAGGCCGGTGTCTTTGATTTGCTCGGCCAGTTCCAGACCGGCGCGCACATAACCCAGCGCACCGAGTGCGTTCGAACCGCCAATCGGCACCAGATACGGCTTCTTGCCGTTGCTGCGCAAACGCGCGGCGAGGGCGGCAAGTTGTTCATCCGCGTTGTCGAGGTTGTCGACCAGTTCGACCTTGGTGTCGAACAGATCCAGCAGCAAGCGATTGCCGTTGCCGGTGTAGTTGCTGTCATCGGTGCCCAGCGGATTTTCCAGCAACGCCACACAACCGAGACCGAGTTTGGCGGCCAGCGCAGCCGTTTGGCGAACGTGGTTCGATTGCAGCGCGCCGGCGGTGATCAGCGTGTCGGCGCCTTGCGCCAAGGCATCAGCAGCGAGGTATTCGAGTTTGCGCAGTTTGTTGCCGCCCATGGCCAGCGGCGTCAGGTCATCGCGCTTGATGTACACCTCGCGACCGAGCCATGCGGACAGGCGTTCGAGTTTTTCCAGCGGCGTCGGATGGCCGAGCAGGTCGAGGCGGTTAAAGCGTTCCAGCTGATTCTTGATCATGAGTCCGTACTGGCGGAGAAAGATGAAAGGACTATAGGCACGGGTTTTTGCAGGGGCAACCGCGAATCGCTTATAGCCAAATGAACTGAGCCCAGCACTATCGGTTCTTAATTCGCCCTCGCGAGCATGCCGTAAAGTAGTCGCCGTTGACGCGGCCAGACAGTCCGGCCGCCCGTGAGGAGTCTTTACCGTGAGCGAGCGTTCCAGCCATTGGCAATTGCAGACCATCGTCAGTCAACTGCGCAGCGCGCGGGATCAGTGGCGGGCACAGAACGGCCGGGCGTCCGGCGAGCAGGGTGGTCGCGAGTTGCCGTCGCGGGCGGCGATGGCGGAAATTCTCGAAGCGCTGTGCGGCGCGTTGTTCCCGATGCGTCTGGGGCCGGTGGATCTGCGCGAAGAGAGTGAAGATTTCTACGTCGGTCACACCCTTGATGTCGCACTGAATGCCTTGTTGGCGCAGACGCGCCTGGAGCTACGTTATGTCGCCCGCCACAGCGCTTCGGCTGACACCGAAGTCGAAGCCCGTGCGATTGAGATTATTCAGGACTTTGCCCTGGCCTTGCCGGGCTTGCGCACACTGCTTGATACCGATGTGCTGGCCGCTTATCACGGTGATCCGGCGGCGCGTAGCGTTGATGAAGTGCTGCTGTGCTATCCGGGGATTCTGGCGGTGATTCACCATCGTCTGGCGCACCATTTGTATCGCGCCGGGCTACCGTTGCTGGCGCGGATCAGCGCGGAAATCGCCCATTCGGCGACCGGTATTGATATCCACCCGGGCGCGCAGATCGGCCGCAGTTTCTTTATCGATCACGGGACGGGCGTGGTGATCGGCGAGACCGCGATCATTGGCGAGCGTGTGCGGATTTATCAGGCGGTGACGTTGGGCGCCAAACGCTTCCCGGCGGACGAAGACGGCCAGTTGCAGAAGGGTCATCTGCGTCATCCGATCGTGGAAGATGATGTGGTGATTTACGCCGGGGCGACGATTCTCGGACGCATCACCATCGGTAAGGGTTCGACCATTGGCGGCAATGTGTGGCTGACGCGCAGTGTGCCGGCGGGGTGCAATCTGACCCAGGCCAACTTGCAGCACGATGACGGCACGCAGAAGTAGGCCAAGCAGCAAATCCCATGTAGGAGCTGCCGCAGGCTGCGATCTTTTGATCTACAAAAATCACATCAAAAGATCGCAGCCTTCGGCAGCTCCTACAGGTTTGTGCATGAGTCCTGTTGTCGTTGAACGAATCCCCTCAAACCCGCGTCATACCCATCCTTGAGCTAGCGTAGGAAAACTACCGCCTAGCCGTACGATTAGTCCTTACCCCCCCATCCATGTTTAACTTGAACGTTCATTCAAGTTAAACCGGTGGTTCGCTGCCCGCTCACAACAGGAGGCTTGCCTTTGCTGAGTCCGATCATTTCAGCCACGTCTAAACCCCTCGAGGTGCACGTTTCATGAGTGCATCGTCTACCCCCGCCAGCGGTCTGGTACGCATGAATCCGCCGGTGTTCTATTTCGCCGCGACGGTCATTCTGCTGTTTGGTCTCGTTGTCATTGCCATGCCGGAGCAGGCAGGCGCCTGGTTACTGGAAGCGCAAAACTGGGCGGCCAACACGGTCGGCTGGTACTACATGCTCGCGATGACGCTGTATCTGGTCTTCGTGGTGGTCACCGCCTTATCCGGCTACGGCAAGATAAAACTCGGTGCCGACCACGACGAGCCCGAATTCAGTTACCTGTCCTGGGCCGGTATGCTGTTCGCCGCCGGGATCAGCATCACGCTGTTTTTCTTCTGCGTCTCTGAGCCGCTGACCCACATGCTCCAGCCGCCGCAAGGCGAGGCGGGCACGGCGGATGCGGCGCGCCAAGCCATGCAGATTCTGTTTTTGCACTGGGGCCTGCATGGCTGGGGCGTGTTCGCCTTCGTCGGCATGGCGCTGGCCTACTTCGCTTACCGCCACAACCTGCCGCTGGCGCTGCGCTCGGCGCTGTATCCGCTGATCGGCAAACGCATCAACGGCCCGATCGGTTACGCGGTCGATGGCTTCGGCATCATCGCCACGGTGTTCGGCCTCGGTGCCGACATGGGTTTCGGTGTGCTGCACCTCAACTCCGGTCTCGACTACCTGTTCGGCATCGCTCACACCCAGTGGATTCAGGTCGGCCTGATCACGCTGATGATGGGCGCGGCGATCATTGTTGCGGTCTCCGGCGTCGATAAAGGCGTGCGGGTGATGTCCGACATCAACATGCTGCTGGCGTGTGCACTGCTGCTGTTCGTGTTGTTCGCCGGGCCTACCCAGCATCTGCTCAACACCTTGATCCAGAATATCGGCGACTACCTCGGCGCCTTGCCGATGAAGAGTTTCGACCTCTACGCCTACGACAAACCGAGCGACTGGCTCGGCGGTTGGACAGTGTTTTACTGGGCCTGGTGGATCGCATGGTCGCCGTTCGTGGGTCTGTTCATCGCACGGATTTCCCGTGGCCGCACCATCCGCGAATTCGTTTTCGGCGTGCTGTTGATTCCGCTCGGTTTCACCCTCGCGTGGATGTCGATCTTCGGCAACAGCGCCATCGATCAGGTGCTCAACCACGGCATGAGTGCGCTGGGCATGTCGGCCCTCGACAACCCGTCGATGAGTATTTACCTGCTGCTGGAAACCTATCCATGGAGCAAAACCGTCATCGCCGTGACGGTGTTTATCAGCTTCGTGTTCTTCGTCACCTCTGCCGATTCCGGCACCGTGGTGCTCTCGACTTTGTCGGCCAAGGGCGGTAGCCCGGACGAAGACGGGCCGAAATGGCTGCGAGTGTTCTGGGGCGCGATGACTGCACTGATCACCAGTGCGCTGCTGTTCTCCGGCAGCATCGATGCGCTGAAGTCAGCGGTGGTGCTGACGTCGTTGCCGTTCTCGCTGATTCTTTTGTTGATGATGTGGGGCCTGCACAAGGCGTTCTATCTCGAGTCACAGAAGCAGATCGCGCAGTTGCATTCGCTGGCGCCGGTTTCGGGATCGCGGCGTGGCACGGGCGGCTGGCGACAGCGTCTGAGTCAGGCTGTGCACTTCCCGTCACGCGACGAGGTGTACCGCTTCATGGACACCACGGTGCGCCCGGCGATTGAAGAAGTGACGGCGGTGTTTGTCGAAAAAGGCTTGAACGTGGTCACCCAGCCGGATCCGGCAAATGACAGCGTCAGCCTCGAAATCGGCCATGGCGATGCGCATCCATTCATCTATCAGGTGCAGATGCGCGGCTACTTCACGCCGTCCTTCGCGCGTGGCGGGATGGGCTCGAAGCAGCTCAACAATCGCCGCTACTACCGCGCCGAAGTGCATTTGAGCGAGGGCAGTCAGGACTACGATCTGGTCGGCTACACCAAAGAACAGATCATCAACGACATCCTCGATCAGTACGAACGGCATATGCAGTTTTTGCATCTGGTGCGTTGATTGGCAGCTGGGCGCCGGGACGTTTTACGACTCGGCGCTCAGCACCATGAACAACACCATCGCCGCCATCGGCACGCCAAATACCGCACTGCCAATCGCTATTTCGGAACCCAGCGGTTGCTTCGCATGCACCACACCCACCGCGCCGTTAATCACCGTCAACGCCAGCCACAGAGCGGCGAAGCTGTAAGCCATGGTCTGCCGGCTGAAGCCGATGCGCTCGCCGATGTAGAGCATCAGGGCGAGCAGAACCAGGCCGAAGAAAATGATGATGGCGGTGTGCATGGCGGGTTCTGCCTGGTGGATGTGTATTGCCTGAAAGACCGCTATCGCGAGCAGGCTCACTCCTACAGTGGAGCGTGGTTGGACATGAATTTTATGTACAACGCAGCTCCTGTAGGAGTGAGCCTGCTCGCGATAGGGTCACCTCGGTGTCCTTTAGAGCATAGCCAATCCGGCCCACACCACTAAAACACCGGTCCTCTCCATCGGGACACATTTCGCGACTCATCCAGATGTGCACGGCTCACGAGGTGTGGTGTTCGCTGGCTCGCGCCTGCCGTTGAACTGGCCCTTAACCGAGCGTCCGTTCCGTGAGCTAATATTTATCTTGGTGTGTATTGTGTGTATTACAGGCGCTAGCGTCCCCTAGAGTAAACAGCTCCAGCGGTCGAACAGGGCAAAGGAAATGCGCAGTCGGGAAATGATCAGGATGATCGAGGACGATGGTTGGTATCTGGTGGCGGTGAAAGGCAGTCACCACCAATACAAGCATGCGTTTAAGCAGGGACGGGTGACGATCAAGCACGCTGACTCGGAACTGCCCATAGGGACGGTCAACAGCATCCTCAAACAGACGGGCTTGAAATGAGGTGTGCTATGGGAAACGAAGGCGTTTATTGACCTGTCAGAGGAAGGACTCACTCACATGAAATTCCCGGTCGTTCTGCACAAGGATGCCGACTCAGACTACGGCGTGATCATCCCGGATGTACCGGGCTGCTTCTCTGCGGGCACTACGGTCGCCGAGGCGTTTGAGAATACTCAGGAAGCGTTGGCGCTTCATTATGAAGGCTTGGTCGCCGACGGCGCGCCGTTGCCTCAAGTGCGGGAGATTGATGCTCATCTCGATAACCCGGATTACGCGGGAGGGATCTGGGGTGTGGTCGATTTTGATATCACCCCGTATTTCGGCAAGTCAGTGCGGTTTAATGCCACGCTGCCTGAACAGCTGCTTGAGCGTATTGACCAGACTGTGCGGCGTGACCAGCGCTATCGCTCCCGCTCCGGTTTCCTCGCGGCAGCCGCCTTGCGCGAACTCTCGATGTAAAGATGACCCTGTAGGAGCTGCCGCAGGCTGCGATCTTTTGACTTGTTTTTAAAGATCAAAAGATCGCAGCCTGCGGCAGCTCCTACTGAGATGTCCGTTTCAGGTGCTTTCCCGTTCGATGACTTGGCACTGCAGCAGATTCAGCCGTTGCACTTCATCGCTCGGCAACACACCAAGACTTTCCAGCACGCGTGTCGCCGCCAGCACACCGATCTCCAGCGCCGGCGGTTTGATCGTGCTCAGGCTCGGCAGCAGCATCTCGGCGAACGGGTAATCACCGAAGCCGAGAACGGCGCAGTCTTGAGGGATTTTAATGCCCGCGCGTTGCCCGGCGAGGAGGCCGCCGGCGGCGAGGTTGTCGTTGGCGAAGATGATCGCGTCGGGGCGCGGTGAGGCGTTCATCAGGGCGTCCATCGCCTGTTTGCCGGCTTCGAAGGGCGTGCGATCAGCGTCGGGGGCAAAGACCCACGGCTCCACGCCGACCTCTCGCAAGGTCGCCGCGTAACCGTCGCGGCGTTCCAGGGCGCTGAAGTCACCCGCAGCGCTGTTCTGCACGAACGCAATGCGTCGATAACCTTTTCCCAGCAGATAATTCGCCGCCGTCACGCCTACGTCGAAATGCGAAAAACCGATCTGCATCGGCTCGCGATCCGGCTGGTAATCCCACGTCTCGATCACCGGAATATCCGCCTCGGCGATCATTTTTTCCGTACCCGCGCTGTGAAAGTGACTGGTCAGCACCAGTGCTGCCGGCGACCAGCCGAGAAACGCGCGCACGGCGTTTTCTTCCTGCTCGGTGCTGAAGTAACTCGACGCCAGCAACAGCTGATAACCGTGACGGCTGAGCGTATCGCTGAAACCCTGAATGGTGTTGGCGAAGATCGGCCCGGAAATGTTCGGAATGACCATGCCGACGATTTTCCCCCGCGCCGAGGCCAGCCCGCCGGCTACCAGATTCGGTACATAACCCAAATCAGCCACCACTGCCGCGATCCGCTCGCGGCGTTCAGGCGACACCTGTTCGGGCTGATTGAAGTAGCGCGACACGGTGATCGCGGACACCCCGGCCTCGCGCGCCACGGCATTCAGGGTCACGCGTCCGGCGCCACGGCGTTTGCGCGGCTTTTCTTCGCTCATGGTTCGATCCTTGTTAAAAACCAAATCGCATATAAAACTAATTTTTCAGTATTGGACGGTCTATGTGCGGATGGCCAATATTGGCGATGTTAGCGCTAACAAAGCGCGTTGTCTGCTACTCGCTCGAGCGAATGCCCAAGACACCGATTCAGGCGCTGTCGTCGCAGAACGGCAGCGGATCAGGGCCAATTTCGAGCGGGCAGAACATGCACAACATTCCTGGGGCGACACACAAACTGGCGCAGTCGATTCGCGCCGCTGGCTGGTTACTGACGGGGCTGGCGGCGCTGCCGTTGCCCAATGCATTCGCTGCTGACAGCAGCGATCAGGAGCCGACGCTGAAGTCGGTCACCGTCACCGCGACCCGCCGCGAAGAGTCGCTGCAAAAGGTGCCGGTCGCGGTCTCGGTGATCGACGGCGAGCAGCTCGAACGCGATAACCGCAACGGCGTGGCGAGCATCGTTCAGCAAGTACCGTCGCTGAATTTCCGTACCGGCGCATCGAACAAAGACACCTCGTTGTTCGTGCGCGGCGTCGGCACGATTTCCACCTCGCCGGGCGTCGAGCCGACCGTGGCGACGGTGATTGATGGCGTGGTGTATGCGCGTCCGGGACAGGCAACCATGGATCTGCTCGATCTCGAGCGCGTCGAAGTTTTGCGCGGGCCGCAAGGCACGCTGTTCGGCAAGAACGCCTCGGCTGGCGTGCTCAACATCACCAGCAAGGCACCCACCGCCGAGACCCACGGCTACATCGATCAGTCGTACTACAGCGGCAACGAAAGCCGCACCCGTTTCGGCCTCGGCGGCAGCCTGATTCCTGAGACGTTGAAGGGCTCGATCAGCACGCTGTTCGGCACCTACGATGGCAACGTCGACAACCAACATAATGGTCAGGAGGTCAACGGCTACAACCATCGCGGCGTGCGCGGCAAACTCGAATTCACCCCGAATGACGACGTCACCTTCACCCTGATCGCCGACTACATGCAGTCCCACGACGACGGCCCCAATGGCGTGGTCAGCAAGTCACTGACCCCGGCCTTCGCCAATGCGCTGAGCCCGGCGTACGCCTCCAGCCACAACCGCGACATCAATACCGACACCCGCACTCACGTCGAGGACATCAACAAAGGTTTGTCCGGCCAGCTCGACTGGCAACTGGGCGATTACACGCTGACGTCGATCACCGCGTGGCGTGGCTGGGACAACACCCAATATCAGGACGGCGACCGTCTCGGCACGGTGACCGCAGCGTTTCCCGGCACGGCGGACAAGGGTGATCTGGCCTTCGATCAATACTCGCAAGAGCTGCGCCTGGCCTCACCGAAAGGCGAATTCCTCGAATACGTCGGCGGTCTGTTCTACATGCACGGCAAGGACGAAGAGACCTATCAGCGCACCCTGACGACCACCACGCGCACCGACCGTGGCGTCGCCAATTACAGCACCACTAGCGACAGTTACGCGGTGTTCGGCGAGAGCACGCTGAACTTCACTTCGGACTTTCGCGGCATCGCCGGCCTGCGCTACACCCACGATGATCTCGAATACGATCACCGCCGCGTGTCGACGTCGGCCACCACCGTCAGCGGTATCCAACCGGCGACCAGCAGCTCAGGTTCCGTCGATGAAGATGGCTGGTCTGGTCGCCTCGGAGTGCAGTACGACTTGAGCGACGCCGTCACCACGTACCTGACCTACTCGCGCGGCTACAAAGGCCCGGCCTACAACGTGTTCTTCAACATGCAGCCGCGCGATACCGAAGCGCTGAAACCGGAAACCTCCAACACTTGGGAGGCGGGCATCAAAGCCACGTCTTGGAACAACCGCCTGACCACCAACCTCGCGGTGTTCCACAGCGAGTACGACAACTATCAGGCGAACTTCTTCGACACCGTCGCCGGGCAAGTGGTGACGCGTCTGATCAACGCCGGCAGCGTCGGCACCGAAGGCGTCGAGCTCGATTACGCCCTGCAAGCGACCCAGCAACTGAAACTGTCCGGCGCACTCGCTTACACCCGCGCACGCATCGACGAATTCGCCTGCCCGGCGGGCGCGGCGGCGTCCTGCAACGTCAACGGCAAACCGCTGCCATTCAGCCCGGACTGGAAAAGCTACGTGCGCGCCGATTACACGATTCCGCTGGATAACGGCCTGGATATCGAACTCGGCACCGACTACAGCTGGCAGAGCGAAGTGCAGTACGACATCAGTCAGAACGTCGACACCAAACAGGGCGCCTACGGCATCTGGAACGCCAGCGTCGCACTCGCCGATTACAGCAATGGCTGGCGTGTTGCGCTGCTCGGCAAAAACCTCACTGACAAGTCTTACTCGCCGGTGCTCGCCAGCGGTGGCAACTACATCTACCGCGCCGTGCCACGCGACGACGAACGCTACTTCGGCGTGCAACTGCGCAAGGATTTCTGAGATGAGCAGACAGTTGAAACTCGGCGCATTTCTCATGGCCACCGGGCACCACGTCGCAGCGTGGCGGCATCCTGAAGTGCCGGCGAATGCAGGTCTGGATTTCGCCCATTACAAGCGGCTGGCGCAGATTGCCGAGGCGGCGAAATTCGATGCGTTGTTTGTCGCTGACAGCGTCGCCGCGCCGACCCAGGACATCGCCAGTCGCATGGCGCGCTCTGATCACTTTGAGCCGTTGACATTGCTCTCGGCGCTGAGTGCGGTGACCGAGCACATCGGCCTGATTGCGACGGCAACCACCAGCTACAACGAGCCGTATCACGTGGCGCGCAAATTCGCCTCGCTTGATCACTTATCAGGCGGCCGAGCGGGGTGGAATCTGGTGACCTCGGACAATGCTGCCGAAGCGCTGAATTTTGGTCGTGATGAGCATATCGGCCATGCCGAACGCTACAGCCGTGCGCGGGAATTTCATCAGGTGGTCACCGGGCTGTGGGACAGTTGGGAGGACGATGCCTTTGTGCGCGAGAAGGCGAGCGGGGCGTATTACGACCCTGCGAAGTTGCATGTGCTGGATCATGTGGGTGAGCACTTTCGGGTCAAAGGCCCACTGAACGTTGCACGCTCGCCGCAGGGGCAACCGGTGATCGTGCAGGCGGGATCTTCTGAGACCGGACGCGAGTTGGCCGCGCAGACGGCTGAAGTGGTGTTCACCGCGCAGACTTCATTGGCCAACGCTCAAGCGTTTTACTCCGACCTCAAGGGGCGTCTGCCCAAGTACGGTCGCAGCGCCGATTCGCTGAAAATCATGCCCGGGGTTTTTGTCGTGGTCGGCCGCACCGAAGCCGAAGCGCAGGAAAAATGTGAAACGTTTCAGCAATTAGTCGAACCCGAGGTTGGCGTGGCTTTACTTGGGCGTATGCTGGGCAACTTCGATTTATCGAAGTACCCGCTGGACGGGCCGTTACCCGAATTGCCACTGACCGAAAGCGGCCAGCAGAGTCGGCAGAAATTGCTCACTGAGCTGGCGGGGCGGGAGAACCTGAGCCTTGCCGAACTCGGTCGCAAGATTGCTGGCGGGCGCGGGCATTACAGCCTGGTCGGTACGTCTGAGCAGATTGCTGATCGTTTGCAGGAATGGTTCGAACAGGGCGCGGCGGACGGCTTCAACGTGCTGGTGCCGCACCTGCCGGGCGGGCTCGAAGACTTCGCCAACGGCGTGGTGCCGGAACTGCAACGGCGTGGGTTGTTCAGAACGGAATACGAGGGTCGGACGTTACGCCAGAACCTTGGCCTGGCCCGACCTGTAAACCGTTTCGCATGATTGGTAGAGCTTTTGTGGTGAGGGGATTGATCCCCGTTCGGCTGCGGAGCAGTCGTAAAACCAGCGCATTCGGCGCACCTGATTCATCGAAGTTTCAGGTTTTGGGGCGGCTTCGCCACCCAACGGGGATAAATCCCCTCGCCACAAAGGTGTTCGGTTTCAGATGACTAAAAGACAGACAAGAGAGGATTCGATGACTTACACCGCTGCCGAAAATCGCTATGACTCCATCCCTTACCGCCGCGTCGGGCGCAGCGGTCTGGTGCTGCCAGCGCTGTCGCTGGGCCTGTGGCACAACTTCGGTGACAGCACGCCGATTGACACTCAACGCGCCTTGCTGCGCACCGCGTTCGATCTGGGCATCAATCACTTCGACCTGGCCAACAACTATGGCCCGCCGTACGGCAGCGCCGAGACCAATTTCGGCCGCCTGCTGCGTGAAGACTTCAAGCAGTACCGCGACGAACTGATCATCTCCAGCAAGGCCGGTTGGGACATGTGGCCCGGCCCTTACGGTCAGGGCGGCGGCTCGCGCAAGTACGTGCTGGCCAGCCTCGACCAGAGCCTGCAACGCCTCGGTCTCGACTATGTAGATATCTTCTATTCGCACCGCTTCGACCCGGACACCCCGCTGGAAGAAACCGCCAGCGCCCTCGCCACTGCGGTGCAGCAGGGCAAGGCGTTGTACATCGGCATCTCGTCGTATTCCGGGGTGAAAACCCGTGAGATTGCTGCGTTGTTGAAAGAGTGGAAAGTGCCGCTGCTGATCCATCAACCGGCGTACAACTTGCTCAATCGCTGGGTGGAAAAGGATCTGCTCGATACCACCGACGAACTCGGCACGGGCGTGATTGCGTTCACTCCGTTGGCGCAAGGGCTGCTCACCGACAAATACCTCAACGGCGTGCCGGCGGATGCGCGGGTCAATCGTCCGGGTGGTGGTTCGCTGCAGGCTTCGCACTTGTCCGAGGCCAACATCGCTCATGTGCGGGCGTTGAACGAGATTGCCAAGCGTCGTGGTCAGAGTCTGGCGCAATTGGCGCTGGCGTGGACGCTGCGCGATCCTCGGGTGACCTCGGCGTTGATCGGTGCGAGCCGGCCGGAGCAGATTATCGAGAACGTTGGGGCGTTGAAGAATTTGAGCTTCAGTGCTGAAGAGCTGGCGGAGATTGACCGGTTTGCCCAAGAGGGCGGGATCAATTTGTGGGAGAAGCCTTCGACGGCGGAGTGAGCCTCTCGAAGCTGATCGTTCCCACGCTCCGCGTGGGAATGCATCCACGGACGCTCCGCGTTCGGCTTTAGATGGGACGCAGAGCGTCCCGGGCGGCATTCCCACGCAGAGCGTGGGAACGATCAAGGTAGGAGCTGCCGCAGGCTGCGATCTTTTGATCCTAAAAAAACGGCACATCCCCCAACACCGTCGCCCGCTGCATCACCCGCCGCGCCGGGCGGTAGTCATCCACCGCGTAATGCTGGGTCACGCGGTTGTCCCAGAACGCGATATCGTCCTGCTGCCAACGCCAGCGAATGGTGAATTCCGGCCGCGTCGCGTGGGCAAACAGGAACTTCAGAATCGCCTCGCTCTCGGTTTCCGACAGTTCATTGATCTTCGACGTGAAGCCTTCATTGACGAACAACGAACGCCGCCCACTGACCGGATGCGTGCGAATCACCGGGTGCGACAGCGGTGGATTCTTGCGTCGCGCCTCTTCCCACTGCGCGAGCGCTTCAGGCGTGTTGCCGTAGCGTTCCAGCGGAAACGAGCGCGTGAAGTCGTGAGTCGCGGTCAGGCCTTCAAGCAAACCTTTCAGCGGCGCCGACAGCGCTTCATACGCAGCAATCCCACTGGCCCACAACGTGTCGCCACCAAACTCCGGCAGCAACTTGGCGCTGAGCACTGCGCCCATCGCTGGCGTCGGCAGGAAGGTCACGTCGGTGTGCCAGATCGCGTTGTCGCGCACGTCGGTGACGGCGGTGTCGAGGATCAGCACTTCCGGTTGTTCCGGCACGTTCGGGTAGATCGGGTGGATGTGCAGGTCGCCAAAGTACGCAGCGAAACGCGCCTGTTGCGGTGGCTCGATTGGTTGGTTGCGGAAGAACAGCACTTGATATTTGAGCAGCGCCTGCTCGATGGCGTCGCGGTGTTCCAGGGACAGCGGGTGGCTGATGTCGACGCCGCTGATCTGTGCGCCGAGGGCCGAGCTTAATGGGGTGATGTCGAGGCTGCTCATGGTCTTTCTCTTCAATTGCGTTCATCACCCTCTGTAGGAGCTGCCGCAGGCTGCGATCTTTTGATCTTGATCTTTTTAAAAGCAAGATCAAAAGATCGCAGCCTTCGGCAGCTCCTACACGGGGATTCAAAAACGGGATGTGTCAGTGGGCCTGGCCGTGCCACGGCACCAGTTTGCGCTGCAGGGCGCGCAGGCCCATTTCCATGGCGAAGGCGATCAGGGCGATGACCAGAATCCCCAGCACCACGACATCGGTGACCAGGAATTGCGCGGCCGACTGCACCATGAAACCCAGGCCACTGGTGGCAGCGATCAATTCGGCAGCAACCAACGTCGACCAACCAACCCCCAGACCAATGCGCACACCAGTGAGAATGTCCGGCAACGCGCTTGGCAAAATCACATGGCGAATCAGCTGCAAACGCGTCGCACCCAACGACTGCGCCGCGCGCAATTTCGCCGGATCAACCGTGCGCACACCAGTTGCGGTAGCGATGGCAATCGGCGCGAAAATCGCCAGATAAATCAGCAGCACTTTCGACAACTCGCCGATGCCGCACCAGATCACAATCAGCGGCAGATAAGCCAACGGCGGAATCGGGCGGTAGAACTCGATCAGTGGATCGAGCACGCCACGGGCGATGCGGTTGGCGCCGATCGCAATGCCCACCGGCACAGCGGTCAAAATCGCAAAACCCAGACCCAGACCGATACGGCTCAGGCTCGCACCAAGGTGCTGCCACAACGTCGAATCCATGTAACCGGTGGTCGCCAGCAACCAGCCTTTTTGCAGCACGGCGGACGGTGGCGGCAGGAACAATGGTTCGATCAGACCGGTGGCAGTCACCACCCACCAGATCGCTAACAATGCAAACAGCGTCAACAGGCTGATCCAGCGCGTGCTGAGGCTGCGGCGCACCGGAATCACCACCGATGCGCTGACTGGTTTTACCGCAGCCGAGGAAACGTCGTAACTGCTCATGCGCGCTCCTGCCGTTGCCCGGCGCTGCGTTGCGAGAACACTTTGCTCAGCACGTGTTCGCGGGTTTCGATAAAACGCGGATCGGATTTGATCGCGCGGGCGGACTCGCCGGCGGCGTAACGCTGACCGAAATCCAGGTGCAGACGCTCAACGATCTGCCCCGGATTCGGCGCGAGCAGAATCAGGTCAGTGGCGAGGAACACCGCTTCTTCAATGTCATGGGTAATCAGGAAAACCGGCTTGGCGGTGCGCTGCCAGACTTGCAGCAACAGCTCCTGCATTTGTTCGCGAGTGAACGCATCGAGCGCGCCGAAGGGTTCGTCCATCAGCAATACGCGCGGGTCAGCGGCAAGGGCGCGGGCGAGGCCGACACGCTGTTTCTGGCCACCGGAGAGTTGCCAGATACGGCGGCTTTCGAAACCGGAAAGATCGACCAGCGCGAGCATTTCGCGGGCGATCTTTTCGCGCTTGTCCCTGGCGACACCGGCCAGTTCCAGACCGAATGCGACGTTGGCCAACACGTCCTGCCAAGGCAGCAACGCGTCGTCCTGGAACACCACGCCACGTTCGGCGCTCGGGCCTTTGACCGGCACGCCGTCGAGGGTGATGCGCCCGGCGCTCGGTTCGACGAAACCGGCAATCAGGTTCAACAGCGAAGTCTTGCCACTGCCGGACGGGCCGAGGGCGACCAGCAATTGCTGAGGCCCCAAAGTCAGAGAAATATCCGCCAGCACCGGTGTCGGGCTGCCCGGGTACTGTGCGCTGATGCGCTCCAGCTGTAGCAAGGCCATCGCGGTTAACTCCCGATCAGTTGGTGATGAATTTGGCGCTGACGTACGGCGCGTAGTCCGGCAGAACGGCTTCGACCTTGCCTTGCTCCTTGAGGAACGCAGCGGTGTCGGTGATGGCTTTGGTGGTCGGCGCGCCGAGGGTGACGACCTGATCAGCCGCGAGCGGGTAGACGTTGCCTTGCAGCAGCAGCGGAATATCGCTGGCCTTGGCGCCGGAGAGTTTCACCAGTTTGTCGACGTTGGATTGATCGGCGAGCCAGACTTTCGGGTCTTTGCGGTAATCGGCGTAGGCGTCGAGGGTAACCTTGGCGAACGCGGTGACAATTTCCGGGTGCTTCTCGGCGAAGTCTTTGCGCACGATCCACGCATCGAAAGTCGGCGCGCCGAACTTGGCCAGTTCGCCGGAAGTGATCAGCACTTTGCCGTTTTCCTTGGCTACGCCCAGCGCCGGATCCCAAACGTAGGTGGCGTCGATGTCACCACGTTTCCACGCAGCAACGATGGCTGGGGGCGCGAGGTTGAGGATGGTGACTTTTGATGGATCGATGTTCCAGTGCTTCAACGCGGCGAGCAGGCTGTAGTGACCGGTCGATACAAACGGCACAGCGATTTTCTTGCCGACCAGATCCTGCGGGGTCTTGATGCCGGAACCGTCGCGGGCAACCAGTGCTTCGGCAGCGCCGATCTGAGTGGCGATGAGGAAGGTTTCGACCGGGACTTTGCGGGTGATCGCAGCGGTCAGCGGGCTCGAACCGAGGTAGCCGATCTGCACGTCGCCGGAAGCGATGGCGGCGATGATGTCGGCGCCGTTGTCGAACTTGCGCCAGGCAATATCGGCTTTGGTGGCCTTTTCGTAAGCGCCGTCGGCCTGAGCGACTTTCGCCGGGTCAACGGTAGTTTGGTAGGCGACGGTGAGGTCGGCGGCCTGAGCCAGAAAACTCGCGGCAGCCAGAGAGGCTACGGCGAGCAGGCGAAGCGGGAAATTCAGTTTCATTGAAGAGCTCCATATCAGGCGAGCGAGCGTCGGCGTGAAAGGAGACTAAATGATCTAAGAATCAGTAAATAAATAACTTTTTCGAATGAGCTTATGAGCGGAAAAATCTAAGAGCGAGGGAGCAGATCGTCCCCACGCTCTGCGTGGGAATGCAGCCGGTGACGCTCTGCGTCACCTGGACGCGGAGCGTCCCTTGAGGCGTTACCACGCGGAGCGTGGGAACGATCAAAATTGTGGATATCTCGGATCTAGCGTTCGACGTTAGATCTTTGCCCCCTCACCCCAGCCCTCTCCCCCAAGGGGGCGAGGGGAAAGGGGGCCGATCTCTGTGCTTTTCAAGGCCTGAGTTCGGCTCGGTATTTCAGGTCGGCGTAACTTTCATGAGCACCTAAATCAGTCCCCTCTCCCTCTGGGAGAGGGCTAGGGTGAGGGGCTCTTCAGTTGCTGATCGCCAAAATACTCGCCTGATACGACCCGACAAACACATCAAAATCGCCCACCTCGTTCTGCTCAAGCTCAGCCTGCGCAGCCAGCGACGAACGCGCCAACTCCTCAAACTTCGCCTGCTCATCCCCCGCCAAAGGCTCGCTACGGAAAAACTCCGCGTGCGCCTGACTCTGACGCAACGAGAACTGCGCAAAGCTTTCCTTATGCTCAGCCATCGCCGCCAAAACCTGCGCGGATGGCGTCAGGGACGGATCGCTGACCTTGGCCAGTTGCGTATCCAGCGCCTTGCTGTGCGCATCGCCGCCATGGCTCTGATCCAGCAACGCCGCCAGCGGGGCGATTTGTTCCAGCAGTTCGGCAGCCCAGGTCTTCATCTCGACCAACTCACCGTCACGCTGCAACTCCAGACCCGGACGACGACCTTCTTTGACCACGCTAAGGAAGTTCGACGTGGCATTGCCGCACGAAGTGTTGGTCAGCAGCGGGCTGTCGTTCAGCGCGCAGAACAGCAGGAACGCGTCGAGGAAGCGCGACTCGGTGAGGTCGATGCCCATCGGCAGGAACGGGTTGATGTCCAGGCACCGCACTTCAACGTACTGAATGCCACGGGCCACCAGCGCCTGAATCGGCCGCTCGCCGGTGTAGGTCACGCGTTTCGGGCGGATGTTGGAGTAGTACTCGTTTTCGATCTGCAGGATGTTGGTGTTCAGCTGAACCCACTCACCATCCTTGTGCGTGCCGACTTCAACATACGGCGCGTACGGCGTGGCCACGGCTTTGCGCAGGCTGTCGGTGTAACTCGCCAGATCGTTGTAGCACGGCGTCAGACCGGCCTGGGCGTTGCTCTGGTAACCGAGGTCGCTCATGCGCAGGCTGGTCGCGTACGGCAGATACAGGGTGTCCGGATCGAGTTGTTCGAGTTGATGCGAACGACCACGCAGGAATCCGGCGTCCAGCGCAGGCGAAGCACCGAACAGGTACATCAGCAGCCAGCTGTAGCGACGGAAGTTACGGATCAGCGCGATGTAGGAAAACGACTGGAAATCGCGGTCGGTGCCGACAAACCCTTCGGTTTCACGCAGCAGTGGCCAGAGCTTTTCCGGCAGGGAAAAGTTGTAGTGAATCCCGGCAATGCACTGCATGGTCTTGCCGTAGCGCAGGGCCAGTCCCTTGCGGTAAACGTACTTGAGCTGACCGATGTTGGAGGTGCCGTAATAGGCGATCGGGATGTCTTCCTCGGCCGGCAACGGGCACGGCATCGATGGACTCCACAGGTACTCGTTGCCGAGTTTGCTGTAGGCAAAACGGTGAATCTTGTCCAGGCTCGCCAGCGTATCAGCCGGGTCAGGCAGGGCGGGCGTGATGAATTCCAGCAGCGACTCGGAGTAGTCGGTGGTGATTTGTTCGTTGGTCAGCGCGGAACCCAAGGCTTCGGGGTGCGGCGTTTGCGCCAGGCGACCTTCGCTGGTCACGCGCAGGCATTCACGTTCGATACCGTGCAGGCACTGCTCGAGCAGAGAGAGGTTAGCGCGCTCGCCGAGCAGAGCCAGGCGGCGGTTGAGAAGTTCGCTCAATTTGGATTCCTTCACGCGTCAGTCGCCCCAATATGGGGGTGGGCAGGACGGTCTACAAGGGTGAAGTTGAAACTGGCGTTATCGCCTGGTTTTTCTAGCCGGTCAGCCGCACACATACCTGTAGGAGCTGCCGAAGGCTGCGATCTTTTGATCTTGCTATTGAAAAACAAAATCAAAAGATCGCAGCCTGCGGCAGCTCCTACAGGATTCATTGCGCCGAAATTAACTCAAAATGATGACCGGTAGCTACAGGACAGCGAACGTGCCTTGTGCTTTTGCGACCAGTTTGTCGCCCTGCATCACGTCGGCTTCAACCACCAACGTGCGCCGGCCCGGGTGGATAACCCGCGCCGTGCACATGACCTCGCCGTCGGAAACGGCGCGGATATAGTTGATCTTGCACTCGATGGTCGCGCTCTGCTGATCGAAACCGTGGGTGCTGGAACAGGCCAGCCCCATGGCGATGTCGACCAGACTGAACAGCGCGCCACCGTGCAATTTGCCGCCGCGATTGCGCAGTTCGGGTTCCAGCACCAGGGCGACTTGCGCCACCCCGGTTTCCAGGCTGTGCAGGCGGCAGCCCAACAGCTTGAAAAACGCGCTCTCGACGAGCCCGGCCGGAATCTCCATCAGCGTTTCTTCAACTGCTTGGCGTTAGCGAACAGCGAGGCCATCGCATTGTTCACCGGCGCGGCGGTGGCGGTTTCCTTGCGTGGCGCATTGTTCGAAGGCTGGCGCTGCGCCGAGCCCGGACGCGAGCCACGGGCACCGTCGATCTTCTCGCCCGGGGTGTCGCCCATGCGCATCGACAGGCCGACACGTTTGCGCGGGATATCGACTTCCATGACCTTCACTTTCACCACGTCACCGGCCTTCACCGCTTCGCGTGGATCCTTGATGAATTTCTCCGACAGCGCCGAGATGTGCACCAGACCGTCCTGATGTACACCGATGTCGACGAAGGCACCGAACGCAGTCACGTTGGTGACCACGCCTTCAAGGATCATCCCCAGTTGCAGGTCTTTCAGGTCTTCAACGCCTTCCTGGAACTCGGCTGTCTTGAACTCCGGACGCGGGTCGCGGCCCGGTTTTTCCAGCTCTTGCAGAATGTCGGTGACGGTGGGCAGACCGAAGGTCTCGTCGGTGTACTTCTTCGGATCCAGACGCTTGAGGAAGCTTGCGTCGCCGATCAGCGAGCGGATGTCGCGGTCGGTTTCAGCGGCAATACGCTGCACCAGCGGATAGGCTTCCGGGTGAACGGCCGAGGAATCCAGCGGGTTGTCGCCGTTCATCACGCGCAAGAAACCGGCCGCCTGTTCGAAGGTTTTTTCGCCCAGACGCGCGACTTTCTTCAGGGCTGCACGGGTTTTGAACGCGCCGTGCTCATCGCGGTGAGCGACGATGTTCTGCGCCAGCGTCGAGTTGAGGCCGGAGATACGCGCCAGCAGCGCTACCGAAGCGGTGTTCACGTCCACGCCGACGGCGTTCACACAGTCTTCAACCACTGCATCCAGACCACGCGCCAGTTTCAGCTGCGAAACGTCGTGCTGGTACTGGCCGACACCGATGGATTTCGGATCGATTTTCACCAGTTCTGCCAGTGGATCCTGCAGACGACGGGCGATGGACACGGCGCCACGGATCGATACGTCGAGATCCGGGAATTCCTTGGCCGCCAGTTCCGATGCCGAGTACACCGATGCGCCGGCTTCGGAGACCATGACTTTGGTCATCTTCATCGCTGGGTATTTTTTGATCAGTTCGATCGCCAGTTTGTCGGTTTCGCGGCTGGCGGTGCCGTTGCCGATGGCGATCAAGTCAACCGAGTGCTTGGCGCACAGGGCGGCCAGAATGGCGATGGTCTGATCCCACTTGTTGTGCGGCACGTGCGGGTAAACCGTGGCGTGATCAAGCATCTTGCCGGTGGAATCGACCACGGCCACCTTGCAACCGGTACGCAGGCCCGGGTCGAGGCCCAGAGTAGCGCGCGGGCCGGCCGGGGCGGCCAGCAGCAGATCGTGCAGGTTGTGGGCGAAGACGTTGATCGCTTCGGTTTCAGCGCCGTCACGCAGTTCGCCGAGCAGGTCTGTTTCCAGGTGCGTGTAGAGCTTGACCTTCCACGTCCAGCGCACCACCTCGCCGAGCCATTTGTCGGCCGGACGGTTCTGGTTCTGGATGTTGAATTGCTGGCCGATCATGCCTTCGCACGGGTGCATGGTGCCCGGCAGCTCGTCGCCGACTTTCAGCGCGGAGCTGAGAATGCCTTCGTTGCGGCCACGGAAAATCGCCAGCGCACGGTGCGACGGCATGCTTTTCAGTGGTTCGTCGTGTTCGAAGTAGTCGCGGAACTTGGCGCCTTCCTCTTCTTTGCCAGCGATAACGCGGGCACTGAGGGTGGCTTCCTGTTTCAGGTAGTTACGCAGTTTTTCCAGCAGGCTGGCGTCTTCGGCGAAGCGTTCCATGAGGATGTATTTGGCGCCTTCGAGGGCAGCCTTGACATCGGCCACGCCTTTTTCGGCGTCGACGAAACGTGCCGCTTCGGTTTCCGGGGCCAGGTTCGGGTCGTTGAACAGGCCATCCGCGAGGTCGCCGAGGCCGGCTTCCAGGGCGATCTGGCCCTTGGTGCGGCGCTTCTGCTTGTACGGCAAGTACAAGTCTTCGAGGCGGGTTTTGGTGTCGGCAAGCTTGATGTCGCGCTCAAGTTGCGGCGTGAGTTTGCCTTGCTCTTCGATGCTGGCGAGGATGCTGATGCGCCGTTCGTCGAGTTCTCGCAGGTAGCGCAGGCGCTCTTCCAGATGACGCAACTGGGTGTCATCGAGGCTGCCGGTGACTTCTTTCCGGTAACGGGCGATGAAGGGAACGGTTGAGCCTTCATCGAGTAGCGCGACGGCCGCTTCGACCTGTTGTGGGCGTACGCCGAGTTCCTCGGCGATGCGGCTGTTGATGCTGTCCATAAAACCACCTGACATATTGTGAAAGCAGGCTCGCAGGCGCGAAAATAAAGGCCCGGAGTCTGGTTGAGCGGCATGAAGATGGCCGCTGCCTGGGTCAAAAGGCACCCCATTGACCCGTGAAATCGAACAATTACTGCGGTTGCCATGAAAAAAACCGGCGATCACCTGCGGTAACGATTCAGACGTTGCCTGGCACAAAACGCCGCGCATTATAACCAGCGTTCTGCCATTCGGGGGTGTTGCAGTCTGTAGGCATAAACCCCGGTTTTCTGGCAGTGAAGGAAAAATCTGCTAACAATGCACACGGTGCGTATAACGGCAGCTACGCCATAATGCGCGCCGAGCTAAAAGGAGCATCTAATGAGCAGCACTGCACAAACTGCTGAAGGCGAAAAAATTCTTATCGTTGATGACGATCCGGGGCTGAGCAGCCTGCTGGAACGTTTCTTCGTCAGCAAGGGCTACCGCGCCCGTACCGTTCCGAACACCGAACAGATGGATCGTCTGTTGTCGCGTGAAGTGTTCAATCTGGTCGTACTCGACCTGATGCTGCCGGGTGAAGACGGCCTGACCGCTTGCCGCCGCCTGCGCGCCGCGAACAATCAGATCCCGATCATCATGCTCACCGCCAAGGGCGATGAGATCAGCCGCATCAAGGGCCTGGAACTGGGCGCCGACGATTATCTGGCCAAGCCGTTCAACCCGGACGAGCTGATGGCCCGGGTCAAAGCCGTTCTGCGCCGTCAGGCCGCACCGGTGCCAGGCGCGCCGGGCAGCGAAGACGAAAACGTCACCTTCGGTGATTACGTGTTGTCGCTGGCCACCCGCGAACTGAAGCGCGGCGACGAAGTGCACATGCTCACCACCGGTGAGTTTGCGGTACTCAAGGCTCTGGTGATGAACGCGCGTCAGCCACTGACCCGTGACAAGCTGATGAACCTGGCCCGTGGCCGCGAGTGGGATGCCCTCGAGCGTTCCATCGACGTGCAGATCTCGCGTCTGCGCCGGATGATCGAACCCGATCCATCCAAGCCGCGCTACATCCAGACTGTCTGGGGCGTAGGCTACGTGTTCGTACCGGATGGCGCCGCCACCAAGTGATCGGCGATTTGTAGGAGCGGGTCTGTCGGGCCCGGGTTGAATGACCCGGCCCGCAGACTCGCAATCCGCAATATGCGAGCATTGCTCGCTCCTGCAAGTGTGTAGCGGTTATTCATGAAAACCCCCGTCTGGTTCCCCCAAAGTTTTTTCTCCCGCACCCTCTGGCTGGTGCTTATCGTCGTGCTGTTTTCCAAGGCGCTGACCCTGGTTTATCTGTTGATGAACGAGGACGTGCTGGTGGATCGTCAGTACAGTCACGGCGTCGCCCTGACGCTGCGCGCCTATTGGGCCGCCGACGAAGAAAACCGCGCGAAGATTGCCGATGCCGCGACCCTGATCCGCGTGGTCGGTGCCGGTGTGCCGGAAGGCGAACAGCACTGGCCGTATAGCGAAATCTATCAGCGGCAGATGCAGGCGGAGCTGGGTGCCGACACCGAAGTGCGTTTGCGCATGCATTCGCCGCCGGCGCTGTGGGTTCGCGCGCCGAGCCTCGGTGATGGCTGGCTGAAAGTACCGTTGTACCCGCATCCGTTACGCGGCCAGAAAATCTGGAACGTGCTCGGCTGGTTCCTCGCCATTGGTCTGCTGTCGACGGCGTCGGCATGGATTTTCGTCAGTCAGCTCAATCAGCCGTTGAAACGCTTGGTCTTCGCTGCGCGGCAACTCGGTCAGGGCCGCAGCGTGCGTCTGCCGATCAGTGATACGCCGAGCGAAATGACCGAGGTGTATCGCGCCTTTAACCAGATGGCTGAAGACGTCGAGCAGGCCGGACGGGAGCGCGAGCTCATGCTGGCGGGGGTTTCCCACGATTTGCGCACACCATTGACGCGTCTGCGGCTGTCGCTGGAATTGATGGGCGATCGCAACGACCTGACTGACGACATGGTGCGTGACATCGAGGACATGGACGCGATTCTCGACCAGTTCCTCGCGTTCATTCGTGATGGTCGTGATGAATCGGTGGAAGAGGTCGATCTCAGCGATCTGGTGCGTGAGGTGGCAGCGCCTTACAACCAGAATGAAGAGAAAGTCCGTTTGCGTCTTGAGCCGATCCAGCCGTTTCCGTTGCGCCGGGTTTCGATGAAGCGATTGCTGAACAACCTGATCGGCAACGCCCTGAATCATGCCGGCAGCAGCGTAGAAGTTGCGGCTTATGTGAGCGGTGACGTCAGCGCGCCGTATGTGGTGCTGAGCGTGATGGACCGTGGGGCGGGGATTGATCCTTCGGAGCTCGAGGCGATCTTTAATCCGTTTACTCGCGGCGATCGTGCTCGGGGCGGGAAGGGTACTGGCTTGGGTCTGGCGATTGTGAAGCGGATTGCTTCGATGCATGGCGGCAATGTCGAACTGCGTAACCGGTCCGGGGGTGGATTGGAAGCGCGAGTCAGGTTGCCGTTGGGGTTGATGTTGCCGCGGGATGCTGTTTAAACCATAAAACCCTCACCCCAGCCCTCTCCCGGAGGGAGAGGGAGCTGACCGAGGTGTCTGGCGTCATACATCGACCTGAAATTCCGAGTCGATTATGGATTCGGTAAAGATCAATCATGTCGGCGGAGTTTTCCAATATCCCCCAATCAGTCCCCTCTCCCTTCGGGAGAGGGTTAGGGTGAGGGGCTCTTGCTCTTCGCTCTAGCCCTTGCCTTTGGTGCGCGTCATATTCGGCCCACCATTCTTTTCCAGATGCTCAATAATGATCCCCGCCACATTCTTCCCGGTGGTGGTCTCAATCCCTTCCAGCCCCGGCGACGAGTTCACTTCCATCACCAGCGGCCCGTGATTGGAACGCAGAATATCCACACCCGCCACCGCCAGGCCCATGACCTTCGCCGCTCGCAACGCGGTCATGCGTTCTTCCGGCGTGATCTTGATCAGGCTCGCGCTGCCGCCACGGTGCAGATTGGAACGGAACTCACCCGGTTTCGCCTGACGCTTCATCGCCGCGATCACCTTGTCGCCGAC
Source organism: Pseudomonas sp. NPDC087804 (assembly GCF_044742965.1). Classification (NCBI taxonomy): domain Bacteria; kingdom Pseudomonadati; phylum Pseudomonadota; class Gammaproteobacteria; order Pseudomonadales; family Pseudomonadaceae; genus Pseudomonas; species Pseudomonas sp. NPDC087804. The sequence goes on along the minus strand of NZ_JBIUVN010000006.1, from coordinate 91,289 downwards.
CACGAAGCAACGAATATCCGCGCCGCCCGCTTCCTTGATGTACTCCTGCACCATGATGTTCTGCTTCAGGCCCATGAACGCTTCGATCACCGATTCCGCGGCAGTCGCGGTTTCGCACAGCACCACACCGATGCCCTGGGTGCCTTCCAGCACTTTGATCACCAGCGGCGCGCCGTTGACCATGTCGATCAGATCGGGAATGTCATCCGGCGAGTGAGCAAACCCGGTCACTGGCAGACCGATGCCGCGACGCGAGAGCAATTGCAGCGAACGCAATTTGTCCCGGGAACGGGCAATCGCCACCGATTCGTTGAGCGGGAATACCCCCATCATTTCAAACTGACGCAACACGGCGCAGCCATAGAACGTCACCGACGCACCGATCCGCGGAATCACCGCGTCGAAACCTTCCAGCGGTTTGCCGCGATAGTGGATCTGCGGCTTGTGGCTGGCGATGTTCATGTAGGCGCGCAACGTGTCGATCACTACCATTTCATGCCCGCGCTCGGTTCCGGCTTCGACCAGACGGCGGGTGGAATACAGACGCGGGTTCCGCGACAGCACAGCGATCTTCATGCAACACCTGTGGAGGAGGTAGATACCGGGAACACCGGCTTGTCTTGTACATATTTGATACCCGGATTGACCACCAACTGGCCGTCGATCAGGGCTTTGGAACCGAGTAACAGGCGATAACGCATGGACTTGCGGCAGGCGAGGGTGAACTCGACCGGCCAGACCCGATCACCCAAGGCCAGGGTGGTGCTGATCACGTAGCGCACCTGCGCATGGCCGTTGGAGCTCTTAATGGTTTTGCGCGTCACCAGCGGCGCTTCGCAGCGGCGGTGACGTAACTGCACCACCGTGCCCAGGTGCGCGGTGAAACGCACCCATTTCTCGCCGTCGCGTTCGAACGGTTCGATATCGGTGGCGTGCAGACTGGAGGTGCTGGCCCCGGTGTCGATTTTCGCCCGCAGGCCCGCGACTCCCAAATCCGGGAGCGCCACCCACTCGCGCAGACCGACAACGGTCAAATGGTCAAATGTCTTCAATAGATAAAAACCAACGATTAACGCGTCCAGGCCTCAGGTGCTACCTGGGCCAACGCTTTGAATGCAGGTCTGGCGAACCAATAGCCTTGCATCAGAAATATTCCACAGTCCGCCAGGAAATCCCGTTCACCGGCGCTCTCAATGCCTTCGGCAATGACTGTAACGTCCAACTCCGCACAGATTGTGACAATCCCCCGAACGATCGCCTGACGAACACGGTCGCGATCGACATCGCGGATCAGCGCCATGTCGAGTTTGATCAGATCCGGTTGGAAATCAGCCAGCAGATTGAGCCCCGAATAACCGGCACCGAAATCATCGATGGCGGTCTTGAAGCCGAATTCGCGGTATTCACGCAGAATATTGGTCAAATGGCGATAGTTATCTACGTGCTCGCTTTCCAGGGTTTCGAAAATCAATCGGTCGATCGGGAAATTGTGTTTTTTTGCCGCCTCCAGAGTGCTGCGAATGCATAACTCTGGACGATAGACCGCGTTGGGCATGAAGTTGATCGACAAGTGTGTCTGCATATTTAGAGTGGCCGCGCCTTCGATGGCGCGGGTGCGGCAGAGCTGGTCGAAACGGTAGCGGTTGTCTTCTGTAACTTGATCCAACACGGTGAACGCGCCTTCACCGGCCACACCGCGTACCAGCGCTTCGTTGGCGAAGATCGACTGATCGCGCAGATCGACGATCGGTTGATAGGCGAAGGCAAACTCGAAGCCCAGCGGCTCGCTTTGCTGGCAGCCTTGGCAACCGGCCTTGGGCGAAGTTAATGAAGATGGAAATTTTGTCACTCGATCTCTCCGTGCCGATGAACCGGCCTGGATCACAGTCTATCTGGAGGGCCGAGTTGTTGCGCCCGACAGAAACGGTAGTACAGTTCCGACTACTGGCTGACCGAGGAATTCATATGGCGCAAAAACAGGAAGAGGACGACAAGATTCGTCTCGACAAGTGGCTGTGGGCCGCACGTTTCTACAAGACTCGCGCGTTGGCCAAAGCCGCCATCGAGAGTGGCAAGGTGCATTGTCGGGGTGAGCGCTGCAAGCCTGGCAAAGAGCCACGCATTGGCGATGAGTTCGAGATTCGTATGGGGTTCGAAGTGCGTACGGTGAAGGTCGAGGCGCTGTCGATCGTGCGACGCGGTGCGCCCGAGGCGCAGACGTTGTACGCGGAGACTGCTGAGAGTGTTGCCAAACGTGAGGCGGCCGCGGCGATGCGCAAGGCGGGCGCGTTGGGCATGAGCACCGATGGCAAACCGAGCAAGAAACAGCGGCGGGATTTGTTCAAGTTTCGTGGCAGCAGCCACGACGAGTGAGAGCAGTCGGTGCTGGCCTTTTCGCGAGCAGGCTCGCTCCCACATTTGACCGAGTCGTATGAACTCTATGCGGTCGCTGTGGGAGCGAGCCTGCTCGCGAATCGAGGGCCCAACCCTCGCCGGAGCCAACGCGGATCAGGCGCTACGCACCACACTCATCCGCGACACCACCGGCAACTTGCCCAGCAGCGCAAAAACCGGCGCCGTCACCTTCAACCAGATATTCGCCGCGTGATACGCGAACGGCGTGTAATAACCCCAGCCCAACGCCCACACCGCCAATAAAACCCCACCGATGTAATCGTCCTGGCCCCAATGCGCACCAGCCACCAGTCGCGGCAACATGAACAACACCGCCAAACCCCACACCGTCAAAAACTGCCCGACCGTGCGGCTGAACACGCCCATGAACAGCGCCCAGATCAACAACACCGAAGCATGATCACCGGGAAAGCTCTGGCTGGAGCGATCTTTAATTTCCCAGGTTTTTTCCAGATCCGGGAAGTAGTCGCTGATGTGCACGGCGCCCTCAAGCACCATCGACGGACTGCTGTGCTGCCAATCCATAGAGTCGGCGAACTTGGAAAACAGTGCGCGAATCACCACCATCAACAACAGAATCGACAGAAAACCGAAAAAAGCCCGGCGCACGTCAATCGCCTTGAACACCCAATCGCCCTTGATCAGCAGCGTCAGCAGGATCAGGCCAACGACGATGTCGAACGGACGCATACTTGCAATTGCCCAGATGTGGAGCCATATGGGGTTGCTGGCCAGCGGTGTATTGAGTGAGCGAAACAGCCACTCGTCGAAAATCACACACAGCGCGTTGCCCGTAGGCCATAACCAGAAAGCCAGTAGTGCTAATGGCACCACGTTGCACAGAACCAGCCGGCCGAGGTTCCACCTTGATTGGAACAAACCCGGATTGTTCATAAAATGCCTCCCATGGCAGAGCAGTCGGCACCAAAAGGGGTGCCAAGAAGCGCAAATTTTCACGTCTTGTAACCATTTTGTCACCACTTTCAGATACCCAGACCTATGACCGACCTACCGGATACCGATTTCACCCAACGCTTCATCTTTGATGACAGCGACACCCGTGGCGAACTGGTCGCGCTTGAGCGCAGCTACGCCGAAGTCCTCGCCAAGCACCCGTACCCGGAGCCGGTTGCGCAATTGCTGGGCGAGCTGATGGCCGCCGCCTCGTTGCTGGTGGGCACCCTCAAGTTCGATGGACTGCTGATTCTGCAGGCGCGTTCCGAAGGCCCGATCCCGATGCTGATGATCGAGTGCTCCAGCGACCGCGACATCCGTGGTCTGGCGCGTTATCACGCCGATCAGATCGCCCCGGACGCCACCCTCGCCGACCTGATGCCGAACGGTGTTCTGGCCCTGACCGTCGACCCGACTGTCGGCCAGCGCTACCAGGGCATTGTCGACCTCGACGGCGAAACCCTGTCCGATTGCTTCACCAACTATTTCGTCATGTCGCAACAGGTCGGTACGCGCTTCAAGCTGTTCGCCGACGGTCGTCGCGCCCGTGGTTTGCTCCTGCAGCAATTGCCGGCCGATCGTCTGAAAGACGAAGAAGATCGCGCCGCCAGTTGGCAGCACATCACCGCGCTGGCCACCACCCTGACCGCCGATGAATTGCTCAGCCTGGACAACGAAACCGTGCTGCATCGCCTCTACCACGAAGAGCAGGTGCGTCTGTTCGATGTGCAGAATCTGCGCTTCCGTTGCAGCTGCTCGCGGGATCGTTCGGGCAATGCGCTGGTCAGTCTGGGTCTGGAAGATGCGCAAGCGTTGGTCGCCGAACAGGGTGGCACCGTCGAGATCGATTGCCAGTTTTGCAACGAGCGCTACCTGTTCGATGCAGCCGATATCGCTCAATTGTTCGCTGGCGCAGGTGTCGACACGCCATCCGACACCCGGCACTAAAACGGTTCAGCGCAGGTAAATTCACTGCTCAAACGCGCAATTACGCCGTTACGACGGGAGGGCCCTACTCTTTTTGGGCGTTTCTGGCATAATCCGGCCCACTTTTTGTCGCGGTAGTAGTGCACGACTTTCTACTACAAAACGTTTGGAGCACACTCGGCCACTGGCCGACGGGGAATCTCATGACGCAAGCCAATAACGCCGTGTACACCGATCTGAGTGTCGATGATCTGGTAAAAGAAGCCTTGAATCGCGGTGAGGGCGAGCTTGCCGATACCGGCGCTCTGGTTGTTCGTACCGGTCACCGCACCGGTCGTTCGCCTGTTGACCGTTTCATCGTTGAAGAGCCTTCCACCCAGGCTGCTATCGCCTGGGGCCCGATCAACCGCAAGTTCCCGGCCGACAAGTTCGACGCGCTGTGGGCTCGTGTCGAGGCGTTCAACAACGCGCAAGAGCACTTCGTTTCCCACGTGCATGTAGGCGCAGCTGAAGATCACTACCTGGCCGTGAAAATGACCACCCAGACTGCCTGGCAGAATCTGTTCGGTCGTTGCCTGTTCATCAACCCGGCCCAGTACAACCCGGCCGGTCGTGAAGAGTGGCAAGTGCTTAACGTGGCCAACTTCGAGTGCGTGCCTGAGCGTGACGGCACCAACTCCGACGGTTGCGTGATCCTCAACTTCGCACAGAAAAAAGTGCTGATCGCCGGTATGCGTTACGCCGGTGAGATGAAGAAAGCCATGTTCTCCGTGCAGAACTTCCTGCTGCCGGCCGCTGACGTGCTGCCGATGCACTGCGCTGCCAACATCGGTGAAGAAGGCGACGTGACCCTGTTCTTCGGTCTGTCGGGCACCGGTAAAACCACCCTGTCGGCCGACGAAAGCCGTTACCTGATCGGTGACGACGAACACGGCTGGGGCGAAGGCGTGGTGTTCAACATCGAAGGCGGTTGCTATGCCAAGTGCATCGACCTCTCCGAGAAGAACGAGCCGGTTATCTGGAAAGCCATCAAGCACGGTGCTGTACTGGAAAACGTCGTTATCGACGACGCCAAGCACGCCGACTACGCCGATGTCAGCCTGACCCAGAACAGCCGCGCCGCTTACCCGCTGGAGCACGTTGCCAAGCGTTCCGAGCAGAACCTCGGTGGCGAGCCAAACGCGGTGATTTTCCTGACCTGCGACCTGACCGGCGTGCTGCCGCCAGTGTCGATCCTCAACGAAGAACAAGCGGCCTACCACTTCCTGTCCGGCTACACCGCACTGGTGGGCTCGACTGAAATGGGTTCCGGCAGCGGCATCAAGTCGACCTTCTCCACCTGCTTCGGCGCGCCGTTCTTCCCGCGTCCGGCTGGCGAATACGCAGAGCTGCTGATCAAGCGCATCCGCGGTTTCGGTTCCAAGGTCTACCTGGTCAACACCGGCTGGACCGGCGGCGGCTACGGCGTCGGCAAACGCTTCAACATCCCGACCACCCGCGCGGTGATCGCAGCGATCCAGAGCGGCGCGCTGATCGGTGCTGACACCGAACACCTCGACACCATCAACCTCGACGTGCCACTGGCCGTACCGGGCGTTGAAACCAACCTGCTCAACCCACGCAACACCTGGGTTGACAAGGCTGCGTACGACGAGGCTGCCAAAGCACTGGCCGGTCTGTTCATCGAGAACTTCAAGAAGTTCGAAGTGAGCGACGCGATCAAGGCTGCCGGGCCGAAGTTGTAAGATTGGTTTGATGTGAATGAAAAAGCCGCCCTTCGGGGCGGCTTTTTTTTGGCCGGCTTTTCATCATGGCGTTCTTTGTCGATTTTTCATCAGCAGTGCAGACAGTGAATGAGTATTCAGCGGGAAGGCTTCTAGACGATCCTCGCTAACGAGTGCCGCATCAAGAACACTCGTCTTTGACGTCGGAATTTTTTTAACTTTTTGGATCTCGCGTTTTAGTTCTCTCGCGGATTTGTTGCTTGAGGAATCGCTGGAGCAGAATAATTGCAGGTGTTTGGTTGATCTGGCAGTTGGGGTCTTATCGGCTCTTTTTGATTGGTCAGGGCCACTGCTGCCGGGCATGCATTATTCGCAGCACTTGCACGCATTCATCTTTAATCATGTAGACGATGATGTAATTAGAAGCTGCAACGATTTCTCGTGTGCCTTCAACCCTGCCCTTTCTGTACAAGGTCGGGCGCTGTCGAGCGACTTCCCCTTTTGATTCGAATATTTCGTCGAGATCGGCCGCTGCAACAGGGTTGTCCTGACTAATGCGTTCCATGATTCGGTCTCGGTCGTCATGCGCCTCGGGGCGCCAGACCAACTTCATCAGCGCGCTCGTTGACGGAGAGCATCGCGTTTGGCTGCAAATATTCGGCGGCTGTCTTCATCGCTGATGCTCGGCCTTGGATCATCAATGCTGAGTTGCACCTGACGCTTGAACCATTCCTCATAAGCGGCCGCCTCGTGGGCCTGTTTCATTGCTTCGGCACGGTCAGGCCGAGCGTAGGTTTTCAGTTGCTGCGGGTCGTAACTGGAGGCATCTACATTGAAGTGGCTGATGCCCATTCCCCGCAAGTAGCTCACCAGCGTTTCAAGCCGCTTGAACAGTCGTACCTGACCACTACGCTGTGCTGCCAGCGAGCATTCTTTTCTTCCCTGCAAAATTTGAATCGACCAGCCACCCGGTTGAGCGACGATATTTGTGCTGCTGACTGACCCGTTTTCAATCAAGCGAGCGAGGGTGCTGTGATCGATAGTTTCAGTGGTCATGAAGATGAGCCCTTGATTGAACAGTGGCTCCCATCGTACGCAATCAATAGTAGTTTGCAAAATTCAACTCCTGCTTTGGACGTTGGTTTTCGAGCATTCATGCTCTCTGGTGTGGGGGATTTTTAAGCCGGAGCTTTCCAGTTGAGCATTTGCTGCTGGGCAACTTGCAGCAGATCACAACCATCCTGCGTCAGCAGATAGAGGGCGTGGGTGATGTGGGGGATGTCTTCGACGTCGGCTTGTTTGAAGTTGAGGCAGTAGAGGGTGCGTAGCAGGTCGCTTGATGCGCGTAAGCGCTGGACGGCGCATTCGAGGATGTCTTGGGGGTTGGCTTCTGTGTCGATGATCAGTGGGTTGGTGTCAGTGAGATTGGATTCGAGTGTTCGGTAGCGGTCGGTGGTGAATTGATTCCATGTTTTCATTTTATTGATCCTCAATTGCTTCCGGGAGAAGCCACCACATCGTGACCAAGCGACAGGAGGCGACTGTGTTCGGGTTGGTCAACCGGTGAGGATCGTGCACATACCCGGCACACCCGAAGGTGTCCCAAACACAGTCACCATAAACTGCAGGCAATTGAGTGCCGGCAGCATACAGCGCATGCGTGCGCACGATCCATTCGGGTGACCAAGCCCGAGTCGCTGATTGGCAGCGACAGTCACAACTATAGATTCGCGCCCTCAAATCCCGATAGTCGACGAAGCGGTCTGTCCTTGTAGGAACTGGACGAAGATTGCATCGGACGTTCCTAACGATCCTTCAACGTTTTTCAACGCAAATGCACATACGCAGAAATATCCAGCAAACTCGTCGCCAACCCAGTAGCCGGTTGGTAAATCGGGCCTTTCACAGTCGAGAACGGCACGCCTTTGCTGCCGAGGGAAACATAACGTTCGCCCTGATCCAGTTCGGTGAAGTAGGTGTAGGAATAGTTGTGCATTAATTGATATCTGGCCTCGTCGCGGGCGATGCCATTGGTGAGGTTTTCCAGGTCGGTCTGGGTCAGGTTGAGGGTTTTGTCGAGTGTTGAGCCCCAGCGCTTCAGGCAGATCTCAGCCAGGTGGCGAACGATGCGGCCGGGTTCGGTCAGCACTTTCAGGTCGCTGGCATTGGTCGGCACGCCGCCAGTGGAAGTGGCGTTGCCCGCGAGGGTGGCATGGCGACCGGCCATTGGATAAATGGAGGTTTTGGTGCCGGTGGCGGTTTGCGGGATCACGCAGCTAAAACCTTTGGAGCGCTCATCGCGGGCGTAGACGCCGACGTACTCTTTGACGTTGCTGCCGAGTTTGACGCGTTGCTCCTGAAAGTTGGCGATGCCCGGCACCGGGTCAATCGCAAAGATGTTCACCGGAATGTTTTGCAGTGCGCTGTCCTTGAGCATCGCGTTGGCCAGCATGTGGCAACTAATACCGCCACGACTCCAGCCTACCAAGTTAACCGTGGTCGGAATAACGCCATCTTTACGGAAAGTCTTGATGATTTGTTCCTGTAACTTCTGCTGGGTGACGCTGCGGTCGCCGTAGTTATATTTACGCCAGAACCAAGAGCCTTCCACTTTTACATCTTCAATGGGAATGCCGGCGGCTTTAAGTCGGTTGTATTCGACTTCGGTCAGTTGTTCACGTTGCCATTCACATTGGCCTTTTATGATGTTCATGGCGTGCTGAACGTTTTCTTCCCAGCCCTTGCCGAACAGTGTGCCGCTTAGGCCGTAGTCTTTGTTCTCGGTGAATAGATCATCGGCCTGCAGGTTGCCGCTGCCGGGGCCGTCGACGACGATCCATTCAGCGAACTCGCGGCCTGTATGGTGAGAGGCGAGAGTGGAAACCAGTTCGCCGTCCCAGAAGTTTTCATGTTGGGTATCGAACTTGTTAGAACCTGTGCCGCAAAAAAATATAGTGACGACTGTCATGATGTTGACCTTGTTGGTGATAAGAACCAACAAGTTAGTGTGCGTCCCGCTCATTAATAAAGCGCTGGGTTGTATCCGGGTTTGTGGTTTTTTATTGAGGTCGGGTTATTTAAGTTGCAGCTTGGCAACTTGCAGCAGGTCGCAGCCATCTTGCACCAATAAATAAAGCGCATTGACTATGTGCGGAATATCTTTCGCGTCGGCCTGTTTGAAACACATACAGTAAAGTGTTTCCAGCAGATCACTGGCGGCGCGCAAGCGTTGATCGGCGGCATCGAGCAGATCGCTGTGACTGGCGGCGGTGTCGATCAACATCACGGGTTTTTCGCTGTAGCAGGTTTTGAGTGGCTGGTAACGGTCGATCATGGTGAGGCTTGTCCTGTTCGAAGACGCTCGGGTCGGCCGACAGAGTGCTTTCAGCCGCGCCGGCCACTATAGAAGGGCGCTGCGCAGCGGGACAAGACGGCCGCAATGGACAGTGTTTGTAGGGGGTTTTCCGGGTTTTACGGATTTTCCCTACGTGATTTTTCGGCATATTCGAGGCAAAACCTCTACGCGGAAAATTCCTACCTGCTTGTCAGGTAATTCGCCGTACATGGCGGTCCGGTGCGCGACAGAATCTGTAGGGCGTTTGCAAACGTCCGACACGCGCTTAAAGGGAAAACGGCGGGCGTGCAGGCTGCTCCCACAGAATTTACGTGACCGCTGTATCATTCCGAATCGATTTGGCCCCGACCTTTTCTCGACTCGCTGCGATTGCCCGCTAGGCTGTTGGCATGGCAGCGGTCAAAGGAGTGACAGCGAATGCACAACACCCTGGAACAGGTTTTTGGTTATCCACAGTTTCGTCCCGGACAAGAGGCCGCGATCAGCGCGGTGCTGGCCGGGCGCTCGGCGGCGGCGATTTTTCCCACCGGCTCCGGCAAGTCCCTTTGCTATCAAATATCGGCGTTGTTGCTGCCGCACCTGACGCTGGTGGTCTCGCCATTGCTGGCGCTGATGCAGGATCAATTGGCGTTCCTGCAACGCCACGGCATTTCAGCGGGCAGCATTGATTCTGCGCAGAGCCGCGAAGACGCCAATGACGTGATGGCGCGTGCTCGAACGGGTGAATTGAAGATCCTGATGATCTCGGTGGAGCGTTTGAAAAACGAGCGTTTCCGCAATTTTTTGCAGCAGGTACCGATCTCCTTGCTGGTGGTGGACGAGGCACACTGTATTTCCGAGTGGGGCCACAATTTCCGTCCCGACTACCTAAAGCTGCCGGACTATCAACGGCAGTTCAACATCCCGCAAACCTTACTGCTGACGGCTACTGCGACGCCGAAAGTCATCGTCGACATGCAGAGCAAATTCGCCATCGCTCCAGAGGATGTGGTGACCACCGGTTTCTACCGGCCCAACCTCAATCTGTTGGTGGAACCGGTGCGTGGTCAGGACAAACGTCGGCGTCTGGTGGAGTGGATGAGTGAGCGGCCGGGGCAGCCCAGCATCGTCTACGTGACCTTGCAGAAAACCGCTGAACACATCGCCGAACACCTTGAACGCAACGGCATTCAGGCCGAGGCGTATCACGCCGGTTTGCCCCACGATAAGCGTGAAGGCATCCAGAAACGTTTCATGGCCGGGCAGTCCAATTGCATCGTCGCGACCATCGCGTTCGGCATGGGCATCGATAAGAGTGACATCCGCAATGTGGTGCACTTCGACCTGCCTAAATCCATCGAAAACTACAGTCAGGAAATCGGCCGCGCCGGGCGAGACGGGCAGCCCTCGGACTGTCTGGTGCTGGCCAACCGCGACAGCCTCAACGTGCTGGAAAACTTCGTCTACGGCGATACGCCGGAGCGCGATGGCATTCGTTATGTGCTCGACGAACTGAAGGCTTCGGTGCCGGACGGGCAGTGGGAGTTTTTGCTCGGGCCGTTGGCGGATCAAAGCAACATTCGTTCGTTGCCGCTGAAGACATTATTGGTGCAACTGGAGCTGCGTGGCTTGATCGCGCCGCGCTACGCCTATTACGCCGAGTACCGCTTCAAATACCTGGTGGAACCGGACGCATTGCTCTCGCGTTTCGAGGGTGAGCGCAGGGATTTTGTCGCGGCGATTATTCAGACCTCCAATCGCGCACGCACATGGGCGACGGTGAGTTTCGACGCGATGTACGAACAGTATTCAGCCGAGCGTAATCGCGTGGTGACGGCGCTGGATTATTTTCAGGAGAAGGGCTGGGTCGAGCTTGAAAGCAAGCAGATGACTGAGGTCTACAGCCTGCTGCACAGCGACTTTGACAGTGACGTGTTGAGTGGCGAGTTGCACGACTACTTCACTCGGCATGAACAAACCGAAGTGGCGAGGATTCACGCGATGCTTGAGGTGTTCGCCACTGAGCGGTGTTTGGGTTATCGACTGGCCGAGTACTTCGGTGACCACGATGCGCCCGAGCGTTGTGGGCATTGTTCGGTGTGTCATGGGCAGGTTGCACGCTTGCCGGCGCCGCCGGAATTGCCGCCTCTTGTGGATAAAAACTTCGCGGCGCTGTGTGGTGATTTTATCCACAGGCATGAACAACACACGGGCAGCGTTCCGACGGCGGAGCGGCTGACACGGTTTTTGTGCGGGATCAGCGTGCCGCTGTTTACCAAGCTCAAGGCGCGGGCGATTCCCGGGTATGCGGCGCTGGAGGAATACCCCTACGCCGAGGTGCGCAGCTGGGCGCAAGATCACCTCTAACCCTTGTAGGAGCTGCCGAAGGCTGCGATCTTTTGATCTTTTGATCTTTTGTTTGGGCCGTGGGTTTTGGGGGCATATCCGTTGCTGCGGTTGGGGCTTCTGGCGGTTTCGCTCTTACAGCGACTCACTTTTCCAGACGCCGAAAAGTAAGCAAAAGGCTTTGCCCCCGGCGTACGGCACTTCGCTTAGGCTCAGTGTTCCCTCGCTACGGTGTTCATCCGGGGGGCATCGCCTACGGTTTGCTTCGCTGCACCTCCTCTCGATGTGTGCGGCTGCGCCGCACGGCGCTGCGCGCCTGCCCCGGATGAACACCTACGCTCGGCCTGCCGATGAGGGCGAAAATCAAAAGCCAGATCATAAGCCGAAGCCAAAGCAGATCAAAAGATCGCAGCCTTCGGCAGCTCCTACATGATCAAGACAAGGGCTCTATCCATCCGCTGAATGTCGATCATCACGGTAATAAACTTCAAAAAACGTCGTCGGCTGACTATGGTGAGACCAGTCTTTGGATCGCCAACAAGAGAACAATATGAGCCAGACATCCTTCGATATTCAGCAGGCCGCCGTGATCGGCGCGGGCACCATGGGCCGTGGCATCGTCATGTGCCTGGCCAATGCCGGCGTGACAGTGCAGTGGGTAGATAACAACCCACAGATGCTTGAGCAGGCACTTGCCACCGTTGCCGACACCTATGCACACAATGTACGGCAGGGGCGCATTGATCAGGCCGAGGCTGATGCGCGTATCGCCCGGGTCAGTGCGGCGGCGGATTACGCGGCGATTCGCAATGTCGATCTGGTGATCGAAGCGGTGTACGAGAATCTTGAACTGAAGCAGAAGATCTTCCGTGAGCTGGATGGCTTGCTGAAGCCTGAAGCGCTATTGGCGAGCAATACATCGGCACTGGATATTGATGCGATTGCGGCGGCGACAAAACGTCCGGAACAAGTGCTGGGCCTGCATTTCTTCAGCCCGGCGCACATCATGAAACTGCTGGAAATCGTTCGCGGCGCGCAGACCTCACCAGCAGCTCTGGACGCCGCACTGGCTTTGGGCAAGCGCATGGGCAAAGTCAGCGTGGTGTCGGGCAACTGCCATGGTTTTATCGGCAACCGCATGCTGCATCCGTATGTGCTCGAGGCGCGCAAGATGTTGCTTGAAGGCGCTTATCCACAGCAGGTCGATGCCGCGTTGGAAGGTTTCGGTTTCGCCATGGGGCCGTTTCGCATGTACGACGTGGTCGGCATCGATCTGGAATGGCGCGCGCGCGAGTTGGCCGGCAAGGGCCAGGATGCGCCAGAGGTGCAGGTGGATAATCGCTTGTGCGAAATGGGTCGATTCGGGCAGAAGTCCGGCAACGGTTATTACCATTACGAGCCGGGCAGTCGTCAGGCTGAGCATGATCCTGAGGTCGATGCGCTGGTGTTGCAGGTCAGCGAAGGCTTGGGCTTTCAGCGCCGTGAGATCGGCCCGGAGGAGATTCTCGAGCGCTCCCTGCTGGCATTGGTCAACGAAGGGGCGAAGATTCTCCAGGAAGGTATTGCCGAGTCTGCCCATGACATTGATCTGGTGTATTTGAATGGCTACGGCTTCCCGGCGGATAAGGGCGGGCCGATGGCCTGGGCGGATCAGCAGGGGCTGGCGGATATTCATCAGCGGCTGTTGGCGCTGGAGACGCGGCAGGGCGATCAATGGAAACCGGCGCGGTTGATTGGTGAGTTGGTGGCGCAGGGGAAAGTTTTTTCAGATCGTTAAGATCTGGCGGCTGTACTGACGTCTTCGCGAGCAGGCTCGCTCCCACATTGGATCTCGGTTTCCTGTGGGAGCGAGCCTGCTCGCGAATGGGCGCCACGATTTTCAATTAGACTCGCCACACTATTTCCAGGGATTGCTGATCAATGTCCAACCCGATGCCTCAACGCACCGACTACCCGCACTTCCAGCCCATCACCACACGCTGGCACGACAACGACGCCTATGGTCACGTCAACAACGTCACCTACTACAGCTTCTTCGACACCGCCGTGAACACTTACCTGATCCAGGTCGGTGGTCTGGATATCCATGACGGGGAAGTGGTGGGTTTCGTGGTCAGTTCGGCATGCGATTACTTCGCCTCGATCGCGTTCCCGGATCTGATCGAGATCGGATTGCGGGTTGGCAAGTTGGGCAACAGTTCGGTGCAGTACGAACTGGCGGTGTTCAAGGTCGGCGAAAGCGAGGCCTGTGCGGCCGGGCGATTCGTGCATGTGTTCGTGGATCGGGCGAGCAATCAGCCGGTGCCGATTCCGGGCGAATTGCGTCAGGCGCTGGAACGTCTGGTGGTGGGATAAAGCAAAAAGATCGCAGCCTGCGGCAGCTCCTACATTGATCTGTGTAGGAGCTGCCGCAGGCTGCGATCTTTTGATCTACTTGCCGCCAATCAGCAATCAGCGGTGGCGATAATACTTGTGATGCTTGCGGTGACCATAGGCATGGCCGCGACCACGGTGGTCGTCGCGGTAGTAGCGACGGTTATCACGACCGCGATCATAGTGACGATCATCGTCATCGCTCTTGTTGCCCATGTAGTTGCCCAGCGCGCCACCGGCACCGCCACCTGCGGCCGAACCGATCAGGCTGCCAGTGCTGCCGCCGAGGCTGCGACCGACCACGTTACCGCCAGCAGCGCCCAACGCACCGCCAATGGCTGCTTCGCCACGGCTGCGTTTGTCGGCGCCGACTGCGCTACCACCCGCGCCGCCCAAGGCTGCGCCAATGGTGGAACCTGTATTGCCGCCTAAAGACTGACCGACGACCGAGCCAAGAACCCCGCCCAATGCGCCGCCAACACCTGCTTCGGTGGTGCCGCCTGCCGACGCAAAACCACTGACCAGGCCAAGGGACAACAAGAGAATCTGGGAGAACTTCATAGAGGAGCCTCAAAGGGATGACGGCGCCGATCCTGAGGCTGTGTAACAAGCGTGACAATCGAAATCCGACGAATAGCACGACTTGTATACAATTTCGCAAGTTACTGTTTTGTATACGGAACTTATCTGTTTTTTGCCGGTCTTTAATTACTTCGGACAGGCCGCTTTTGTGAAAAAGCGGCCTTTTTTGTGGGCGTTCGAAAGGCAAAAAACGAAAAGATCGCAGCCTTGTGTTAAGCCGACTTGGCCATGATCAACCCCGTCTCACTCGCCGCTTCCAACCGGATCGCGATGAACTTCGACGTCGGCGTATGGCTGCCATCCCCGGTGCTCTCCAGCGGCACCAGTGGATTCACCTCTGGATAATATGCCGCCGCCTGCCCCGCCGGAATATCAAACGCCAGCAAGGTAAAGCCTTTCACCCGACGCTCACGACCGTCGTCCCAAAGCGACACGATGTCAGCCTTCTGCCCCGGACGGAAGCCCAGGCGAATGATGTCCGCTTCATTGGCAAACAACACATCGCGTTGGCCCTTCACCCCGCGATAACGGTCATCGAGCCCATAAATCGTCGTGTTGTATTGATCGTGAGAACGCATCGATTGCAGGATCAGATCCGGCAGTTGTCCAGTCGCACGAGTGCGTTCGTGCACCAGATCCTTCGGCAGCATGTTCGCGCGGAAATTGGCGCGGCCCGACGGAGTGTTCCACTTGCGCGCACCGGCGCTGTTGCCAAGGTAGAAACCGCCCGGGTTTTTTACCTTCTCGTTGAATTCCTTGAAGCCCGGAATGGTGTCGGCGATCAGGTCGCGAATGCGCGCGTAATCGGCCACCAGCCAGTTCCAGTCCACCGGTTTGCTGCCCAGCGTAGCGGCGGCGATGCCGGCGATGATCGACGGCTCCGAGCGCATCTGGTTCGACAGCGGCTGCAACTGGCCGTTGGAGGCGTGAACCATGCTGAACGAGTCTTCCACGGTGACCGCTTGCGGGCCTTCAGTCTGGATGTCGATGTCGGTACGACCGAGGCACGGCAGGATCAGCGCGTCTTTACCGTGAGCCAAGTGGCTGCGGTTGAGCTTGGTGCTTATCTGTACGGTCAGGTCGCAATTGCTCAGCGCTTCGAAAGTGCGTGGGCTGTCCGGCGTGGCTTGAGCGAAGTTGCCGCCCAGACCGATGAATACTTTGGCGCGACCTTCGGCCATCGCATGAATCGCCTCGACCACGTTGTGGCCGTTATGACGCGGCACCTTGAACTGGAAGCGCCGCTCCAGAGAATCGAGGAACGCCACCGGCGGACGCTCGTTGATGCCCATCGTGCGGTCGCCCTGCACGTTACTGTGGCCGCGCACCGGGCACAGGCCGGCGCCCGGTTTGCCGATGTTGCCGCGCAGCAGCATCAGGTTGGCGATTTCCTGAATGGTCGGCACCGAATGGCGGTGCTGGGTGATGCCCATCGCCCAACACATGATTACGTTTTTGCCTTTGGCGTACATGCGCGCGGCTTGCTCGATGTCCACGAGGGTCAGGCCGGATTGCTCGACGATCTGCTCCCACGGCGTGTCATCAACGACACCGAGATACTCCAGCACATTGGCGCTATGAGCATTGAGGAAGTCGTGATCGAACACCGCTGGCGCGCCAGCCTTCTGCGCATCGCGTTCCCATTGCAGGAGGAATTTGGCCATGCCGCGCAACAGCGCCATGTCGCCGCCGAGTGCCGGACGGAAGTAGGCGGTGTTGGTCGGCTTGTCGCCGTTGGTGAGCATTTCGATTGGATGTTGCGGGTGCTGGAAACGCTCCAGTCCGCGCTCTTTCAACGGATTGATGCACACCACTTGCGCGCCGCGTTTCACCGCTTCACGCAACGGTTCGAGCATGCGTGGATGATTGGTGCCGGGGTTCTGGCCCCAAACGAAAATCGCATCGGCGTGTTCGAAATCATCGAAGGTCACGGTGCCTTTGCCGACGCCGACACTCTGCGCCAACGCCACGCCGCTGGCTTCGTGGCACATGTTCGAGCAGTCAGGGAAGTTGTTGGTGCCGAAGGCGCGCACGAATAGCTGATACAGATAAGCCGCTTCATTGCTGGCACGACCCGAGGTGTAGAACTCGGCCAGATCCGGGCTCGGCAGACTTTGCAGGTGTTTGGCAATCAGCGCGTAGGCGTTGTCCCAACTGATCGGTTTGTAGCGATCAGTTTCGGCGTCGTAGACCATCGGTTCGGTCAGACGGCCCTGATACTCCAGCCAGTAATCGCTCTGTTCCAGCAACGAAGTGACGCTGTGCTTGGCGAAGAACTTGGCATCGACGCGGCGCTTGGTCGCTTCCCAGTTCACCGCTTTCGCGCCGTTCTCGCAGAACTTGACCATGCCGCTTTCCGGCGAATCGCCCCACGCGCAACCCGGGCAGTCGAAGCCGCCGTTCTGGTTGGTCTTGAGCATCATGCGCAGGTTTTTCAGGGCGTTGTCGCTGGTCAACCAGGCCTGAGCCACACTGATCAGGGCACCCCAGCCGCCGGCTGCGCCTTTGTAAGGCTTGTAGCGCGGGACGGGTTTCTGGTCGGCTTGATGATGTTGGCTCACGCTTGATTCTCCATCGCGGGGCTATACACCCGCGGCGCACTTTTCTGCGGCAGGTGGATGAGATTGAGGTTGTGTCGACGGGCCCATTGCACGGCGAGGCCCGTGGGCGCGGACAGGCTGACCAGGGTCTGGATGCCGGCGCGCAACACTTTCTGGATCAATTCGAGGCTGCAACGGCTAGTGACAATTGCCAGTCCGCCTTCGGTGGATATCTTCTGGCGGATCAGTCCGCCGATCAGTTTGTCGAGCGCGTTGTGCCGGCCAATGTCTTCGCGACCGAGCAGCAGTTCGCCGCTGGCGTTCATGAACACTGCCGCGTGTACCGCGCCGCAGTACTGACCCAAAGGCTGAAACGCACTGATGCGCTGACGCAAACCATCAAGCCATTCAATCGGTGGCAACGGCGCGCCGGGCAGCACTTTCAGATCAGGCAACGCCTGTTCCACCGCTTCGACGCCACACAATCCGCAACCGCTGGTGCCAGCCATTTGCCGACGTTGCTGCTTGAGGTTCCAGAAGGCGCGATTAGCGATGGTCACTTGCGCGTATTGCGCCGAGCCGGCGCCGGTCAGTTGCAGGTCATAGATGTCGGTCGCGTCTTCGATGATGCCGCTGCCGAGGCTGAAGCCGACGATGAAGTCTTCCAGGTCAGTTGGCGTCACCAGCATCACGGCTTGGCTGATGCCGTTGTAGGCGATCGCCAACGCGACTTCCTCAGCGAGCGCAGTGCTCGCCGACTCTTCGCGGGGAAGATCGCTGTAGCTGTAGGTCTGGCTGGCGGCAGGCGCGGGCGTTTCGAGTGCAGGCGCCGCGCAAGTTGGGCGCTTGGCGTTCATGGCATCACCGACGGTTTGATCAACGTTAAGACTAGGCGCGTCAAGTTGTCGCGTCTAATCGCTACTGTCGATGTATTGATAGATGGCGTCGATCAAGGTGCCTTTTCCGTACGCATACGGTTACAGAGTCATTGGTCGGCTCGGAACCGGGTTTGCCTGACGTGGTCTAGGCTTGGGCATCTGGAACCCAAATCAAGGAGTGTGCGCTATGAGTCTTTTGAGCTTTGTGAAAGAAGCGGGAGAGAAGCTGCTGGATCTGCTGACCCCCGGTAACGCCAATGCCAGTGAGCAATTGAAGGATCACATCAATAAGGTCGGGCTGGGCAATCCGAATGTGCAGGCAACGGTAGATGGCGACAAAGTCACCGTGACCGGAGAAGTGGCAAGTCAGGAAGAGAAAGAGAAAATCCTGCTGGCCGTTGGCAACATTGCCGGTGTTGGCAGTGTTGATGATCAGATCACCGTGAGCGGCCCGGTTGCGACGGCTGCGCAGTTTGTTGTGGTCAAGTCGGGTGACACCCTCAGCGCGATTTCACTGCGCGTGTACGGTGATGCCAACAAGTATCAAAAGATTTTCGATGCCAACAAACCGATGCTCAAGGATGTGAACAAAATCTATCCGGGTCAGACACTGCGTATTCCTGAGTAATCCGCAAACCCTGTAGGAGCTGCCGCAGGCTGCGATCTTTTGATCTTGTTTTTTACAAATCAAAGTCAAAAGATCGCAGCCTGCGGCAGCTCCTACAGTGGGGTCACAGGCCTGAGATGAGGTCGCGGTAGTCTTCGACTGCCGCGAATTCGGCCGTGTCTTTCGGGCCTTTGCGGCTGTCGGGTTGTTTGACTGCCAGCAAGTGCGCCACACCATAATCCCGCGCACTGCGCAGAATCGGCAAGGTGTCGTCGATAAACAGACTGCGTGCCGGATCAAAACCGATATCTGCCTGCAACGCGTCCCAGAACTGCGGGTTTTCCTTGGGGAAACCGTAATCATGCGAGCTGATCAGCCGCTCGAAGTACGGTGCCAGTTCAATCCGTTCCAGTTTCAGCGACAGTGAGTCACGGTGCGCGTTGGTGATCATGATCACCCGTTTCCCGGCGCGTTTTATTGCTTCCAGAAAAGTATCCGCATCAGGACGCAAAGCGATCAGGTGAGCGGTTTCCTGTTTCAACTCACGCACTGACAGCTTCAGTTCGCTGCTCCAGAAATCCAGGCAATACCACTGCAACTGACCTGCATGGCGTTCGAACAGCGGCTGCAATTCCATCTCGGCCATCGCGCGGCTGACCCCGTGCAGTTCGGCGTAGCGCTGGGGCAGGTGTTCCAGCCAGAAATGGTTGTCGAAGTGCAGATCCAGCAGCGTGCCGTCCATGTCCAGCAGGACGGTATCGATGTCGGACCAGGGTAAAGAAGGCATGGCAACGTCTCGAAACGGTAGAAAGATATCCGACGTAAACAATCGGGAAAGCCGCGTTATAGTAGCGCGTTCACGCCAAGGAGCTTTGCATGCGCCAGAAACCTACCGTACTCGCCCGCGAGATCGTCGCCACCAGTCGTCTGTTTTGCGTCGAAGAACTCAAGCTGCGTTTTTCCAATGGCGTGGAGCGCACCTACGAGCGGCTGGTCGGCAAGGGCGCCGGCTATGGCGCGGTAATGATCGTGGCAATGCTCGATGCCGAGCACGCGGTGCTGATCGAGGAATACTGCGGCGGTACCGATGAGTACGAATTATCGCTGCCCAAAGGTTTGATCGAGCCGGGCGAAGACGTGCTGGCGGCGGCTGAACGTGAGCTCAAGGAAGAAGCCGGTTTTGGCGCGCGGCAACTGGAGCATCTGACCGAGCTGTCGCTGTCGCCCGGTTACATGAGCCAGAAGATTCAGGTGGTGCTGGCCACCGATCTCTACGAAGAGCGGCTGGAGGGCGACGAGCCCGAGCCGATGCGGGTCGACAAGGTCAATCTGCGTGATCTGTCGGCGCTGGCGCAAAATCCGCAATTCTCCGAAGGCCGCGCATTGGCGGCGCTGTATCTGACCCGTGACTTGCTGACGCAGCGTGGGTTCTTTCAGTCGTGAGTGACCTGTCGATGAATTTCCCCCATCCGTTGATGGCGCCAGTGGTTGAACTGGCATTGCAGGCCGGCGAAGCGATTTTGCCGTTCTGGCGCGCAGGCGTTGAAGTCACCGCTAAGGCCGATGATTCACCGGTGACGGCGGCGGATCTGGCGGCGCACCATTTGATTCTGGCCGGGCTGACCGCGCTGGATCCGAGTATTCCGGTGCTGTCTGAAGAAGACGCGAACATTCCTCAAAACGTACGTGCCGGATGGACGCGCTGGTGGTTGGTGGATCCGCTGGATGGCACCAAAGAATTCATCAGCGGCAGTGAAGAATTTACCGTCAACATTGCGTTGATCGAAAACGGTCGGGTGGTGTTTGGCGTGGTGTCGATGCCGACCAACGGTCGCTTTTACGTCGGTGGTGCCGGGCTTGGCGCGTGGCGTTGCGACAAGGGCGGCGCACCGGTTTCGATTCAGGTGCGGGATGTGCCTGGGCCGGGTGAGGCGTTTACGGTTGTCGCCAGCCGTCGGCATTCCAGCCCTGAGCAGGAGCGTTTGCTGGCGGGCTTGAGCGCCAGCCTCGGTGAACTGCAGTTGGCGAACATCGGCAGCTCGCTGAAGTTTTGCCTGCTGGCGGAAGGGGCTGCCGATTGCTATCCGCGACTGGCGCCGACTTCGCAGTGGGACACGGCGGCGGCGCAGGGTGTGCTGGAAGGGGCGGGGGGCGAGGTACTGGATTTACGCGGTGAGGCGTTTTGTTATCCGGCGCGGGAATCGCTGTTGAACGAGTTCTTTTTGGCGCTGCCGGCGAAGGCGGCCTGGCGGGCGAGGTTGTTGGAGTTGGCGCGCGGGTAAGTGGGCTGATCCAGAATCCCCCTCACCCCAGCCCTCTCCCCCAGGAGAGGGAGCCGATCTTCATGCGCTTCAAAACTTGAGTTCGACTCGATATCTCAGGTCGATGCAAATCGAGAGAACAACCCGGTCAGTCCCCTCTCCCCCCGGGAGAGGGTTAGGGTGAGGGGCTTTTGATCGTCAGCGGTGCAACACGTACTGCCCGCTAAACGTCACCGCATCGATATCACTCCCGACATTGACGATCCGCGTCTGCAACACCAACCGCGCCCGCCCATGCCGCTGATACATCGCCAAAAACTTCTTCCACACCCGCTCATCAGGCGCCGGGCAAATCGCCGTGGCATCGCCCGTCACCGGCAGCGGATAATTGATCTGCCCTTCCTGAATCACGATGTGCCCGTCGGTGATCCCTTCTTCTTTCAAACGTAAATGCAACCAGCCCCAACCCGCCAGCACCGCGCCGCAATATAGACTGCCGCCGAACATGGTGCTCTTGTGGTTGACGTTGGGATCGAGCGGCAAATACAGACTCAATTGCTGCTCGCGCCAGTCGAGCACCCGCAGGCCCATGTCGCGGGTCAGCGGAATGTCGTGATGAAGCACCGACTCCAGATAGTGACTGTCTGTGCTCATTCGTTTTCGTCCCCGTGGCTGCTGTCACCAAAATTCAGACCGTGCTTGCGCAATTTGTCGTGCAAGGTCTTGCGCGGAACGCCCAGTGCTTCGGCGAGGCTGCGCACCGAGCTGTGCGAGCGCGCCAGTTCGGCGGCAATCAGCGATTTCTCGAAGTGTTCCACTTGTTCGCTTAGCCCGCCTTCGACAACTGCAACAGTCACACCGTCGACACCTTCAACAGCACTGTTATCCAGCGCCAGTTCCAGACCGAGGGCAAAGCGTTCTGCGGCGTTTTGCAGTTCACGCACGTTGCCCGGCCAGGTGTGGCG
Source organism: Pseudomonas sp. NPDC087804 (assembly GCF_044742965.1). Classification (NCBI taxonomy): domain Bacteria; kingdom Pseudomonadati; phylum Pseudomonadota; class Gammaproteobacteria; order Pseudomonadales; family Pseudomonadaceae; genus Pseudomonas; species Pseudomonas sp. NPDC087804. The sequence goes on along the minus strand of NZ_JBIUVN010000006.1, from coordinate 69,383 downwards.
CAGCAGCAAAGCACGTTGTGCCGGTTGCAATTCATGCGGCGGCAAACCGTGGCGGGCACTGGCTTCGTCGGCGTAATGCTGGAACAGCATCAGCGCATCTTCGCCACGTTCGCGCAGCGGCGGAATGCGCAGCGGCGCGACGTTGAGGCGGTAGTACAAGTCGGCGCGGAAACGCCCCTGATCAGCCGCCTGACGCAGGTCTTCCTTGGTCGCGGCGATGACGCGGATGTCCAGCGGGATCAACTGATTGCCACCGAGTCGCTCGACCACACGTTCCTGGAGCATGCGCAGCAATTTCACCTGCACGTCCATGCTCATGCTTTCGATTTCATCGAGAAACAGCGTGCCACCATTGGCGAATTCGAACTTGCCGATCCGGCGTTTCTGCGCGCCAGTGAAGGCGCCCGGTTCGTGGCCGAACAGTTCGCTTTCGACCACGGACTCGGCCAATGCGCCGGCGTTGATCGCCACAAACGGCCCGTTGCGTCGGCTCGACAGATCATGCAGCGCGCGGGCGACGACCTCTTTGCCAGCGCCAGTTTCACCGAGGATCAGCACGTCAGCCTTGGTCGCCGCCAGTGCGCCAATCTGCTCACGCAGGCGCAGCATCGGCGCCGATTGGCCGACCAGTCGCGCGCTCAACTCATTGCGATCGCTGAGGGCCAGACGCAGGCTGCGGTTGTCCAGCACCAATCGGCGCAGGGCTAACGCGCGGCGCACGCTGTCGAGTAGTGCATCGCTGGCGAAAGGTTTTTCGAGAAAGTCGTAAGCGCCGGCGCGCATCGCTTGCACCGCCAGCGGCACATCGCCATGGCCGGTGATCAACAGCACTGGCAACTCCGGATCCTGAGCGTGCAGTTCGCTGAGCAATTCCAGACCGTCCATGCCCGGCATGCGAATGTCGCTGACCACCACACCGGGCCAGTCACGCTCAAGTTGTGCGGCGAGGCCTTTGGCTTCGGACAGCGGCAGGATTTTCAGGCCGGCCAGATCCAGAGTCTGGCCGAGGGCCTGACGCAGGTGCGGATCGTCGTCGATCAACACCACCTGAATGCGATTGTCGATGGTCATGCACTTCGATCCTCGGACGGTTGCAGGCTGACCCCGGGCGCACCGGCGCGCAGCCGCAGGGTGATCAAGGCGCCGCCTTGCTTGTGGTTGGCGAACGACAGTTCACCGCCGAAGGCGCGCATCAGGGTTTCGCAAATGGCCAAACCCAGACCAAGCCCCTGCGTGCGGGTCTTGGTGGTGTAAAACGGCTCGCTGGCACGGCCGAGGGCTTCCATGCAAAAGCCCGGGCCGTTGTCACGAATGTACAGATTGACGCCCTCGGCGGTGGATTCGGCACTCAGCCACAATTTGCGCGGCGGGCCTTTTTCGGTGAGCGCATCGAGGGCGTTGGCCAATAGATTGCCGAGCACCTGGCGCAACCGGGTTTCCCCGGCTTCGACCCACAACGTGGCGGCGGGCAAATCGCGGATCAGCTCGACTTCCATGCTGCGCCGACGTTTGGCCAGCAGTGCCAAGGCATCGTCCAGCGCCGGTTGCAGGGCAACGCTTTCCGGAGCATGACGATCGCGGCGGGCGAAGGCGCGCAGGTGGGCGATGATCGAAGCCATGCGCCCGGTCAGTTCGCTGATCAGTTTGAGGTTGCCGCGCGCGTCGTCGGTGCGCTGATGATCGAGCAGCACTTCGGCGTTTTCCGCGTAACTGCGGATCGCCGCCAGCGGCTGATTGAGTTCGTGACTGATGCTTGCCGACATCGTCCCCAGCGCCGACAGTTTGCCGGCCTGTACCAGGTCATCCTGCGCACGCACCAGTTCCTGCTGCGCCTGTTCGCGCTCCAGCACTTCCTGTTTCAGGCGCCGGTTGAGGCCTTCGAGGTCGCTGGTACGTTCGGCAACACGACCTTCGAGTTCGCGGCGCGCCTTGGCTTCGAAAGCGATGCGTTCCAGATAATGACGGCGGCGCTGCATCATCAAACCGAGCAACAACATCACCACCAGCAACGTGGCGCCACCGATGGCCACGACCGTGCGCACCGGGCGATCGATCAGCGTGCGCGGGGCAAGGATGCTGACACTCCAGCCGGTTTCGGCGATGTCGTGGGTCTGGATCAGCCAGGCAGTGGGGCTGAGATTCAGCGGTCGAGGCTCGCGGGTTGGATAAGGCTGGATCGCTGTGATCGCAGAGCGTTCAGCTTCACTCAACTCGCGGGTCGAGCGGAAACGCCATTCCGGCCGCGAGGTGAGAATGACCACGCCGTTGTGGTCGGTCACCAGCAGTTGTTCCGGAGTTTTGCCCCAAAGACTTTCGGTGTGATCGAGATCGACCTTGATCACCAATACGCCGATGATTTTCTCGCCGTTGCGCACGGCGGCGGCGAAGAAGTAACCGCGTTTGGCTGACGTGGTACCGAGCCCGAAAAAGCGCCCCAGACGCCCGGCCATCGCTTCACTGAAATACGGCCGGAAGGAGAAATTACGGCCGACAAAACTGTCGTGCTTATCCCAGTTGGAGGCCGCTAGCGTCTGGCCGCTGGTGTCCATCAGGTACATGACTTCGGCGCCGGTTTGCGCGGCGATATTTTTCAGCAGGCGATTGGCGTTGCCTTGGGTGACACCGTCATCTGGCGCGCCAAGGACAGAGCGCAGCGCGGGCAGATCACCGAGGATCTGCGGCAACACTTCGTAGCGGTGCAGGGTGCCCAGCAGGTTGGCGACGTAGAGGTCGAGGGTCTGGCGGTTCTGGCCGGCCAGTTCGCTACGGTAATACCGCTCGGCAAGATGTTCCAGCGGCCACAACAGCGGCGCCAGACACAGCGCCAGCAACGCGAGGCTGCGCCAGCGGGGTCTGCGGGGAAGGGTTGGTTTCATGCCGAATGCGCCTGTGGGGAACAGGCGCATTATGCCTAGGCTCAGGCGAAGACGTCAGCGTCCTTGAGCAACGCGGCAGCCTGATCCTTGGCGGACAGCTTCGGCGCTTCGTCCAACTGCCAGTCGATGCCCAGAGCAGGATCATCCCAGCGAATGCTGCGCTCGGACGTTGGGTCATAGTAGTTGGTGGTTTTGTACAGGAATTCGGCGAACTCGCTCAGCACCACGAAACCATGGGCGAAACCTTCCGGTACCCACAGTTGGCGATGATTTTCAGCAGAAAGACGCACCGCCACAGACTTGCCGAAATGCGGCGAACTGCGACGAATATCCACGGCTACGTCCAGCACTTCACCGACGGTGACGCGAACCAATTTGCCTTGGGTGTTTTGCAGTTGGTAATGCAGACCACGCAGTACACCTTTTTGCGAACGCGAGTGGTTGTCCTGCACGAATTGAGTGTCCAGACCGGTCGCATCCTGGAACGCCTTGGCGTTGAAACTCTCGTAAAAGAAGCCGCGCTCGTCACCGAAAACTTTGGGTTCGATGATCAGAACACCGGGCAGATCGGTGGTGATGACATTCATGTGAATTTTCCAGTGATGGGTGTGAATGGTCGACATTCTTGCGCAAAGTGCCGGTTAGCGCGAGTGTTGACCGTCATGAGCGATTCAATCGACCTCTCCAAAGTACCAGCGCTCTTCTTCATAGGTCTCCCCATTGCAGTCTTCAACGGTGTAACGCAGGCCTCTCTCTCCCATGCCCGGCGGTAAAACGAGCGCCCATTCTTCGGCCAGGCTTCTTGCGGTCTCGACATATTCACTGTCTGCAGGTGGGATATGGCTGCGGTGGTAGTTCAGATCTGTATAGATACATATTTCGCTGGAAAACATGTCTGGCAGGCAAATGACGGCCACCACCCTGCAATCCACCTTATGTTCCGGTCTGGACATTCGCAGGTGCTGGGCTGCATTGATCAGGGCCTGCGCACATTGCCTTTTGAGATCCGCCGTTGCCTGTTTCCCCTCAACCATCGACATGTGAATCGGTATTTTCCAGTTGCAGTATTTTTCCTCTTCGCTGAGGACGGCTGGAAAGTAACCGTCAAAGTCAGCGGCCCAAGCGGCTAACGCACGCAGGTGGCGAGGGATATTGCGGACTTTTTTGTTGGAGAGGGCGAGGCGGCGCTGGGACATTTGGCTGGTTGCTTCCGTGCTGACGACGTTCAAGGGGTTCAGGTTGAACAGTGAAGAGTCCAAACACAATCTGAAAATGCTGTAGGAAAAGTTAACGAGAGTGTTCTCTGTACAGTGTTGGGCACTTGATCCGATCGGTAGTCGGTATAAGGGGTTGCGTCTCGCCAGCAGCAATGGCGATATAGGCGCCTAATAAAATTTCAGGGGTTGTTTGCATGCCACTTGCCACGTTGTTTCACCGCGCCAGTTTGCCCAGCCCTCAGGTTTCTGAGGTGCAAGCCCTGCAATGGCTCGCGGAACATTACGGGATCAGTGGGCGGTTAAAGGCCTTGGGCAGTCAGCAGGATCTTAATTATCGGGTCGACAGTGAGCGCGGCCGTTTTGTGCTGAAAATCTGCCGTGGCGACTATTCGCTGGTGGAGCTGCAAGCCCAGCACGCCGGCCTCAAGTACCTCGCTGAACATTCCGCAGTCAGGGTGCCCAGCGTTATCGTCGCCAACAATGGTCAGGATTTGTTGACCTTGGAATCCGCTGGCGAATCGGTGCACGTGCGCTTGCTCGATTACATCGAAGGCCAGCCGCTGACCGATCTCGACCATTTGGGCAAAGAAGTCGTGGCCGGGTTTGGTCGGCTTTGCGGTGAGATGGATCTGGCGCTCGCAGGCTTTGATCATCCGGGCCTTGAGCGCACGTTGCAGTGGGATGCGCGCCACGCCAGCGCGTTGATCAGCCATTTGCTGCCGGTGATCAAGGATCAGCGTCAGCGCGAATTGATCGCCGACGCTGCCGAGCAAGCAGAGCGCCGCTTGCAGCCGTTGCTCGAGGAGTTGCCGGTGCAGGCGATTCACATGGACATCACCGACGACAACGCGGTGTGGCAACGTGATGCGCAGCGTCATTGGCAGTTGCAGGGCGTCATCGATTTTGGCGATCTGGTGCGCACATGGCGTATTACCGATTTGTCGGTGACCTGCGCTGCATTGCTGCATCACGCCGGCGGCGATCCGTTTGTGATTCTGCCGGCAGTGCAGGCCTATCACGCGGTCAATCCGTTGCAACACGAAGAGTTGCAGGCACTGTGGCCATTGATCGTGGCGCGGGCGGCGGTGCTGGTATTAAGTGGCGAGCAGCAGGTCAGTATCGATCCGGCCAACACCTACAGCCGCGACAACCTCACCCACGAGTGGGAAATTTTCCGCGTGGCGACATCGGTGCCGCTGGCGCTGATGGAGGCGGCGATTCTGACGGCGGTCGGTCATTCCCTGCCGGCCATCAATAGCGAAGGTTTTGCCCCGTTGCTGCCGAGTCTGGTCGGGCGCGAATTTGCCTTGATCGATCTTGGCGTCTTGAGCGCGCATTTCGAGGCGGGCAACTGGGAGCAGGAAGGTATCGATCAGCGCCTGCTGACCGAAGCCGCTGCGGCGCATGGTCTGGCGGCGAGCCGTTATGGTCAGTACCGTTTGTCGCGCACGCGCCCTGACAGCGCCGATGAACCGGACACGTTCCCGCTGCACGTCGAATTGCGCGTGCCCAACGGCACTGCCGTCGAAGCACCGTTTGCCGGTGTGCTGCATCAAGCGGCGGACGGCGCGTTGCGCCTCGATGGCCCGCAACTTAGTGTTCGTCTGTGGAGCGTGACACCTTCGGTGCACAGCGGCGCGGCGCTGGTCAAAGGTCAGGTGCTGGGGTCGGTCAGCGGCCCGTTATTGGTTCAGCTTTGCCGTGGCGCGCAGTTGGAAGCGCCGCTGTTCTGCACGCCAACCCACGCGGCGGCCTGGCAGGCATTGTGTCCGTTGCCAGCCGCGCTGCTGGGGCTGGCCTGCGATGCCGAGCCGGAGCTGGATGGCAAAACCCTGCTTGAACGCCGTGACGCCAGTTTCGCCCGCACGCAAAAACACTATTACGTCGACCCGCCGCGCATCGAACGCGGCTGGCGCAATCACCTGATCGACATGCAGGGCCGCTCCTATCTGGACATGCTCAACAACGTCGCGGTGCTCGGCCACGGTCATCCGCGCATGGCCGCCGTCGCGGCGCGTCAGTGGTCGCTGCTCAATACCAACTCGCGTTTCAACTATGCGGCAGTCGCCGAGTTTTCCGAGCGCTTGCTGAAGCTGGCACCGGAAGGCATGGATCGGGTATTTTTGGTCAACAGTGGCAGCGAAGCGAATGACTTGGCGATCCGTCTGGCGTGGGCTTACAGCGGCGGTCGCGACATGATCAGCGTGCTGGAGGCTTATCACGGCTGGACAGTCGGCGCCGATGCGGTGTCGACGTCGATTGCCGATAACCCGAAAGCCCTGGAAAGCCGCCCGGACTGGGTGCACCCGGTGCCTGCGCCCAATATGTATCGCGGTGAGTTCCGTGGCATCGATTCGGCACCGGATTACGTGCACAGCGTTGAGCATCACCTGGAAAAACTCGCCGAGCAGAAGCGCCAATTGGCCGGGTTTATCTGCGAACCGGTGTACGGCAATGCTGGCGGCATCTCGCTGCCACCGGGTTATCTGAAACAGGTTTATGCCTTGGTGCGCGCGCAGGGCGGGGTGTGCATCGCCGACGAAGTGCAGGTCGGTTATGGGCGTATGGGGAAATTTTTCTGGGGCGTTGAAGAGCAGGGCGTGGTGCCGGACATCATCACCATGGCCAAAGGCATGGGCAACGGCCAGCCACTCGGTGCGGTGATTACTCGCCGGGAAATTGCCGAGGCGCTGGAGGCCGAAGGTTATTTCTTCTCGTCGGCGGGCGGCAGTCCGGTCAGTTGCCAGATCGGCATGGCGGTGCTCGATGTCATGGAAGAAGAAAAACTCTGGGAGAACGCGCAGGTGGTCGGTGGCCACTTCAAGGCGCGGCTCCAAGCGTTGATCGATAAACATCCGCTGGTGGGCGCGGTGCACGGTTCCGGGTTCTATCTGGGGCTTGAGCTGATTCGTAACCGCGAGACGCTGGAAGCGGCGACCGAAGAGACCGCGCTGCTGTGTAATCGTCTGCGTGAGTTGGGGATTTTCATGCAGCCGACCGGGGATGATCTGAATATTCTCAAGATCAAACCACCGATGGTGACGTCGCGCCAGAGTGTGGATTTCTTTGTCGACATGCTCGACCAAGTCCTCGCCGAAGGCCTCTGATCCCGTGTAGGAGCTGCCGAAGGCTGCGATCTTTTGATCTTGATTTTTAAGAGCAAAATCAAAAGATCGCAGCCTTCGGCAGCTCCTACAGGGTTTCGGGTTTAATTCGATTTGTATCGGTCTTTATTGCGTTGAATTAGACGAAATGCATTTTAGTAGCTTCTAAAGCCGATATTTATCGGCTATAAAGTCTCCTTTGCTCCGGCATGGCGTCTCGCTGTCCGGTGCGCGCGTTTTCTTTTCGGTCGAATGGTCGACCGTCAAAGCACTTGCCCGGAGATGATTCATGAGCCGTATCGTTACCGTTGCCGCTACTCAGATGGCCTGTTCGTGGGATCTGGAAGCCAACCTCGAAATCGCTGAAAGGCTGGTACGCGAAGCCGCCGCCAAAGGCGCGCAGATCATCTTGATTCAGGAGCTGTTCGAGGCGCCGTACTTCTGCCAGAAGCCGAACCCGGACTACCTGCAACTGGCGACGACGGTGGAAGAAAACGTCGCAATCAAACATTTTCAGAAAATCGCCAAAGAGCTGCAAGTGGTGCTGCCGATCAGCTTCTACGAGCTGGCCGGCCGCGCGCGTTTCAATAGCATCGCGATCATCGACGCCGACGGCAGCAACCTCGGGATTTATCGTAAAAGCCACATTCCGGACGGCCCGGGCTACCACGAAAAGTATTACTTCAACCCGGGCGACACCGGTTTCAAAGTGTGGAACACCCGTTACGCAAAAATCGGCGTGGGCATCTGCTGGGATCAGTGGTTCCCGGAAGCCGCGCGCAGCATGGCGTTGCAAGGGGCGGAAATTCTGTTCTACCCAACCGCGATCGGCAGCGAACCGCACGACAAGACCATCTCATCGCGCGATCACTGGCAGCGCGTGCAACAGGGCCATGCCGGCGCTAACTTGATGCCGCTGATCGCCAGCAACCGCATCGGCAACGAAGAACAGGACGGCTACGACATTACGTTCTACGGTTCTTCGTTCATCGCCAACCAGTTCGGCGAAAAAGTGCAGGAGCTGAATAAAACCGAAGAAGGTATTCTTGTGCACACTTTCAACCTCGACGAGCTCGAACATATTCGCAGCGCGTGGGGTTCATTCCGTGACCGCCGTCCGAACCTGTACGGCGCGTTGAAAACCCTCGACGGTTCCCTGGAGTCCTGATCCCGATGACCACATTGAAAAGTACCCCGCGCGCCGACGGCTTTCACATGCCGGCCGAGTGGGCGCCGCAAACGCAGACCTGGATGATCTGGCCCGAGCGCCCGGACAACTGGCGTCTGGGTGGCAAACCGGCGCAAGCCGCACACGCAGCAGTGGCCAAAGCCATCGCGCGTTTCGAGCCGGTGACTGTTGCCGTTTCCGCCGGCCAATACGAAAACGCCCGCGCCCGCCTGGACGTGCCGAATATCCGCGTGGTCGAGATGTCCAGCGATGACGCCTGGGTACGCGACAGCGGCCCGACCTTCGTCATCAATAACAGCGGTGAAGTGCGCGGTGTGAACTGGGACTTCAACGCTTGGGGCGGTTTCGATGGCGGTCTGTATTCGCCGTGGAATCGCGACTCGCAGGTCGGCGGCAAGATCCTCGAGATCGAACGCAGCCCACGCTATCGCACTGAAGGTTTTGTGCTCGAAGGCGGTTCGATTCACGTCGACGGCGAAGGCACGCTGATCACCACCGAAGAATGCCTGCTGAACCGCAATCGCAACCCGCACCTGGGCCGCGAAGAGATCGAAGCAGTGCTCAGCGCCAATCTGTCTGTGGATAAAATCATCTGGCTGCCGGACGGTTTGTTCAACGACGAAACCGACGGCCATGTGGATAACTTCTGCTGCTACGTGCGTCCGGGTGAAGTGCTGCTGGCGTGGACTGATGATCCACAGGATCCGAACTACCCGCGCTGCCAGGCAGCGATGAAAGTCCTGCAAAGCAGCACTGACGCCAAGGGTCGCCCGTTCACGGTGCACAAAATGCCGATCCCGGGGCCGCTGTATGCGACCGAAGGAGAGTGCGCTGGTGTCGATCCGGTCGACGGCACGCAGGAGCGTAATCCGTCGGTGCGTCTGGCCGGTTCTTACGTGAACTTCCTGATCGTCAACGGCGGCATCATCGCGCCGAGCTTCGACGATCCGATGGACGCGCCTGCTCTGGAAATCCTGCAGAACCTGTTCCCGCAGCACGAAGTGGTGATGGTGCCGGGCCGCGAACTGTTACTGGGCGGCGGCAACATCCACTGCCTTACCCAACAGCAACCCGCGCCGCACAAAGAGTGAGTTGAGTCGTAACAGCTTGAGTTGATTACCAAATCAGCCGGGAAATGATTAGCTCGCTAAGTATGAACAGAGGCCCGCAGCCCGAAAGGACGGCGGGCTTTTTTGTATCCACTTGTCGACAAATGCGAAACATTGGCATAGCTCTTGTATTCGTCTGGGGGCACTAGGGAGGGGGAAGAACTTCAATCGTTCTGTCATAAACCTTGGATAACGTAGCCGCTCACGAACGGGGAGAGAGCGCTGAAATGAACGCCGAAGTGAACGTAATCAGCGAGCGGACTTTGCATCCCATGGCCGTTAACGGCGAATCGCTCCACCGCGTTGCGCACTGGTTGAAATCCAATGGAACGCGTCAGATCAGGGTTCCTGATCCGCGCCGGATGATGATCGAGCGCTACCCCGCTGACCTGTTCAGCGAGGACGAACTGGAAGCGTTGTGGGATGTGCTGGAAGGATAAGAAGAACAACAGGGATGGGTAAAAGCGCTGCCGGGATGGCGGCGCTTTTTTATGGGGTTAAATTATATGGAGGTACGTACTAATCAGATGTGAATACATGACTTCAATATCGAAGCGGACTAATGAACTAGCTTGCATGTTTGCGACACACCGGAAAATTAAACTTCCTGAGGAGGAGTGAGTACATAAAACTCTTGGATAGAAGGCAGATCGTAAGGTTTAGTATCTGACCGGAAGATCGCAGAAATGGTATTCGGGCCTAGCTTCGGGAAATCATTAAGCGTAATCGAAAATGGCGTTTTTTCCTTATACTCCCCCTCGACTCTATGGATGTGTTTATGGTACTCGTGATCACCACGGTGAAAGTGAACTTCGACCCATGAATAATGATAGAAAGCATCTAAAACATAACCGCTAAGCGTTACGGGCTTTTCATTAACGCTATCTGCTACTGGCGAATACCACCCACCGTATTCGTTGCTGTTATCTGAGGTTTTTATCATGCCAGCGACCCTCCAGAAAAATTGAGAAGACAGTCTGTTTTTACGGGCATCTTAATCATTTGAACACCTGTAAAATCTGACAGTCCCGACGAATGGTCGCGGGCTGTTTCCGTGTTATTTCGGAGCATCAATCGAGTTCCAATCGAACTATTCAGCCTTCCACCAAGAAGGATGAGGCCTATTCAGGAGTTGCCTGCATTGAAAAAGTCCATAACGCGGTCTCGATGCCATCAATTTGAAGATCAAAAAGAATAAGTCCCCGTCATCACAACACTACGCGGCGCCCCCGGCTGAATCTGCGCAGCACTGGTCGCCGACGAGTAATACTCGCGATCAGTAATATTGTTCAGCGCCCCGCGCAAATCCCAATCTTTCATCCGATAACCGACCAGCGCATCCCAACGTCCATAACCCGGCAGCACGGTCGTATTGAGGTTATCGGCATAGCGCTGGCCAACCAGTGTCAGCCCGGTTTCGCCATACCAGCCCATCTCCGGTTTCCAGGTCAGGAACAGGCTGCCGTTGTGCTTGGCGACGTTGTTGATGCGTTTGCCTTCCAGGCCGTTGTTGTCCTTCTCGATCGTCGCGTCCTGCACGCCGACACCGCCGCGCACGTACCAGTTACCGGCGATTTTGCCGGTGCCGGTCAGTTCAATCCCGCGTGAACGTTGCACGCCGGTCAGCACGGTTACGGTCGGATCGTTTGGATCTGCGGTGCGGCGGTTGTAGAGCTCAAGGTCGTAGATCGCCAGCGTGGTACTCAGGCGATCATCAAGCCAGTCGCTCTTCACGCCGATTTCTTTCTGCTTGGTCAGCTCCGGGCTCAGGTCATTGGAGTTGCCCGCTGCACCCGGGGTGATACCGATCAGACCGCCGCCCACTGGTGAGAAAGTTTTAGTCCATGAGGCATAGAACGAGTGATTGTGCAGCGGCGTCCAGACCAGGCCCACGCGCGGGCTGGTGCTGTGGCTGTCGCGGTCTTCGCTGATGTTTTTCAACTGGTTGGTCGACTCGATGTCGAAGGTGTCGTAACGCAAACCGGCGAGCACTTGCCATTGATCGTTCAGGCGCAATTGATCCTGCACGTACAGGGCGCGGCTTTCGACTTCGGTGTGAGTGTTACTGGATACCTGCATGCGCCCGGTGTGGCGCAAATCGCGATTGGGGTTGTACAGATCCAGCGCTGGCACTGGCGAGCTGCCGGGGCCCGTGGTCGCCGCGTTGTACAGCTTCGGGGCGCGGCGTTGACTGCCGATCTCGATCCCGGTCAGTAGACGATGCTCCAGACCAAAGGTGTCGAAACCGCCTTCCAGCTCAATGTTGTTGTAGATGTTGCGGGTGGTCAGATCCTGCTGCCAGTGCTGACGCGTGACCTTGTTGGTCGCCGGGACATAACCGGTGAGGTAGGTGTTGTCGAAATCACTGTCGAGTTTGAACACGCCGAGGGTCTGGCGCAGTTGCCAGTTTTCGTTGATTTCGTAAGTGAGCTTCGAGCGCAACGACTGGGTTTTGTCGTCGATGAAATCGTGATCGTTGCCATAAGTGGTGTCGCGCCCGACATCGGCCGGACGACCATTAACCCCCGGAATGCCGCGATCCGGCGTGCGGTTGTAGCGGCTGTATTCATACTGCACCAACCAATTCAGATCGGGGCTCAGTTGCCAGCTCATCGACGGCGCGAACAACTGGCGATTGCCACTGACACCATCACGGAAGCTGTTTTCATCCATGTTGCCCATGTTCAGGCGCAGGCTGATGTTTTCGCTCGGATCGGTGCTGAGGTCGGCGTACAGACTGCGCAAATCTTCGCTGCTGCCTTGGGCTTCAATCGTCGAGCGACGGCCGAATTCCGGCATCTTGCTCACGCGGTTGACGATGCCGCCCTGGCTGCCACGGCCATACAACACAGCGGCCGGGCCCTTAAGCACTTCAACGCGTTCGATGTTGTGCATGTCGCGCTTGTACTGGCTGTCGTCGCGGATGCCGTCCAGATAAAAGTCGTTGCTCGCATCGAAACCCCGGATGCGCAGGCTGTCGAAACGCGTGTCGGCGCCACTGCTGACGTTGGGAATACCGCTCAACGCATCGCCGATGTCGTTGGTGCCGTAGTTCGCCACATTGGCGGTCTTGATTGAATCGATGGCCTGCGGCACGTAGCGCACCGGCGTCGAAGTGCGAGTCGCGGTGTTGCTGACCTTTACGCGCGGATCATCGTCTTCGGCTTCGGCAGCGCTGATCGATGTTTCAGGCAGTGTTGTAGGAGCAGCGTAGGAAAAACCGGCAGACAGCAGGGCAGAAAGGCCAAAGCTGTAGGACGTCAGGCGAAAAGGGGCAGGCATTGAAGAAAACATCCGTAGGATTTTTAGGCTGAAGCATGTAGGGCGCGGATGATAATGCTTGCTATTTACTTTCGTTAATTATTCCTGAGAAGTTCCGCTGCCGGATTGTTTCGGATTGTGTCTCAGCCCGTACAACCCGCTCGTTCAGCGAAATAAACCAACTCGTGAGGGCAATCATGGACGCGATAAACCGCTGAAGAATCTTCCTCTGCGCTGCGTCAAAATCACTGGTTGTGACCGATTCCTTGCAACCGGCCATCACAAAATTTACGTTTCTTAGACGAATTTCGCCTATTTAAAGACGATTCTTGAAATTGACACATTGTTCCGGGCGCGGCTACGATTCGGCCCAACGCCTGTGGCCAACCGCCATGACTCAAAATAATAAGAAGGCCCGCCACGACTTGGTCGTGGGCGGGTCTTTTTGTTTCGGGATGAAAAAAGAGTGCAAAAGCGCCGTTTCAGCCGTTCGACACAGCGCGTTTCAACCCGTAATAAGGAAAATAAAATGTTGAACAAGCGAATCAGCCTGATCGCTCTGGGGATGTTGAGCGCCACACAGGCCATGGCTAACGACCAGGCCGAGTCCAAGGGTTTTCAAGAAGACAGCAGCCTCAAAGTGCTGCTGCGCAACGCTTACATCAATCGTGACTACAAAGACGGCAACGACGACAAATCCGAATGGGGCCAAGCGGCCATCGGTACGTTCTCGTCCGGCTTCACCCAAGGCACCATCGGTGTCGGCGTCGACGCTTTCGGTCTGTACGCACTGAACCTGGAACGCAGCGAAGATCGCAGCGGCGCCGGTGGTATCGACTTCTTCAAGAAGGGCGCCAGCGGCGCTCCGGCCGACGACCTGTCCAAGGGCGGCGCAGCGGTCAAATTCCGTCTGTCCAGCACCACCCTGACGTACGGTGACCAGATGCCGGCCCTGCCGGTGCTGAACTACGACAACTCGCGTCTGCTGCCGGAAAGCTACACCGGTACTCTGATCACTTCCAAAGAGATCAAAGGCCTGGAGCTGAACGCCGGTCGTTTCACCGCCGAATCGCGCAAGAGCGCGGAAGGCCGTGACAGTGGTGGTCTGAAGTCGATCAACGTATTGGGCGGTAGCTACCAGTTCACCGAACAGTTCAAGGCTGCGCTGTACGCTTCCGACGTCGAAGACGTGCTGAAGAAGCAATACGTGAACGCCAACTACGTGTTCCCGATCGATAAGGATCAATCGCTGACCCTCGATTTCAACGGCTACCGCACCAAGCTGGACAATTCCTACGTCCGCGAAAGCGGTGCAACCGGCGACGACAACAAGATCTGGAGCCTGGCCGCGACTTTCGTCACCGGCCCGCACTCGTTCACCGTGGCGCACCAGCGTTCCACTGGCGACAGCAACCTGGGCTACGCCTACGGCGGCTATCAGAAAGATCAGGGTCGTGTCGGCGACGGTGGCAACACCATCTACCTGGCCAACTCCTACTGGTCTGACTTCAACGCTGAAGACGAACGCAGCTGGCAGTTGGGCTACGGCCTCGACTTCAGCGCTTTCGGCGTGCCGGGTCTGAGCTACAACGTTGCTTACGTACGTGGCGACAACATCACTACGTCCACCAGCGAAGGCGGCACCGAGCGCGAGATCTTCAACCAGTTCAAGTACGTCGTGCAAAGTGGCCCGGCCAAAGACCTGAGCGTGAAACTGCGCAGCTCGATCCTGCGCGTGTCGCAGAAGTCCAGCGAGTACAACGTCAGCGGCAACGAGCTGCGTGTGTTCGTGGATTACCCGATCAACATCTTCTGATGATCGATCGAATGTAAGAAACTTGAGAAAAACCCCGATTCGTTCGGGGTTTTTTTTCGACGGATTTTTGATGAAAACCAGAAAAAAACCATGTTTTTGTCATGTAAAAGTAGTTTTTAAGTCGCTGCAAACTTCGTTTCAAACAGGGCTTTAAATGCCTGAAATTCTTTCTCATGGACGCAAATTCTCCACCTAATAGATTAGACCGCTCAACGCAGTGGAGAATTGGGTAATGATCGTTTTGAACAGAGAAGTGGGCGAATCGCTACGGCGCGACAAATTTGTCAACGTCCAGGGTGGTGACTTCAATCTCTACGGTCATTTTGCCGACTTCGTCAGACTGACCAAAAGTTGGGAAAACATGGAGCCTGACAGCTATTACGGTCAGGCCGAAGCCGGCATGCGTTACCGTCGTTATAGCGACTTCGAGTACAACCCGAAAACCCGCGAGCTGACGCAACTTGAGCATCGCGCGTACGTACAGTCGAAAGAGAACAACGCTTACGTTGGCGGCCTGGTACGACACTTCCAGGACTTCTCCGATGAAGTGATTTCTTCGCCAGTGATGCGCAGCCTGATCGACACCGATTTTGAAGTGTACAAAAGCGTGCTGCCGGAAGAGTTGCACGATGAAATCTGGCAGTGCCAGATCCATCAGATCCG
This sequence comes from Pseudomonas sp. NPDC087804, assembly GCF_044742965.1. Taxonomy (NCBI): domain Bacteria; kingdom Pseudomonadati; phylum Pseudomonadota; class Gammaproteobacteria; order Pseudomonadales; family Pseudomonadaceae; genus Pseudomonas; species Pseudomonas sp. NPDC087804. The sequence continues at coordinate 54,148 of NZ_JBIUVN010000006.1, read as the reverse complement.
TATCGAGATCAAACCCGGCAAACAACTGGAAATTACTCCGGAAGGGATTCACTGCGACGGTTACCCGTTCAGCGGTGTGCACTTCTGGGGCCGCAACAACGTCGAGGGTGCCGAGAGTCGTCTGTACGACATCCACGAGCATCAACTGGCGTCGACCACTTACAAGGAAATTCTCGACACCACTTACTTCCTCGACCGCGATATGCGCCACTACGTGACGCCTGCGCGCAACACGCACACCCATGCCATGGCATATCGGCAGATTCTGGCGATTTCTTTCTCGCGGCCCGGGACCGCTTTCGACATTGTTCGCTAATCAGATCACCCCAATCGATGGCGTCGAGTGCTCGACGCCTGTGGTGCTGCGACGCGCCACGGCCAAGGATGCGCAGCGCATGGAGCGCTTCTTCCGCCAGTTCGACGAAGTGTCTTTCTGCGAATGGCAGGACGCCAAGTGCCTGCGCGGCGTGCTGATTCAGAAAACCACCACGTCGTATCTCGCCTTCGACGTCGCCGGCGAAATCGTCGGCGCGGTGCTTGGCGGCATGCTCGGCAGTCGCGGCACGATCAATCATCTGGCCGTCAGCCCGCGCTATCGCAGCCAGGGCGTCGGTCAGCGTCTGGTTGAAGCGGCGTCGTCCGACATGAAACGTGTCGGCGTGTTGCGGATGTTTCTGTTCGTCGACGATGCTAACCTCGCGGGCAAGCGTTTTTGGACTGCCCAGGGTTTTTGCGAGCCCCACGGCGAACGGACATTTGAGAGGGATCTATGAATGAACGGTCCGGCAGTGCGCCGCTGATGGTCACCCATCAGCCATCGCGCACATTTGCCGAAGCCAGCCCGGTCGTCGCCGGCTACTTCACGGTGTCGTTTGTGTTCGGGCTGATGGCCGTCAACGCCGGGTTGCCGATGTGGCTGCCGGTGGCGATGTGCCTGTTCGTCTATGCCGGCGCTTCGCAATTCGCCGCGCTGGCGCTGATCTCCAGCGGTGCGTCGCTGACCACCATTGTGCTGACCACGTTCCTGATCAACGCGCGGCACATGTTGATGTCGGTCTATATGGCCAAAGCCCTGCGCGCGCTCGGTTTGAGCCGCATGGAGCGTTGGGCTTACGCCGGCGGCCTGACCGATGAATCCTTCGCTTTTCACAGTGTGAAACTCGGCACCGGCGCGCCGGTCAACGTGCGCTATCTGATCGGTTTCAACCTGTTCTGCCACACCTCGTGGGTGCTCGGAGGATTGCTCGGCGCAGTTTGCGCACAGTACGCGGCGCACCTGATCAAATATCAGCTCGACTACGCACTGACGGCGATGATGCTCTACGTGCTGGTGTCGCTGTGCAACACGCGCAACAAACTGATCGCCGCCGCGGCAGCGGTGATCTGCATGGGCGCCCTGAGCCTGGTCGGCAGCTCGCCGTTTAATGTGTTTATCGCCACGTTTGTGGGCTGCGGAGTGGGTGTATGCCTGACCAAACGTTCCTGATTCTGGTAGTGGTGCTGATGATGGCCGTGACCTTTCTGCCACGCGCCTTGCCACTGCAAATCAATACCGAGCACTGGCCGCCATTTGTCGCGCGGGCGCTGGAATACCTGCCGGTGGCGATCGTCGCTGCTATCAGCCTGACTCCCTTGTTGATCAAGGATCAGCACATACAGCTCGACCGCCCGGAATTCTATGCCGCGATTCCGACGTTGTTATGTGCGTATTTCAGCAAAAACCTCTTTCTCAGTGTGGCGGTTGGGACGGCTGCGTACATTGCGCTCGGCTCGTTCATGTAACGGCAGATCAACAACATCGCTGAGTGCCTGGCGCGACAACTCCGAGTTGTTCACCGCAAGGCGCACTTCGAGGAAGTCCTCGAAACCCGGGAAAATCGTCAGGCCGTTTTTCTGCGCAGCCTCACGCGAGACCATGCCGACCGCGTCCATCTGCGTGATCAACGACAACGTCAGCGTCTCGCTGCATGAATAGACCATGCGCTGACCGTTCTCGTGATTGCCCAGCCCGGCGTCGAGAAAACGCAAAAAGCTGTGGGAATACGGACAATCTTCTGCAGGACGTACCTGAAACTTGTTGCCCAGCAACGTCAGCGGATCGTTCTCCTGCCCGCAATGCGCGCCGACCACCTGCACCTGCACTTCGGGCAAGACAATGCTCGGCAAACCCGGACGCTGCGGGCCGATCAGCACCGCGAGGTCAAAGTCTTCGTTCTTCAACTTGCTGAGATTTTCCATCGACTCGGCGTAGCTGAATTCCATCTGATAATCGGGAAACACCTCAATCAGGCGCCCGATCATTCGCCGATTGAAGTCAGTCGACAACGTGTTGTTCAACGCGACCTTCAACGTCCGCTGGCCCGGCACCTTCAGCGCCTCGACCTTTTCTTCCATCTGTCGCGTGGCAATCAGCACTTTGTCCATATACGGCGTCAGCTCAGTGCCTTGCGGCGTCAGCGTCAGCCCTTTGTTGGAACGACGAAACAAGCGGAAACCGAACTGCTCTTCGACCTTGTTCAACTGCGCGGCCAGCGCCTGCACAGTCAGGCACGAATGCTCGGCTGCGGCCGACAAAGAGCCGGTCTGCACGATGCGCATCAGGTTGCGTAAGGTTCTGCTATCCATGGGTAATGCCCTCTAAAGTGGGCTGGGTATTGTTGTTTACGAGACTGCCGGTTCGGCGGCCATATGCTGGGTATATTCCTGTACCTGAGCATAGTTGTCGCGGGTTGAGCTTCCTTACCACCCTTTTGCACCCGGTCACGGAGACCGAACTGATGGACACGAGCGATACGGTCAACTTCACCAACAAATCCGATCACAGCACCATTTGAGGTGGCTGACGTTTTGAGGTATCGCGCCGTTCGCAACTTGCGAAACATCGAGCGGCGGATTCTTCCGGACTTTTGTCGAAGTTGGGGTTTTCGTTTGGCGAATGGAGTGCCGTCAGGGTTCATCTGATCGGCAATTCGTTTGCGCTGGCTGGGTTGAATTTCTTTCGCGATGGCCTTTGCAAGTGCCCGGCGTGCCCCAGGCTCAAGCTTCGCCAGTAACCCGCCAAGTTGAGCGTTCAGCTCGTCTATGCCGGTCACGTCGTTTGCACCACTTCACCGTGAATGATGAGCTGCCATTTCTCGACTTCCGCGTAAGGGTCGAGTGCAGGCTCGTCTAAATGCTTGATGATCCGCTTTCCGGTAGCGGGATCATCGTTCACCGCAATTCGCTCGGTCAGCCTGAGCTTGATCGAGATGTCTGCCGTTTTTGTGTTGAGAATTTCTGCCTCGAATGTAAATCCATCGCGCATTTTGTCCCGGTTCAACATCATTTCCGGCTGGTTAACCCTGAGCCAGTCGAGGATGGGCACTATCAGCGTATCGGGGTGGCCTTCAAAGTCCGTGACGATTGCATTCAGGATGTATTGATACTCGAATGACAGCGTGTTCGCCGCTGTCGCTATTATGTTTCCCTCGTCTAAAAAGATATGCAGCTTTTCTGGGTCGCGCTTTAGCTGTGGGATGGCGGATCTAAGGATCGCTCGCAGACTGTCTGGCTTTTTCATTCTCGCGCTCCCTGACAGTCAATGCAGCGCTGGCAGCCGAATACAGCGTCACGCCGTGCCTGTGGGATTTGCTCGCCACAGTCAACGCAATGAGTCGCACTTGGAGCCAGCACCGGTGGGTTCGCTGCAAAGTGACGGGCCAACGCCTCATCACGTTGACGTTGTTCGAGGCCCTGCGCGCGGTCTTGAGGAGTAGTCATGGATGCTTCCGTTCGTTCTTGGCTTTGTCGGCTTTCAGTTGGCAGTCGAGGATCATGTCTACCTGTGCGGCACATGCGGCCCAGGCTTCCTCGACCTCTTCAGGGGTGAGCAGGAGCTCGCCGTTGTTCGTCGGATTGCTCGCTGACAATCGACATGCGGTTACGCGCGGACACCCAGGCTCTGTACTGTCCTGCGCCGATGATTTCGGGGCGGGAACGCAGGCTGATAGCAGCAGCAGGCAGCTCAGCAGCAGCCCAGTCGCGGAAGTTTTTGTTTTCACGGGTGAGCCTCTCGAACAATTCTTTGCTCTGCTGATTGCTGCTGCGTAGGTCGGCGAGCAGATCGCGCAAACTCGCGCTCGCTCGGTCTCGGTCTGCGGCATTTTCTTGGATCGCTTTCAATTGTTGATCTGCGCGATCGGCTCTGTCGTTCGCATCGACCAACTGTGCAGATACATGCGAAGCCTCAGCGGCTTTGATTCGATATTGCTGCACCCCGACGAGCGCAATGCATGCGGCCAAGGCGAGGACGAGTGGACTGCTAAGCGATGGCATGCGAGTCCCTCAATGAGTGGTTTTGTTCGGCTCTGAGCGGTAAAGCCCAGCCGCCGCCAGATCGCGCTCGGAAAGTTTTTCGAGTGCGCAGGTGGTGACGATGATTCGCTTGCCGGGATGCAGTTCGGTGATCGCGTTGGCAAGCCAGCGCATGCATTCCTGCTTGGTGTCATCGGGCAGGCGCAGAATGTCGCCGTCATTGAGCTGGAGGTGGTCGATCTTCATGCTGCCAGCCTCTCGAAACGCTCATAGGCCTGAGATAGCTTGGCGTCGTAGAGGTTTTCCTTGTAGGCCGGGCCGTTGTAGAGCTTGGCGAACTCTGCCCATTTACGGGCTTTCAGGGACTTGTGTAGCGCTGGATCTGCTGCGATGAAGGCGACGAAGGCGTCGAGCTGCGCACCTTCGCTTTCACTCATTTTCTCGACGAATTGAGCGGAGCTGCTGTAGCCCAGGTTTTCCCAGTGGTAGCCCATAATTTGAAACAGGCCCCAGCTGCAGGCCTCGTAGGCGATATCGGCGAACGCTTCGCCAATGATCAAGCGTGCGTTTCTCAGGCGAGCCCACTCACCGGCACCACCGGTATATCCACCCCGCTTCGGGTTACAGAGGTTCGGGAAGCGAGCCGAGAGAGTTTCAACGTCGGCTCCTTTGGCTTTCAGGCGCTGATAAAAAACGTGACGCTCGAACAAGATCACGGGGCGACCATCAGGCAAGAAGCCGCAACCGTTACTTTCCACCGAGTTGACCGTCTTGACACTGATCAGCGGCATTTCAAGGCGATCAGCCGCAGCCTGAAGATCAGCTTCACGGAGAACGCGAATCGAAGGTTTGCCGGTCAGCACGGCCATGGTCTTCGCACCGGCAATACCGTCGGCCACAAGCCCGGCTTCGCGCTGCAGCTCGATGACCGCAGCTTGGGTTGAGATGCCAAACCATCCATCAACCGAGATCTGTGCCCCGCGTTTGTTGAGCAGTCGTTGCAGCTCGGCAACTTCGCTGCCGTGGCTATCCATTTTCAGAACCATGTCTCTCTCCGTAGCAGTCGAACGAATCGGTTATCCATCATTGAATTGCTTGGTCTGCACAGTTCGATCACGTTGCCGCGAACGGAGATCAGGGCGATGCAAAGCAGCAGGTTGAGAACGAGCTGAGGCGGGTCAGGCAGGTATGGCCGACCGATGATGTGAAGGATCGGAACTGAACCTGCCGCGACGGTGACGGTGTAGGCGAGCAGTGAGGCAAATGGCCGATGCGTTGCGCCCTTGCGGCTGAAGAACATCAGCGACAGCGCGATGAGGCCGCAGCAAACACTGTTGATCAGCGGCAGGTAGCTCATTTCCGGTCTCCTTTGAATCGAGCCAGTAACGCGCCTGGGTCTTCGGAGATCTTGATCACCCAGAGCAGAAGACGAACCGCAACTGCGGCGGCAACCAGCGCGCCCACACCTTCGCTGACTTCGATGCGATCCGGCAGGAGGCTGGTCAGCAATGCGGCGGCAATTGAGGCGCAAAGGATTCCGGCGATAAAACTGATAACGAAGAACCCCACCTTTTTTGCGTTGGTTAGATCGGTTGATGCCAGGACGAAGACGACCGCCCCGGCGAACGATCCAAGGATTACCGCTGACTCAACTCCGGGGAGCAGGGATAGCGACCCGACGGCGACGACGGATCCTGTTGCATAGCTGGTGGAGACTGGCTCGGCCATTTTTTTTCAATCCCAAAGTTGAACCAGACGGTTTTTCGCTGGAGGGGGTAGGTCGGGGAGGGTGACTAGGGTGCCGTGCGGTAGAACGGCGCCGAGCGCGGCGAGATCCGGGTTTGCCTGCAATGTCGCCTCGACAACGCCCGATGTGCGCCCGTAGTGACGCCATACCAGCGCATCCAAGGTTTCGCCCTTTTGGGCACGGACTTGCATCAGATGAGCTCTATCGTGGATCGAGAAACGCCAAGCAAATCCCGGATCGCCCATCGGGCATCCCGGCGCAGATCGTCGATTGGTGTTTCGAGTGAGTCCGCGGCCCTATGGCCGTCGGCTGTTGTGTCGGAGTCGCGATAGCGCTCACGGAGGTTTGCGGAGGCGGTGGAGTACACGGCTCGCAGGTAGTAGTAAACGAACTCGCTTTTGCCGTCGATCGTCTCGGCGGGTACGTCATCAAGGGCGCTATAGCCCGCGGCTTGCTGGGTGATACGCCAGTCTCGAAGATCCCGGTTCGCACTGGTGATAGCTTCGATTGCTGCGTGGTATAAGCGAGGATGGCTAACAGTGCCATCAAGCCGGACGGTCTCCCGCAGATCCGCGAGGTCGATGTCAGGAAAGAAGCCCGAGTTTCGGACGGTATTTTCCGGGGAGTCACTGCTTATGAGTTCGTCCGTGGCTACAAAACCGCTCATGAATCGCTCCGGTTAAAAAAGGCGGTGGAGGGGGTTTTGGCGAGGCAAGCCTGCCGTCACCCCCTGCCGCCTTGGTGCGCGGGTATCGCCCGGTGTCAGCTACCAGCACTGCTGGTAGTCGAGTTCTTCAGCTCTCGTTCGAGCTTTTCCATTTCTTTCTTGATGCCGACTTTGTCGTGAAGCTGCATGGCCCGTTTCATGTGCTCCAACGCGGTATGACCGAGGGCCAGTTGCTCGTCAGAAAACGGTGGTTCGCCGATCGACAATCGCTGTGCAAGACCGATTTCCTTGTGCAGCTTCGCCCGTACCTCATCCGGCATGTCCTGACCGGTAGTGATCTCCAGAACTGTATTCAGGGAGGTCACATCGACCGGCTCACCACCGTCGCGGGCACGTTTCGCGAGGTCGGCAAACTCTTCAGCAATGAGCGTTGCGGTGGTGCGCTTGAATTGATCCGGCAGTGAGAGCTGATGCGCGATTGCGTATCGGGCGATTTCGATGGCTCCCTGTCCATCTCCGGCATCAATGCGCCAGATGAGGACGGTCATCAGCACCTCGTCTTGGACGCCTGTACCTGCGGCCAGCACGCCCTCGACATACGGGACGTACTCCGACAACAGCTCACGCTTGATCTCGGCCTTGAGCTCTGTTGACTGCGTTTCCTTGAGTCGTCGGCGATCGTTCGCGAGCTTGTGCAACATCAGTTCATGGCCAGTAGCCAAGGCGAGCGGGTTTTCCTCCGCTGCTGCGGAAGTTTCCGCAGCAGCGGTGGCCCGCATGAAGTGTGCTTGTGCGGGGGTTGGCATGTTTAAACCGCCTCTTCCAGCTCGATGTTTTCGATGAAGGCTACGCACTCGTAGTCTTCGATCACGAAGGCATCGTTCGACGACTGATAGGTTTCAACGCGGTCGCGTTTCGGGTTGTCGAGAACGCTCCGGCGTTGGGCACCTTCCTGCCAATACACGGACAGGTTGGAGAGCTTGGTGATCAGGATTGCGTTCGCCGGGAAAAACGGAACGGTCACCGCCTGACGGTTGCCGATGCGTTTTTGGCTGGTAATCAGGTCTTGAGCCGCTTTCTGCTCAGTCGGCGCCTGGACGGTATTGACCAGCGGAAAGTACTTGTCAGCCAGGAGCGCGCTGCCGCAGATCGCGACCAGCTGCGTGTCCTCGCGATACCACGGAGCTACGAGGTTGTTGACGGCGTCGTAGACGACCGCGTCCAGCGTCTTGTAATCGCCGTTCGGGCCGACCTTGATTTTGCCCGTACCGGGGCCGACTTCTTTCATCCAGCGAGAAGGGGCATTGGCACGGATTTTTTGCAGCCACCCGATGGCGACGTCTTGCAGCAGCGGATTCGTGGTGCGATTGCTGGTCAGCGCGCGGCTGGTGCCGTTGAAGCCAACCATGATTCGATCGAGTGCGATGCGCTGAATAATCGCGTCGCGGATGAGTTGCTGGAACTGCGGGAATTTCGCCCAGGCATCGAGATTCGCGTATTTGAGGTGCGTGTCGTAGTTGATCTGTTCACAGCGGTAGCGGCTGCCTTCGATCTCGAACAAATCGCGAGTTTCGCGCTCGCCTGAGTTCGTGTCGGTCGTGCCAGCGATCGGGCCAGTAATCATCAGGCCGAGAGCTTCGCCTTCTTGCTCGACAACGCCGATGACGTTGATGGACTTCAGGAACTCACTCGATTCCTGAACCTTGTTTTCCATGGTTTGTTGAACCTGTGGAGTAACCGCAAATTTGCTGGTTACTGCCTCGGTGTCAACGCCGTTCAACCGAGCCACCTGCTCACGATAGAGTTTCAGGGCTTGGCGAGTTTCATTGCGCATAGATTTGCTCCGGGCTTGCTAAGGGGTGTGCGTCAGGGATCAGCAGTCGGTGGTAACCGCGACTTTCGAGCCGGTGGCTGATGGCCGATTCGGACTGTTGTCCGGCGTGAAGTTGAGCTGCTTGATAAGTGCGTCCAAAGCGCCGGTCTCTTTTTCGAGGTCAGCGGAAAGCTGGGTGACTTTCTTTTCCAGATCGCTCACCGCGCTGAAGCGCCCGAGCAAGTCGCGTTGGCTTTCAGCGATGATCTCGATCGCTTGGCCGTGATCGGCAAAGTTGGCGTTATCGGTTTTCGACTTGACCCCCAGCAGCTCTTTCACCTTGCTGAACAAAGTCTTTCCGTCGTCGTTCTGGGTGACCGCGTCCAGCTCCAACGTGAACTCGATTGCTTCGGAGAACAGCGTGTCCTTACTTTGCTTGCGGGCGGCCAGAGGGCTGGACTGAGCCGAGGCGCTGAACTGCAGCATCTCGGTGCCCAGGCTTGCCGGGTCGTCGGTGACTGCGAGGCCGACCAGATACGCTTCGTTGGTATCAGCGAAGCTCGGATGCACTTCCATGGAGGTGTAAATCTTCTGACGGGCCTTCGTCATCGCGACCAGCTCATCAGTCGGGTCGATCACCGCAAACAGACCGAGCTTGTTGTCATCCACCGTTTCAGCGGTCAGCGAGAGAACATCGCCATAACGCTTGAACGGGCTGTCCGGCAGAACGCCTTTGAAATGTTCCAGATTGACGCGTGCGCCGTACTTGGCCGGGTTGTAGTTCGCAGCCATCTGTTCGATCCAGCTACGTTCGATAACGCGGCCGTCGGTGGTTGCGCCTTCGGTGGCAATGCGGAATTTTTTCGATTTGCTGGCCATTTCCTGTCCTTTGCGATGTTCCCCAGTCGGGCTGGGTGATTGACGCAGCCATGTTGGGGATCGCTGGCAATGGCAGGCAACGACGGGCTGATGTGCCAGCACTCAGCACAACAAGAGCTGATACGAAGTCGCACGCGCGCAACGGCATGCTTGCCGCCATGAACGAGACCACTTCCGACCTAGACCCCCGCCGCCGTGCCCGTGCCCTTTACTGGCAGGGGTGGCGTATTGCTCGAATTGCCGAGCAGCTCGATGAGAAGCCCGCGACGATCCATAGCTGGAAACGGCGGGATGCTTGGGACGATTCCGACCCGATTGAACGTGTTGGCAGCACGCTCGAAGCGCAGCTCATTCAACTGATCCTCAAGGAGTCGAAGGAGGGGAAGGATTACAAGGAAATTGATCTGCTCGGTCGTCAGATCGAGCGGCTGGCCCGCGTGAAGCGCTACGAGAAGACAGGCAATGAAGTCGATCTCAATCCGAATGTAGCCAACCGGAACAAGGGGCCGCGCAAGCCCCCCGCGAAGAACGCTATCAGCGATGAGCAGCTTGAACAGTTGAATGGCGCATTTATGGACGGGCTTTTCGGCTACCAGAAACATTGGTTCAGAGCGGGCCAGACTGAGCGGATCCGCAACCTGCTTAAGTCCCGCCAGATTGGCGCAACGTATTACTTTGCCCGTGAAGCGCTCATTGACGCCCTCCAGACCGGGCGCAATCAGATCTTTTTGTCTGCCAGCAAAGCCCAGGCACATCAGTTCAAGTCCTACATACTCGACTTTGCCCGTGACGCAGCGGGAGTGGAGTTGAAGGGGGATCCGATAAAGCTGCCTAACGGGGCAGAGTTGATTTTTCTCGGCACTAACTCCCGTACCGCGCAGAGCTATCACGGCAATCTGTATCTGGATGAGTACTTCTGGATTCCCCGATTCAAAATCCTGCAGAACGTCGCGTCGGGTATGGCATCCCAAGCCCAATACCGGCAGACCTACTTCTCTACTCCATCGGCCATTTCACACGAGGCCTATCCGTTCTGGAGCGGGGAGCATTTCAACCGAGGCCGACCCAAAAATCAGCAGATCAAACTCGATATATCCCACAAGGCACTTGGGCCGGGGATGAGCTGCGCAGACGGGCAATACCGCCAGATCGTCAACATCATTGATGCAGAGCGGAGTGGCTGCAATCTGTTCAACGTCGAGCGCTTGCGGCTTGAAAAAAACCCGGATGACTTCGAGCAGCTCTACATGTGCCAGTTCATCGACGACGGCGCGAGCGTGTTCAGTCTGTCAATCATGCAAGCCTGCATGGTTGATAGCTGGGCGTTGTGGGAGGACTACAAACCCTTTGCTACGCGGCCTTTTGGAGGTCGCGAAGTGTGGGTGGGCTATGACCCTGCCGACACAGGCGACCGAGCAGCACTCGTCGTTCTGGCGCCGCCATTGGTGGCCGGTGGCAAGTTCAGGATTCTTGAGCGACATCAGTTCAAGGGGATGGACTTTGCTGCCCAGGCTGAAGCAATCCGCAAGATCTGCGATCGCTACCGTGTGAGTTATATCGGCATCGACGTCACGGGGCTCGGCGGTGGGGTTTACCAGTTGGTGAAACAGTTCCGGCCCGATGCCCGAGGCTTCAACTACAGCGTTGAGGTCAAAACTCAGTTGGTGTTGAAAGCGTACGACGTGATCAGCAAGGGGCGGCTTGAGTTCGATGCCGGTGCAACCGAGATCGCCGCCGCATTCATGGCAATCAAGAAGACCACCACGCCAAGCGGTAGGCAAGTGACCTTCGCTGCTGGCCGATCCGAAGAAGTGAGCCACGCAGATTTGGCGTGGGCAACGATGCACGCCATTTACAACGAACCGCTGGAGGGGACTACCCCGAGCAACTCCGGCTTCATGGAGATTTACTGATGTCGAACACGCCCAACACGCAGGCGATTGTTGATTCACCTGAGTCCAGTGCCGGGGCTATGTCCTTCAGCTTTGGGGATCCCGTGCCGGTTCTGGATAGGCGCGAGATCCTCGACTATGCCGAGTGCCTGAACGCCGGTCTGTGGTACGAACCCCCGGTGAGCTGGGAAGGGTTGGCCCGGTCTTATCGTGCCGCCGTGCATCACGGCAGTGCGATCCAAGTGAAGCGCAACATTCTGGTCAGCACCTTTCAACCTCACCGCCTGCTGTCGCGATCTGACTTTGCTCGTTGGGTGCTGGACTATCTCACCTTCGGCAATGGCTATCTGGAACGTCGGGATAGCCGAATGAAAACCACGCTATCCCTCAAGCCAGCCTTGGCAAAGTATGTGCGCAGGGGAGGCGACCTCAGCCGCTACTGGTTCGTGCCGAGCTTTGGCATGGAGCATGAGTTCGCCGAAGGTTCGTTGTTTCATTTGATGGAACCTGACATCAATCAGGAAGTTTATGGACTGCCGGAGTATCTGGCGTCCCTCAGTGCGGCATGGTTGAACGAGAGCGCCACGCTGTTCCGGCGAAAGTACTACCTCAACGGTTCGCACGCTGGATTCATTCTGTACATGACCGATGCCGCTCAGAACGAACAGGACGTCAACGGCTTGCGCAAGGCATTGAAGGACAGCAAGGGGCCGGGCAACTTCCGCAACCTGTTCGTGTACGCGCCGAACGGGAAGAAGGATGGCCTTCAGGTTATCCCGGTGTCCGAGGTGGCAGCCAAGGACGAGTTCTTCAACATCAAGAATGTGACCCGCGATGACATCATGGCGGCGCACCGAGTGCCGCCGCAGCTGATGGGAATCATCCCGAACAACACTGGCGGATTCGGTGACGCGGGTAAAGCTGCCCAGGTCTTTTACCACCACGAGGTCGTACCGCTGCAAGAGCGCTTCAAAGAGTTGAACCAATGGCTTGGCGAAGAGGTGGTGACCTTCAAGCCCTACGAGATGGCAGCCCTCGGCACCGCCTGACGCTGACCGCGAGACCCAGCCGCCCAAGAGGGCGGCTTTTTTTTGCCCGGCCACCGACCGCCACCTCAATTATCACCCAGCGCGCGGACTCGTTACCCCGCCACGCCTGCGCGCCTTTCGTGCCACTAAATATGCACCTGCATGAGTCCGGAGGAGGCCCCGTATGCCGTGGGCTTCGAAGGGGGTGTCGGGGGCTTAAAAAACTTGCAGAATCATGCACTCAAGCGCTTGCAGTGCAGCTTTCTGCGAGGTCAGGTAGAGGGTCTATTCTGGGAAACGGGTAACCGAAGTCATCGCGGTGTTTATCTGGCTCAAGCCTTTGTTTTTATTGGGTTTTCCTGATTACCTTATATGCGTCATCGGGGGTAACCGGTTTGGTAATTTGCTTGTAAGTTCTTGTTTTATAAGGGTTATTCATATTAAGTAACTAACTCTTATAAAAGGTAATACGATTACTACATTGTTACTATTCAATTACCTTTATTCAATAGTGTTAAACCCTTGTGGGTCGTGAGCTTGCTGGGAGCTTCAAAGGCTCGTGACCGGTGTTACCCTTTTCTTGCACCCCCTCCGACTTGAAAACTGCACCCGCCCCGCGTGAGGCGTGCGCGCACGTATACAGTCGCGCATGATTGCTTTCGTCCAGGCGAAAAAAAGCCCCGCACAAACGGGGCTGGTAAGACGATTCACACCATATGGGTTTGGATAATCTTGCTCAGTCGACGCGCATATGCAGGATCCTTTTCACAGTTCGCAATAAGATCGCCCATGAACCTTTCGATTCCGTCCAGAAACGCGTCCAAGAAGTCGCTAAACACTGCGGGCACATGCGTGTCTTTGCCCACATCAAGAGTGGCAGCATGAAACGCCTGCATCAGCGGGTTATCAGCTTGGCCAACGAAGAAAATGATCTCCTTGGCTTTTCCTGCGTTAGACAGATCGGATGCGGTAGTGAAGGTATGCAGCACTGCGCATCGAGCTGCCCATAGATCAACGTCCGAGAATGGCAGCTTTGTGTCTGCCAAAATGTATTTTCTAACCCACGCCTTGAACGTTGCGCCGCTGGCATTCTCTTGACCGGCTGGAGCGTCCAGCAAACCCATCGTGTCGATGGCGGAATACATTAGGATTTTCGTCTGTCCGTAGAGCTCCGATTTAAACAACAAGCCGATCGCGGTGACGGTATTTTTGACGAACTGCTCAATTTGTTTCTTGGATTCCTGCATCAGTTGTTCTTTCCTTGTTTTGCTCGTATGGAATCGGCCATGCGCCGTATTTCGGGAAGGAGGATAGCTTCCAAAAGTTTTTGCTTACTTTTCACGTTGGTGTGCTCGTAAACAAAAGCGATCTCGTCTGAAGTCGCCTTGGAGCAGCGAAACAACATGCTTTCGGTGAGCTTGCCTTCTTGTTCGACTCTGCCCATAGGTGCCGCGACGGCTGGGGCTACCGGCGCTGTTGTGTGAGTGTCGGCACCCTCCGCAAATCGGGCCAGCGCTTCAGGGTCTACCGGTGGCTTCTTGGGTTGTACGTCGAATGCCATATCCGTTCCTCTCATTTGATATCAGATGTAACGATATCGAATGATATCGTTTCTGGTTGTCACGGCGCGAGCGCTTCGGGTTTGGCGCTCTCGTTGCGTAGTAAGTGCGGGAACATCTCATCAGCGAGCAGCTGGATTTCTGCCCGCGCCTTGCTGTTGCCCATCTCCACTACGCCCATCCCTTTCAGCCACGCGTCCCGGTAGATCTTGCGATCACGAATGATTGATCGGGCCAGGGTGAAGCTTTCAAACTCCACGAGCAGGGCTTTTGCATCTGCGACTTCATTGATCACCGGATTAGTCGGTGCGCGTGACAGAACGGCAAAGGCTTCGAGGTTGGGATTGATACCCTGTGCCAGTCCAATCAGTTCGTCGAGGTGTGGCAGCGTCTCAAGATCTGCTTGGCTGGCCTGAGCAGGGATAATCATCCGATCTGCCGCCACCATCGCCGTGCGTAGTTCTTTGCTGTCGCGGCCACCTGCATCAATGATCACAAGCTGATAACGCTGTGCAAGATCCTTTGCCGTCGCGAACACGTCTCCAGTCTTTTGAACGCAGTGCACGACGGGCAACCCGGCTTCGTTCCTCCGCCCAATGAACTTGGCGGCGGTGCCCTGTGGGTCAGCATCCATAACCACGGTGTCCACGCCTTTAAGCGCCGCCCATACCGCGAGGTTGCCCCCGATATTGCTTTTGCCCGCGCCGCCTTTCTCACAGCCAATCAACAGAATCATGATTTTCTCCATAACGACATGATATGAAATGATACCTAATGAAACGATATCATATGATATCACTTTTGGGTTGTCATCTTATTGATGACCAACGCGGCATGGGAAACGCGTGGGGGCAGAGCCCCCAGAATTTTAGGAGGAGGGAATAGAAGCTATAAGTGGGCCAATCAGCGGGAGGTATTCAGATGCGAGAATGCTACCGGCTGCACCTTCAAGAATCGTTTTTACGGATCCTAAGCACTCTCGGATCATGGCGGTTTTCGGCTTGGGTGCTTTTATGAGAGTCCGAATGGCTTCTAAATCGCTCTGAATCTGAGCCCTGTCAGTGTCTGACTTCAATTCGTTGATGACCGGCATCAGCTTTTCGACGAAAGCGGAAATGTCGCTGAGATCCACGGGCCGGTGGTAATTCTGAGTGGAGTTTGTCGTCCCTTGTTGAATCTGCGAGTCCGTCATCTTTTCAATATTGATGTTGTAGGTGAAGCTGCTCGCACGTTCCTTTTCATCTTTTGTGAATGTCATACCGTCACCTAAAACACCTTGTTGTTCCAAGTCGAGCGCGAAGTCCAGGATCTTGGTTCTCACGGATGCCACGATCCTATGTACCGAGCTTTTTTCGACAGCGAGCCATGGCTCCATTGGAGGATGCATTCCGCTCATAAGCATGGCTGCTTGTTCAGGGTGGAAACCCATCATGATTTGGCGCAAGTCTCTCGACTGGTCTAAGAAGTTGAATAACTCGGGTAGAGCAGTCTGTATACGGCGCATTGTGAGCGTCTTTTTGAACGCGACATCATCTACTCGCAGCGGAACGAATCCCGCATCGCCGCGACACATCAGCAAACCTGTGACTTCCCGGTATTCAGGCACGAGTGCATATGGGTAGCCCTCAAGCTCGTGTCCAATCCATTCTTGGATGGTCGTCACGTTCAGCTTCACTGAAACGGCACGCGCCTTCTGAAGCAGGTAAATGACGGACTTTGTTTCGTCTAACGCGTCCGCCTGTAGCTCTAAGACTAGGCTACCCATGCCGCACTCCTTCCTCGGTTGTTTTGGCAGATCGCCATGGAGGAAATTAGCAGGCAGTTAGAGCAAGGGGAATGTTTTAATTTACGTCGAATTTTACGTATTGCAGAAACAACAAGGCCCCGCATTGCTGCGAGGCCTTGTTTTGTATGGTGCCGGCACCAGGAGTCGAACCCGGGACCTACTGATTACAAGTCAGTTGCTCTACCAACTGAGCTATACCGGCGTGTGGGCGACGATTATAGCGACTGGATAATTTCTGTAAACCCCTGAATTCAGACTATTTTTGCATCTCTGAAAATCAGGCCCTGCGCAGTACATTTCGCAGCGCTTGCACCGTCCGCCCGATGCGACTGGTTGGCCGGGCGAGTGGCTGCACTTCTGCGTGTTCGGCGCGGTGCAGGGCGGTCGCGAGGTGGTGTTGGGCGTCGCGTTCGCCAGGCTCAGACGTTAATTAGCGAGCAACCCATTTTCAGTCATGGACAAAAGTGACAAAGCCGCTGAGCGCTGCTGTTTTTCGGTGGTTATGTCGTTTTGATTGGCGGCTTATGCACAACCGAGCACCGTGAAGACGTGCTTAGGCCGGTTTTTGTGGACGCGTTCTCATTTTGTTCGCAAATCCCTGTTTTATTGGTTTTTTCTTTATGTGAACAAAAAATGACCAGAGCTGTTTCAGCACCGAAACAGGCGTGAATATTGGATCCGAGTAAAATCCATCAACAGAGTTATCCACAGGCTGGCGGTGGTTTATTCGCGTTCGGCCAACAACAGGAAATTGCGCGGAGTCAGCGCTGATTCGCAGAAAGTGCCGAGGCGTACGGCGTATCCCTGTTCGGTGAGGAAAAGTGCCCGATCGAGGTTCAGCCAAAGCTCCAGTGGTCGTCGGAATAATCCGCGCAGCAATTCCAGATTGCGTACTTCGGCCAATCGTTGCCATCCCGCCGCTTCCAGTGCGGCCCAATCTGGCGTGCCGACTGTGGATAACTCTTTGAGATCGGCCAGATCACGGCAGTAATCGGCGAACGGTTTGTCCAGCCAAGCGTTGGGCAACGATGGCGTTGGCAAATACTCATCGTCGCCGCGCACTTGCCGTTGCAGCAGGTCGAAGGCGAGGCGTCGGGCCATCGAGGTGTCACGCTGACGTCGGACGCGTGCACCGGCGGTAACGGTTTCACTCATCGGCAGCGCCAGATCTTCCAGCGAGAGTTGTAGGAACGATGCCGATCCTGCGCAGGACAAGGCCTGATATTCGCTGCGACTTATGCGGTTGTAGCAGCAAGGCGCGATCGCCATTTGCTGGCAACCTGCGGTGCTGGCCAGTTGCATCAAGCGCACATGCAGATCACCGCAGGCGTGAAGGGCGACGGGCGTGTGGTTCGCGCTCAATACCGCAGAGGCGTTCGTCGCCAGTACGTCCTGCTCCACATGCAAAGCGTGCAGATGATGACGCTGACTCAACGCCTGTCCGCTGGCAACCAATAGCGGATCGTATTCAACGCAAGTCAGTTGCTGTCCCGAGCCCAACAAGCGCCGCCCCAAATGCCCCTTGCCAGAACACCAATCCAGCCAATGCATCGGCCGCGAGGCAAAGGACAAGCGACTGGCAAACGCCTCGATCTGTTGCCACTTGCGCCCCGGTACATCGACATTCAAGCGATGCCCCGCAGCTTCCAGCGCCTGTCCCGGTAACTCGCCAACCACGCTCAACTCAGCCGACAACGCCGCCAATGAAGCAAACGGCTCCGGCGCATCAGCAAGATCAGCAGGGTGGTTATGAGCGTTTTCCGCGTCTTCCAGCGACCGTCCGCGTAGCCACGAGGACAATTCCGGGTAGGACGCTTCCCAAGCAAGCGAAAGGTGAGTGAACGGTCGAGGTCTCCACAGCGCCTGATGCTCAATCAAAAAAGCATCCAGCGCGGTGAAGCGGGCGAGTAAGTCCTCGCCCGTCAGCACGTAGGAAGAATCAACGCCCTTGGCAGGCATCGACGCGCAGCCAGCGCTCCAGCAGCTTGAAGCCGCGCACGAGCACGTAAGCCATCAGCAGATAGAACACGCCCGCCGCGAAGAAGATCTCCACCGGCAGATAGGTGCGCGCAATGATCGTGCGCGCCATGCCGGTCAGTTCCAGCAGGGTCACGGTGCTGGCCAGCGCGCTGGCCTTGAGCATCAGGATCACTTCATTGCTGTAGGCCGGCAGGCCGATGCGCGCCGCGCGCGGAAGGATGATGTAGAACATCGCTTTCGGCTTGGACATGCCCAAGGCCCGCGCCGCTTCGATCTCGCCCGGCGGAATCGCCTGAATCGCCCCGCGCAGAATCTCGGCGATGTACGCCGCCGTGTGCAGGGTCATGGTCACCGTGGCACACCAGAACGGATCGCGCAGGTACGGCCACAACGCACTTGCACGCACCGCGTCGAACTGCGCCAAACCGTAATAAACCAGAAACAGCTGAACCAAAAGTGGCGTGCCACGGAAAAAGAAGATGTAGGCGTAAGGCAACGAGCGCACGTACCAGAGCTTGGAGGAGCGGGCGATGCCTAGCGGAATCGCCAGCAGCAAACCGGCGATGACAGCGATGGCCACCAGTTCCAGAGTCAGGGTCGCGCCCTGCGCCAGTTTCGGCAGCCACTTGATGATGACTTCCCAGTTCATTTAAGCGCTCCTCGCAAAGCCGCGAGCGGCGCGTTTTTCCAGGAAGTGCATGCCGGTCATCGCCAGCACGGTCAGGCCCAGGTACATGATCGCGGCGACCATATAGAAGGTGAACGGTTGTTTCGACACGGTCACGCCGATTTGCGCGTGACGCATGATTTCTTCCAGGCCGATCACCGAGACCAGCGCGGTGTCTTTCATCAGGATCATGAACAGATTGCCCAGACCGGGCAGGGCGATGCGCCACATCTGCGGCATGATCAGCCGGGTGAAGATCCGCCATTTCGACAGGCCCAGGGCCTGGCCGGCCTCACGGTGGCCTTTGGGAATGGCGAGGATTGCACCACGGAACACTTCCGTGGCGTAAGCGCCGAAGCACAGGCCGAGGGCGATCACGCCAGCGGCGAAGGCGTTGAGTTGCAGGTCGGGGTTGCCGAAGAACTCACCGAGGGCGCGCATCAGGTTGACCGTACCGAAGTAGATCAACAGTACCCAGAGCAATTCCGGGACGCCGCGCACGAGGGTCGAATAAGTGCCGCCAAGCCATTGCAGCGGCTTGTACGGGGAAGTCTTGGCCAAGGCGCCGAGCAGACCGAGCACCAGTCCCAGGCACAGGGCCGTGAGGGCCAGTTGGACGGTCATCAGCGCGCCGGCAGCGAGGGCCGGGCCGAATCCGTAGAGGTCGATAATCATGGAATTCTGTTCAAATTGCGTCAGGCAAAGTCGGGAGCCGGCGCCGTTGCATCACGGCGCCAGTCCCACAGGTCAGGATCAGTAGATGCTGAACGGGAAGTACTTGTCGTTGATCTTCTTGTAGGTACCGTCGGCGACGATTTCCTTCAGGGCAGTGTTTAACTTCTCACGCAGTGGATCGCCTTTACGTACAGCGATGCCGATCTTGTCGCTTTCTACGACCGGGTCACCTTTGAACTCGTAGTTCTTGCCCGCGTCGCTTTTCAGCCAGTCATAGTTGGCGTACTTGTCGGCGAGGATCGCGTCGACACGACCGGAGGTCAGGTCGAGGTAGGCGTTTTCCTGGGTGTCGTAGAGGCTGACTTTGATGTCATCAGCGTAGGTGTCTTCCAGCCAGGTACCGGCCAGGGTTGCACGCTGAGTACCGATGGTCTTGCCTTTCAGCGAGTCCTTGTCGGTTTTGAAGTCGACGTTTTTCGGTGCGATGAACTGCAGCTTGTTCGAGTAGTACGGGTCGGTGAAATCGACCGCGCCTTTGCGCTCTTCGGTGATCGACAGCGAGGAGATCAGGAAGTCGAACTTCTTCGCGTTCAGGGCCGGAATGATGCCGTCCCAGTCGGACGTGACCACGCTGCATTCGACTTTCATCTTCGCGCAAAGGGCGTCGCCGATGTCTTTGTCGAAGCCGACCACGTTGCCGCTGGCGTCTTTGTTGTTGAACGGCGGGTAAGCCGCTTCGATGCCCATCTTCAGGGTTTCAGCCATGGCACCGGCGCTGAACGCGAGGGTGACGGCGGCGGCCAGGAAGACCTTTTTATAGTTCTGCATGCATGTTGCTCCGTTAGCGGTTGCTGGACATGAATTGTTTGCAGCGCGCCGAAAGCGGGTTTTCGAACACCTGCTGTGGCGATCCTTGCTCTTCTATAAGGCCTTGGTGAAGGAACACCACTTCGCTGGAGACCTGACGGGCGAAGCCCATTTCGTGGGTCACGAGCAGCATGGTGCGGCCTTCTTCGGCCAATGCGCGGATGACACTAAGTACTTCCTGAACCATTTCCGGGTCAAGCGCCGAGGTGGGCTCGTCGAATAGGATCACCTTCGGTTGCATCGCCAGCGTGCGGGCAATCGCCGCGCGTTGTTGCTGACCGCCGGACAATTGCGCCGGGTATGCATGGCGTTTGTCGGAGATGCCGACCTTGGCCAGCAGCGCTTCGGCGACTTCGATCGCTTCAGCTTTGCTCTGACCGAGCACGCGACGCGGGGCCTCGATGATGTTGTCGAGGATGCTCATGTGCGGCCACAGATTAAAGTTTTGAAACACAAAACCAATCTCGGAGCGCAGGCGATTGATCTGTTTGCCGTCGGCGGCAACCAGTTCGCCATTCTTGGCGGCCTTGAGCTTGAGTTCTTCACCGGCCACCAGAATCTGGCCCTGGTGCGGGTTTTCCAGCAGGTTGATGCAACGCAGGAACGTGGACTTGCCGGAACCGGAGGAACCGAGGTTCGAGATCACATCGGCGTCGCGGGGGGTCATCGTGATGCATTTGATCACCTCAAGCTGTCCGTAGCGTTTGTGCAAGTTGCGGATTTAAAGAGCGTGCGTGGCCTCAGCAAAGTGCGAAACTCATATATGTTGCGCTCCAGCTGTTGGGTGGCCTTCCTGGCGAGGCGGCCAAGCTAGCATAGCGTTTCAATGGCAGCCAACAGCGCTACGAGCGGTTAACGGGTGGCATGTGGCAGGTTGTCGCATCGGCACAGCAGACTGTCGCCCCATCAACAACCGAACGGGTGTTTGATCGTGCAAACCCGTGGGTGTCGCGTAAAAAAAGGCGCGATGTTGCCAGCTTTGGCGGGGTGTTGGAAGCGCTATCCGGCCGAACGTACAGGATTCGCTCTTTTATTGTGCATCCCACACTTTTTCAGTGTGTTTCTGGTGCGCTGATTTGTCTTGAAAGTGAGTCGCAGGGTAACGTTCTGGCGAATAGCCATTAATCTCAAGGACTTGCGATGACCGTCCGGTCGCACGCAAAGCCGCGATCCAGAAGACTTTGAAACATTTTGGCGCATTTATTGCGTGCAGAATCCGGAACGCCCTGTTGGTTTCTTTTTACGAGAAAGAACACACCAGACAGGACGGACTGAATCGCTTTCCTCGCAAAGGTAGTTTCGATGAGCAGTACCCCAAGCTCCAATGGCCTTGAACAAGGGCTCAAACCGCGTCATGTGACCATGTTGTCGATCGCCGGTGTGATCGGCGCCGGTCTGTTCGTTGGCTCCGGCCACGCCATCGCTGCCGCCGGCCCTGCCGTGCTGCTGGCTTACGCCGCCGCCGGTACCCTGGTGGTGTTAGTGATGCGCATGCTCGGCGAAATGGCTGTTGCCTCGCCGGACACCGGTTCGTTCTCGACTTACGCCGACCGTGCCATCGGGCACTGGGCCGGTTTCACCATCGGCTGGTTGTACTGGTGGTTCTGGGTGTTGGTGATTCCGCTGGAAGCCAATGCCGCCGCGACCATCCTCCACGCTTGGTTCCCGGGCGTAGGCATCTGGGCTTTCGCACTGATCATCACCATGTTGCTCACGGTCACCAACCTGTTCAGCGTGAAGAATTACGGCGAGTTCGAATTCTGGTTTGCGCTGATTAAAGTGCTGGCGATCATCGGCTTTATCGGCCTTGGTCTTGCGGCCATTTTCGGCTTCCTGCCGAACAGCCAGGTCAGCGGTGTGTCGCACCTGTTCGACAGCGGCGGCTTCCTGCCGAACGGCATGGGCGCGGTGCTGGGTGCAATCCTGACCACCATGTTCTCCTTCATGGGTACCGAGATCGTCACCATCGCGGCCGCGGAATCGAAGAACCCGGGCAAGCAAATCTCCAAGGCCACCAACTCGGTGATCTGGCGGATCGGCTTGTTCTACCTCGTGTCGATCTTCATCGTTGTAGCGCTGGTGCCGTGGAACGATCCTACGCTGGCCAACCTCGGTTCCTACCAGACCGTGCTTGAGCGCATGGGCATTCCTAACGCGAAAATGATCGTCGACATCGTCGTTCTGGTCGCGGTGACCAGCTGCCTGAACTCGGCGCTCTACACCTCGTCGCGCATGCTCTTCTCCCTCGGCAAGCGTGGCGATGCCCCGGCCATGTCGACCCGCACCAACAAAAGCGGCACGCCTTACTGGGCGGTGATGTTGTCGACTGGCGCAGCGTTCCTCTGCACGTTCGCCAACTACGTGGCCCCGGCAGCGGTGTTCGAATTCCTCTTGGCCAGCTCCGGCGCCATCGCCCTGCTGGTGTACTTGGTAATCGCCTTCTCGCAACTGCGTATGCGCAAGCAGCGCATGGCACGCGGCGAGAAAATCGTCTTCAGCATGTGGCTGTTCCCGGGCCTGACCTACGCGGTGATCATCTTCATCGTCGCGGCCCTGACCATCATGCTGTTCCAGGAAGCGCATCGCGTGGAGATCCTCGCGACTGGTTTGCTGAGTTTGATGGTGGTGGCTGCTGGCCTGCTGGTAGCGCGCCGTCGCAAGCTGGAAAAACGTGGCGCGGTGGTGTTGAACTGATCCGTAACGCGTAATGCAAAACGGCCGCTGTCAGTGATGACTAGCGGCCGTTTTTGTTTTTGAGCGATGTTTATTCGCTCTTGTCTTCCTGTGCTTCCACCGACTTGCCATAAGCATCCAGCGCAACCCCGAAATCGGTGATGAACTGTGGCTCGCTCAGCCAGGCCTGGGCTTCTTCGATCGTTACGCCTTCGGCCCACATGCGGTAGTCGATCAGCATGTCGGCGGCCAGGTGAGTGGCGGCCATGCCTTCGTTGTCGGCGTTTTCCATGTCCAGCAGTTCAGGATGATCAACGATGACGAACGCCAGTTCGCGCAGCAGGGTCAGCAGCATTTCGTTGCGGCTGATGGCTTCGGCGTCGCGCATTTTGCTGAACATCGCCAGGACGTATTCCGGCACCGGCTCGGCGAGGTGGTCGAGGTCTTCGTCCTGCTCCAGCGGCTTG
This sequence comes from Pseudomonas sp. NPDC087804, assembly GCF_044742965.1. NCBI lineage: Bacteria > Pseudomonadati > Pseudomonadota > Gammaproteobacteria > Pseudomonadales > Pseudomonadaceae > Pseudomonas > Pseudomonas sp. NPDC087804. Next base: position 31,155 of record NZ_JBIUVN010000006.1, on the reverse strand, counting down.
CGGCCGACCATACGGATTTGTTTGGCTTTAGCCTTGGCGCGTTTGGCGCGTTTCTGTTGCTTGTTCAGGGATGCCATGGGAGCTCAGTTCTTCTGTTGGGTGTTTGCGGCGATCGCGTCGGACGCCGCCACATAGTCGGCCTGGAAGGCCGGTGATTCGATCCATGCCAGCGCGCCGGCCTCGTCGGTTTCCTGCGACCACTGGCGATACTCGATCAGCGCGGCGAGGATGAAGTCCATCGCGCCTTCTTCGCCTTCCTGCTCGTAAACCAGTTCCAGCAGCGGGTCTTCGAGGAACGCGGTGCACAGGGCTCGCTGGCTGATCTTCTCGGCGTCGATCATTTTCTTGAACAGCTCGGTCAGATCCACCGATTCGAAGTCGATGCGGTCGTCGTTCGGATCCAGCTCGACCGGCGCTTCAGCGCGTTTGGTGCGGTTCTGCTTGGCCTTGGCTTTGGCCCGGGTGGCGCGTTTTTGCTGCTTGTTGGCGGAGGCCATGATGTGTTCCGTCGTGCGTTGAGAGGGCTCAGCTGCGCGGGACTTGCCGCCCCGGTGTGTCGGGGGCCAGTGCGCCGGTGTGCAGCCAGGTCAGAGCGATGGGCCATAGTGTGGCTTGGTATGCGCTGCGAAAAAAGGCGAAATGTCCGACTTGTTGTTCGCCGATGTCCTGCGGTTCGATGCGCAGGTGGGTTTTTGAAGCGTTGTTGAAGTAGCCGAGCAGGCGTTCGATGGCCGCAATCGTGCCGTAGGGATCGTCGCTGATGCTGATGGCCAGCGTCTGCGCGCGGACATTGGCGAAGGGCAGGGTGCCGGTTTTTTTCATCAGTGCGCGACCGCTTGGGCGCCCTTCAAAACGCGGGGCAGGCGTGCTCCAGTCGCGCACGACGCCCGTCGGTGTGTCTTCCAGCCAGCCGAGGCGTTTGCCGGGGAAGTAGCCGCAGAACAGGGTCATCAACGGCATCAGCAGATGCCATTTGCCGAACATGCGCCAGCGATGCTCGGGGGCATAATCTCGCCAGTAGGCGAACTGCGCGCCGACAGTGACCAACCGTCGGATAACTCGCCCGGACTCGGCCAAGCCCGCCGCGCAACCGCCAAAACTGTGGCCGACCACATCGATCGGCTGACCGGGAAACTCGCGTTGCGCACGCTTGAGCATCGCCTCGAAATCCAGCGCGCCCCAATCAGTCCACGAAGCGTTCAGGCCTTTGATCGAAGCCTGTCGCGATTCGCCAATGCCGCGGTAGTCGTAGGTGATGACGTCGAAGCCATTGGCGAACAGATAGGCGGCGAATCGCGAGTAGTGGCGGCAGCGCACGGAAGTGGCGGCGTTGATGATGACCACCGGGCGCTGGGCATCGGGGGATGTGTGACGCCAGGTGAAACCGCCCAGCACATAGCCGTCGGTAGCCGATTCTTTGAAAGGCTCGCCTTGAGCAGTATTCAAAATCGGCGACCTTGACTGCACATCCTGCGTTGCGGGCATGTCCTGACAGCTCATGACTCTCGACCTTGGCGGGTAAGCTGCCAACGATAGTCTCCGCGCCGCCCGGGAACAATCCGTAGGGTTTATTCAGTGGATTGAGTCAGCATGCGTTCCTCGATCAAGGCCTGTTCGCGATTGAGTTCTGCGCGCAACTCTTCTTCACTCGGCAATATCGTTTTGTAACTGCTGGCGAACAGTTGCTCGTTGCCTTTGAGCATTGAATAACGCGCCACCGAATCGTTGCTTTCGGCAGACAAAATAATCCCGACTGTCGGCTTGTCGCCCTCGCTGCGCATCAGCTCGTCGTACATGCGCACATACATGTCCATCTGCCCGACATCGCGGGCGCTGAGCTTGCCGCGTTTGAGATCGATGATCACAAAGCATTTGAGCAGGTAGTTGTAGAACACCAGATCGATGTACAGATCGACGCCGTCGGTACTGATGCGTTGCTGGCGAGCAACGAAGGAAAAGCCTTTGCCCAGTTCGAGCAGAAAGCCCTGCAGGTGATCGATGAGGGCTTGTTCGAGACTGCTTTCCCTGACCTTGCCGGCTGACGGCAGGCCGAGAAACTCGAGCATGACCGGATCGCGAATGAACTCACGCGGATTGCATTTCATCGCTTCGATGTTGGTGGTGGCTTCTTCGATCACGTCGGCTTTGTCTCGACTCATGAGGAGCCGCTCGTAGTAGAGGGTGAGAATCTGGCGATCGAGGGCGCGGCTTGACCAGTTCAGATTGGCGCACTCGTCCATGTACCAATGGCGCGCTTTTTCATTGTTCACCCCCAGAAGCCGTCGATAGTGCGTCCAGCTCAATTCGTGACGCAGTGCGTCACGAATTGGAAACGCCTGATAAAAGAGGCGCATATAACGCAGGTTTGATGCGTCAAACCCCTTCCCGAACTGAGCCGTCAGATCCTTCGCCAGCATAGCCAGCAGCTGCTTTCCATAGCCCGCACGCTGGGCACCCTGTTGCTCAAACTCGACGATATGCCGGCCGATCTGCCAGCAGGTCTGCACTTGAATCGTATCAACCGCTCGCAGCACTTTTTGCCGTGCCTGACGAATCAACTCGCCAAGCTCCCCCAGCAATGAATCGATTTTCGGGTCTTGCGTGTCAGCAGGTTTTAACTGGCTCATCGGGTCTTCCGCTTCATTGTGATCAGACGCAAAAGCATGCCCGGCGTCGCCGTTTGAGTATGTCGGGAGAGACGGTGAAATCCGCAGGAAGAGGCGATTGGTCATGCAGGACACTGCCGAGGAAAAGGACGTTGGCGGGCAGGGTCTGTAGTCCATGTCTTACGAGCGCCAAGTGCTAGCGGTATTTACGCCGGGCCCTGCTCGCGGGTCTGCCGATACGCGTCAGTTGATGCCACGCCACCCCTGCGACCAGCAGCAATCCGCCAAAAAATCCTTCAAAAACGATATGAAACCAGTACGCGCCCGGTTGCCCGGCGAGGGTGTAGACCTTGGCCGGCCCGCCGCGAGTGGCGGTGGTGATGGTGTCGTGAATCAAGCCGTCGATGGCCGAGTAGCAAAGCAGCGCGCCGGTGCTGATCAGAAACACGCTGATCATGATCGCCAGTCCTCTCGACACCAGGCTTTCCTGAGGTGGCGGCGGATGGGGCAGGGGGATGCGAGTGCGTTTCTGGTTCATCGCGGGGATGACCCTCTTCCGTAAGGGCGAATCTCTGGGGATGGGATCGCGGGTTTTCATGGTTGCGGCGTGATGCTGCTCAAAACGAGGCCACTGCCTGCGAGAGCACAACGCGCAATGGGTTGCTTTCAACACTCAGCAGTTTGATGGCCAAGGCGCAGCAAACCACGATCAGCATCGGTTTAATCAGTCGCGGCCCGACCCGAACAGCGGCACGCGCGCCTAACTGCGCGCCGACAAACGCCGCCAGTGCCATGGCAATTGCGACTGGCCAGATAATCACGCCTTTGGTGATGAACACCGCCAGCGAACCCAGATTGCAGGATGCGTTGGCGAGCTTGGTAAAACTCATGGCGCGCATCATGCCCAAGCCGCACAGAAGGACAAATCCTACGATAAAGAAAGAACCCACGCCCGGCCCGAATATACCGTCGTAAAAGCCCAGGATGGGCGCAACGGTAAATGAAAACAGCAGAATCCCTATTCGCTTGCGTCGATCTTCATTCGCCAGTTTTGGTGACAGCGCAAAATAGATGGCCACCAGAATCAACATGATCGGCACGCAGGCTTCGAGGTAGCGCTTGTCGATTGAGCTGACCAGCAGCGCACCGCTGGCGCCGCCAATGAAGCCACAGATCATCAGATAGCGACCTTCCCGCCATTCGATCAAGCCTTTGCGGGCAAAGGTTGCCGTGGCCGAGATCGTGGCTGATGCCGCCTGAAACTTGTTCGTGGCAATGGCGCTGATCGGATCCACCCCCGCCAGAAATAAAGCCGGCAGGGTGATCAAACCGCCGCCCCCAGCGATCGCATCAAAAAAACCGGCGCAGAACGCGACGAGCGCGAGCATGCCGATGATGTCCCAAGACATTGTGTTCCCTCTTTATGGTTGTTTGTCGGCCATTAACTGGCGAGGTGTTCAGCAGGCTGATAAGCGCAAGGAATTCAACCTTGTAGCAGTAACGGGTTCTCTGAAATGACGATTGGTGAGGCGAATCTGGACAGTCCAAAAATTCGCACCAGGACCCTTCTGTTGTCTTTGATGACATCCCGACAGTGGAGGGCTCGCGTGTTGTTGATCACCATGGCCGATTCCTGCGTTAGCGAATAATCCGCTGGAATCGCTTTATCTACGCACTCGCATAGAGCGGAGTAAGCCTTGCTAACGAAGGTCGATGCATTGCTACTGACCGAGAAACGATAGGAATTGAATCGGGCAGCGAATCCAGTGTTTTCGTCGAATTCCAAAATCGAAACGCCGCGTCCGGCTTCTCCTTTACCACTTACAAAGGAGTCACTGCGGGTGAACTCAAAATTGTCGCTGGTGAGGGCAAGGCAATGGACGGCGCCGATCTTTTCGAGAATTGGAGGGAGCGGTATCACGCGTGTTGGTTCACGGCCGGGATTCCATAACGCGGAAAGTATCAACGACGATGGGGAGGGGGAATGGCTGTCCTTTACCTTAACAGCGCACCAGTAAGGTGCTTCGGTATGTGGGCCAAGCGCCAGGCCCGAATGTGAGCTCAGCTCATTGGATTTCGGCTCAGCTTTGATCTTGGTAAGTCCCCCGCCCTTGAAGTTGGCTACCAGACGAACCAATTTGCCGTCGTTATCCATGTCATAAGCGAATGCACGATTATCAACAAGGCTCAGTAATATTTGGTTGCGAGCGGCCAGGCAGAGCACGTCGAACCTGTTTTCCAAGGAAGCCACGTCGGGCAATTCATCGGGAGGATCGCAATCAGTGATTTTTTTTAGTCCTTCAAAAATCAAGACGGACAACAAGCAATCGGAGTAGGCAGTCAGCAATGTGCGTTGTTGCTCCGAAAATGCAGACATGAGTTCAGCGTATGCCTTGGTGGTTATGGACTGGGCTTCAGACGCCTGCGGTCCGCCGCGGCTTGCCAATACTTCGGTGAATTTTTGAAGCAACTCTGATTGTCGAAGGTCAAATTTGAAGGTTCTGATTTCTTGTTCTTTAAGGCCCCCAGCATTTGCGACGTCTGGTTTGGTGGCGTGAGTCATTGGCTACATCCCTGTTGTGAATCTGCTGTCGAGCTTCCTGGCAGCTCTTCGTCTTATTCTGCCTAAGTTGAGAGAGCGCGTATGTCGTCCATTTCCGCTATTGCCTACGGAGCGTTCCGACAGGTTTGAGAGACTTCAGGGATGTGCGACTCCGGGCCTTGTAGGCTTATTCGTCTGATCGCGATCTGATGCTTGTTGGGAGGGGTAGATAGAGGGGGAGGGAAACGTTGTCCGGCGATTCCGTCGATATGAAACCGTGCCTTACCAAATCGCAGACATAAAAAAACCCTGAATCTTGCGATTCAGGGTTTTCGGTATTTGGTGCCCAGAGACGGAATCGAACCGCCGACACGGGGATTTTCAATCCCCTGCTCTACCGACTGAGCTATCTGGGCAACGGGGCGCATTAAAAGGGTTTTTCGGATTTACGTCAACGACTTTTTTAAAATTTCTTAAATTAATTCCGTCGCTTACGATCCGACCCCCGATTTCCGGGGTTTACTCTGCAGGTGGAACGTAGCCTTCGGCTTGAGCGTATTCCTCGCCGGAGAAGTACTTGTCCATTTCGCCCTGAAGATATTTGCGGTCTTCGGCGTTCATCATGTTCAAACGCTTTTCATTGATCAGCAGGGTCTGGTGTTTCTGCCAGTCGGCCCAAGCCTTGGCCGAGACGTGGTCAAAAATATCCTGACCTTTAGCGCCCGGGAAAGGGGCGCGTTCCAGGGCTGGCAGTTCTTCTTTGTACTTGCGGCACATTACGGTGCGGGTCATGGCGACTCTCCTGCATTCAAGACGGCGGCCGCGCGTTCGAGCAAGGTTTTGACCGGGGCGGCGAGGCCCAGGCGCGGCGGGGTGGCGAGGTTATACCAGAGCCAGTCGGCCTCGGCCACGTGATGGGCGGCCTCCTGTACCTGAACCAGCCAGGGTTCGATGGACAGCTGGAAATGGCTGAACGTGTGGACAAGGCTCGGCAGCGCCTGCTGTTGGCCCATGGTCAGTGCGTGCTGGTCGGCGAGGTGTTGCAGGTCGTCGAGGTCGTCGAGTTCCGGCAGGCTCCACAAACCGCCCCACAAACCGCTCGAGGGGCGCCGGTAAAGCAGAATCGCACCGTCGCCGTTGGCCAGCATCGGCATCAGCGTGCGCTTCTGCGGGATGGCTTTGCGCGGCTTGGGAATCGGGTAGCGGGTTTCGAGGCCGAGCATGTGCGCTTCACAACCACGCTCCAGCGGACACAGCAGGCAACTCGGCTTGCTGCGCGTGCAGAGCGTGGCGCCGAGATCCATCATCGCCTGGGTGTAGGCGTTGACCCGATCGTGCGGCGTAAAGCGCTCAGCGTTGGCCCAGAGCTGTTTGGCCACCTTCGGCTCGCCGGGATAACCCTCTTGCGCAGTAAAGCGCGCCAGCACGCGTTTGACGTTGCCATCGAGGATCGGCGCGCGCAGGCCCATGCTGATGCTCGCGATCGCGCCAGCAGTGGACAGGCCGATACCCGGCAAATCCGTAAGTTTTTCGACGTCGCGCGGAAACTCGCCACCGTACTGGCTGACGACGATCTTCGCGGTCTTCTGCAAATTGCGCGCGCGGGTGTAGTAACCCAGGCCAGTCCACAAGTGCAGCACCTCGTCTTCCGGCGCTTCGGCCAGCGCTTCGACCGTCGGCAACGCGGCCATGAAACGGTCGAAGTAATTGAGCACGGTGCTGACCTGAGTCTGCTGCAACATGATCTCCGACACCCACACCCGATACGGATTGATGTCTTGCTGCCAAGGCAAATCGTGGCGGCCGTGGCGGTCGAACCAATCCAGCACCGCCGTGGAAAACTGCTCCGCTCTCATCGCTTGAACAGCCCCTTCAGTGCGTTTTTCAATTCCGGGCTGACCTTGTCACCGAGTTTCTCGTCGATCTTGTCGCTGAGCTTGTCGCCAGCCAGTTTGGTCGCGACCTGACCGAGTCGATCATTGTCGACGCGGCAGGCTTTCGCGCCCAGCTCCAGCGGGCCACGGCAGCGCAGCGGCCACTCGATGCCGACGAACTTTTCGCCGACCTGACAGGCCGGATCCGGCATGGCGCTGGTGTCACCTTCGACGATGATGCCGACGCGATAGTCCATGCCGAGCACGCGCAAATCGATGTCGCCGTCACCGTTGACGGTCATGCCGGGGATGCGCACTTTCAGATCCGGGTTGCTGGCGATGCCGTTGCGGAAGGTCAGGTTGCCCTTGAGTTCCTGGAACGGCGTGTCTTTGCCGCGTGGCTCGCCGCTGAGGGTTTTGCGGTTGAGTGTGGCGATGCCTTTGCACAATTGCTGTTCAAGGTTGGCGTTGAGCAGCACGCCGTTGTTGATCACGAAACTGGCGTTGCCATTGAGGCTTTCGATCAGCGCTTGCTGGCTGTTGCCGTTGCCAGTGACGTTACTGGTGAGCGTCACCAGACCTTTCACCGGCGGATTCTTGCCTTGGCTTTCGAGGATTTTATCGACCGGCACGCGGTTGAGCTTGGTCTGCAAGTTCAGCACGGGCGCGGTTTGGCGGACATCGAGGGTGCCATTGGCGGCGAAGTTGCCGTTGTACAAGTCGCCGCTCAGGTTGGTCAGGGTCAGCAAACCGCCCTGGCCGGTGGCTTTCAGTGCGGCGTTCTGGATCGGCAATTTGTCGAGGGTCAGTTGGCCGAAAGTCAGATCGGCGTCCACATCGAGCTTGGCCAGACGTTCCACCGGCAGCAGGCGATCGGTGCTCCACGCGGTTTTGGTCGGCTTGTCCGGCAGCGGCGTACTGCCGGCGCCGGCCATGGCATCGGCTTCGGTGCTGGCGACTTCGGCCTGACGCACTTGCGTGGCGTTCGCAGCTTTTTCCGATTTCGGCGGCAGGTAGCGGTCGACGTTGAAGGTGTCAGCCTTGAGGATCGCGCGCAGCGATTGCTTGGCGAAATCCTCGACGGCGATGCGGCCGCTGAAGCTGCTGTCGTCGACTTTCAGGTTGATGTTGTCGAACGCGACGCTGGTTGGCGTGGCGGCAATGCGGCTGACCAGTTCGACTTTGCTCAGGCTGCCGGCGGCCATCGCTGGAAGTGTCTGGCCGATGCTGTCGACGAATTTCGCCAGATCGAACTGAGCGATGGAGAGGCCGCCAGTGATCTGTGGAGTCTTGTCGAGATCGTTGGCTTTCAGTTCGCCCAAGGCGCGCAATTGGTTAGCGGAGATCTTGATCCCCGTCCATTCGGCGACGTTCGCGGCTTTATCCAGCGAAACCTGGCCTTGAGCCGAGAAGGTCATAGCCTTGCCTTGCAGCGGATCGCCAGTCAGTTCGCCGGACAATTTCATGTCTTCGAACCTGTAGCGTTGCAGCGCGCGCTCGATGCGCAATTCGCCGTTCAGCTCGGTGCGCACCCGCAGCATCGGCTGGTTGGTGCTGAGGAAAGCGGTGGCCTTCAACGGAATATTGGTCGAATCGTGAACCGCGCCGGTGCTCAACTGGATGCTTTCGGCGCTGAACTGCTTGCCGGTCTTCTCGTCGTTGTATTCAACGCGGGCGTTGTTGACGGTCAGGCTGTCGATGTCGAGGCGGATTGGTTGCGGTGGTTTTTCCGGTGTTGCCGGAGTTTCGCTGGCCGGTTGATTGGCTGCGACAGGCGGCGTTGCACCGGCAGGCTGCGGCAGCTTGCCAATGTCTTCCCAGTTGCCATGACCGTCCTTGTCGCGGTTCAGGCGCAGGTTCAGGCCTTCGACGCGCACGTCGCTCATCTGCACTTCACGGCGCAGCAGCGGCAGCACACGCACGGACAGGCCGAGCATCTGCAAGTCGGCAAATGGTTCGCCCGGTTTGATCAGGGTGGCGACGCTGGCCTCGTGCAATTCCAGGCCGAGCCACGGGAACAGGCTCCAGCCGATATCGCCATTGAGCGTCAGCTCGATGTGGGCCTTGTCGCGGGCTATCTGGCGGATCTCGTCTTTATAGTCGTTGGGATCGAAGAGGTGGGTCAGGGCAAAGCCTGCCGCCACGATGATTAGCAACAGCCCGAGAAGTACCAGACCCAGGATTTTGCCGAACGCTTTCATGGGCGAGTCCTTGTAATTAGTCGAATTCGTAATTTAGCCGGGGAGTATAGCGCTGCAAATGCCCGGTTCGGTGTGGCGTCATGTTGCCAGTACCGCCAATGACGCGTGCAACTTAGCCGCGATGGCCTGAGCTTCAGGATGTCCGGCAGGTGCCAGCAGGCGCAGTTCGGCCCCCGCTTGCGACGCCATTTTCTGCGCTTGGTTCACCAGTCGTTCAGCAAAAATCGCCCCGTGTAGGAGCTGCGGAACGCTGCGATCTTTTGATGTTTTTCAAAAACAGGATCAAAAGATCGCGGCCTTCGGCAGCTACTACACAGGTGTAGAGATCAGATGACATGAAAAAGGTGATATCAGTTTGGTTTTTCTGTCACCTGCAAATGGTAACCTTCGCCCCGTTCGTCCGTCCCTCTGCGACTTAACGTCGCGCCTTCAAGGAGCTTCACCCAAAAAACGGTCATGCCTGCGTGCATAAGGCCGAGGGTGAACAGTGGCTGGCGAACCATACTAATAATTGGGGGATACACAATGAGCACGAGCATCACGGCGGACGGCCTCAGCGCCGCCCAGCCTGCGTTCCTCTCCAAGGAACGCATCATCGCCAAGCCCGGTTTCAACCGCTGGCTGGTTCCACCGGCCGCACTGGCCATCCACCTGTGCATCGGCATGGCCTACGGCTTCTCGGTGTTCTGGTTGCCGCTGTCCAAGGCATTGGGCGTCACCGCGCCAGTGACTTGCGCGCCGGACATGAGCTTCATCGCACAAGTGTTTTCCTCGCAATGCGACTGGCCGATCTCCATGCTCGGCTGGATCTACACGCTGTTCTTCATCTTCCTCGGTTGCTCGGCAGCGATCTGGGGTGGCTGGCTTGAGCACGCTGGCCCGCGCAAGGCTGGCGTTGTATCGGCACTGTGCTGGTGCGGCGGTCTGCTGATTTCGGCGCTGGGTATTTATACCCACCAGATCTGGCTGATGTGGATTGGCTCGGGCGTGATCGGCGGTATCGGTCTCGGTCTGGGCTACATCTCGCCGGTCTCAACCCTGATCAAGTGGTTCCCGGACAAGCGCGGCATGGCGACCGGCATGGCAATCATGGGCTTCGGTGGCGGCGCGATGGTCGGTGCACCGTTGGCAACTGCGCTGATGAGCCACTTCGGCTCGGCTGAAGGCGTTGGCGTCTGGCAGAGCTTCGTGGCCATGGCCGCGATCTACTTCGTGTTCATGATCGGTGGCGCTCTGTCGTACCGCGTGCCGCCAACCGGCTGGAAACCTGAAGGCTGGACTGCGCCGGCGAAGAAAGCCGCGAACGCGATGATCACCAATCGTCACGTGCACGTGAATGTGGCGTGGAAAACCCCGCAATTCCGTCTGGTCTGGCTGGTACTGTGCCTGAACGTTTCTGCCGGTATCGGCATCCTCGGCATGGCTTCGCCACTGTTGCAGGAAGTGTTCGGCGGCAAGCTGCTGGGCGTTGATGTGCCGTTTGGTCAGCTCGATGCTGGGCAGTTGGCTTCGATCGCTGCGATCGCAGCAGGCTTCACCGGTTTGCTGAGCCTGTTCAACATCGGTGGTCGTTTCTTCTGGGCTTCGTTCTCGGACTATCTGGGCCGCAAAAATACCTACTTCGTGTTCTTCGCCCTGGGTTTTGCCCTGTACGCGCTGATTCCGAACATGGGTCATTTGGGCAACGTTGCGCTGTTTGTGGCGGCGTTCTGCATCATTCTGTCGATGTACGGCGGTGGTTTTGCCACTGTTCCAGCGTATCTGGCTGACCTGTTCGGTACGCAAATGGTTGGCGCGATCCACGGTCGTCTGCTGACTGCCTGGGCGGCGGCTGGCGTGCTCGGCCCGGTGTTGGTGAACTATCTGCGTGAATATCAGCTGAGCATCGGCGTTGAACGCGCTGCCGCTTACGACATCACCTTGTACATCCTCGCCGGCCTGCTGGTGTTGGGCTTCCTGTGCAACATGCTGGTTCGTCCGGTGGCCGACAAGTACTTCATGACCGACGCTGAACTGGCCGCCGAACAGGCGCTGGGTCACGACAAAGGTGCTGATGCCAGCACGGTTCTGGAGTGGAAAGCCGCGCCGGGCAGCAAGCCGCTGGCGATTGCTGCGTGGTTGGCCGTGGGTATTCCGTTGGCGTGGGGTGTGTGGGTGACCCTGCAGAAAACGGCGGTACTGTTTCACTAAGGTCGCCTGTACCTGATCGTTCCCACGCTCTGCGTGGGAATGCCTCCCGTGACGCTCTGCGTCACATTCGAAGCGGACGCAGAGCGTCCCGGGCTGCACTCCCACGCAGAGCGTGGGAGCGATCATTGCCCTTTATGGCTTGTATGGACATGTCTACCCGCGACAGCCGGGCGTTCTATCCGTCAGCCATATCACCTCTCGTGTTTCTGTTTGCGCCCCGCGTGCCTATAATGGCTGCCTTTTTCGCCCAATGATTTTGCGGAGCTGGTGATGGCCGAACGTAAGGCTTCTGTCGAGCGCGACACTCTGGAAACCCAGATCAAAGCCTCGATCAACCTTGATGGCACCGGAAAGGCCCGATTCGATATCGGTGTTCCTTTTCTTGAGCACATGCTGGATCAGATCGCCCGTCACGGGTTGATCGACCTGGATATTGAATGCAAGGGCGATCTGCATATCGACGACCACCATACGGTGGAAGACGTCGGTATCACCCTCGGCCAGGCATTTGCCAAAGCCATCGGCGATAAAAAAGGCATCCGTCGCTACGGTCATGCTTACGTGCCGCTCGATGAAGCGCTGTCGCGCGTGGTGATCGATTTCTCCGGTCGTCCAGGCCTGCAGATGCACGTGCCGTACACCCGCGCCACCGTCGGTGGTTTCGACGTTGACCTGTTCCAGGAATTCTTCCAGGGCTTCGTCAACCATGCGTTGGTCAGCATGCACATCGATAACCTGCGCGGCACCAACACCCACCACCAGATCGAAACCGTGTTCAAGGCTTTCGGCCGCGCGCTGCGCATGGCCGTCGAGCTGGATGAGCGCATGGCCGGGCAAATGCCATCGACCAAAGGCGTTCTGTAATGCAGACGGTTGCAGTTATCGATTACGGCATGGGCAACCTGCACTCGGTGGCCAAGGCGCTCGAGCACGTCGGCGCCGGCAAGGTGCTGATCACCAGCGATGCGGCGGTGATTCGTGAAGCTGACCGCGTTGTGTTCCCCGGTGTTGGCGCGATTCGCGATTGCATGGCGGAGATCCGTCGCCTCGGTTTCGACTCGCTGGTGCGTGAAGTCAGCCAGGATCGTCCGTTCCTCGGCATCTGTGTCGGCATGCAAGCCTTGCTCGACAGCAGCGAAGAGAACGATGGCGTCGATTGCATCGGCCTGTTCCCTGGCGCGGTGAAGTTCTTCGGCAAAGACCTGCATGAAGACGGCGAACACCTGAAAGTCCCGCACATGGGCTGGAACGAAGTGCAGCAGAAGGTCAGCCACCCGCTGTGGCATGACATTCCGGACATGGCGCGTTTCTACTTCGTGCACAGCTACTACATCGCTGCCGCCAATGCGCGGCAGGTGGTTGGTGGCGGTCATTACGGTGTCGATTTCGCTGCGGCGCTGGCCGATGGTTCGCGCTTCGCCGTGCAGTTCCACCCGGAGAAAAGCCATACCCATGGCCTGCAGTTGCTGCAGAACTTCGCGGCGTGGGACGGTCGCTGGTAAATGGCCGCCAAGAAAACCAAACCGCCGATTCTGACCCTCACTCCCGAACAGGAGAACGAGGCCAATCGCAAGATTCAGCGGTTCATGGAAGACCGTTTCGAACTCGATCTGGGATCGTTCGAAGCGGGGGAAATTCTTGAGCTGTTTACCCGCGAAATTGCTCCGCACTATTACAACAGGGCGATTTTCGATGTGCAGACCCACCTCAAAGAGCGGTTTGAAAGCATCGAAAGCGACCTGTGGGCGCTCGAAAAAAATTAGGAGCAGCTGCAAGCCGCAAGCTTCAAGCTGCAAGAACTGGTACACCGCATGCTCGCAGCTAGTCGCTTGCAGCTTGCCGCTCTTTTGACGAAGGAAAAAGCATGCTGATTATTCCCGCTATCGATCTTAAAGACGGTGCCTGCGTACGTCTGCGCCAGGGCCGCATGGAAGATTCCACAGTGTTCTCCGATGACCCGGTGAGCATGGCTGCCAAGTGGGTGGAGGGCGGTTGCCGCCGTCTGCATCTGGTCGATCTGAACGGTGCGTTTGAAGGCCAGCCAGTCAACGGCGAAGTGGTCACCGCGATCGCCAAGCGTTACCCGACCCTGCCGATCCAGATCGGTGGCGGCATCCGTTCGCTGGAAACCATCGAACACTACGTCAAGGCTGGCGTGAGCTACGTAATCATTGGCACCAAAGCCGTGAAAGATCCGGCGTTCGTCGCTGAAGCGTGCCGCGCGTTCCCGGGCAAGATCATCGTCGGTCTGGACGCCAAAGACGGCTTCGTCGCCACCGATGGCTGGGCGGAAATAAGCACCGTGCAGGTCATCGATCTGGCCAAGCAATTTGAAGCCGACGGCGTCTCCTCGATCGTTTATACCGACATCGCCAAAGACGGCATGATGCAGGGCTGCAACGTACCGTTCACCGCTGCGCTGGCTGCCGCTACCAAGATCCCGGTGATCGCGTCCGGGGGCATCCACAATCTCGGTGACATCAAATCGCTGCTCGACGCCAAGGCGCCGGGCATCATCGGCGCCATCACGGGTCGCGCGATCTACGAAGGCACCCTCGACGTCGCAGAAGCGCAAGCTTTTTGCGATTCGTATAAAGGCTGAGGACTGACCATGGCTCTGGCCAAACGCATCATCCCTTGCCTGGACGTGGACAACGGCCGGGTCGTCAAAGGTGTGAAGTTCGAGAACATCCGCGACGCCGGTGACCCGGTAGAAATCGCCCGTCGCTATGACGAGCAGGGTGCCGACGAGATTACCTTTCTCGACATCACCGCCAGCGTCGATGGTCGCGACACCACGCTGCATACCGTCGAGCGCATGGCCAGCCAGGTGTTCATCCCGCTGACCGTCGGCGGTGGTGTGCGTACCGTGCAGGACATTCGTAATCTGCTGAATGCCGGTGCGGACAAGGTGTCGATCAACACCGCTGCCGTGTTCAATCCGGAATTCGTGGGCGAAGCCGCGCAGCATTTCGGCTCGCAGTGCATCGTCGTTGCCATCGACGCCAAAAAGGTTTCCGGCCCGGGCGAAACCCCGCGCTGGGAGATCTTCACCCACGGCGGGCGCAAGCCAACCGGTCTCGACGCGGTCGAGTGGGCGAAGAAAATGGAAGGCCTTGGCGCCGGCGAAATCCTGCTGACCAGCATGGATCAGGACGGCATGAAAAACGGTTTCGATCTCGGCGTGACCCGCGCGATCAGCGACGCGCTGGGCATTCCGGTGATTGCTTCCGGCGGTGTCGGCAACTTGCAGCACTTGGCTGACGGCATTCTCGAAGGCCACGCCAGCGCTGTGTTGGCGGCGAGTATTTTCCACTTCGGCGAATACACCGTGCAGGAAGCCAAGGCCTACATGGCTAAACGCGGCATCACGATGCGTTAAGCGTCAAAATCGATACAGGCCAGTGGACACCATGGCGCACCCAAGGCACTCTTGGGCACGCCATGGATTTCGGTAGCCCAACATGATCAAACGCCTGCTTCTAGTTCTCGCCAGCGCCTCTCTGTTGCTCATCAACACGGCCCGCGCCGAAACCAGTCCCGACACCGATCTGGTGCTCCTTACCGAAAACTTCCCGCCGTACAACATGGCGAAGAACGGCAAAAATTTCGCCCAAGGCGAAAACATCAACGGCATCGCCACCGACATCGTTCGGGAAATGTTCCAGCGTGCCGGCGTCACTTACAGCCTGACCCTGCGCTTTCCTTGGGAGCGCGTGTACAAACTCGCCCTGGAAAATCCTGGTTACGGCGCCTTCGTGATGGCGCGCCTGCCGGATCGCGAAAAACTCTTCAAATGGGTCGGCCCGATCGGCCCGGACGACTGGATCCTGTTGGCCAAGGCTGACAGCAAGATCACCCTCGAAACCCTTGAGGACGCGCGCAAATACAAGATTGGCGCGTACAAGGGCGATGCAATTGCCGAGACACTGACCAAGCAAGGCTTGAAGCCGGTGGTGGTGTTGCGCGATCAGGACAACGCCAAGAAGCTGGTCAATGGTCAAATTGATTTATGGGCCACGGGTGATCCGGCCGGGCGCTATCTGGCAAGGCAGGATGGGGTGACGGGGCTGAAGACGGTGCTGCGTTTTAACAGCGCTGAGCTGTATCTGGCGCTGAACAAGGACGTGCCGGAAGAAACCGTGAAGAAGCTGCAGGCCGCGCTGGACCAGATGCGCAAGGATGGTGTGGTGGATGACATCATGGGGCGGTATTTGTAGCGCTTGTTAAAAGATCGCAGCCTTCGGCAGCTCCTACAGAGGAATGCATTGCCAATGTAGGAGCTGCCGAAGGCTGCGATCTTTTCAGCGGTAAACGCCATCCTTGCCGTGTGCTGCAGTCGCCTTGTTACTGCGCACACTGATCATCTGCCGGATATCAATCCACTCAATCCCCTGAGCCTTCAGCTTCGGCAATTCGCGCTCCAGCACCGCCAGCGTCTGCGGATACGGATGCCCGATCATCACCGCCGAACCCTGCTTGTGCGCCAGGCTGATGGCTGTCTGCAACTGCGTGTAAATCGCCGCCTCAGTTCGCTCATCATCAAGAAACACATCCCGCGAAACGCTCGCCAGATCGATCTTCTGCGCCTGCTGCGCGGCGACGGTTTGCGCACTGGTGCGGCTGTCGACGAAGAACTTGTGGCGGCGCTGCAACTCGCCCATCAACCACGCCATCGCCACTGGTTGCGCAGTCATGCGGCTGCCCATGTGGTTATTAATGCCGGCGGTGTACGGCACCATTTTGAACGCGGCGTTCAAGCGTTTTTCCAGTTCTTCGATAGGCAGATCGGGGTGCCAGGCGTAAGGCCCGGTGGCCGGATCCATTGGCATGTGCAGGATGACGATCTTGCCGGCGCGATGAGCCTCGCGGGCAAATTCGGTGGCGTGCGGGGTGTCGGGCATGATCGCCGTGGTCACCGGACCGGGCAGGGCCAGCACGCGGCGATCCCGGGGCAGGTTTTGCCCCAGGTCATCGATGATCAGACTCAGGTAGGCCTTGTGAGGCTTTGGGCTGACGGGCTCTGCATGAGCAGCACCCGCCAGACAGCACAACAGAACGAAGACGAAACGCAAAGACATCCTCAACGGCCGGACGTAATGCTCAGCCCTTTGAGCAGGCTCAGGGCCTGGGCCAATTGGTAGTCATCATCCTGCGGCATGGCTTTAGGCTTGGCGCCCGAACCGGTCGGTTTGTCGGCGCCGCCGTTGCCGTTACCCAAGTGACCTTGCAGGTCGGCTTCTTTGAAGTAATCGCCGTCCGCCTCGTTGGTGATCTTGGCTTTGCGCACTTCAATGTCCGGGACGATGCCCTGCGCCTGAATCGAGCGGCCGTTCGGCGTGAAGTACAGCGCGGTGGTGATCTTCAGCGCGCGGTCGTTGTTCAGCGGCAGCACGGTTTGTACCGAGCCCTTGCCGAAACTGGTGGTGCCCATGACCACGGCGCGTTTCTGATCCTGCAAGGCGCCGGCGACGATTTCCGAGGCCGAGGCGCTGCCACCGTTGATCAACACCACCATTGGCACCGCTTCGCTTTCGTCTTTGCCCGTGGCGGAGAAGCGCAGTTCGGAGTTGGCGATGCGACCCTTGGTGTAAACGATCAGGCCTTTGGTAATGAAGTGGTCGACCACTTCCACCGCTGCCTGCAACACGCCGCCCGGGTTGTTGCGCAGGTCGAGAATGATGCCGTTGAGCTTCTTGCCGTTGTCCTTGCGCAGCTTGGCCAGAGCCTTGGAGACCTCTTCGCCGGTCTTGACCTGGAACTGGGTGATGCGGATGTACGCATAGCCGGTTTCCAGCAGCTGCGCCTTGACGCTCTTCACCTGAATCACTGCACGGGCCAGGGTCACGTCGAACGGCGTGCCGCCATCGCGAACCAGGGTCAGGGTGATTTTCTGGCCGATCTTGCCGCGCATTTTGTCGACGGCTTCGGTCATGGTCTGGCCGCGAGTCGGCTGGCCGTTGATCTTGACGATGAAGTCACCGGCCTGAATACCGGCCTTCGATGCCGGGGTGTCGTCGATTGGCGAGACGACTTTGATGAAGCCGTCTTCAGCGCCGACTTCGATACCCAGCCCGCCGAACTCTCCGCTGGTGCTTTCCTGCAGTTCGGTGAAGTCCTCTGGGCCGAGGTAGGCCGAGTGCGGATCAAGGTTGCTGAGCATGCCCTTGATCGCGTTTTCCAGCAGGGTCTTGTCGTCCACCGGCTCGACGTAAGCGGCTTTGATCCGATCCATGACCTCGGCAAAGGTGCGCAACTCTTCCAGCGGCAACGGCGCCTTGGAGGTCGCGGCTGTGCCTGCCGGAGCGACGGCCGGAGCCGGTTGAGCGGCGAACGCCAGAGGCGCGCCGATCACCAGGGCGATCGTCAGGGCCAGCGAGGTAAGACGGGACAAATGCAGCATGTCGAACGAACTCCTAATGTAGGTGACTCAACGCCTATCCTTGCGCGCGGCACCATTGCGCCGGATCACTCGGGTGACCCTGCTGACGAATTGCGAAATACAGCGCTGATGTGTCCTGACCGCCACTGTTACCGACAGTGGAAATCGACTCACCGGCTTTGACCACGTCACCCGCTGACTTGAGCAGCGTCTGGTTGTGGCCGTAAAGACTCAAAAAACCGTTGCCGTGATCGAGGATCACCAGCAGCCCGGCGCCACGCAACCAGTCGGCGAACACCACGCGCCCGCCGTGCACGGCATGCACCTGGCTGCCGGCGGCGGCGCTGATCATCACGCCATCCCACTTGGTACGGGCGTCGTCGCCACGGCTTTCACCGAAGCGCGCCAGTAGTCGACCATCAACCGGCCAAGGAAGTTTTCCCCGGGTTGCAGCAAAAGCGCCACCGAAGGTCTCGCCGCTGCTGGAAACCAGCGCGCCGGGCGTCGATTTGGCGGGTTTTCGTGGGGCGTCGGTGTTTTCCGCCTGCGCCTCACGCAAGCGCTTTTTTTCCGCTTCCTGCTGGGCGATCAGCGCTTTCTGCCGCGCTTCTTCTGCCTCACGGGCCTGACGGGCCAGGGTTTCTTCAATGGTTTTAAGGACTTTAGACAGGTCTGCCTGATCCTGCTCGCGTGCGGCGAGTTTCTGATCGCGGGCCTTTACGTCGTCATTGAGCTTGGCGAGCACCTGCTGACGTTCCTTGCGGACTTTTTCCAGTTCGTCGCGCTGGGTGTCGAGGCTGCTTTTCTGCACCAGCAATTGCGCCTGCTGCGCGGCGATGTCCTGTTCGACATTGGCCAGTTGGCGCAGGGTTTCGTTGAAGTTCTTCAACTGCTCCAGGCGGGCCTGGCTCAGGTAATCGTAATAGGTGAGGGTGCGGGCGAATTTCTCGGGATTCTGCTGGTTGAGCAGCAGCTTGAGGTACTCCTGCCGACCGTTCTGATAAGCCGCACGGGCCTGAATGGCGATCAGTCGTTGCTGTTCAGTGCGCGCGCTCTGGAGTTTTTTTTTCTCTGCATCGAGTCGCTGCAGCTCGGATTCGCTTTTCTGCAGTTCTTTCTGCAGCGCATCGACCTGCTTCTGCAGCTTGCCCAGTTCGGTTTCTGTGCCCTTGAGCTCTTTCTGCACGCCGGATTTTTCTTCCTGAACTTTGCCCAGCAGCTTTTTCAGCTCGGCAATGTCCTGACGCGTGGCGTCCAACTGCTGTTGGGTTTGCGCGCGCTCGTCAGCGAAGGCCGGTTGGAGCAGGCATGTCAGAGCAAGGGCGATCAGGACGCGAAGCATAGGGGCGGGCGGCACCAGGGTAAGGGACGGCCTAGTATGCCCGCCCGAGGCTGCAAAAAAAACGCCCAATTGGGGCTGTGTGATAACTGGCCTGAAAAACACTGCAAAACCAATGTGGGAGCGAGCCTGCTCGCGAAAGCAGTGTGTCAGGCGACATCGCTGTCGACTGATCCACCGTATTCGCGAGCAGGCTCGCTCCCACAAGGTTAGGTGTGGTTTACACCAGGATGGAAGTGCCGGTCATCTCCGCCGGTTTTTCCAGACCCAGCAGCTTCAGCATGGTCGGTGCCACGTCCGCCAGCACGCCGCCTTCACGCACTTTCAGATCACGCTTGCCGACATAAATGAATGGCACCGGCTCGGTGGTGTGCGCGGTGTGCGCCTGGTGGGTTTCTTCGTCGGCCATTTTTTCAACGTTGCCGTGGTCAGCCGTGATCAGTGCTTCACCGCCAACCTTTTCCAGTGCTTCAACGATGCGACCGACGCAAGTGTCGAGGCATTCAACCGCTTTCACCGCCGCGTCGAACACACCGCTGTGGCCGACCATGTCGCCGTTGGCGTAGTTGACCACGATCACGTCGAAACGCTGGTTTTCGATGGCCTCGACGATACGGTCGGTGACCTCCGGCGCGCTCATTTCCGGCTGCAAGTCGTAAGTGGCGACTTTCGGCGACGGGATCAGAATGCGCTCTTCGCCCGGGAACGGCTCTTCACGACCACCGGAGAAGAAGAAGGTCACGTGCGCGTATTTCTCGGTTTCAGCGATACGCAGCTGGGTTTTGCCATTCTTTGCCAAGTAATCGCCCAGCACGTTTTCCAGGCTGCCCGCGGCGAATGCCGACGGTGCCGGGATGCTTGCCGCGTATTGGGTCAGCATGACGAACCCGGCCAGTTTTGGCTGGCGTGCGCGCTCGAAATCCTTGAAATCGTCTTCGACGAATACGCGAGTCAACTCGCGGGCGCGGTCGGCGCGGAAGTTCATGAACACCACAGCGTCGCCGTCTTCAACTTTCACCGGCTCACCGATGGTCGTGGCTTTGACGAATTCGTCGCTCTCGCCGCGAGCGTAAGCCGCGTCGAGGCCTTCCTGCGCGGTGGCGGCGTTGAATTCGCTGTTGCCGTCGACGATCAGGTTGTAGGCCTGAGCGACGCGATCCCAGCGGTTGTCACGATCCATTGCGAAGTAACGGCCGATAATGCTGGCGATGCGGCCCTTGCCCAGTGCCTGGAAGGTTGCATCGAGCAATTCGATCGACGAGGCAGCGCTTTTCGGCGGCGTATCGCGGCCATCAAGGAAAGCGTGCAGGTAGATTTTTTCAGCGCCGCGCTTGAAGGCCAGTTCGGCCATGGCGATCAGGTGATCCTGGTGGCTGTGCACGCCGCCATCGGAGAGCAGACCCATGAAGTGCACGGCTTTACCGGCGGCCACGGCTTTATCAACAGCGGCGCAGATGGTCGGATTCTCGAAGAATTCGCCGTCCCGGATCGACTTGGTCACGCGGGTGAAGTCCTGATACACCACGCGGCCGGCGCCGAGGTTCATGTGGCCGACTTCGGAGTTGCCCATCTGGCCGTCCGGCAGACCGACGTCCATGCCGCTGCCCGAGATCAAGCCGTTTGGCACGGTGGCCCACAGGCGATCAAGGACGGGCTTCTTCGCCGCAAAAACGGCGTTGGATTCGGGGCTTTCGCTGTGACCGAAGCCGTCGAGAATCATCAGGACCAAAGGTTTAGGCGTGGTAGTCATGGAATCCACTCGTGGCTAATAAAGAAGAGGGCGATGGAAAAGGGAGTTGGAGTTTAAAGCTAAGTTCCGACCGCGTCACCGCCGGACGGGGTTTGGCCCACCATAGTGGCTGTGTATACTGGCCGACATTTTAACGCCCTGGAACCTCCTTCGATGGTTGCTCACCTGATTGAATTTGCCACTAACCACTACATTCTTGTCGGTATCTTCGTCGTACTGCTGGCTCTGCTGCTGGCGCACACGATGCAGGGCGGCGGTAAAAGCCTGAGCACCGGCGAACTGACTGCGCTGGTCAATAAAGACGCAGGCGTGGTGGTGGACATCCGTCCGGCGAAGGATTTCGCTGCCGGCCACATCGTTGGCGCGATCAACATTCCCCAGGACAAACTGGCTGCGCGCACCGCCGAGCTGGAAAAGCACAAGGCCAAGACCATCATTCTGGTCGACGCCCTGGGCCAGACCGCCGGCACCCACGCCCGCGAACTGATGAAATCCGGCTTCACCGCCGCCAAGCTGTCCGGCGGGATCTCCAGCTGGAAAGGCGACAACCTGCCGCTGGTGAAATAAATGAGCGAAGTCATCGTCTACTCCAGCGACTACTGCCCTTATTGCTCCCGAGCCAAGTATCTGCTCGAGAACAAAGGCGTGGCCTTCAAAGAGATCAAGGTCGATGGCAAGCCGCAGGTGCGCGCCGAAATGGCCCAGAAAGCGGGGCGCACGTCCGTTCCGCAGATCTGGATCGGTAGCAAGCACATCGGCGGTTGTGATGATTTATTTGCCCTGGAGCGCGCCGGCAAACTCGACGCGCTGCTCAAGGCCTGAACGGCTGCACCCACGTACAGCACTCCCTAAAAGACCCAAGATCAGAAAGGATCTGAGATGACTGACCAACAGAACACTGCAGCCAGCGAAGAAGAAACCGCACCGCAATTCTCCTTGCAGCGCATCTATGTACGCGACCTGTCCTTCGAAGCCCCGAAAAGCCCGGCGATCTTCCGCCAGCAGTGGGATCCGGCGGTCGGTCTGGATCTGAACACTCGTCAGAAAGCGCTGGAAGGTGATTTCTACGAAGTCGTGCTGACCCTGTCCGTCACCGTGAAAAACGGTGAAGAAGTTGCTTTCATCGCTGAAGTGCAACAGGCCGGTATCTTCCTGATCAAGAACCTCGACGCAGCTTCGATGAGCCACACCCTGGGTGCGTTCTGCCCAAACATCCTGTTCCCGTACGCCCGCGAAACCCTGGACAGCCTGGTCACCCGTGGTTCGTTCCCGGCGCTGATGCTGGCTCCGGTGAACTTCGACGCCCTGTACGCGCAAGAGCTGCAGCGCATGCAGGAAAGCGGCGAGACGCCAACCGTTCAGTAAACGGTCTGGGCTACAAAGAAAAAAGCGCCGCAACAGGCGCTTTTTTCTTGGCTGATCGTTCCTACGCTCCGCGTGGGAGTGCCTCTGGGGACGCTCCGCGTCCAGTGACGCGGAGCGTCACGGGCTGCATTCCCACGCAGAGCGTGGGAACGATCAGGTGGAGTGTTATTTAAAGTCGTTCTGGCGCCAGGCTTCGTACACGGCGACCGCCACGGTGTTGGACAGGTTCAGGCTACGGCAGCCTTCACGCATCGGCAGACGCAGGCGCTGATCCGGCCCAAGGGCGTCGAGCACTTCCGGCGGCAAGCCACGGCTTTCCGGGCCGAAGATGAACGCATCACCCGGGACAAACGCCGCATCATGAAACGGCCGCGAGCCCTTGGTGGTGAACGCATACACCCGAGGGTTGCCGATGCTCTCCAGGCAACTGGCGAGGTCGGCATGGCGTTGCAGCGTGGCATATTCGTGGTAGTCGAGACCGGCACGGCGCAAGCGCTTGTCGTCCATCTCGAAGCCCAGCGGTTCGATCAAATGCAGGTGGCAGCCGCTGTTGGCGCACAGCCTGATAACGTTGCCGGTGTTCGGCGGAATTTCTGGTTGAAAAAGGATGACGTGAAACATGCACGGCTCCGAAGGTAAAGATGACGCGCATTCTACGCCGCAAGCAGACCGGCGTTCGAAACTATTCCCGCGAGTGATCGGTTCGCTGGCGATTGTCGGCATGATGATCGGCTTGATGATTGGCCGTCTGACCACGCCGGATCCCAGTGTGCTGCAGCAAGTCGAAGTGACTGACGGCGGTTTGGTGGTGTGGTTCAACAACGAGCCGAAGCTGCACGGTGAGATCATCGATGGCACCGTGGCGCTGCTGTTTCAGGCCGAGGGCCGGGCGCAGAAAGGTCAGCTCAAGCTCAACGGCAAAGACGTGAACTGGCGCACGCGAGCGAGTGACGGAGGGTTGTTGCTGACGGTGCTGGCGGCGCGGCCGCTGCAAGGAGACTGGGCCGGCAGCAAGGTCGATGACCGCTGGCGGCTGGAGATCCATCTCCGCGAGTAATAAAAGCGGGAATCCCTGACCTGCCTGTATCAGGGTTCCCAAAACGGGGTGGACTTCGCGTGACGCGTCGGTCCGGTGTAAAGAGGGAACCCCCGGCCTGCCTGTACCAAGGATCCCAAAAGGGTGGGCGCATCGCGTGGCGATCTGCGCCCGGTGTAAAGAGGGGAATCCCCGGCCTGCCTGTACCAAGGTCCCCGAAACGGGTGGTGAAACGAATCACCTGTAAGAGGTATTGCAGGGCGCGTGCCAGGTTTTAATTTGTTGAAACAAAAAAGCTGAGCAGACACGCGAAAGCCCCGGGATTCGGGGCTTTCGTGTTTTTTGAAGGCTGAGCTTTTAAGGTTTTGAGGTGGTCTTTTGAAAGACTGGCAGTGCCCGATCACAGGTCATCGTGCATCCATGCGGTGCACGGAGAACCAAATGTGGGAGCGGGCTTGCTCGCGAAGGTGTCGTGTCAGTCACCCTATATTTCAATGACCCACCGCATTCGCGAGCAAGCCCGGTCCCACAGGGGATATCGGGTGCTCGCCTATTATGTGTTAACCCTCATCCCCCTCATCCTCATCCGCCCCATCAACCTTCATCCCCAATTCCTTGATCTTGCGCGTCAGGGTATTACGCCCCCAACCCAGCAACACCGCCGCATCACGGCGACGTCCGGCCGTGTGCTTCAGCGCCGTCTCGATCATGATTCGCTCAAACGCCGGCACCGCGCTGTCGAGCAAACTCGACTGGCCGCGCGCCAAGGCTTGATCGGCCCACTGACGCAGCGCCTGCTCCCAGTTGGTCACTGGCGCCGAATCCTGCGGCAGGTTCAACAGTTCCGGCGGCAGGTCGCTGATGTGCACTTCGCGCCCGGACGCCATCACCGTGATCCAGCGGCAGGTGTTCTCCAGCTGACGCACGTTGCCGCCCCACGGCAGGTTTTTCAGGTATTCCTCGGTCTCGCTTTTCAGCAGCTTCGGTTCGACCGCCAGTTCTTGCGCGGCGCGGCTGAGGAAGTGCTTGGCCAGGGTCGGGATGTCTTCGCGACGATCCGACAGGCGCGGGATGTGGATGCGGATCACGTTGAGTCGATGGAACAAGTCCTCACGGAATTTGCCGGCGTGCACCAGGGTTTCCAGATTCTGGTGCGTCGCGGCGATGATGCGCACATCGACCTTGACCGGCACATGCCCGCCAACGCGATAGAACTCGCCATCGGCCAGAACCCGCAGCAAACGGGTTTGCGTATCTGCCGGCATGTCGCCGATTTCATCGAGGAACAGCGTGCCGCCGTCAGCCTGTTCAAAGCGGCCGCGACGCAAATTCGCCGCGCCGGTGAACGCGCCTTTCTCATGGCCGAACAGCTCGGACTCCATCAGATCCTTGGGGATCGCCGCCATGTTCAGTGCGATAAACGGCGAGGCCGCGCGCGGGCTGTGGCGGTGCAGGGCGTGGGCGACCAGTTCTTTGCCGGTGCCGGATTCGCCGTTGATCAGCACGGTGATGTTGGAGTGACTCAAGCGCCCGATGGCGCGAAACACTTCCTGCATCGCCGGCGCTTCGCCGATGATTTCCGGGGTGCGGGTCAGTGCTGGTACAACTTCCAGGCCTTGCTGTTCTTGCGCGTGCTGGTTGGCACGTTTGACCAGCGACACCGCTTCATCAACGTCGAACGGCTTCGGCAGGTACTCGAACGCGCCGCCCTGATACGAGGCGACAGCGCTGTCCAGATCGGAGTGAGCGGTCATGATGATGACCGGCAACCGTGGGTGCTGCTCGCGAATCCGCGCCAACAGATCCAGACCGCTGGCACCCGGCATACGAATGTCGGAAATGATCACGTCAGGCTGCTGACGGGCCAGCCGACTCATCACGCCATCGGCGCTGTCGAAGCTCTGGGTGGTCATGCCTTCCTGCTGCAAGGCCTTTTCCAGAACCCAACGGATAGAACGGTCGTCATCGACGATCCACACGGTTTCACTACGGCTCATGTCGATGTGGCTCCTTGTTCCAGTGGCAGAAAGATCGAGAAGGTGGTGTGGCCTGGATGGCTGTCACATTCGATCAGGCCCTGGTGCTGGCTGATGATGTTCTGGGTAATGGCCAGGCCGAGTCCGGTACCGTCCGGGCGTCCGCTGACCATGGGAAAGAAAATGGTTTCTTGAAGTTCCGCAGGGATCCCCGGGCCGTTGTCGATGATCTCGATCTTGGTCACCAGACGATGGCGGACGTGGCCGATGGTGAACTGGCGCATGGCGCGGGTGCGCAGGCTGATGCGGCCCAGGCGCAGCTCGTTCTGGCTGCTGATCGCCTGCATCGCGTTGCGCACGATGTTCAACACTGCCTGAATCATTTGTTCGCGGTCGATCAGCACGTCGGGAATGCTTGGGTCGTAATCGCGCACCAAGGTGATGCAGCCCTGACTTTCCGCTTCGACCAGATGGCAGACGCGTTCCAGCACTTCGTGAATGTTGCACATCGCCAGTGACGGCAACTTGTTCGAGCCGAGCATGCGGTCGACCAGATTGCGCAGGCGATCGGCCTCTTCAATGATCACGTTGGTGTAATCGCGCAGGCTTTCTTCCGGCAGTTCGCGGGCGAGCAATTGCGCGGCGCCACGGATGCCGCCGAGGGGATTCTTGATCTCGTGGGCGAGGCCGCGCACCAGCATTTTACTGGTTTCCTGTTTGGAAATTTGCGCCTCTTCCTTGGTGATCCGCAGCAAGCGATCACGCGGATGCACTTCCAGCAGGAGCATGGTCGCGCCGTTGCTGAGGATCGGCGTCACCGCGTAATCCACGGTCAGCGTCTGGCCAGTGAGGGCGGTGAGCATCGCTTCGCGCTTGGTGAACGGATGCGCCTGCTCTACCGCTTGGCGCAACGAATTCAGCGCTTCGGTGGATTCAGTGAACAGCTCGCTGATGAATTGCCCATGGCTACGCTGCCCGCTGATGGCGAGCAGCATCTCCGCCGCCGGGTTCATGTACTCGAGGCGCAGTTCGGCGTCGAGCAGGATGGTGGCGGTGGTCAGGTTGTCGAGCAGCAAACGGTGGATTGCGTCGCTAATGGTCATCGGAGCCTCTTTTGGGGGCGGAGCGTGCGCAACAAGCAAGCGTCGGTGAACTGAAAATGCAAAAACCAAACCAAGGCTCTGAAAAGAAGCGCTTAACCCCTGAAACAGGCGTTTGACGCTCGTTTACGTGGCACTGGGCCAGCTCTCGCGGGTAGTTTCGAACCAAAATGGGTTGGAATGTGAGTACGGTGCAGGCTGTTGCACCAATATAGTGCGCAAAGCTGAACGGCGTTAGAAGAAACGCAGGAAGGGGTTTTTCGGCTCGGGCGGTTTGTCTTTCAAGGGGCATTCCGGACGTACGCCGTAGTCGTCGGCGACGCAGGGTTTGACCTGGCGTTTCTGCGCGAGGGAAATGCGCAACATGTGGAACGGCTGGTTGGCGGTGCGCTCGACAGTGCGGCCCTCCGAGTCGAGGATTTCAACCGAGAGATTATGGCTGCCGCGATCAATGTTGTTCAGCGGGAAAACCGGGCTTAGGCCGGGTTCGCCGGTGGCCTGGCCGTCCAGTAATAGGCGATAGCGGTGACCACGTTGCAGGCCGGGTTCACTGGTGACGCTGACGATAATTTCGCCGGCGCTGCTGCGAATCGTCGCATCGGGTTCGGGCACCAGAATGCGCAGCATGTCGTAGTGGAAGGGTGGTTGTTCCGGGGATTTTCTTGCGGTGGTGATCGGTGCGGCAGCGGTTGGATTGGCGGACATGCGATTGCTGGTCGCGATCGGTACGCGCTTGGCGTTGCTGCGCGGTTGATCGGTGTAGACGCGGTTACCTTGCGAATCAATGTAAGTGAACACCTCGGCTGAGGCCTGCAGTGTCACCAGCGCCATCGCGACGATCAGCCACGCGCGGATCATGGTATGTGCACCCGTTGTACGCTGAGGGCGACGGGCGGGCTCTGTTGAATGATCGTCTGACCGTCGATGACCTGCACGGCGAGGCGATGCTCGCCGCGATCGACGTTGACCAATTGCAGGATCGGCACATTGCTTGGCTGGCCGTAGGGTTCGTCATCGAGTACCAGCCTTAATTGATGCGGCGGTTGCAGGCGTGGCTTGATCAGCACGTTGACGGTGAAGGTGCCGTTGTTCGCGCGCAGGGCTTCTTCGGTGGGCAGCCCGGCGAGTTCGAGGATGTCGTAGGCGTTGCGCTGAGATTCGCGGTTGTCGCTGACGGGCGCAGGGGGTGCGCTCGGCGCTTGCGGCTCGACGCGATTGAGCGGCGGCAATTCCACGGGCTGCGCCTGTACGCCGTCCGGCGAGTGATCGCTGTACACCGTGTTGCCGTTGGCATCGGTGTACTTGTAGATCTGCGCGGCGGCGGGCAGGGCGATCAACAATAGAATGTAGAGAAAGGTGCGACCCATGAAATCGACCGGGATTGAAAGCGATGGGGTGCAGCATAGGTCAGGGTGGGCGAGAGGCCCAAGCTGTTAACAATTGGAATTGAAAAGCAAAGTCAAAAGATCGCAGCCTTCGGCAGCTCCTACAGGGATCGATGTAGGAGCTGCCGAAGGCTGCGATCTTTTGATCTGCAATAAAAAAGGCCTCCCGAAGGAGGCCTCTTTCACTCACGCCACGGAGCGCGGCGCTACCGGATCAGCAGCTGTAGTACAGCTCATATTCCAGTGGGTGTACGAAGGTGCGAACCTTGATTTCTTCTTCCGATTTCAGCGCGATGTAAGCGTCGATGAAGTCGTCGGAGAATACGCCGCCCTTGGTCAGGAACGCGCGGCCCTTGTCCAGCTCTTCCAGGGCTTCTTTCAGGCTGCCGCAAACTTGTGGGATCTCTTTCGCCTCTTCAGGCGGCAGGTCGTACAGGTTTTTGTCAGCAGCGTCGCCAGGGTGGATCTTGTTCTGGATACCGTCCAGACCAGCCATCAGCAGTGCTGCGAAGGCCAGGTACGGGTTGGCAGCCGGATCCGGGAAGCGGGCTTCGATACGGCGGGCTTTCGGGCTCGACACGTAAGGAATACGGATCGAAGCGGAACGGTTGCGAGCCGAGTAGGCCAGCATGACCGGAGCTTCGAAGCCTGGTACCAGACGCTTGTACGAGTTGGTCGCCGGGTTGGTGAAGCCGTTCAGGGCCTTACCGTGTTTGATGATGCCGCCGATGAAGTACAGAGCGGTGTCGGACAGGCCGGCATAGCCTTCACCTGCGAAGGTGTTTTTGCCGTCTTTCCAGATCGACATGTGTACGTGCATGCCCGAACCGTTGTCGCCGTACAGTGGCTTCGGCATGAAGGTCGCGGTGCGGCCGTAAGCGTCAGCAACGTTGTGTACAACGTACTTCAGGGTTTGGGTTTCGTCGGCTTTCTTCACCAGGGTGTTGAACTTGACGCCGATTTCGTTCTGGCCGGCAGTCGCCACTTCGTGGTGGTGAACTTCAACGGTCAGGCCCATTTCTTCCAGTGCGTTGCACATGGAGGTACGGATTTCGTGGTCGTGGTCGAACGGTGGAACCGGGAAGTAGCCGCCTTTGACGCCTGGACGGTGACCCTTGTTGCCGCCTTCGATGTCCTGGTCGGACATCCACGAACCTTGCTCGGAGTAGATCTTGAACATCGAGCCGGAGATGTCCGACTTGAATTTCACCGAGTCAAAAATGAAGAATTCTGGCTCTGGACCGGCGAATACGGTGTCACCGATACCGGTGGCTTTCAGGTGTTCTTCGGCGCGCTTGGCGATCGCACGTGGGTCGCGGTCGTAGCCTTGCATGCTCGAAGGTTCGATGATGTCGCACACCAGGATCAGGGTGGCGTCTTCGGTGAACGGGTCGAGAACGGCAGTTTCGTCAACCGGCATCAGGATCATGTCGGAGGCTTCGATGCCTTTCCAGCCAGCAATGGAGGAACCGTCGAACATTTTGCCGACTTCGAAGAAGTCGTCGTCCAAAGCATCGCGAGCCGGCATGGTCACGTGGTGCTGAGTACCTTTGGTGTCCGTGAAGCGCAGATCAATCCACTTGACGTCATGATCTTTGATGAGTTGAACCGTCTTCGACATATGTCCTCCGGGTGGCTTCGGGCTTGGTAGTGGATGCCCTTAAATGTGGGTGATGCCGGCGCGAATACTCTGCCAAGGCAACCTGCCTCACAAGGGAGCAAATTACATGCCAGTGCCCCAGCATGGGTTTTTTGCCCCAAATTCACGCTTATTAAGGTGCAAAGCGTCTTAATGCTGCAAATCTCGCCCCCTAATGTAGCGTCCCCAATCGAAAATGACCCGTTTTGGTGCAGACAAAACCTTCTGCACATTAACTGGTTAAACCTTGAGCAATTTCCGCTATAATCCGCGCCCCCCTTTTTCGGCTGGCCGTTCGCGCGCTGTTTTCATGAAACTAATCGTAAAAGTCTTCCCCGAGATCACCATCAAAAGCCGACATGTAAGGACGAAATTCATCCGCCAGTTGGCCAAGAACATCCGCACCGTGCTCCGCGACCTGGACCCGGCCGTGGTGGTGAACGGTGTGTGGGACAATCTCGAGCTGGAAACCCGCATTACCGACGCCAAAGCCTTGAAAGAGATGGGTGAGCGCCTGACCTGCATGCCGGGCATCGCGCACTTTCTGCAGATCGACGAGTACCCGCTGGGCGACTTCGACGACATCACCGAGAAGTGCAAAGAGCACTACGGCGATGCGCTGGCCGGGAAGATCTTTTCGGTGCGTTGCAAGCGTGCCGGCAAGCACGCGTTCAGCTCGATGGACGTCGAAAAATACGTCGGCAGCAAGCTGCGTCGTGAGTGCGGTGCTGCCGGGATTGACCTGAAATCGCCGGAAATCGAAGTCCGTATCGAAGTTCGCGACAAACGGTTGTTTGTGATTCACAGCCAGCACAACGGCATCGGCGGTTACCCGCTCGGCGCCTTGGAGCAGACGCTGGTATTGATGTCCGGCGGCTTTGACTCGACCGTTGCGGCCTACCAGATCATTCGTCGCGGCCTGATGACCCACTTCTGTTTCTTCAATCTGGGCGGTCGCGCCCATGAGTTGGGCGTTATGGAAGTCGCGCATTTCATCTGGAAGAAGTACGGCAGCTCGCAACGCGTGCTATTTGTCAGTGTTCCGTTCGAAGAAGTTCTCGGCGAAATTCTCGGCAAAGTCGATAACAGTCATATGGGCGTCGTATTGAAGCGTATGATGTTGCGCGCGGCGTCCAACATCGCTGACCGCCTGCAGATCGAAGCGCTGGTCACCGGCGAAGCGATCTCCCAGGTGTCGAGCCAGACGTTGCCGAACCTGTCGGTGATCGACTGCGTGACCGACAAGCTTGTCCTGCGCCCGCTGATCGTGGCGCACAAGCAGGACATCATCGACACGGCCAATGAAATCGGCACCGCCGATTTCGCCCGGCACATGCCGGAATACTGCGGGGTCATTTCGGTCAACCCGAAGACCGCCGCCAAACGCGGTCGCGTTGAGCACGAAGAGAAAGAATTCGACATGGCGGTGCTCGAGCGTGCGCTCGAAAACGCCAAACTGGTGCCGATCGATCGCGTGATCGACGAATTGGGCCAGGACGTACAGATTGAAGAAGTCAGCGAAGCACTGGCCGGCCAGATCGTGATCGACATCCGTCACCCGGATGCCGCCGAGGATGAGCCGCTGGAACTCGCTGGCGTAGAAGTACAGACGATGCCGTTCTACGCAGTGAACGCTCGTTTCAAGGAGCTGGATCCGACTCGCCAGTACCTGCTGTATTGCGACAAAGGCGTGATGAGTCGCCTGCATGCTCACCATTTGCTCAGTGAGGGGCATGCCAATGTGCGCGTTTATCGTCCGATCTAAGTGCC
>NZ_JBIUVN010000005.1:174223-204572 GCF_044742965.1 Pseudomonas sp. NPDC087804 | reverse complement strand
CCCCTTATTTCCGTGCGCGAGCGCGGTATCGTCCTGAATGAGCCATCGGTTGTGCTATTCGGACACACGGTAATCAGAAAAGTGTCGTCGCTGTCGGCACCGAAGCCAAGCGCATGCTCGGTCGTACGCCGGGCAACATTGCTGCCATTCGTCCGATGAAAGACGGCGTGATCGCCGACTTCAGCGTCTGCGAAAAGATGCTGCAATACTTTATTAACAAAGTTCACGAAAACAGCTTTCTGCAGCCTAGCCCTCGTGTGCTGATCTGCGTTCCATGCAAATCCACCCAGGTTGAGCGTCGCGCCATCCGTGAATCGGCCCTCGGTGCCGGTGCCCGTGAAGTGTTCCTGATCGAAGAGCCAATGGCTGCTGCGATCGGTGCCGGCCTGCCGGTCGAAGAAGCGCGCGGTTCGATGGTCGTGGATATCGGTGGTGGTACCACTGAAATCGCACTGATCTCCCTGAACGGTGTGGTCTATGCCGAATCCGTACGCGTTGGCGGCGACCGCTTCGACGAAGCGATCATCACCTACGTGCGCCGTAACTACGGCAGCCTGATCGGTGAATCCACCGCTGAGCGCATCAAACAGGAAATCGGTACTGCCTACCCGGGCGGCGAAGTTCGTGAAGTCGATGTTCGCGGTCGCAACCTGGCCGAAGGCGTTCCACGCGCATTCACCCTGAACTCCAACGAAGTGCTGGAAGCTCTGCAAGAGTCCCTGGCCACCATCGTTCAGGCCGTGAAAAGCGCACTGGAGCAATCGCCGCCGGAACTGGCTTCCGACATCGCCGAGCGTGGCCTGGTGCTGACCGGTGGTGGCGCATTGCTGCGTGACCTCGACAAGTTGCTGGCGCAGGAAACCGGTCTGCCGGTGATCGTTGCCGAAGATCCGCTGACCTGTGTTGCTCGCGGCGGTGGCCGTGCATTGGAAATGATGGATAAGCACACCATGGATCTGCTCTCCAGCGAGTAAGTGCTGGGTTGCAATACGTGGGTGAGCGCGCGCAGGCAGCACTTTGCAGTGCTGCCTGTTGGCGTTTATCTTCTGTCAGTCTTCATCCAGGCCGGTTTGATGCCGTATGAATAAACAGAACATTTGCCTGGGAGGAGCGGCTTATTAAACCGCTTTTCGCCAAAGGCCCTTCGTTGGGTGTGCGCCTGTTGGTGCTGGCCGTGCTGTCGGTCGCGCTGATGGTC
The DNA here is from genome assembly GCF_044742965.1 of Pseudomonas sp. NPDC087804. NCBI lineage: Bacteria > Pseudomonadati > Pseudomonadota > Gammaproteobacteria > Pseudomonadales > Pseudomonadaceae > Pseudomonas > Pseudomonas sp. NPDC087804. The sequence goes on along the minus strand of NZ_JBIUVN010000005.1, from coordinate 203,374 downwards.
GTCGATGCCCGCTTCAGTCTGCTCAAGCCTGCACGCAGCCAGATGTCGCTGGTGCTGATGGATGCCTACTGGATCACTGACCTGCCCGGACGTTTATGGGAAGGCGTGGCCAGTCAATTCGGCAGCCGTACCGAGCTTGTCGCCGAAAATGAAAAACTCAAAACCGAAAACCTGCTGCTGCAGGGTCGCATGCAAAAGCTTGCCGCCCTCACCGAGCAGAACGTTCGGCTGCGCGAGTTGCTGAATTCTTCCGCACTGGTCAACGAAAAGGTCGAAGTGGCCGAGTTGATCGGCATGGATCCCAATCCCTTCACCCATCGCATCATCATCAATAAAGGTGAACGCGATGGCGTGGTGCTCGGTCAACCGGTGCTCGATGCGCGCGGCTTGATGGGCCAGGTGGTCGAGTTGATGCCGTACACCTCACGTGTATTGCTGTTGACCGACACGACTCACAGCATTCCTGTGCAGGTGAACCGTAACGGTCTGCGTGCGATTGCCAGCGGCACCGGTAACCCGGAACGTCTGGAACTGCGCCACGTTGCCGACACCGCCGACATCAAAGAAGGCGATCTGCTGGTCAGCTCCGGTCTCGGCCAGCGTTTCCCGGCCGGTTACCCGGTGGCGACGGTCAAGGAAGTGATCCACGATTCCGGTCAGCCCTTCGCCATCGTCCGCGCCGTACCGACGGCAGCACTAAACCGCAGCCGCTACATGCTGCTGGTGTTCAGCGACACCCGCACGCCGGAAGAGCGCGCCAATGACGCCGCGCAAGCCCAGGAAAATCTCGACGCGCAGGGCGGTGGCCCGGTGATCCCGGCCACTGTGCCGAAAACCGTCACGCCACCTGCCGCCGCTGCGGCGACTCCAGCAGCAACGCCCGCCGCACCGGCCGCTGCCGCTGCGACACCGGCCAAGCCTGCTGCGAGCAAACCGCCAGCGGCGTCTAAACCGCCCGCCGCCAGTAAACCTCCGGCCGCTCAGCCGGCTGCACGGCCAGCGGCGAAACCGCCGGTGACTGCGCCCGCCACCACCGGGAGACAAGAATAATGGTCGGAGCGACTGCCTCGCGTAACGGCTGGATCGTCTGGCTGACCTTTGCCATCGGCCTGCTGCTCAGTGTTTCGCCGTTGCCGCAATTCATGGAAATCCTCCGCCCGCTGTGGCTGGCGCTGCTCCTGACGTTCTGGGCGCTGTACATGCCGCAGACGGTCGGGATGGTCACCGCGTTTTGTCTGGGGCTGGCCGAAGACGTGCTCTATGGCACGCTGCTGGGGCAGAACGCCTTGATCCTCACGCTGATTACTTTCCTCGTCCTCTCGTTGCAACAGCGCTTGCGCATGTTCCCGATGTGGCAGCAGTGCCTGGTGATTCTGGTGATCTTCGGCCTCGCCCAGCTCGTGCAGCTGTGGCTCAGCGCGTTGACCGGTAACCGTCAACCGACGCTGGCGCTGGTATTGCCGGCACTGGTCAGCGCCTTGCTCTGGCCGTGGATCAGCTTCGCTCTGCGTGGATTGCGCCGCCGCTACAAGATCAATTGAGTCGATCAGGCATGTACCCGCACCGGTGACGCCGCCAACAGGGAAGAGTATTTGTGAGGCAGGGCACTAAACAGGGAGATGTCGTGATGAAGTCGCTTTACCTTGCCTCAGGTTCGCCGCGTCGGCGTGAATTGCTCACGCAGATCGGCGTGCCGTTCACCGCCATCAGCGCGGACATCGATGAAACCCCTTTAACCAACGAATCCCCTTCGGCCTACGTCGAGCGTCTGGCGCGCGGCAAAGCCGAGGCCGGGCGACGCACGCTCGTGTCCGCCGAACAGCATTGTGTGCTGGGCGCGGATACCGCTGTGGTGCTCGACGGTAAAATTCTCGGCAAACCGGTGGACGAAGCCGACGCATGCGCCATGCTGATGATGTTGTCCGGCAAGGAACATGAAGTGCTGACGGCAATCGCCGTGCTCGACGACGAGCGTTGCGAGTCGCACGTGGTGCACAGTCTGGTGCGGTTCCGCCCGATCAGTCGTGAAGAAGCCGCGGCCTACTGGGCCAGCGGTGAACCCCGGGACAAGGCCGGTGGCTATGGCATTCAGGGCCTCGGCGCAGTGTTTGTCGCCGGGCTCAATGGCAGTTACTCGGCGGTGGTCGGGTTGCCTGTTTGCGAAACCGCAGAACTGCTGGGCCATTTCGGCATACCCTGTTGGCAAAACCTAAGCGCGCAATGAGCGTCGTACGAAACCAGATGCGGCCATTATCGTGAAAATGTCTGAACGAGATCCTGCCATGAGTGAAGAGATTCTGATCAACATCACGCCGATGGAGTCGCGCGTGGCGGTGGTCGAAAACGGTGTGCTGCAAGAAGTCCATGTCGAGCGCACGCAAAAACGCGGGATCGTCGGCAACATCTATAAAGGCAAGATTGTCCGGGTACTGCCGGGCATGCAGGCGGCATTCGTCGACATCGGTCTGGATCGCGCCGCGTTCATTCATGCCTCGGAAATTTCCCTGCGCGAAGGCTCCTCCGTTGAAAGCATCAGCGCGCTGGTGCACGAAGGCCAGAGCCTGGTGGTGCAAGTCACCAAAGACCCGATCGGTTCGAAAGGCGCACGCCTGACCACACAACTGTCGATCCCGTCGCGCTATCTGGTGTACATGCCGCGCACCGCCCACGTCGGCATTTCCCTGAAAATCGAAGACGAAGCCGAGCGCGAACGCCTGAAAAAAGTGGTCAGCGATTGTGTGGCCAAAGAAGGCATTCAGGAGGCGGGCGGCTTTATCCTGCGCACCGCGGCTGAAGGCGCTGGCGCTGAAGAAATCCTCATGGACATTCGTTATCTGCGTCGTTTGTGGGATCAGATCAACGAACAAATCAAAACCATCGGCGCGCCGAGCGTGATCTACGAAGACCTCGGTCTGGCCCTGCGCACCCTGCGCGACTTGGTCAGCCCGAAGATCGAGAAGATCCGCATCGACTCGCGGGAAACCTTCCAGAAAACCACGCAGTTCGTCGCCGAGCTGATGCCGGAGATCGCCGATCGTCTGGAGCATTATCCGGGCGAGCGGCCGATTTTCGATCTGTATGGCGTTGAAGACGAAATCCAGCGCGCCCTTGAGCGCAAAGTCCCGCTGAAGTCCGGCGGCTATCTGGTGATCGATCCGGCGGAAGCCATGACCACCATTGACGTCAACACTGGCGCGTTCGTCGGTCATCGCAACCTCGAAGAAACCATTTTCAAGACCAACCTCGAAGCCGCCACCGCGATTGCCCGGCAGATGCGCCTGCGCAATCTGGGCGGGATCATCATCATCGACTTCATCGACATGGAAGATGAAGAGCACCAGCGTCAGGTGCTGCGCACGCTGGAGAAACAGCTGGAGCGCGATCACGCCAAGACCAACATCATCGGCATCACCGAGTTGGGCCTGGTGCAGATGACTCGCAAGCGCACCCGCGAAAGTCTTGAGCAAGTGCTGTGCGAGCCGTGCAGCAGTTGTCAGGGTCGTGGCAAATTGAAGACTCCGGAAACCATCTGTTACGAGATTTTCCGCGAGATTCTGCGTGAGGCCCGTGCCTATCAGGCCGAGGGTTATCGCGTACTTGCGAACCAGAAAGTGGTTGATCGACTGCTCGATGAAGAATCGGGTAACGTCGCCGAACTTGAAGGGTTTATCGGTCGCACCATTCGCTTCCAGGTGGAAACCATGTATTCCCAGGAACAATACGACGTGGTGCTGCTCTGATCCCCTGCGTCACATTTTTTCTACCGCGGCTGGCCTCAGCTTTTCGCAGTTTTATTGCCATGGGAGCCATCTGACATGGAGCGTCTGACACGCATTCTGGCCGCACTCACCCGTTGGGGGCTGGGCCTGTGCGCGTTGGTTCTGGTGTTGATGGCGTTGTACGTCAGCCTCGGCCGCGAGCTGACCCCGCTGGTCGCCGAATACCGCACCGACATCGAAGACAAGGCCCGCGCCGCCCTTGGCATGCCGTTGCAGATCGGCGAGCTGGAAGGTAACTGGAGCGGCTTCGCCCCGATTCTGCTGGCACGCGATGTGATGGTCGGCAGCGGCGCCAATGCGTTGCGTCTGGATCAAGTGCGCGCCGTGCCTGATCTCTGGGCCAGTCTGTTGGCCCGTGAAGTGCGCATTGCCCATCTGGAACTCAATGGCCTGAAGATAAGCCTCAAGGAAGCCGAGGACGGCAGTTGGGCGCTGGAAGGTCTGCCTGTGCAGAACGATCAACCGCTGGATGCGCAGCAGTTGTTCAATCGTTCGCAAATGATTCAGCAACTCTCGGTGCTCGACAGCCAAGTGACCCTGCAGCCGCAGGATCACGCGCCGATGACCCTCACCTATGTCGGCCTCAACCTGAAAACCGGCGCCAGTCGCCAACGTCTCGATGCCCGTTTGACTCTGCCGGACGGCCAGCCCGTGGCGATCAACCTGCGCACGCGCCTGCGCCCCGAGCAATGGCAGGACAGCACGGTCGAGGGCTACGCCAGTCTGCCGCAAAGCGACTGGGCGAAATGGTTGCCCGAGCGCCTGACCCAACAATGGAATTTTTCCGAGATCAAGGCCGGCGGTGAGGTCTGGATCGATTGGGCCAAGGGCACGCTGCAAAGCGCCTCTGTTCGCTTGAACGCGCCGCAAGTCACCGGCGCCTATGGCGAACGCAAGCCGATCCAGATCAACAACCTCGCCATCAACGCGTACTACCGCGACAGTGGCGACGGCGCGGCGGTGACGTTTGATTCGCTGGCGATGAATTTCGGCGAAACCCGCTGGGAATCCCGCGTCCAACTGCAACAGACCCGCGCCACCGACAAAGTGGAAGAGCTCTGGCATCTGCAGGCTGATCGTCTGGATCTGACGCCGATCACGCCACTGCTCAACGCGCTCGGGCCGTTACCCAAAGGTTTCGCCGAAGTGGTCGATCACCTGAAAGTGACCGGTGGCCTGCGCAACGTGCTGCTGGATTTCCGTCCGGCGGCCACTGACGGCACAAAATTCAGCTTCGCCGCCAACCTCGACAAGGTCGGCTTCGATGCCTATCACGGCGCTCCGGCTGCACGAAATGTCAGCGGCAGCCTCAGTGGCAACCTCGACGGCGGCGAACTGCGCATGGACAGCAAGGATTTTGTCCTGCACCTCGATCCGATTTTTGCCAAGCCGTGGCAATACATTCAGGCCAACGCGCGCCTGACGTGGAAACTTGATAAAGACGGATTCACCCTGATCGCGCCGTACCTCAAGGTGCTCGGCGAAGAGGGCAAGATTGCCGGCGACTTCCTGATTCGTCTGCATTTCGATCACAGCCAGGAAGACTACATGGACTTGCGCGTCGGTCTGGTCGACGGCGACGGTCGTTACACCGCCAAGTACCTGCCGGAAGTCTTGAGCCCGGCGCTCGACGAATGGCTGCGCACGGCGATCCTCAAAGGCGCGGTGGATGAAGGTTTCTTCCAGTATCAGGGCTCGCTGAGCAAGGACGCCAAAGAAGCCGACCGCAGCATCAGTCTGTTCTTCAAGGTGCATGACGCTGAACTCGCATTCCAGCCGGGCTGGCCGCACGTCAGCAAGGTCAGCGGTGATGTGTTTATCGAGGACAGCGGCGTACGCATTCTGGCGAAAAAGGGTCAGTTGCTCGACACCCAGGTCAGCGATGTCTCGGTCAATATTCCGCATGTGCCGTCCGGGCAGAACTCGCACTTGCTGCTGGATGGCGCGTTCGCCGGTGGTCTTGGCGATGGCTTGAAGATTCTGCAGGATGCGCCGATCGGCACGGGCGAAACCTTCGCCGGTTGGGAAGGCTCAGGGGATCTTCGTGGCAAGCTCAAACTCGACGTGCCGCTGGGCAAAGGCGAGGAGCCGAAAGTCCTCGTTGATTTCAAAACCGCCAACGCGAAGTTGAAACTGGCCGAGCCGAAGCTGGAGCTGAGCCAACTCAAGGGTGATTTCCGCTTCGACAGCGCCAAAGGCCTCAGCGGGCAGAACATCAGCGCACGGGCCTTCGACAAACCGGTGACCGCGCAGATTTTTGCCGACGGCAGTCCGGGCAAGCTGAAAACGCGTGTTGCGGCGACAGGGCAGGTCGAAGTCAAGAAGCTCACCGACTGGCTGGCGGTGACGCAACCGTTGCCGGTGTCCGGGACGATTCCGTATCAACTGCAATTGAATCTGGACGGCGCCGACAGCCAATTAATGGTCAGCTCCAACCTCAAGGGCGTGGCGGTGGATCTGCCGGCACCGTTCGGCATGGCGGCGGATGTCGGGCGCGACACGGTGTTCCGCATGACCTTGCAAGGGCCGGAACGACGTTACTGGGTCAACTACGATCAACTGGCCAACTTCACCTATGCCGCGCCATCGAGCGGTTTTGCTGACGGTCGCGGTGAATTGTTCCTCGGGGCGGGCGAGGCGGTGTTGCCGGGTGCCAAGGGCTTGCGCATCCGCGGTGTGCTGTCGGAGCTGGATGTCGCGCCGTGGCAGGATCTGCTCAACAAGTACGCCGGGCAGGATCCGGGCGGCAGCGCCAACAAATTGCTCAACAGCGCGGATATCAAAGTCGGCAAGCTGACGGCGTTCGGCACCACGCTGGATCAGGCGTCGGTGCAGCTCAATCGCAAACCTGGCGCATGGGCGTTGGCCCTCGACAGTCAGCAGGCTAAAGGCACCGCCAGCCTGCCGGACGCCAAGGGCGTGCCGATTGCGGTGAACATGCAATACGTGAAGCTGCCGGCGGCGGATCCGAATGTGCAGACCGACGAGAACGCCCCCGATCCTTTGGCCTCGGTCGATCCGACGAAGATTCCCGCGCTGGATATCACCATCAATCAATTGTTCCAGGGCCAGGATCTGGTCGGTGGCTGGTCGCTGAAAATTCGCCCGACTGCCAAAGGCATCGCCCTGAACAGCCTCGACATGGGCCTCAAAGGCATCCTCTTGCAGGGCAACGGTGGCTGGGAAGGCGCGGCGGGCTCGAGCAACAGCTGGTTCAAAGGGCGGATCAGCGGCAAGAACCTCGCCGATGTGCTCAAGGGCTGGGGTTATGCGCCGAGCGTGACCAGCGAAGATTTCCACATGGACGTCGATGGCCGCTGGCCGGGCTCGCCGGCATGGCTGGCGACCAAGCGCTTCTCCGGCACCCTCGATGCCTCGCTGAACAAAGGTCAATTCGTTGAAGTGGAGGGCGGCGCACAGGCGTTGCGCGTGTTCGGTCTGCTCAACTTCAACTCGATTGGTCGTCGCTTGCGCCTGGACTTCTCCGACCTGTTCGGCAAAGGCCTGAGCTACGACCGGGTCAAAGGCCTGCTGGTGGCGACGAATGGTGTTTACGACACCAAGGAGCCGATTCGCCTGACCGGGCCGTCGAGCAACATCGAACTCAACGGCAAACTGGACATGGTTGCGGAGCAAGTCGACGCCAAGTTGATGGTGACATTGCCGGTGACCAACAACCTGCCGATTGCCGCGCTGATCGTCGGTGCCCCGGCGATTGGCGGCGCTTTGTTCCTGATCGACAAGCTGATCGGCGACCAGGTGGCGCGTTTCGCCAGCGTCAAATACACCGTCAAAGGCCCATGGAAAGAGCCGAAAATCACTTTCGACAAGCCTTTTTGAGTAGCATGACGCTATCCCCGTGTAGGAGCTGCCGCAGGCTGCGATCTTTTGATGTTGTTTTTTAAAAGCCAGATCAAAAGATCGCAGCCTGCGGCAGCTCCTACACCGTCACATGCAGATTTCGAGGAGCGGCCATGTCTTTTGCGGTGATTCAAATGGTCAGCCAGAGTGACGTGCTGGCCAATCTGGCTCAGGCCCGGCGCCTGCTCGAACAGGCTGCCGCCGGGGGCGCGAAGCTTGCGGTGCTGCCGGAAAACTTCGCCGCCATGGGCCGTCGCGACGTCGCTGATATCGGCCGCGCCGAGGCATTGGGCGACGGCCCGATCCTGCCATGGTTGAAACAGACCGCCCGCGACCTCAAGTTATGGATAGTGGCCGGCACATTGCCGTTGCCGCCGGTGGATCAACCGACGGCGAAGGCCAATGCCTGCTCGCTGCTGGTCAACGAACACGGCGAAATCGTTGCACGCTATGACAAGCTGCACCTGTTCGATGTCGATGTCGCCGACAATCGCGGCCGTTACCGCGAATCCGATGACTATGCTTATGGCAGTGGCGTGGTGGTGGCGGACACGCCGGTGGGCAAATTGGGCCTGACCGTGTGTTACGACCTGCGCTTCCCGGAGTTGTACAGCGAATTGCGTGCGGCCGGTGCTGAATTGATTACCGCACCGTCGGCTTTTACCGCGGTGACCGGCGCAGCGCATTGGGACGTACTGATTCGCGCGCGGGCCATCGAAACCCAGTGTTATGTGTTGGCGGCAGCGCAGGGTGGAACCCATCCGGGGCCGCGCGAAACTTTTGGTCATGCGGCGATTGTCGACCCGTGGGGCCGCGTGCTGGCGCAACAGGATCAAGGCGAAGCGGTGTTGTTGGCCGAACGCGATAGCAGTGAACAAGCGTCCATCAGGGCGCGGATGCCGGTGACGAGTCATCGGCGGTTTTTCTCGCAGGGCGCACAGCGACCTGCTTCAGAACATGAATTTAAGGCGTAAACCTATGAGCGAGTTGTTGTCCTCAGTCAGTGATCACCTGTTGGCACCGGGCGGCGTGACCATCGAGAGCCTGCAAGGCGTACTCGGCGATCTGGCCGGCCCGGGCATCGATGCCGCCGACCTGTATTTCCAGGGACAGATCTCCGAGTCCTGGGCGCTGGAAGATGGCATCGTCAAGGAAGGCAGCTTCAACCTCGATCAGGGCGTTGGCGTGCGCGCGCAATCCGGTGAGAAAACCGGTTTCGCCTACAGCAACGCGATCACTCTCGAAGCTCTCGGCGCTGCGGCCCGTGCTGCGCGTTCGATCTCCCGTGCCGGGCAAAACGGCACGGTGCAGGCGTTCACCAGCCAAGACGTCGCTCAGTTGTACGCGCCGGATAACCCGTTGGAAGTGCTGAGCCGCGCCGAGAAAGTCGAGTTGCTCAAGAGCATCGATGTCGCGACTCGCGCGCTAGATCCGCGTATCCAGCAAGTCAGCGTGAGCATGGCCGGTGTCTGGGAACGGATTCTGGTCGCGTCCACCGACGGCGGTCTGGCGGCGGATGTGCGCCCTTTGGTGCGTTTCAACGTCAGCGTGATCGTTGAGCAGAATGGTCGTCGCGAGCGCGGCGGGCATGGCGGCGGCGGGCGTACCGACTACCGTTATTTCCTCGCCGAAGACCGCGCCATGGGCTACGCCCGTGAAGCGTTGCGTCAGGCGCTGGTGAATCTGGAAGCGATCCCTGCGCCGGCCGGTACTTTTCCGGTGGTGTTGGGTTCGGGCTGGTCTGGCGTGCTGTTGCACGAAGCCGTCGGCCACGGTCTGGAAGGCGATTTCAACCGCAAGGGCAGTTCGGCTTACAGCGGGCGCATGGGCGAAATGGTTGCCTCGAAGCTTTGCACCATCGTCGATGACGGCACCTTGAGCGGCCGTCGTGGTTCGCTGAGTGTCGACGACGAAGGCACGCCGACCGAGTGCACCACGCTGATCGAAAACGGCGTGCTCAAGGGTTACATGCAGGACAAGCTCAATGCGCGTCTGATGGGCGTGGCCCGCACCGGTAATGGTCGTCGTGAATCCTACGCACACCTGCCGATGCCTCGGATGACCAACACCTACATGCTCGGTGGCGAAAGCGATCCGGCGGAAATCATCGCGTCGGTGAAGAAGGGCATCTACTGCGCCAACCTCGGCGGCGGTCAGGTCGACATCACCAGCGGCAAGTTTGTGTTCTCCACCAGCGAGGCGTATCTGATCGAAGACGGCAAGATCACCGCGCCGGTCAAAGGCGCGACGTTGATCGGCAACGGCCCTGAGGCGATGAGCCGGGTGTCGATGGTCGGTAACGATCTGGCGCTGGACAGCGGTGTGGGCACGTGCGGCAAGGATGGGCAGTCGGTGCCGGTGGGCGTGGGTCAGCCGACGCTGAAAATCGATGCGATCACCGTCGGTGGCACGGGCGCATAAGAAACGTGTGTAGGAGCTGCCGCAGGCTGCGATCTTTTGATCTTTAAAAAGCAAAGATCGCAGCCTTCGGCAGCTCCTACAAGGATGAGATCAACGCAGACCGCGTTGAGTCTCGTCCAGCTCACGAATGTACTTGAAGATCTTGCGGCTGGAAGCAGGAGGTTTGTTTTGCGCAACCTCGTGCTGAGCCTGACGGATCAGGGAACGCAATTGCTGGCGGTCGGCGTCCGGGTACTCGACGACGAATTTTTCCAGCACGGCATCGTCGCCCGCGATCAGGCGATCGCGCCAGCGTTCCAGGTTATGGAAACGCTCGTTGTATTGGCGAGTGGAGGCATCGAGTTGATCGAGCAAGGTCAGAATCGCGTCAGTGTCCTGGTCGCGCATCAGTTTGCCGATGAACTGCAAATGCCGTTTCCGCGCGATATTCGCGGTGTGCTTGGGCGCATCGGCCAAGGCCCGGCGCATGGCGTCGGTCAGTGGCAGTTTTGCGATCAAGTCAGGCTTGAGTGTTGTAAGGCGCTCGCCAAGGTCAACCAGAGCATGCAGCTCGCGTTTGACCTGAGATTTGCTTTTTTCTCCCGTATCGAGGGAGTCGTCGTAAGAATCAACCATGGTGGCAGTCCGCAAAGAAACGCCGCCATGATAACCAGTCGGGGGCCGCGTGTCCGGCCCGGTCGCTCGATGGCCCCAGCCGAAAGCAGAATTTGAGTGGAGATGAGCATGAGTGCAGTTGAAAGCGTCGGCCCGCAGGCATTGCCGGCACTGCAGGAACAGGTCGAGCAGATCATCGCCGAAGCCAAACGTCAGGGCGCCAGCGCCTGTGAAGTCGCGGTATCGCTGGAGCAGGGCTTGTCCACTTCCGTGCGTCAGCGCGAAGTCGAAACAGTCGAATTCAACCGCGATCAGGGGTTTGGCATCACGCTGTACGTCGGTCAGCGCAAAGGCTCGGCCAGCACGTCAGCCACCGGGCCAGAAGCGATTCGCGAAACTGTCGCGGCGGCGTTGGCGATTGCCAAGCATACCTCTGAAGACGAAGCCTCGGGCCTGGCCGATGCCGCGCTGATGGCCAAGGATTTGAAGGATTTTGATCTGTTCCACGAATGGGACATCACCCCGGAGCAGGCGATCGAGAAGGCGCTGATCTGCGAAGCGGCGGCGTTCGATGCCGATGCGCGGATCAAGAATGCCGATGGCACCACCCTCAGCACTCACCAAGGCTGCCGCGTTTATGGCAACAGCCACGGTTTTATTGGTGGTTACGCGTCGACCCGACACAGCCTGAGCTGCGTAATGATTGCTGAGGCCGACGGCCAGATGCAGCGCGATTATTGGTATGACGTCAGCCGTCAGGGCAGTCTGCTGGCGGATCCGGTGAGCATTGGTCAGCGTGCGGCGCAGCGGGCCGCGAGCCGTTTGGGCGCGCGTCCGGTGCCAACCTGTGAAGTGCCGGTGCTGTTTTCCGCAGAACTGGCAGGTGGCTTGTTCGGCAGTTTCCTCTCGGCGATTTCCGGCGGCAGCCTGTATCGCAAATCGTCGTTCCTCGAAGGCACGCTGGGGCAGAAGCTGTTCCCGGAATGGCTGACCATCGATGAGCGTCCACACCTGATGCGCGCCATGGGCAGTTCGGCCTATGACGGCGATGGTCTGGCGACGTACGCCAAACCGTTCGTCGAAAAGGGCGAATTGGTCTCGTACATCCTCGGCACGTATTCCGGGCGCAAACTCGGTATGCCGAGTACGGCGAACGCCGGCGGCGTGCACAACTTGTTCGTCACCCATGGCGACGAAGATCAGGCGGCGCTGTTGAAGCGCATGGGCCGTGGTCTGTTGGTCACCGAATTGATGGGCCATGGCTTGAACATGGTCACCGGTGACTATTCGCGCGGCGCGGCGGGTTTCTGGGTCGAGAACGGCGAAATCCAGTTCGCGGTGCAGGAAGTGACCATCGCCGGCAACATGCGCGACATGTTCAAGCAGATCGTCGCGGTGGGTAATGACCTGGAACTGCGCAGCAACATTCGCACGGGTTCGGTATTGATCGAACGGATGACCGTCGCGGGCAGCTAAACCGCAACCGTCACAAAAAAAGGCGCGCCATCCAACCGGATGGCGCGCCTTTTTCATGCCTGCCCTGTAGGAGCTGCCGCAGGCTGCGATCTTTTGATTTTGCTTTGAAAGACAAGATCAAAAGATCGCAGCCTGCGGCAGCTCCTACACAGGTGCTCTTGTTTTGGTTCTCATTATCATCTAATAATAAATCTCATTATCGGATGAGCCCCGGATCATGAGTTATGCCTTGCACGAGCAGCCGTACCTCGAAAGCTGGCGCTGGATGAGTCGCCAGATCCGTTGCGCGATGGATCCTGACGAACCGCGCCTGATCGAACATTACCTGGCCGAGGGCCGGTACCTGTCTTGTTGCACCGCGACCTCACCCTGGACGGTCGCCGAAACCTCCTTCCGTTTGCTGCTCGACACCGCCATGGACATCGCGTTGCCGTGGCACTGGCGCAGCCTCTGTCTCGATCAAGCCTGGCGCCCGCTGCGTGAAATGGAGCGCCTGTCCCTGTGCAAATGCCGGCTCAAACGCTGGCAGCGCTACACCTGGCAGCTCGCCACTTGCGAGTTGCTTCCCTCGATTCCTCTCATTGAATTAGTCCAAGGATTTACCGATGACCCAGACACGTATTGAGCGCGACAGCATGGGCGAACTGCAGGTGCCGGTGGACGCTCTCTACGGCGCGCAGACCCAGCGCGCAGTGGATAACTTCCCGATCAGCGGCAAACCGATGCCCAAGCAATTCATCCGCGCGTTGATCCTCGCCAAAGCCGCCGCCGCCCGCGCCAACGTTGAGCTGAACCAGATCAGCGCCGCTCAAGGCAAAGCCATCAGCGACGCCGCGCAAGGCCTGCTCGAAGGCGACTTCATGCAGCATTTTCCGGTGGATATTTTCCAGACCGGCTCCGGCACCAGCTCCAACATGAACGCCAACGAAGTGATTGCCACCTTGGCCAGTCGCCTGATCGGCGAGCCGGTCAACGCCAACGATCACGTCAACTGCGGCCAGAGCAGCAACGACATCATTCCGACCACCATCCACGTCAGCGCCGCGCTGGCCCTGCACGAACAACTGCTGCCGGCGCTGCTGCACCTGGTGCAAGTGATCGAACACAAAGCCGGGCAAGTGCATCACCACGTCAAAACCGGCCGTACGCATTTGATGGACGCGATGCCGGTGCGCATGAGCCAGGTGCTCAACGGCTGGGCGCAGCAGCTCAAGGCCAACATCGCTCATCTGCAGGATTTGTTGCCGAGCCTGCAATCCCTCGCGCAGGGCGGCACAGCGGTCGGCACCGGGATCAACGCACATCCTGAGTTCGCCGCGCGTTTCAGCCGTCAGTTGAGCCAATTGACCGACGTGCAATTCACCCCGGGCAAAGACTTGTTCGCGCTGATCGGTTCGCAAGACACCGCTGTCGCCGTCTCCGGCCAACTCAAAGCCATCGCCGTCACTTTGATGAAAGTCGCCAATGACCTGCGCTGGATGAACTCCGGCCCGCTCGCCGGCCTCGGTGAAATCGAACTGGAAGCTCTGCAACCGGGCTCGTCGATCATGCCGGGCAAGGTCAATCCGGTGATTCCGGAAGCCACCGCCATGGTCGCCGCGCAGGTGATCGGCAACGATTCGGTGATCACCATCGCCGGCCAGTCGGGCAACTTCGAATTGAACGTGATGCTGCCGATCATCGCGCAGAACCTGTTGAGCAGCATCGAATTGCTGGCCAATGCCAGCCGCCTGCTCGGCGACAAAGCCATCGCCAGCTTCAAGGTCAACGAATCGCGCTTGAAAGAAGCGTTGTCGCGCAACCCGATTCTGGTCACTGCACTCAACCCGATCATCGGTTACCAGAAAGCCGCCGAAATCGCCAAGCAGGCTTACAAAGAAGGCCGTCCGGTGATCGACGTCGCCCTGGAACATACCGATTTGTCACGCAGCCAACTGGAAGAGTTACTCAATCCCGAGAAACTCACCGCCGGCGGCGTGTAAACCCCGCAACCGCTTTGGAGGCTCACCATGGAGCACTGGAAACGCACGATCGAACGGGCCAATCGCTGCTTCATGCTGGGCGAACTGATCGACGCCCGTGAGGCTTACCTGCAAGCCCTGGCCTTGGCGCAAGTGTTGTTCGAACGCTGGGCGGACGCCGACGAAGCGGTGGCGGCTTGCGTCATCTCTCACCACAACCTGGCGGATTTGCACCTGCGCCTGAATCAGCCGGAGGAGAGCGCCGAATACCTCTGCGCCATCCATCAACGGCTGTTGCAAACCATGCAGGACGAACGCCAGCGCCTGGCATTGCGTGAAGCGGCGCTGCGCCAGAGCAGCAAGACCTACGTCGAGCTGCTGAATTTCATCAGCGAACACGGCGAGTACCCGCGCACTCAACGCCTGCTGCACCCGGATACCGGCAATGCGCGCCGCGCGCCTGCCCCACATCACCATGGAGTCCATTGAAATGGCTTTTACCTTGCCTGCCTTGCCTTACGCCTACGACGCCCTCGAACCGCACATCGATGCGCAGACCATGGAGATTCACTACACCAAGCATCACCAGACTTACATCAACAACCTCAACGCGGCGGTAGAAGGCACTGAATACGCCGAGTGGCCGGTGGAAAAACTAGTCGCCAGCGTTAAGGATCTGCCGGAAAAACTTCGCGCGGCGGTGATCAATCAGGGCGGCGGTCACGCCAACCACTCGCTGTTCTGGGAAGTGATGGTGCCAAGCGGCGGCGGCAAGCCGGACGGCGCGCTGGCCAAAGCCATCGATGAGCAATTGGGCGGCCTCGACAGCTTCAAGGAAGCCTTCACCAAAGCCGCACTGACCCGTTTCGGCAGCGGCTGGGCCTGGCTCAGCGTGACCCCGGAGAAAAAACTGATCGTGGAAAGCAGCGGCAACCAGGACAGCCCGCTGATGAACGGCAACACGCCGATTCTCGGTCTCGACGTCTGGGAGCACGCCTACTACCTGCGCTACCAGAACCGTCGCCCGGAATACATCAATGCGTTCTACAACGTGATCAATTGGCCGGAAGTTGCTGCGCGCTATCAGGCCGCACTGGTTTAAGTCATCTATAAAAACAATCCAAGGCTGACTATGGGCACTGAAACACTGGCGATCGGAAGTGGGCGTATGTTTCGTTACGCAGTGGGATCGCTATTGCTGTTGGCGGGCATAACCTTGCTGGTTGCCCACGGACTGGCGTGGCTGAACCTCGAACCGAGGCTGTTGCGGGCGTTGCAGGGTGGTGCGATCTGCGCGCTCGGCACGGCGCTTGGTGCGGTGCCGGTGCTGGTGATTCGGCGCATGCCGCAGGCACTCAGCGATACGTTGCTGGGGTTTGGTGCCGGGGTGATGCTGGCGGCGACGGCGTTTTCGCTGATCGTGCCGGGCATCGCCGCTGCTGAGAGTCTTGGCCTGACGCCGTGGGGCGCCAGTGGCCTGATCTGCTTTGGCATCATGCTCGGTGCGTTCGGGTTGTATCTGGTTGATCTCAAAGTCTCGGGCGCGTCCCCGGAAATGCTCGTCGGCACTGTCGATCGCCCAGTGATTCCGCCACGGATCTGGTTGTTCGTGTTCGCCATCATTGCCCATAACATCCCTGAAGGCATGGCCGTCGGTGTGTCTGCCGGTGGCGGCATGCCGGACGCGGACAGCCTGGCCATGGGCATCGCTTTGCAGGATGTGCCGGAAGGTCTGGTGATTGCGTTGGTATTGGCCGGGGCGGGGATGTCGCGGGTCAAAGCGTTTTTGATCGGCGCGGCGTCTGGACTGGTTGAACCGGTGTTTGCGCTGTTGTGCGCGTGGCTGGTCAGTCTTGCGCAGGTGTTGTTGCCGTTAGGCTTGGCGCTGGCGGCCGGGGCGATGTTGCTGGTGGTGACCCACGAAGTGATCCCCGAGTCGCGACGCAATGGTCATGACAAACTGGCCAGTCTTGGCTTGTTGAGCGGGTTTTGTTTGATGATGGTGATGGATACCGCATTAGGTTGAAGATCAAAAGATCGCAGCCTTCGGCAGCTCCTACAGGGATATGTGCGCCGCGGGTAACCGTAATTGCCCCTTCCAATGTAGGAGCTGCCGCAGGCTGCGATCTTTTGCTTTTGACTTTCAACCACCCTCGTCAAAGTAGTTGTTGATCAACGCCACCAGCGCATCCAGCGCTTCCTGTTCCTGATGCCCTTCAGTACTCAAATAGATCTTGGTGCCCTTGCCAGCCGCCAGCATCATCATTGCCATGATGCTTTTGCCATCAACCGTCGTCTCCGGCGTGCGACCCACTCTGATCGTGCAATCCGGATACTGCCCGGCCACGCCAACGAACTTGGCCGATGCGCGGGCATGCAGGCCCAGTTTGTTGATGATTTCGATTTCCAGAGCAGGCATCGCGGTGTGAATCCTTTAAGTGAGGTCGCGGTGGCGAACCTGGACGTTCTTCAGGGTTTTCTGCAGGGCCTGACCCAGACGTTCGGTCAGGTAGACGGAGCGGTGATGCCCGCCGGTGCAGCCAATGGCAATGGTGACGTAGGCACGGTTGCTCGCCGCGAAGCGTGGCAGCCATTTGTGCAGATAGGTGAAGATGTCCTGAAACATTTCTTCGACGTCAGGCTGCGCTGCCAGATATTCAGCCACCGGCGCATCGAGCCCTGATTGCGCACGCAGTTCCGGCTTCCAGTACGGGTTGGGCAGGCAGCGCACATCAAACACCAGATCGGCATCCACCGGCATGCCGCGCTTGAAGCCGAATGACTCAACCAGATACGCCGTGCCCGGCTCTGGCTGATTCAGCAGGCGCAGCTTGATGGTGTCGCGCAACTGGTACAGGTTCAGACTGGTGGTGTTGATCTTCAGATCAGCCAGGTCGGCGATCGGGCCGAGCAGGGCGGTTTCATCCTGAATCGCCTCGGCCAGCGAGCGATTGGCATTGCTCAGCGGGTGGCGGCGGCGGGTTTCCGAGAAACGCTTGAGCAGGGTTTCCTCGTCGGCGTCCAGGTACAACACATCGCATTGAATGTGCCGGCTACGGACGACTTCGAGCAATTCGGGAAAGCGTGACAAATGGCTTGGCAGGTTGCGCGCGTCAATCGATACGGCGACCAGCGGTTGCGCCAGCTCGGTGTGAATCAGCGCGCGTTCGGCCAGTTCCGGCAGTAAACCCGCCGGCAGGTTGTCGATGCTGTAATAACCGTTGTCCTCAAGGACATCCAGTGCGGTGCTTTTACCCGAGCCGGAACGGCCACTGACGATGATCAAACGCATGATTACTGCCCGTTTTGCTCGTCCAGTACGACCTGGTACAAGGCTTCGTTGCTCGGAGCGCTGCGCAGTTTATCGCGCACATCCTTGCGATCCAGCATGCTGGCGATCTGGCGCAGTAATTCCAGGTGCGCATCGGTGGCGGCTTCCGGGACCAGCAGAACAAACAGCAGGTCAACCGGCGCGCCGTCGATGGCGTCGAAATCGATAGGGGCTTGAAGGTGCATCAACGCGCTGATTGGCGTTACACAACCTTTCAGGCGGCAATGGGGAATGGCGATGCCGTTGCCAAAACCGGTCGAGCCGAGTTTTTCACGGGCAATCAGAGCCTCGAAGACATCTTGCATCTCCAGATCCGGCACTTCGCGGGCGATCAGGTTGGCAATTTGTTCGAGGGCTTTCTTTTTACTGCCGCCCGGCACGTTCACGAGGGAACGGCCGGGGGTCAGGATACTTTCAAGTCGGATCATGGAATGGGGGGTTATCGACCGGTCGCGCCCTGGAGGAGGCTCTGGGTCTTTTCCTTATGCTTTTTGAGTTGGCGATCCAGCTTGTCGGTCAGTGAGTCGATCGCAGCGTACATATCAGTATCTTCTGCGTTGGCGACCACTTCGCTGCCGGGAATATGCAAGGTGGCTTCGATTTTCTGCTTCAGCTTTTCGACACACATCGTGACTTGCACGTTGGTGATCTTGTCGAAATGTCGCTCCAGTCGTTGGAGTTTTTCCTCGATGTAGGAACGCAGAG
Organism: Pseudomonas sp. NPDC087804; assembly: GCF_044742965.1. Taxonomy (NCBI): domain Bacteria; kingdom Pseudomonadati; phylum Pseudomonadota; class Gammaproteobacteria; order Pseudomonadales; family Pseudomonadaceae; genus Pseudomonas; species Pseudomonas sp. NPDC087804. Next base: position 185,246 of record NZ_JBIUVN010000005.1, on the reverse strand, counting down.
GTTGGGTCACTTCCAGTTGGTGTCCACTGATGTTGACTTGCATACAGCTTCTCCTTCGTTGCCAGTGCATAAAGCGGCAGGCCGGATAGCCTGCCACTGGAACGCTGTAACGTGGCTTACATCAACCGCTTGCGTTCGCTCGAAGGCGCGATCCCGAGGGATTCGCGGTACTTGGCGACGGTGCGGCGCGCCACCTGAATGCCTTGTGCCTCCAGTAAACCAGCGATCTTGCTGTCACTCAACGGCTTTTTCTGATTTTCCGCGGCAACCAGTTTTTTGATGATCGCGCGGATCGCCGTGGACGAGCATTCACCGCCTTCAGAGGTGCTGACGTGGCTGGAGAAAAAGTATTTCAGTTCATAAATACCGCGTGGGGTATGCATGAATTTCTGCGTGGTCACCCGGGAAATCGTTGATTCGTGCATGCCCACCGCTTCGGCGATGTCGTGCAGCACCAGCGGCTTCATGGCTTCGTCGCCGTACTCCAGAAAACCGCGCTGATGCTCGACGATCTGGGTGGCAACTTTCATCAGGGTTTCGTTGCGGCTCTGCAGGCTCTTGATGAACCAGCGGGCTTCCTGCAACTGATTGCGCATGAAGGTGTTGTCGGCGCTGGTGTCGGCGCGACGGACGAAACCGGCGTACTGCGCGTTGACGCGCAGGCGTGGCATGGATTCCTGATTCAGCTCGACCAGCCAGCGCTCATTGTCCTTGCGCACGATGACGTCAGGGACGACGTATTCGGCTTCGGTGGATTCGATCTGCGAGCCCGGACGCGGATTGAGGCTTTGTACCAGTTCGATGACCTGGCGCAGCTCGTCTTCCTTGAGCTTCATGCGGCGCATCAACTGGCTGTAATCACGGCTGCCGAGCAGATCGATGTAATCGCTGACCAGACGTTTGGCTTCCGCCAGCCAAGGCGTCTTGGCCGACAGCTGACGCAATTGCAGCAGCAGGCATTCGCTGAGGTTGCGCGCGCCGATACCGGCCGGTTCAAATTGTTGAATGCGGTGCAGGACGGCTTCGATCTCGTCCAGTTCGATGTCCAGTTCCGGATCGAACGCCTCGAGAATTTCTTCGAGGGTTTCGTCCAGGTAGCCCTGATTGTTGATGCAATCGATCAGGGTCACGGCGATCAGGCGATCGGTGTCGGACATCGGTGCGAGGTTGAGTTGCCACAGCAAGTGGCTTTGCAGGCTTTCGCCGGCGGAGGTGCGGGTGGTGAAATCCCACTCGTCATCATCGCTGCTGGGCAGGCTGCTGGCGCTGGTCTGGTAAACGTCTTCCCAGGCAGTGTCGACCGGAAGTTCGTTGGGGATGCGTTCGTTCCATTCGCCGTCTTCGAGGTTATCGACGGTCGGTGCGGCTTCCTGATAGGAAGGTTCCTGGATCTCGGTGGGCTTCTGTTCGGCGTTGTCGGCCATGGGATCCGAGTTGTCGAAGTCGTCGCCTTCTTCCTGGCGTTCGAGCATCGGATTGGATTCCAGAGCCTCCTGGATTTCCTGTTGCAGATCCAGGGTCGACAATTGGAGCAGGCGGATGGCCTGTTGCAGCTGCGGTGTCATCGTCAGCTGCTGGCCCATTCTCTAGACAGCGATGGTTTCATGGCAGGGGCTTAACACCTTATTCGCCGGCGCTATGCGCCATCCACTACAGGGCGCCGAAGCGCCAAACTTAAGCAAATTATATGCCTGAAACTGAAGTGTTTGCCTAGAGCGCTGTAACAATTAAGCGTATTAAATCCAGCTTGAATCGATACAGCACTCCGGCTGCGCACCGGGCACTGTGACGCTTACAGGCGGAACTCGTGACCCAGATACACTTCCTTGACCAGTTCGTTGGCCAGGATGGTTTCGGCGTCACCCTCGGCGATCAGTTGACCGTCGTTGACGATGTAAGCGGTTTCGCAGATATCCAGCGTCTCGCGGACGTTGTGGTCGGTGATCAGAACACCGATGCCCTTGGCCTTGAGGTGGTGGATGATCTGCTTGATGTCGCCGACCGAGATCGGGTCGACACCGGCGAACGGTTCGTCAAGCAGGATGAATTTTGGTGCGGTGGCCAGCGCGCGAGCGATTTCCACCCGGCGGCGTTCACCACCGGACAGGCTCATGCCGAGGTTGTCGCGGATGTGCGTGATGTGGAATTCCTGCAACAGGCTTTCCAGCTCTTTGCGGCGACCGGCCTTGTCGAGTTCCTGACGGGTCTCGAGGATGGCCATGATGTTGTCGGCCACCGACAGTTTGCGGAAGATCGACGCTTCTTGCGGCAGATAGCCGATACCGGCCTTGGCACGACCGTGCATTGGCTGGTGGCTGACGTCCAGATCGTCGATCAGCACACGGCCCTGATCGGCCTGTACCAAACCCACGATCATGTAGAAGCAGGTGGTTTTACCGGCACCGTTCGGGCCGAGCAAACCAACAATCTGGCCGCTGTCGATCGACAGGCTGACATCACGCACGACCTGGCGGCTTTTATAGGCCTTGGCCAGGTGCTGAGCTTTCAGAGTTGCCATTACTGGGTCTTCTCGTCGGTTTTCTTCTTCGGCTGGATCACCATGTCGATGCGCGGACGCGATTCGGTGACTTTGCTGCCGGTAGCGCGACCGGCGCTGGCCAGTTTCTTCACGGTGTCATAGACGATTTTCTCGCCCTGAGTCGTGTTGTTGTCCTTGTCGACGACCTTGGCCTTGTCGATCAGCACGACGCGGTTTTGCGCGGCGTGGTACTGAATCGTCACGCCCCAGCCCTGTACAGGCTTGGCGTCACCCTGGGTTTGCAGTTGCTCGAAGTAGGCAAGGTTGCCCACCGACGTTACAACGTCGATATCGCCGGCTGGCGTGCGGGTGATAGTCACCGTATTGCCTTTAACGATCATCGAACCCTGGGTGATGATCACATCACCTTTATAGGTGGCGATGCCGTTCTTGTCGTCCAGTTGGGCGTCGTCGGCCTGAATACGGATAGGTTGCTGCTGATCGTTCGGCAGAGCCCAGGCGCTCACGCTTCCCAGTGCTGCGCCCAGACTGAGCAAAATAGGGAGGGTTTTAACGAGCCTCATACTGTCCTCTTACGTTCGATAGCAGGTGTATCCTGCTTTCCTTCAGGTACGCTTTCATGCCAACGCCGGTTGATACACCGCCAGCGCCGTCGATTCTAACGGGTTGCTCGGTCTGCGCATATTGCTCCTGAGGGAACACGGTCATGCGCGTGGAAGTGACCAGCAGGTCGCGGTTTTGTTCGTCAGTGCGTTTGATACGCACCGAGTCAATCAATTCTACTTGTGTACCGCCCGGATTCACTTCGCCGCGCTCGCTGGTCACGTGCCACGGAAAGTCGGTGCCGCGGTACATGTTCAGGTCGGGTTTGGTGACCAGAACAATGTCGGTTGCCTTGACGTGCTCGGCTTTGTCCGACGTCATTTCATACTGCACGCCGCCATCCGGCAGGTATTGCAGAGTGTGCGTGTTGGTCGCGTACCAGTCGATCGGGTTTTCCTCGGTCGTCACTGGCGGCTTGTCGAGAAAGCGTTCCGGGCTGATGTTCCAGTAGCCGACCGCAGCAAACAGCGCAGCGATGCAGCCAAACAGCAGGAAGGTGCGAAATTTTTTGCTGAACATGGTTTGGCTCACAGGTACGCGGCGTTGGCCGCATCGAGGCGGCCCTGGGCGCGCAGGATCAATTCGCAGAATTCGCGGGCAGCACCTTCGCCGCCTCGGGCCCGGGTCACGCCATGGGCGTGTTCGCGGACGAAATCAGCAGCGTTGGCAACCGCCATGCCCAGGCCTACGCGGCGGATCACCGGCAGGTCAGGAAGGTCGTCACCGAGGTAGGCGACCTGTTCATAGCTTAGGCCCAGTTGTTCAAGTAGACCGTCGAGAACCACCAATTTGTCTTCACGCCCCTGAAAAAGGTGCGGGATGCCCAGATTTTTCGCCCGACGTTCAACCACTGGTGTCTTTCGACCGCTGATGATGGCGGTTTGCACGCCAGCGTTCATCAACATTTTGATGCCCTGACCGTCGAGGGTGTTAAACGTCTTGAATTCGCTGCCGTCTTCAAGGAAGTACAGGCGGCCATCGGTGAGGACGCCATCGACGTCGAACACCGCCAGTTTGATCGCTTTGCCGCGTTGCAGCAGATCGTTGCTCATTACATGACTCCTGCGCGCAGCAGATCGGAGAGGTTGAAGGCGCCAATCGGGCTATCATCCTCATCGACGACTACCAATGCGTTGATTCGGTGGTCTTCCATGATTTTCAGCGCTTCGGCGGCGAGCATGTCGGGCCGGGCGGTTTTGCCGTGAGCGGTCATCACCTGGTCGATGGTCGCGCTGCGGATGTCGATGCTGCGATCCAGCGTGCGGCGCAAATCGCCGTCGGTGAAGATCCCGGCGAGTTTGCCGTCGGCTTCAACAATGGCGGTCATGCCCAGACCCTTGCGGGTCATTTCCATCAAGGCGTCTTTGAGCAGGGTGCCGCGTTGTACTTGCGGCAGCTCCTGGCCGGCGTGCATGACGTTTTCGACTTTCAGCAACAGACGACGGCCCAATGCGCCACCAGGATGGGAAAACGCGAAATCTTCAGCGGTAAAACCGCGAGCTTCGAGCAGCGCCACCGCCAGGGCATCGCCCATGACCAGTGCAGCCGTCGTCGACGAGGTCGGTGCCAGGTTGAGCGGGCAGGCTTCGTGCTCGACGTGAACGTTGAGATTGACCTCGGCAGCCTTGGCCAGCGGCGATTGTGGATTGCCGGTGACGCTGATCAACTGGATGCCCAGGCGTTTGATCAACGGCAGCAGGGTGACGATTTCGTTGGTCGAGCCGGAGTTCGACAGGGCCAGAATCACGTCATCACGAGTGATCATGCCCATGTCGCCATGGCTGGCTTCGGCCGGATGTACGAAGAATGCAGGGGTGCCGGTGCTGGCCAGGGTGGCGGCAATCTTGTTGCCGATGTGCCCGGATTTGCCCATGCCGACCACGACTACACGGCCCTTACTGGCCAGAATCATCTCGCAAGCGCGTACGAAATCGGCGTCGATATGGGGCAGCAAGCCTTGAACGGCTTCCACTTCGAGGCGGATGGTGCGTTGTGCCGATTGAATCAGGTCGCTGGTTTGGCTCATGTCAGAAATCGTATAGCCCGATGAAAAGGCGGCGATTATAGCGGTTATGTGGCAAAGCCTCACGCAAGTTCGTCGTGCTTTGTCATTCGCCGTAACTAAAAGCCCGAAAAAGCGTCTGTAACCCTGTCATATCGTTGAACACGGCCCGGCACAAGCCTTGGGCGCGCGCCCTTTGCAGTGATATAGTTCGCCGCCAGTTCGGCCTGCCCGGGATGTATGTGCTTTTCCAGGAAAGCCTGGCGTCCGAGTGAGAGGCTGCATCGCAAGGAGTTTAGATGAGTGCCGATAACGCCTACGCGGTCGAGCTGAAGGGAGTCTCCTTCAAGCGCGGTGCGCGCAGCATTTTCAATAACGTCGATATCCGTATCCCGCGCGGCAAGGTCACCGGCATCATGGGGCCTTCCGGGTGTGGCAAGACCACGCTGCTGCGGTTGATGGGCGCACAATTGCGTCCCTCCAGCGGTGAGGTCTGGGTCAACGGTCAGAACCTGCCGAAGCTTTCGCGCAGCGATCTGTTCGACGCGCGCAAGCACATGGGTGTGCTGTTTCAGAGCGGCGCCCTGTTCACCGATCTCGATGTTTTCGAGAACGTCGCTTTTCCCCTGCGCGTTCATACCGAGTTGCCGGAAGAAATGATCCGCGACATCGTCCTGCTCAAATTGCAGGCGGTGGGTTTGCGCGGCGCCATCGAGCTGATGCCCGATGAGCTGTCCGGTGGCATGAAGCGTCGTGTTGCATTGGCCCGCGCCATTGCCCTCGATCCACAGATTCTCATGTATGACGAACCGTTCGTCGGTCAGGATCCAATCGCCATGGGCGTGTTGGTGCGCCTGATCCGTCTGCTCAACGATGCGCTGGGGATCACCAGTATCGTGGTTTCCCACGATCTGGCCGAGACCGCGAGCATCGCCGACTACATTTATGTGGTCGGTGATGGTCAGGTGTTGGGGCAGGGCACGCCGGACGAGTTGATGAACTCGGACGAGCCGCGTATCCGTCAGTTCATGACCGGCAACCCGGATGGCCCGGTGGCGTACCACTTTCCAGCGACGGATTACCGCGCAGATCTTCTGGGGAAGCGTTGATGCGCAGACTTTCATTAATAGAACGCGTACGCCGTTTCGGCGCAGCTGCGATCGACGCCATTGCGGTGTTCGGTCGGGCAACGTTGTTCCTGTTTCATGCCTTGCTGGGGCGTGGCGGTATCAGCGGTGGCTTCGGGCTGCTGGTCAAACAGCTGCATTCAGTCGGCGTGATGTCGCTGGTGATCATTGTTGTTTCCGGGATTTTCATCGGCATGGTGCTGGCGCTGCAGGGCTTCAGCATTCTGTCGAGCTACGGTTCGGAGCAGGCGGTCGGGCAGATGGTTGCGCTGACGTTGCTGCGTGAACTCGGCCCGGTCGTCACTGCTCTACTGTTCGCCGGGCGTGCCGGTTCTGCGCTGACTGCAGAAATCGGCAACATGAAATCCACCGAGCAGCTGTCCAGCCTGGAAATGATCGGCGTCGACCCGCTCAAGTACATCATTGCCCCGCGCCTGTGGGCCGGCTTCATTTCCCTGCCGGTGCTGGCGATGATTTTCAGCGTGGTGGGTATCTGGGGCGGTTCGTGGGTGGCTGTCGACTGGTTGGGCGTGTATGAAGGTTCCTACTGGGCGAACATGCAAAACAGCGTCAACTTCACCAGCGATGTGCTCAATGGCGTCATCAAGAGTGTAGTTTTTGCCTTTGTCGTCACCTGGATCGCCGTATTCCAAGGCTATGACTGCGAGCCCACTTCCGAGGGGATCAGTCGTGCCACCACCAAGACCGTGGTATTTGCCTCGCTGGCAGTGCTCGGCCTGGACTTTATTCTGACCGCTTTGATGTTTGGAGATTTCTGATGCAAAACCGCACCCTGGAAATCGGTGTCGGCCTGTTCCTGCTGGCAGGGATCCTGGCTTTGCTGCTGCTTGCACTGCGCGTCAGTGGTCTGTCTCCGACATCGACCACCGACACGTATAAACTTTATGCCTACTTTGACAATATCGCCGGTTTGACGGTCAGAGCCAAAGTGACCATGGCCGGTGTAACCATCGGCAAGGTCACGGCGATCGATCTGGATCGCGACAGCTTCACCGGTCGGGTGACCCTGCAAGTGGATAAAAAGGTCGACAACCTGCCGACTGACTCCACAGCGTCTATCCTGACCGCGGGTCTGCTGGGCGAGAAGTACATCGGTATCAGCGTCGGTGGCGAAGACAAGCCGCTGACAGATGGTGGAACCATCCACGACACGCAGTCGTCTCTGGTACTGGAAGACCTGATCGGTAAATTCCTGCTCAATACCGTTAGCAAAGATGCCAAATGAGGAGCTTTGAATGATCTCTATCTTGCGACGCAGTCTGTTGGTATTACTCGCGGCCCTGCCGTTGATGGGTAATGCCGTTGCTGCTGCGACTTCGGCACATGATCTGGTTCAGGACACAACCACCCGGTTGCTGGCCGACCTGGCTGCCAACAAAGAAAAGTACAAGCAGGATCCGAGCGATTTCTACACCGCGCTCAACACCATCGTCGGGCCGGTAGTGGACGCCGAGGGCATCTCCAAAAGCATCATGACGGTCAAGTATTCGCGCAAGGCCACCCCTGCGCAGATGAAGACCTTCGAAGAAAACTTCAAGAAAGGTCTGTTCCAGTTCTACGGCAACGCCTTGCTTGAATACAACAACCAGGGCATTACCGTCGATCCTGCCAAGGATGAGTCGGGCGATCGCACCAGTGTTGGCATGGTTGTGAAGGGCAGCAGCGGCGCGATCTATCCAGTGCAATACACGCTGGAGAAGATCAACGGCGAGTGGAAACTGCGCAACGTGATCATCAACGGCATCAACATTGGCAAACTGTTCCGTGACCAGTTCGCTGACGCGATGCAGCGCAATGGCAACGACCTCGACAAGACCATCAACGGTTGGGCGGGTGAAGTGGCCAAGGCCAAGGAATCCACCGAAAAGAACCCAGCGCAATGAATGAGGCAGCAGTTCGTATGAGTGATGTCGACGAGCTATTGCTCAGCGGAGTGCTGGATTACCGCACCGGCCCTGACTTGCGAAAGGAAGGGCAGGCGTTGATCAAGTCCAGCAAGGCGTCATCGCTGGTCATCGATTGTTCGGCAGTGAAGAAGTCCAGCAGCGTCGGCCTGTCGTTGCTGCTGTGCTTCATGCGCGATGCGCAAGCGGCTGGCAAGGCTGTGAGCATCCGCGCAATGCCCGAAGACATGCGCGAAATCGCTCAGGTCAGCGAACTGACCGAGCTGTTGGCGCATCCCTGAACCCGCATCTATAAAGAAGCCCCCCGTCAGAGTCCTGCCATGCGGGGTTCGCAGGCGCGGGGCTTTTTTGTATGATGTCCGACCCGTGCGCACAGGGCGCCGATTGAGGTTGAGCATGCAGGCCGTAGAAGTGAAGAGCTTCCTTGAAGGAAAGCTGCCCGGAACGTTGGTAGAAGTTGAGGGCGAAGGCTGCAATTTCCAGCTGAACGTGATTAGCGATGAACTGGCGGCGTTGAGCCCGGTGAAGCGTCAGCAGCAGATCTATGCCCATTTGAACCCATGGATCACCGATGGCAGCATCCATGCGGTCACTATGAAATTTTTCAGCAGCGCGGCCTGGGCCGAGCGCACCTGAGCCTAAGGGCGTCGAGATTCTTATGGATAAATTGATTATTACCGGTGGCGCTCGTCTTGATGGCGAGATCCGCATTTCCGGGGCAAAGAACTCTGCCCTGCCGATCCTGGCTGCCACGCTGCTGTGCGATGGCCCGGTGACCGTTGGCAACCTGCCGCACCTGCACGACATCACCACCATGATCGAGCTGTTCGGTCGCATGGGCATTGAGCCGGTGATCGACGAGAAACTCAGCGTCGAAATCGACCCGCGCACCATCAAGACCCTGATCGCCCCGTACGAACTGGTGAAAACCATGCGTGCGTCGATCCTGGTACTGGGCCCGATGGTTGCCCGTTTCGGTGAAGCCGAAGTCGCACTGCCTGGCGGTTGCGCCATCGGTTCGCGTCCAGTCGACCTGCACATCCGTGGTCTTGAAGCCATGGGCGCGGTCATCGACGTCGAAGGCGGCTACATCAAGGCCAAGGCGCCTGAAGGTGGCCTGCGCGGTGCAAGCTTCTTCTTCGATACCGTCAGTGTGACCGGTACCGAGAACATCATGATGGCTGCTGCTCTGGCCAAGGGCCGCAGCGTGTTGCAGAACGCCGCTCGCGAACCTGAAGTGGTTGACCTGGCGAACTTCCTCAACGCCATGGGCGCCAAGGTTTCCGGCGCCGGCACCGACACCATCACCATTGATGGCGTCGAGCGTCTGGGTTCGTGCTTCTACAAAGTCATGCCTGACCGTATCGAAACCGGCACCTACCTGGTCGCTGCTGCCGTGACTGGTGGCCGCGTCAAGGTCAAGGACACCGATCCGACCATCCTCGAAGCCGTTCTGGATAAACTCCGTGAAGCCGGCGCAGAAATCACCTGCGGTGAAGACTGGATCGAGCTGAACATGCACGGCAAGCGTCCGAAAGCCGTGAACGTGCGCACCGCGCCGTACCCGGCTTTCCCGACTGACATGCAGGCACAGTTCATCTCGCTCAACGCCATTGCCGAAGGCACCGGTGCGGTGATCGAGACGATCTTCGAAAACCGTTTCATGCACGTATACGAACTGCACCGCATGGGCGCCAAGATCCAGGTCGAAGGCAACACTGCCATCGTTACCGGTACTGAAGTACTCAAGGGCGCGCCAGTCATGGCCACTGACCTGCGTGCTTCGGCCAGTCTGGTGATCTCGGCTCTGGTTGCTGAAGGCGACACCCTGATCGACCGCATCTACCACATAGACCGTGGTTACGAGTGCATCGAAGAAAAACTGCAGATGCTGGGCGCCAAGATCCGTCGCGTTCCGGGCTGATTGCTGCACGTGGACACAGGGACGTGTCCGTTGAATTCGTTTTGAGTCGAGCCGGTTTCCGGCTCGATGTGTGTCCGGCGCCGATTGCGACCGGGCATGAGTACCTTGATAAGGACTGACGTTTCCCATGTTGACCATCGCACTGTCCAAGGGCCGCATCCTTGACGACACCCTGCCGCTTCTCGCCGAAGCGGGCATCGTGCCGACCGAGAATCCGGACAAGAGCCGCAAGCTGATTATTCCTACGACTCAGCCAGACGTACGTCTGCTGATCGTGCGCGCCACTGACGTGCCGACCTATGTCGAGCATGGCGCGGCCGACCTCGGCGTCGCCGGTAAAGACGTGTTGATGGAATACACCGGCCAGGGCCTGTACGAGCCACTGGATCTGCAAATCGCGCAGTGCAAACTGATGACCGCCGGCAAGATCGGTGCGCCAGAGCCCAAGGGCCGTCTGCGCGTGGCGACCAAGTTCGTCAACGTCGCCAAGCGTTATTACGCCGAGCAGGGCCGTCAGGTTGACATCATCAAGCTCTACGGCTCGATGGAGCTGGCACCGCTGATCGGTCTCGCCGACAAGATCATCGACGTCGTCGACACCGGCAACACCCTGCGCGCCAACGGTCTGGAACCTCAGGAACTGATCGCCACGATCAGCTCGCGCCTGGTGGTCAACAAGGCTTCGATGAAAATGCAACACGCCCGAATCCAGGCGTTGATCGACACCCTGCGCAATGCAGTGGAGTCTCGACACCGCGGCTGATTTACCTGTGCGACCTTGAGTCGCGCCCGTCTATCCGCCTCATAGCCAGAATCTCAGGTGCCCAAGCGGAAACGACTGCTAAGTTAGGGCGCCTGAGTTTTTGCCATTCCTATGAGGCTCTCGCTATGACCGCAACGACTGCAATTCGCCGACTCAACGCTGCTGACCCGGATTTCGCG
>NZ_JBIUVN010000005.1:0-174213 GCF_044742965.1 Pseudomonas sp. NPDC087804 | reverse complement strand
ATCATGTGGATCATCTGCTGAGCTGGGAAAGTGTGTCTGACGACTCGGTCAATCAGCGCGTGCTGGACATCATCAAGGCTGTGCGCGAACGCGGTGACGCGGCGCTGGTCGAGTTCACCCAGAAGTTCGACGGCCTTGAAGTCGCTTCGATGGCCGACCTGATTCTGCCGCGCGAGCGTCTGGAACTGGCGCTGACGCGCATCACCGTGCCGCAGCGTGAAGCACTGGAAAAAGCCGCCGCCCGCGTGCGCAGCTACCACGAAAAACAGAAGCAGGATTCCTGGAGCTATACCGAGGCTGACGGCACCGTGCTGGGCCAGAAGGTCACGCCGCTGGATCGCGCCGGTCTGTACGTGCCGGGTGGCAAAGCGTCGTACCCATCCTCTGTATTGATGAACGCGATTCCGGCCAAGGTCGCCGGTGTGACCGAAGTGGTCATGGTCGTGCCGACCCCGCGCGGTGAAATCAACGAGCTTGTGCTGGCGGCGGCGTGCATCGCTGGCGTTGACCGCGTGTTCACCATCGGTGGCGCACAAGCCGTTGCCGCGTTGGCGTACGGCACCGAAAGCGTGCCGAAAGTCGACAAGGTGGTTGGCCCGGGCAACATCTATGTCGCCACGGCCAAGCGCCACGTTTTCGGTCAGGTTGGCATCGACATGATTGCCGGCCCTTCGGAAATCCTCGTGGTGTGCGACGGCCAGACCGATCCGGACTGGATCGCCATGGACCTGTTCTCGCAAGCCGAGCACGACGAAGACGCGCAGGCGATTCTGGTCAGCCCGGACGCCGAGTTCCTCGACAAGGTCGCCGCCAGCATCGACAAACTGCTGCCGACCATGGATCGCGCGACCATCATCGAAACCTCGATCAATGGCCGTGGTGCACTGATTCACGTGAAAGACATGGCCCAAGCCATCGAAGTCGCCAACCGCATCGCCCCGGAACACTTGGAGTTGTCGGTCGCTGATCCGCAAGCCTGGTTGCCGCAGATTCGCCACGCCGGCGCGATCTTTATGGGCCGTCACACCTCCGAAGCGCTGGGCGATTACTGCGCGGGCCCGAACCACGTATTGCCGACTTCCGGCACTGCGCGGTTTTCGTCGCCACTGGGTGTGTATGACTTCCAGAAACGTTCGTCGATCATCTTCTGCTCCGAGGCCGGTGCTTCCGAGCTGGGTAAAACTGCCTCCGTGCTGGCCCGTGGCGAATCGCTGAGCGCCCACGCGCGCAGCGCCGAATACCGCATCAAAGACGAACAGAAGGGAAACTGAAAAATGAGCAAATTCTGGAGCCCGTTCGTTAAAGATCTGGTGCCGTACGTGCCGGGCGAACAACCGAAGCTGACCAAACTGGTCAAGCTCAACACCAACGAAAACCCGTACGGGCCATCGCCAAAAGCCTTGGCGGCCATGCAGGTCGAGCTGAATGACAACCTGCGTCTGTACCCGGATCCGAACAGCGATCTGCTGAAAACCGCTGTCGCCAACTACTACGGCGTACAGAGCAATCAGGTGTTCCTCGGCAACGGTTCGGATGAAGTGCTCGCGCACATTTTCCACGGTCTGCTGCAACACGATCAGCCGCTGCTGTTCCCCGATATCAGCTACAGCTTCTATCCGGTTTACTGCGGTTTGTACGGCATCCAGTTTGATGCGGTGCCGCTGGACGCACAGTTCCAGATCGACCCGGCCGACTACGCCAAGCCGAACGGCGGGATTATTTTCCCAAACCCGAACGCACCGACCGGCTGCCTGCTGGCGCTGGAAGCGGTCGAGCAAATCCTCAAGGCCAGCCCGGATTCGGTAGTGGTTGTTGATGAGGCGTATATCGACTTCGGCGGCGAGACGGCGATCAGTCTGGTCGATCGTTATCCGAACCTGCTGGTGACGCAGACCCTGTCCAAGTCGCGCTCGCTGGCAGGTTTGCGCGTGGGTCTGGCGGTGGGGCATCCGGACTTGATCGAGGCGCTGGAGCGGATCAAGAACAGCTTCAACTCCTATCCGCTGGATCGTCTGGCGATTGTCGGTGCTGCTGCCGCGTTCGAAGATCGCGAGTATTTCGACAAGACCTGCCGGTTGGTGATCGAGAGCCGCGAGTGGGTGATCGCTCAGTTGCAGGCCAAAGGTTTTGAGGTGTTGCCGTCGGCGGCGAACTTCATCTTTGCGCGGCATCCGCAGCATGATGCGGCGGGGCTGGCGGCTAAATTGCGAGAGCAGGGCGTGATTGTGCGGCACTTCAAGCAGGAGCGGATTGCGCAGTTCCTGCGGATTTCGATTGGCACGCCGGAGCAGAATCAGGCGCTGATCGACGGCCTGGGCGAGCTTTAAAGGCAAGAGCCCCTCACCCTAACCCTCTCCCAAAGGGAGAGGGGACTGATTGGGGGATGCTGTTGAATTGCACCGACCTGATGCTGCTTTACCGAATCCATAATCGACTCGGTCTTTCAGGTCGATGTACACCGCAAGACACCTCGGTCGGCTCCCTCTCCCTCTGGGAGAGGGCTGGGGTGAGGGTCTGCTCTTATTCGTGATGTGGCTCGCCGAGGAATGTCAGCGAACTAAACAACCCACGACTATTCACATCAGCACTGTCCTTCACCGGCACCTCAACCTGCGCCGCAATCACATTCAGCCCTTCATTTCTCACCAATACCTGCGCCCGGCCATCCTTATCCGTCTCGGCGCTCAACGTGTTCGGCGCATTGCGATAGTCGCCAATCAACTTCACCCCCGGCGCCGGTTTGCCATCGAGCAATACCCGCACCGGCAATGATTTCCCCGGCCCCACCGTCAGTGGATCAACCTCCGGCACAATCAGCACCTTGATCTGATCCAGCTTCGGCAACTTCGCCCCCGGCTGATAAATCGCCAGACTGTATTTAAACGTCTCCGTCGCCTCGACAGCGCCCGGTACTTTGCTGCGCCCTTCATTGACCCACTTCTTGTCAGCGGTCTGCGACCACATGCCGTTATTCAGCGCCACGGCCATCACCGCAGGCGACTTCAGCGGTTTCAAACGTGCGTGATCAGCGAGCCGTTCAACGCTGACCGGAATCATTTTTCCGCCCGCGTCATAAGCCCAGGCGCCGCTGATTTTCTGCGCCTTGAACGCATTGTCTTCAGCGCCGTGGCCGTAGATCACTTCGATATTGCCGCGCCGTTGTTCCGTCCACAGGCCATGAGCCGAGACTTGGCCGGCGAACAGGGCGGCGATAAGCACGAGGGTTTTGCCGTATTGCATGGTGACGTCCTTTTACAGATTGAGTGTCAGGCTGACGGTGAAATTGCGCGGCTCGCCGGGGTTGACCCAGTAATTGCTGTAGGAGCGCTCGTAATACTTTTCGTCGAAGAGGTTGTTCAGGTTCAGGCCGACGGTGACGTTGTCGCTGGCCTTGTAGTGGGCCAGCAGGTCGACGGTGTGATAGGCCGGCAATTGAAAATCGCTGCCGGATTCACCGGAGCGGTCGCCGACATAAGTGAACGCCGCGCCGACGTCCGAGCCGCGCAAACGGCCATCCTGAAACTCATACACCCCGAGCAGACTGCCGCTGCGTTTGGCCACGCCGAGGATTCGGCTGCCGTTGGGAATCACCGCGTCACCCTGAGTGACTTCGGCGTCGATATAAGCGAAGGCACCGATTACCCGCACCGCATCGGTGACTTGCCCGGTGACTTGCCAATCGAAGCCGCGACTGCGCGCCTTGCCCATCGCACGGCTGGTATCGGTGCCCGGGTCGAGGGCGAGGACGTTTTCCTTGTCGATGTGGAAGAAGGCGAGGGTGCTGCTCAGGCGCTCGTCGAACAGCTCGTTCTTGATGCCGACTTCGTAGCCGACGCCTTCTTCCGGGTCGAAGGATTTGCCGGACGCGTCGAGGCCATTGTTCGGTTTGAACGAGGTCGAGGCGTTGGCGAACAGACCGGTTTCCGGCGTCAGTTGATAGAGCAGGCCGGCGCGTTGGGTGAGGGCGTCATGCCGTTGGTTGCTCGTGGCGTTGCGGCTGTGATCGTCGATGTGTTGATCGAAATGTTCGAAACGCGCACCGATCATCCCGCGCAGTTTGTCGGTGAAGATGATTTGATCCTGCAGGTTCAGCGCATGGCTTTCGACGTGTTCGAACGTATCCGTGCCCGAACGTGCACTGTTGGGTTTCGGCTGGCCGTAGATCGGGTTGTAGATGTCAATCGCGTAGGGGCCGCCAGCAATCGTGGTGACGCGCTCGTTCTTGCGGAAGTTCTCGTACTCGCTGCCGATCAGCAGTTCGTGCTGCCAAGGGCCGAGGTCGAACAGGCCACGCAGCTCCAGTTGGGTGATGCTGTCGTGCCAGTTGGTGTCGCGCTCGCGATATCGGCGGTTGACGGTGTGGCCGTCGGCGTTCAGCGGACGCGCTTCCGAAGCGAAGCCCCAGAGTTTGCCGTCCTTGTAATGGCTGGCCAGGCGCAACTTCCAGCTGTCGTTGAGGTGATGTTCGAGGGTCGCTTGCAGCAGGTTGTTGTGGTTGTCGATGTTACCGTCGTTGGGTTCACCGAGGAAGGTCGAGCGCGACACGCCGCTCCATCTGTTGTTCGGCGCAACGATGCCGCGATCGAACGTGGAGCTGTGGCGGACGATTTCGCTTTCCACCAACAGCGACGTGTCCGGGTTCAATTGCCAACTGATCGAAGGCGCGACGAACACGCGCTTGCTGTCGACGTGATCGCGAAAACTGTTGTTGTCCTCGACCGCGAGGTTGATCCGCGAGAGCACATCGCCCTGATCATCCAGCGGCGTGTTGACGTCCAGCGCAGTGCGATAGCGATCCCAACTGCCGGCGCTGGTTTGCAGCGTGGTAAAGGCTTCGGGCTGCGGTTTCTTGGTGACGATGTTCACCGTGCCGCCCGGATCGCCTCGACCGTACAGGCTGGCCGCCGGGCCTTTGAGCACCTCAATACGCTCGATGTTGGCCGCATCCGGCGTGCTCGGATAACCGCGATTGGCGCTGAAACCGTCCTTGTAGAACTCAGAGGTGGTGAAACCGCGCACGCTGTACTCGTAAAGCGTCAGGCCACCGAAGTTGTTCTGCTTCGACACGCCGCCAGCAAAATCCAATGCGCGCTCAACACTGCTGCTGCCCAGATCCTTGAGCACGCTGGCGGGAACTACGCTGATTGCTTGCGGGATATCACGAATCGCCGTGTCGGTTTTGGTCGCACTGGACGAACGCGTGGCGCGATAACCCTTGACCGGGCCGGTCGGCGATTCGTAATCGGAGATGACGCTGATGGCGTCGAGTTCGAGGGGTTGCGGTTCTTCGGCGAAGGCTGGATCAACCAGCAAACCGAGGCTCAGGCCGAGCAGGGAGGCCTTTGTTCGAGATGACATGTTATATTGTTCCAATTCCTAGAATTGAAACAATATAACATGCCTTTTGAGATTCGTTGCTATTCGCCTTAGACGGTGAAAACCCGCTTGTTTGGGGCGGGCCGAACATCTGGTTACCGCAGCGCACACGCGCCCTTCGTAGCACCGAGAAGAAGCTGGGAGCTAAAAAGCCGAATCTCTCGGCTCTTCACTAAGATTAACTTCAGAAAAAATACATCAATTACAGCCAGTTCAAATCGAAAACCGCCCTGAGTGAAATTAATCCCTTATCGATAAACTCGATTCTGCCAACGAGTTTTTTGTCAGGGCTCGAGACGGTAATGTAGAGCTTCCCTTCTGTTGCATTAAAGATTTCACCGTTCTGGCTATAGACCCACTGCATAAACACATCAGGAAAGTCTTCTGGGTAACTTAAAATGTTGAGGCCTTCTTGGAGACCATTACCAAAAGTTACTCGAAAACTGGAATTACCGGTTAGACGGACAGCATGGAGATCGCTGATTCTGCCCGAGTTGGGATTGTGTGCTACATCGATATCGTTGGGAGAGAAGGCTGTCCCGCCCGTAGGAGTGACGGTGAAACGACCTTTCAATGGGCGTTTTTCTTCGCGATTCATCTTGTCTTCCTTGTTAATAAAGAATAGTTGCAACGCAGAAAGATTAATGGCGAGTGTATTTTTTTGTAACTGTCAGATCTGACAGTCTGTGGATACCAATTTGTTATTAGAATTATCGCTAAACTGTTAGAAATGGCTCTAAGGAGGAAAGGGTACCTTCGTCAGTAGGGAGTATCGTCAACAAAAAACGCGGTGTATTAACACACCGCGTTTTATAAACGTGCTCCGAGAATACTATTTGCGTGCAGGGTTAGTTCTCTTCCTCCGCTTTCACCGGCGCCGGTGGTGGACGCAGACCAATTTCAGCGGTGAGCTTCAACTCTTTACCGTTACGCATCACCTGAATCGTCACTTTGTCAGTCGGCTTGATCCGCGCAACCTGGTTCATCGAGCGACGACCATCCCCGGCCGGCTCGCCATCAATGCTCAGGATCACGTCACCCAATTGCAGGCCGGCCTTCTGTGCCGGGCCATCGCGGAAGATCCCCGCCACGACAATCCCCGGACGCCCGGACAAGCCAAACGACTCGGCCAATTCCTGGGTCAGCGGCTGCACTTCAATGCCCAGCCAGCCACGAATAACTTGACCGTGTTCGATGATCGACTTCATCACTTCCATCGCCAGTTTCACCGGAATGGCAAAACCGATGCCCTGCGAGCCGCCGGACTTGGAGAAGATCGCCGTGTTGATGCCGGTGAGGTTGCCGTTGGCGTCGACCAGTGCGCCGCCGGAGTTGCCTGGGTTGATCGCCGCGTCGGTCTGGATGAAGTCTTCGTAGTTGTTCAGGCCCAACTGGTTGCGGCCAGTGGCACTGATGATGCCCATGGTCACGGTCTGGCCGACGCCGAACGGGTTGCCGATGGCCAGCGCGACATCGCCGATACGGATGTTGTCAGAGCGGCCGACAGTGATCGCCGGCAGGTTTTTCAAATCGATCTTGAGGACAGCGAGGTCGGTTTCCGGGTCGCTGCCGATGACGCGGGCGAGGGTTTCACGACCGTCCTTTAACGCCACGACGATCTGATCGGCGCCGCTGGTGACGTGGTTGTTGGTGAGGATGTAGCCTTCCGGGCTCATGATCACGCCGGAACCGAGGCTCGATTCCATACGCTTCTGCTTCGGCGAGTTGTCACCGAAGAAGCGGCGGAACTGCGGATCCTCAAACAGCGGATGGTTCGGCTTGTTGATGACTTTGGTGGTGTACAGGTTGACCACCGACGGCGCCGCGATGGTCACCGCGTCGGCATAGGACACCGGGCCCTGCTGCACGCTGGTGGTTTGCGGGGCCTGTTGCAGGTTGACGTCGAGGCTCGGCAGCCCGACCCATTGCGGGTAACGCTGAATAATCAACAGAGCGATAAGCACACCGGCCAACAACGGCCAGCCCATAAAACGCAGCGCCTTGAACATTAAGCACGTCCTGGAAAAGTTGCAGGCGGGGTCAGACCGCCCATAATGTCGCGCATTATACGAGGCCGCGCGTGCCTCTGAACGGGATATTTAGGAGTCTTTCATGGCCGTTGCCCTCAGCACCCTCGTCGAAGAAGCCGACCGTTACCTTGGCAGTGCGAAAATCGCCGATTATTGCCCCAACGGCTTGCAGGTCGAAGGCCGGCCGCAGGTGATGCGTATTGTCAGTGGCGTCACTGCCAGTCAGGCCTTGCTCGACGCTGCCGTTGAGGCCGGGGCGGATCTGGTGCTGGTGCATCACGGTTACTTCTGGAAGGGCGAAAACCCGTGCATCACCGGCATGAAACAGCGCCGGTTGAAGACGCTGCTCAAGCACGACATCAGCTTGCTCGCCTATCACTTGCCGCTGGATCTGCACCCGGACGTGGGCAATAACGTGCAACTGGCGCGTCAGTTGGACATCACGGTGGAAGGGCCGCTGGATCCGGATAACCTGAAAATCGTCGGCCTGGTCGGCTCGTTGAAAGACCCGATGACCGCCCGCGACTTCGCCCGCAAAGTGCAGGAAGTCATGGGCCGTGAGCCGCTGCTGATTGAAGGCAACCCGATGATTCGTCGGGTCGGCTGGTGTACTGGCGGTGGCCAAGGCTACATCGATCACGGCGTCGCGGCGGGCGTCGATCTGTTCCTCAGTGGCGAAGCGTCCGAGCAGACTTTCCACAGCGCTCGCGAAAACGACATCAGCTTCATCGCCGCCGGCCACCACGCCACCGAACGCTACGGCGTGCAGGCGCTGGGCGACTACCTGGCAAAACGCTTCGCCCTCGAACACATCTTCATCGACATCCCCAACCCGATCTGACTGACACGACCTCTGTAGGAGCTGCCGAAGGCTGCGATCTTTTGATCTTTAAAAACAAGATCAAAAGATCGCAGCCTTCGGCAGCTCCTACAGGGGCGGGTTGGCCGAACTGGTGGGCATATTCATATGCCCTTTCGTTCTAGCCCGCGTCCTGATTAGAAGAAGGTCGCTGTGCTAGGATTCCCCGCTCGAACACGGCCCGCTGGCCGTTCATAAGAAAGTTTTCGTGAGTAGCCATGGTCGACAAACTGACGCATCTGAAACAGCTGGAGGCGGAAAGCATCCACATCATCCGCGAGGTGGCCGCCGAGTTCGATAACCCGGTGATGCTGTACTCCATCGGTAAAGACTCCGCCGTGATGCTGCATCTGGCACGCAAGGCGTTCTTCCCGGGCAAGCTGCCGTTTCCGGTGATGCACGTCGACACCCGCTGGAAATTCCAGGAGATGTACAAGTTCCGCGACAAGATGGTCGAAGAACTGGGCCTGGACTTGATCACCCACATCAACCCCGATGGCGTGGCGCAGAACATCAACCCGTTCACCCACGGCAGCGCCAAGCACACCGACATCATGAAAACCGAAGGCCTGAAACAGGCACTCGACAAGCATGGTTTCGACGCAGCGTTCGGCGGCGCCCGTCGCGATGAAGAGAAATCCCGCGCCAAAGAGCGCGTGTACTCGTTCCGCGACAGCAAGCATCGCTGGGATCCGAAAAACCAGCGTCCGGAGCTGTGGAACGTCTACAACGGCAAGGTCAACAAGGGCGAATCCATCCGTGTATTCCCTCTGTCGAACTGGACCGAACTGGACATCTGGCAGTACATCTACCTCGAAGGCATCCCGATTGTGCCGCTGTACTTCGCCGCCGAACGCGAAGTGATCGAGAAGAACGGCACGCTGATCATGATCGACGACGAGCGCATCCTCGAGCACCTGTCCGATGAAGACAAAGCGCGCATCGTCAAAAAGAAAGTGCGTTTCCGCACCCTTGGCTGCTACCCGTTGACGGGCGCCGTGGAGTCCGAAGCCGAAACGCTGACGGACATCATTCAAGAAATGCTCCTGACGCGAACTTCCGAGCGCCAGGGCCGTGTCATCGACCACGATGGCGCCGGCTCGATGGAAGACAAAAAACGTCAGGGTTATTTCTAAGGGGTTGTCATGTCGCACGTATCTGATTTGATCAGCGAGGACATCCTCGCCTACCTGGGCCAGCACGAACGTAAAGAGCTGCTGCGCTTTTTGACTTGCGGTAACGTCGATGACGGCAAGAGCACCCTGATCGGGCGCCTGCTGCACGACTCGAAAATGATCTACGAAGATCACCTCGAAGCGATTACCCGCGATTCGAAGAAAGTCGGCACCACCGGTGACGACATCGACTTGGCATTGCTGGTTGATGGTCTGCAGGCCGAGCGGGAGCAGGGCATCACCATCGATGTTGCTTACCGCTATTTCTCCACCGCGAAACGCAAATTCATCATCGCCGACACCCCCGGCCATGAGCAGTACACCCGCAACATGGCCACCGGTGCCTCCACCTGTGACCTGGCGATCATCCTGGTCGACGCGCGTTACGGCGTGCAGACCCAGACCCGTCGCCACAGCTTCATTGCTTCCCTGTTGGGGATCAAACACATCGTCGTCGCCATCAACAAGATGGATTTGAAAGGCTTCGATGAAGGTGTGTTCGAGTCGATCAAGGCCGACTACCTGAAGTTCGCTGAAGGCTTGAAGATGAAGCCGACCAGCATGCACTTCGTGCCGATGTCTGCCCTCAAGGGCGACAACGTGGTCAACAAGTCCGAGCGCTCGCCTTGGTACAAAGGCCAGTCGCTGATGGAAATTCTCGAGACCGTGGAAGTCGCGGGCGACCGCAACTTCACCGATCTGCGTTTCCCGGTGCAGTACGTCAACCGTCCGAACCTGAACTTCCGTGGTTTCGCCGGCACGCTGGCCAGCGGCATCGTGCACAAGGGTGACGAAGTCGTGGTGCTGCCTTCGGGCAAGAGCAGCCGCGTGAAATCCATCGTCACCTTCGAAGGTGAGCTGGAACACGCCGGTCCGGGTCAGGCTGTCACGCTGACCATGGAAGACGAAATCGACATCTCCCGTGGCGACCTGTTGGTGCATGCCGACAACGTGCCGCCAGTCACCGACAGCTTCGAAGCGATGCTGGTGTGGATGGCTGAAGAGCCGATGCTGCCGGGCAAGAAATACGACATCAAACGCGCCACCAGTTACGTGCCGGGCTCGATTGCCAGCATCGTTAACAAGGTTGACGTGAACACCCTGGAAGAAGGCCCGGCGAGCGCGTTGCAGCTTAACGAAATCGGCAAGGTGAAGATTGCGCTTGATGCGCCAATCGCCCTCGACGGTTACGAAAGCAACCGCACCACCGGCGCGTTCATCATCATCGACCGCTTGACCAACGGCACCGTCGGCGCCGGCATGATCGTCGCGCAGCCTGTGACGCATGGCACTGCCACGCACCACGGCAAACTGGCGCATGTTGCGACTGAGGAACGTGCTCAGCGTTTCGGCCAGCAACCGGCGACCGTGCTGTTCAGCGGTCTGTCGGGCGCGGGCAAAAGCACGCTGGCTTATGCGGTCGAGCGCAAGCTGTTCGACATGGGCCGTGCGGTATTTGTGCTGGATGGTCAGAACCTGCGTCACGACCTCAACAAAGGTCTGCCACAGGATCGTATCGGCCGTACCGAGAACTGGCGTCGTGCCGCACACGTGGCGCGTCAGTTCAACGAAGCCGGTCTGGTCACGTTGGCTGCGTTTGTCGCGCCAAGCGCTGAAGGTCGCGAGCAGGCCAAGGATCTGATCGGCAAGGATCGTCTGCTGACGGTCTACGTACAGGCCTCGCCGGCCGTGTGCGCCGAGCGTGATCCGCAAGGTCTGTATGCCGCCGGTGGCGACAACATCCCGGGCGAATCCTTCCCGTACGACGTGCCGCTGAATGCCGATCTGGTGATCGACACGCAGACGCTGAGTCTGGAAGAAAGCGTCAAGCAAGTGCTGGATCTGCTGCGTCAGCGTGGCGCGATCTAAGCGTTAGCGACAAATAAAAAGCCCGCCGATGAGTGATCATCGGCGGGCTTTTTTTTGATCTTTAAAAAGTCAAAAGATCGCAGCCTTCGGCAGCTCCTACAGGATGTACGTCAATCCAATGTAGGAGCTGCCGGAGGCTGCGATCTTTTGATCTTAATGCTTCGGATATTCGCGGTGCATCTGTTCCAGCAGCGCATCCTTGTCCAGCCACAGCTGATTGATCCAGCCCTGAAACTGCAAACGATACTCGCCGTCCTGGTCGTAATTCTTGCCAATGAATTGCTGCGGAATTTTCAGCTCTTCAAAGTGCACCACCACGTCGCGCACATTGCCGCACAGCAAATCCCAAAAACCCGGACGCCCGGCCGGGTAGTGAATCGTCACGTTAACGATCGACTCCAGTTGCTCGCCCATCGCATCCAGTACAAACGCAATGCCGCCAGCCTTCGGCTTGAGCAGATATTTGAACGGCGATTGCTGCTGCGCATGTTTGCCTTCAGTAAACCGCGTGCCCTCGACGAAGTTGAAAATCCCCACCGGATTATTGCGAAATTTCGCGCAGGTTTTACGCGTAGTTTCGAGGTCTTTGCCTTTCTTCTCCGGGTGCTTGGCCAGGTACGCCTTGGAGTAACGCTTCATGAACGGAAAGCCCAGCGCCCACCACGCCAGACCAATCACCGGCACCCAGATCAGCTCCTGCTTGAGGAAGAACTTCAGCGGTTGAATGCGGCGGTTGAGCACGTATTGCAGCACCAGAATATCGACCCAGCTCTGGTGGTTGCTGGTGATCAGATACGAGTGCTGATAGTCGAGGCCTTGCAAGCCGCTGAGGTGCCAGCGCGTGCGGCGCACCAGGTTCATCCAGCCTTTGTTGTTGCTGATCCACGCTTCATGGGTGTGGCTCATCAGCCAACCGGCGATGCGTTGAGTGAAGGCAAACGGCAGGGCCTTGACCAACGCCACGCAAAACAGAAACGAGCAAAGCAGAATCGTGTTGAGCGCCAACAGCAGCGAGGCGATCACGCCGCGCACGGGTGCAGGTAGAAAATCCAGCATTTACACATCCATAGGTCGGTTGGCGGCTTGAATCGCGGTGAGGGCGATGGTGTAGACGATGTCATCGACTTGCGCGCCGCGCGGCAAATCGTTCACCGGTTTGCGCAGGCCTTGCAGCATCGGCCCGAGGCTGACGCAATCGGCGCTGCGTTGCACGGCTTTATGCGTGGTGTTGCCGGTGTTCAGATCCGGGAAGACGAACACCGTGGCGCGACCGGCGACCTGACTGTTTGGCGCCAGTTGCCGGCCGACTTCGGCGTTGGCCGCGGCGTCGTATTGCAACGGGCCGTCGATCAGTAGCGAGTGCTGTTGTTCGTGGGCGAGCAGGGTGGCTTCGCGGACTTTTTCGACTTCTTCGCCCGTGGCCGATTCGCCGCTGGAATAACTGATCATCGCCACGCGTGGCGTAATACCGAACGCCGCTGCCGAGTCGGCGCTTTGCAGGGCAATCTCGGCCAGTTCGGTGGCGCTCGGGTGCGGGTTCATCACGCAGTCACCGTAGACCAGCACTTCCTCCGGGAAGAGCATGAAGAACACCGACGACACCAGCGTGCAGCCCGGCGCGGTTTTAATCAGCTGCAATGCCGGGCGGATGGTGTTGGCGGTGGTGTTGATCACGCCGGAAACCAAGCCGTCGACTTCATCCAGCGCGAGCATCATGGTGCCGATCACCACGGTGTCTTCCAGTTGCTGCTCGGCCATCGGCGCATTAAGGCTTTTGGTTTTGCGCAGGGCCACCATCGGCTCGACATAGCGTTCGCGGATCAGATCCGGATCAAGAATCTCCAGCCCCGGCGGCAATGTGATGCCTTGGGCGCGGGCGACGGCTTCGACGTCTTCCGGTTTCGCCAGCAACACGCAACGGGCGATCCCGCGTTCCTGACAGATCGCCGCCGCTTGTACGGTGAACGGCTCGCTGCCTTCGGGCAGGACGATGCGCTTGTTCGCTGCCTGCGCACGCTGAATCAATTGATAACGGAACACCGCCGGCGACAGACGCATTTCCCGTGGCGTGCCGCAGCGCTGGTGCAGCCATTTCGCGTCGAGGTGGCTGGCGACGAAGTCAGTGATGATCTCCGCACGCTCGCGGTCATCAATGGGGATTTCCTTGTTCAAACCGTTGAGCAGATTGGCGGTGTCGTAGGAGCCAGTGCTCACCGACAACACCGGCAAACCGGCCTGCAACGCGCCACGGCAGAGGTCCATGATGCGCGGATCGGGCAGGGTGTCGCTGGTCAGCAACAGCCCGGCCAGCGGCACACCGTTGATCGCGGCGAGGCTGACGGCGAGGATGATGTCGTCGCGATCGCCGGGGGTCACCACCAGCACACCGGGCTTGAGCAGCTCGACGGTGTTGCGCATGGTGCGCGCGCAAATGATGATTTTGGTCATCCGCCGGGTTTCGTAATCACCGGCGTTGAGCACCTGCGCGCCCATCAGATCGGCGACGTCGCGGGTGCGTGGTGCGTTGAGTTCTGGTTGATACGGAATGCAGCCGAGCAGGCGGAAATCACCGCTGCGCAGCAACGGCGAGTGCTCCTTCAGACGCGCGGCGAAGGCGTCCATGCTTTCTTCGGTCTTGACCTTGTTGAGGATCACCCCAAGGACTTTCGGGTCTTTCGGCCCGCCGAACAATTGCGCCTGCAATTCGACACGACCGGAGAGTTCGGCGAGCACTTCGTTTTCCGGCGCCGAGACCAGAATCACTTCGGCGTCGAGGCTCTTGGCCAAATGCAGATTGACCCGTGCGGCATAACTGGCGCTGCGGGTCGGCACCATGCCTTCGACCACCAGCACGTCTTTGCCGATCGCGGCTTGCTGGTAAAGGGTGATGATTTCTTCGAGCAACTCATCGAGCTGACCGTCGCCGAGCATCCGCTCAACGTGAGCGAGGCCCAGCGGTTGCGGCGGTTTCAGGCCGTGGGTGCGCGCCACCAGTTCGGTGGAACGCTCAGGGCCGGTGTCGCCCGGGTGCGGCTGCGCAATCGGTTTGAAGAACCCGACTTTCAGGCCCGCTCGCTCCAGCGTGCGTACCAGCCCGAGGCTGATGGAGGTCAGACCCACGCCAAAATCGGTGGGTGCGATAAAAAAAGTTTGCATGCGAATTCTCTAAAGTTGCATGGCAATGGTGTCAGCTTATGTCTGGCTGACTACCGAAATTCAGTCGCCAAGGTTATCGCTAACCGAGCCTTGTGCGCACCAACCGCAGGCAAAGGGTTGGCCTATTTTTTCAATACGTTGCGCCGGGTCGAGTACCCACGCCCGGGTTTGCCAGGGCGGCTGATGGCGCAGGTGCTGGGTGTGGCCACAGGAAAGCTCGGCCACCCAATGGCCCTCTTCGTCTTGATGGAAGCCTGTGATCGTCGAAACCCGTTTGTCCGGGTTGTGTTCGCTTTCGCGCGATTGCTTCGCTAAACTTGGCCTTTCTATATTCTTATGCAAAAGGTCTCGCCCCATGCTGATCGCCGCCAATAAGGCTGTCTCCATCGACTATACCCTGACCAACGACGCTGGTGAGGTCATCGACAGCTCCGCCGGCGGCGCTCCGCTGGTCTACCTGCAAGGCGCAGGCAACATCATCCCGGGCCTGGAAAAAGCTCTGGAAGGCAAAACCGTTGGTGACGAGCTGGACGTTTCCGTTGAACCGGAAGACGCTTACGGCGAATACGCCGCTGAGCTGGTCAGCACCCTGAGCCGCAGCATGTTCGAAGGCGTTGACGAGCTGGAAGTCGGCATGCAGTTCCACGCTTCGGCGCCGGACGGCCAGATGCAAATCGTCACCATCCGTGACCTCGACGGCGACGACGTGACCGTTGACGGCAACCACCCGTTGGCCGGCCAGCGTCTGAACTTCAAAGTGAAGATCGTTGACATCCGTGATGCCAGCCAGGAAGAAATCGCTCATGGTCACGTCCATGGCGAAGGTGGCCATCACCACTGATTTCTGCGCTAAGCTTCGAGTACTGGAGAGGCGCCTGCGGGCGCCTTTTTAGTCCGCGGCTGTCCTTGGTGGTCTCGCCAAGTGGCTGTTTCGAGTAGAACACGGGAATCTTGGAGTTCGTCATGAGTGCTTTTCACGACCTTAAGTTGACAGCCCTGGATGGTCAGGAGCTACCGCTGGCGCCTTTCAAGGGCCAAGTCGTGCTGGTGGTCAACGTCGCCTCCAAATGCGGCTTGACCCCCCAGTATGCGGCGCTGGAAAACCTCTATCAGCAGTTCAAAGGCAAAGGCTTCAGCGTGCTGGGCCTGCCGTGCAACCAGTTTGCCGGTCAGGAACCCGGTTCTGAAAAGGACATTCAGGATTTCTGCAGCCTCAACTATGGCGTGACGTTTCCGTTGTCGAGCAAGCTCGAAGTCAACGGTCACGAACGGCATCAGCTCTACCGTCTGCTGGCGGGCGAGGGCGCGGAGTTTCCCGGTGACATCACCTGGAACTTCGAGAAGTTTCTGCTCGGCAAGGACGGCCGGGTGTTGGCGCGGTTTTCGCCGCGTACGGCGCCGGATGATCCGACCATTGTTCATGCGATTGAAAAAGCGCTGAGCTGATCAAGCAAGATCAAAAGATCGCAGCCTTCGGCAGCTCCTACAGGTGACCTCAAAATCCCATGTAGGAGCTGCCGAAGGCTGCGATCTTTTGCTCTGCGTCTTTTGATCCTTAATCACCGAAATCAATAATGCTGTTCAAAGGCTTCGGCTCTCCATATTATCGCCGTCATAAAGCCATTTCTGTGGAGCCTCTCGATGCCCGTTCAAGCCTTGTTCAAACCGTTCCACCTCGGTGCCCTCGAACTGCCGACCCGCGTGGTCATGGCGCCGATGACCCGTTCTTTCTCCCCGGGTGGCGTGCCGAATTCGAAAGTCATCGAGTACTACCGCCGTCGTGCGGCGGCCGGTGTTGGCCTGATCATCACTGAAGGCACCACCGTTGGCCACGTTGCCTCGAACGGTTACCCGAACGTGCCGCAGTTCTTCGGTGAAGCGCCGTTGGCTGGCTGGAAAAAAGTCGTCGACGCCGTTCACGCTGAAGGCGGCAAGATCGTTCCGCAACTGTGGCACGTGGGCAGCGTGCGCCGCATCGGCACCGAACCGGACGCCAGCGTGCCGGGTTACGGCCCGTCGGAAAAACTCAAGGACGGTCAGGTCGTGGTGCACGGCATGACCAAACAAGATATTCAGGACGTGATCGCTGCGTTCGCCCAAGCGGCCAAAGATGCACAAAGCATCGGCATGGACGGCGTGGAAATCCACGGCGCCCACGGTTACCTGGTCGACCAGTTCTTCTGGGAGGGCAGCAACCAGCGCACCGATGAATACGGCGGCAGCCTGGCCAACCGTTCGCGTTTTGCCATCGAGTTGATTCAAGCCGTGCGTGCTGCGGTCGGCGAAGGCTTCCCGATCATCTTCCGCTTCTCGCAGTGGAAGCAGCAGGATTACACCGCGCGCCTGGTGCAGACCCCGGAAGCGCTGGGTGAATTCCTCAAGCCGTTGTCCGACGCTGGCGTGGATATTTTCCACTGCTCGACACGCCGTTTCTGGGAGCCTGAGTTCGATGGCTCTGACCTGAACCTCGCCGGCTGGACGCGAAAGCTGACCGGCAAACCGACTATCACCGTTGGCAGTGTCGGCCTGGATGGCGAGTTCCTGCAGTTCATGGTCAACACCGACAAGGTCGCGCAACCGGCCAGTCTGGAGAACTTGCTGGAGCGTCTGAACAAAGAGGAATTCGATCTGGTGGCGGTGGGGCGTGCGCTGCTGGTTGACCCGGACTGGGCGTTGAAAGTCCGCGAAGGGCGTGAACAGGATATTTTGCCGTTCAGCCGTGAGGCGTTGATGTCGCTGGTTTAAGCGGCGCCTTCATTGGCCTCTTCGCGAGCAGGCTCGCTCCCACAGGTTCCTCTGGTGTTCACAAAATTTTATGTTCACTAAAGATCCCCTGTGGGAGCGAGCCTGCTCGCGAAAGCGGTTGGCAGGTCAACAACAATTCAGGGCAGTGTCTGAGCCCCAGGCACCACCAAATCCCCCAAACATGCCCCACGCAAATGGCTCTCAAACTGCTCGATAATCGCCGCCCATCCCTGGCGACTCGCATGCTGCCGCGCATTCAGGCGCACGCAACGCAAGCGCTCATCCTCTTCCAATAACCACACCGCCGCCTCGCAAAACGCCTCTTCATCACCGGGCATCGCCAGCACGCCGCTGTAGCCATGGCGAATATGCTGCGCCGCCGCAGCCTGATCGTAAGCCACTACCCCCAACCCTGACGCCAACGCTTCCAGCACCACATTGCCAAAGGTTTCGGTCAGGCTCGGAAACAAAAACACATCCCCCGACGCATAGTGCGCCGCCAGCGCTTCGCCACGCTGGGCACCGCAAAAAATCGCCTCAGGCAATTCCTTCTCCAGCGCCAGCCGTTGCGGCCCGTCGCCGACCACGATCAGTTTCAGATTGCGCTGTGGATAAGCGCTGCGCAGTGCTTCGAAGCTGCCCTTGAGCAGGCCTAGGTTTTTCTCCGGCGCGAGGCGTCCTACGTGAATCACGGCAACGTCGCGCTCGCCCAGTCCCCATTGCTCACGCAAGGCGTTCAGGCGTTTGCTCGGGTGAAACAACTGGCTGTCCACACCGCGCGACAACAACGCCAAACGCTCGAAATGCCGACGCTCCAGTTCCAGACGTTGACTGGGACTGGGCACCAGCGTCATCGCCGAGCGATTGTGAAACCAGCGCAAATAATGCGTGAGCATCCGCGTCAGCAGGCCGAGGCCGTACTGACTGGTGTATTGCTGAAAATTTGTGTGAAAGCCGCTGACCACCGAAATCCCCAGGCGTCGCGCCGCGCGCAAAGCCGATAAACCCAGCGGGCCTTCCGTGGCGATGTACAGCACATCCGGGCGCTGGCGTTTCCAGCGGCGCAGCAATTTGTGCATCGACGACTGGCCCCATTGCAGGCCCGGATAGCCCGGCAGCGGCCAGCCTCGGCACAACAGCAGCGCGTCGTCATCGCTGCGCTGCGGATCGCCGGCCTGACGCGGGCGCACCAGATCCACTTGATGCCCGCGCGCGCGCAGTCCATCGCACAAGCGGCCAAGGGTATTGGCCACGCCGTTGATTTCCGGTGGGAAGGTTTCGCTGATGAGGGTGATATGCAGAGCTGTCGTCATGACCTCAGTGTCGGCTGAGGCCATGTCGTCGTTGTGACGTTCGGATGATGGATTTGTGACGCCGCGTTAGCGTTGAGTCACCAGGTTCTCGGCGCCACGCTCACGCACCCAGAACAGCGTCGCACCGGCGACGGCGGCCGGCATCATCAAAATGTTCACCACTGGAATCAGCAGCACCAGATAGACGATCCCGCCAAAACTCATGCTCTGCCAGCGCTTCTGCCGCAGCCAGGCGAGCATCTCGTTCCAGCCGAGTTTGTGGTTGTCCGCCGGGTAGTCGATGTACTGGATCGCCATCATCCACACGCCGAACAACAGCCACAGCGGCGCGGCGATAATGTTCACCACCGGGATAAACGAAAGAATGAACAGACCGATCGCGCGGGGCAGGAAATAGCCGAGTTTGCGCATTTCCCGGGCGAGGGTGCGCGGTACCATTTCGATCAGTTCGCCCCAGCTGAAGGCCGGGAAGTCATCGGTGCCGCGCACCACCACTTCGACTTTTTCCGCGAGGAAACCGTTGAACGGTGCGGCAATCACGTTGGCGAGCATGGTGAAGGTGAAAAACACCATCAGCGCCACCAGCACCACGAACAGTGGCCAGAGGATGTAGCTGAGGAAGCTCAGCCATTCCGGCAGCGACGGCATCAGCGTGTCGACCCAGAGGCTGAACTGGTGGCCGGCCAGATAGATCAATCCGACGAACAGCACGAGGTTGATCGCCAGCGGCAGCAACACGAACAAGCGCAGGCCAGGGCTGAGAACCAGTTTGAGGCCTTCGCGCAGGTATTGCGGGCCGGACAGAACAGGGGCGGGCATAAGGTGCTCCGAGCAAGGGAAAACGCGCCGACCTTACCGACTTTGCAACGGCGGCGAAAGCACGGTAGAGCGATCGACATTCACTGTAACAAAGACGTCCATCTCGTCAGTGTGTCGGCATAGAGACCACCTATGAGCTGGATTGTTAATCCGTATTTCCTTAATCTTGCCCCCCTCGATACGCTGCACCCAACTTTTTACAGGACTGTCGAGCTCAAGCCTTCCCCAAGGTTTTCCACGGTTCTTTTTTATTTCCGCCGGCAGTCCGGCGATCCGTGCCAGTTTTTTCGGCCCGGTCAACAGGAGCAGGTCATGTCTGAAGTCCGTCATTCGCGAGTGATTATTCTCGGTTCCGGCCCTGCCGGTTACAGCGCTGCGGTATACGCGGCCCGTGCCAACCTCAAGCCACTGCTGATCACCGGCATGCAGGCCGGCGGTCAACTGACCACTACCACCGAAGTCGACAACTGGCCGGGCGACGTTCACGGCCTGACCGGTCCAGCCCTGATGGAGCGCATGCGCGAGCACGCCGAGCGTTTTGAAACCGAGATCGTTTTCGATCACATCAACGCTGTGGATTTCGCTGCCAAGCCTTACACCCTGACCGGCGACAGCGCGGTTTACACCTGCGACGCCCTGATCATCGCCACCGGCGCCAGCGCTCGTTACCTGGGCCTGCCGTCGGAAGAAGCGTTCATGGGCAAAGGCGTTTCGGCCTGCGCAACCTGCGACGGTTTCTTCTACCGCAACAAGCCAGTCGCTGTGGTCGGCGGCGGCAACACCGCGGTTGAAGAAGCACTGTACCTGGCCAACATCGCCAGCACCGTGACCCTGATTCACCGTCGCGAAACCTTCCGCGCCGAGAAGATCCTGATCGACAAACTCAACGCTCGCGTCGCCGAAGGCAAGATCATCCTCAAGTTGAACGCCACTCTCGACGAAGTCCTGGGCGACAACATGGGCGTGACCGGTGCGCGTCTGAAGAACAACGATGGCAGCTTCGACGAAATCACCGTCGACGGCGTGTTCATCGCCATCGGCCACACCCCGAACACCTCGCTGTTCGAAGGCCAGTTGACCCTGAAAGACGGTTACCTGGTGGTGCACGGCGGCCGTGAAGGCAATGCGACTGCGACCAGCGTCGAAGGGATCTTCGCTGCCGGTGACGTGGCTGACCACGTTTACCGTCAGGCCATCACCTCGGCCGGCGCCGGCTGCATGGCGGCACTGGACACCGAGCGTTACCTGGACGGTCTGCAGAACGCATCGTTCTAAATCGCAGACATAAAAAAACCGGCCAGATTGGCCGGTTTTTTTGTGCCCGGAGTTTCAGCTACGTGATGATCGTTCCCACGCTCTGCGTGGGAATGCCTCATCTGGACGCTCTGCGTCCGATGGGACGCGGAGCGTCCCCGGCTGCATTCCCACGCGGAGCGTGGGAACGATCACGGTGTAGGAGCTGCCGAAGGCTGCGATCTTTTGATCTTGATCAGCGGCGGGTCAGGGGTTGGGCGGTGAACTTGACGCCGGCCAGACCGTGTTTGATCAACGCACGGATGTTGCCGTGATCGCTGCCCTCAGGCGTCGCCACTACCGAGCGGTAATGCTCACCAAACGCCAGCAGCGCTTCTTCATCACTCAGGCCTTCCAGCAGCGCCAGACCCAAGGTCTTGCACGAACCTTCGTTCTGCCCGGCGGCGTTTTCCACGCCACCGTTGTTGAAGGCTTGCGGCTGGTAGTCGTAACCGGCAGCAATGAAAGCCAGGGTGTCGGCGAAAGCGTGCTCGCCGCTTTTCAGGCTGGCGCGCAGGGTGTTCAGGTCACTCATGGGGTTTTCCTTTGGCGAACGCCGCTTGCTGGTCGGCGCTGGCTTCTTGCTGATATTGGGCTTTCCACTCGGCGTACGGCATGCCGTAAACCACTTCGCGGGCGTCATCGAGGCTGACGTCGATCTGGCGCTCGTCGGCTTCGGCCTTGTACCACTTCGACAGGCAATTGCGGCAGAACCCGGCGAGGTTCATCAGGTCGATGTTCTGCACGTCCTTGCGGCTGTCCAGATGGGCGACCAGCCGGCGGAAGGCGGCGGCTTCGAGTTCGAGGCGTTGTTGCTCGTTCATGGAGGTCTCTTCGAGACAGCTTCAAGCGGCGAGCTTCAAGCTGCAAGTTTGGATTGTGGGTGGCGGTAGCTTAACGCTTGCAGCTCGAAGCTTGAAGCTCAGCGGCTTGCCGCGAGGGTGATCGATACCGATTCGGCAAATCGCAGCGCATGCGGCTTGTCGACTTCGACTTCGGCGTACAGCACCGAGCCGTTGCTCATCACCAGATCGAGCAATTCCTGCGTCAGGCGTTCAAGCAGCGCAAAACGGTTGCCCTCGACGTGAGCGATGATCGCTTTGGTGATCGTGCGGTAGTTCAGCGCGTGATCGATGTCGTTGTCACGCACCGCTTCCTGCGCGGCATACAGAATGGTGACGTTGATCAGCACATCCTGCTTGTTGAGGATCTCGTCCTCGTTGATCCCGATAAAGGTGCGCAAGCGCAGATCCTTGACCCGGATGCGCGCCATTCCCGGTTGAAGTTGTGGCATTTACTTGCTCCGTCCAATCAATTGCAGGAACTCCTGACGGGTGTTGCTCGACTCGCGGAAGGCGCCGAGCATGACCGAGGTGTTCATCGTCGAATTCTGTTTTTCCACGCCGCGCATCATCATGCACATGTGTTTGGCTTCGATGACCACGGCGACCCCAGCGGCATCGGTGACCTGTTGCACCGCGTCGGCGATTTGCCGGGTGAGGTTTTCCTGAATCTGCAGGCGTCGGGCGAACATGTCGACCAGCCGTGCGATCTTCGATAATCCCAGCACCTTGCCCGTCGGAATATAAGCCACATGGGCCTTGCCGATGAAGGGCAGCAGGTGATGTTCGCACAACGAGTACAACTCGATGTCGGCGACGATCACCATCTCGTCACTGTCCGAAGCAAACAGCGCGCCGTTGACGATTTGCTCGACGCTCTGATCGTAACCGTGACACAGGTATTGCATGGCTTTGGCCGCGCGCACCGGGGTGTCGAGCAACCCTTCGCGGTCGGGATTTTCGCCGAGACCGATGAGGATTTCACGGTAGTTTTCGGGCAGGGAAAGGCTCATGGACATCCTCGCAGCTAGGCGTTATTTGACGTGCCGCCCGCCGTTGACGGTCAGGGTCGTACCGGTGACATAAGGGTTGTCGAGCAGATAGCGCAGGCTCTGGTAGATCACTTCGCTGCCGGGTTCGATGCCCAGCGCCGATTTAGCCAGCGCTTTGGTGCGGTACGCCGCGTCGTCGTCGGGATTGAACAATAGCAGGGCCGGCGCGATGCCGTTGACCTTGATTGCTGGCGCATAGCGCGCGGCGAAGGACAGCGTCAGGCTGTCGAGCCCGGCTTTGCTGGCGCAATAGCCGATGTGTTTGCTGCTGCCCTTGCGCGTGACATCGTCGCTGATATGGATGATGTCGGCGGGTGTCGAGCGGTGCAACAAATCGGCGCAGTGCAGGTTGATCAGGTAGGGCGCGAGCATGTGCAGATTGATCATGCGCGTGAAGGCTTCCGCCTCGCTGCCCGGGGTTTCGGCGAGCCACTCGGAGGCGTTGTGCACGATGGCGCGCAGGCTGTCGGTGTGGTTTTTCAGTTCGCTGATGAAGGCGAGAATCCCGGCTTCGCTGGAGAAGTCGGCGAACAGGCCGATGGCGCCCAAATCGCGCAGTGTTTGTACACCGGGACGTTCGGTGCGGTAGGTGAAGATGACGCGATGACCGTCTTCAAGCAAACGCTGCGCGCAATGCAGACCGACACGCTGGCCGGCGCCGGTGATGAGGATCGGGGCTGCGGAAGTAGACATGAACGGCTCGCATCGCGGTGGGAGCAAAAACTATAACAGCGACACGACGGAAAAGATCGCAGCCTGCGGCAGCTCCTACATTGGCCTGCTTGCCTCCCTGTAGGAGCTGCCGAAGGCTGCGATCTTTTAAAGGTGCTGCGTAGACGTTTTGGCCGGCACGCGTCGAACCGGCGTGCTGTTCAACCAATTCGCCAGTAATCGCGTCGACAGCGGAATAAAGAAATAAACCATCAATGGCGTCAGGCACAGCGTGCTGATAAACACCCGCGGCAACAGACTCATTTCGCCGAGCAGCGGGCCCAGCACAAAGTTGAACAGCATCGACACCGGAAAGAACGCCAGCCAGATCGCCACCGCCTGTTTCCAGCGTGGCGGGCGCTGACCGGCCGCGCCGAACCAGCCTTCGATGCCGCTGACGCGATGTTCCTTCGGATGCGCAAACAGATCGCTGCCCCGATCCAGCCATGCCGTACGCGAGGCGGAGTGCTCCCACGTATGCAAAGTCTGTTCATCGACGAAGCGGAAGATGATTTGAAACTCGTTATCACCGGGCGGCGGAGCGAGCACGCCAGAACCGAGATAACCGGGAAAGTCGGTGGCCAGTTGTTCGCCTTCGCGCAACCAGGCAATCAGATCCTGATAGCGACCATCGGCGACGCGACGCGCGACCATCAGCGTGACGGGGGAAGTAGACATTGTGTATCTCCGTATTTCGTTCGCGGCACTCCGGGTAGGAGTTTCGCCAGACGCGCGCCGGGGTAGAGGCCCGCGTTTATTGCCAAGCAAGGATTATTCCTGAATTTCGCGATTTAACCAGAGACTTTCGTCGCAGTTCATCGCTTTTACCTTTAGCGGGCATTGCAGCTAGAATGGATCCAATCACTTTACAAGGACGTTGAGCGCACTATGCCTGTCATTACGGAGCTGAGCCCTGTTTCACGGGCGTCTGACGCGCTCGAGCGCGAAGACCTCTTTCCCATTCGTGAAGTGTCCCGACTCACCGGGGTCAACCCGGTCACGCTGCGTGCCTGGGAGCGACGTTACGGTTTGATCGAACCGACGCGCACCGAAAGTGGGCATCGGCTGTATTCAATGACCGAAATCGAGCGCGTTCGCAGCATTGTCGAGTGGATCGATCGTGGCGTCTCCGTGAGCAAGGTCGGCAAAATCCTCGCTAAAACCGAACCGCTAAAAGCACTGTCGCACATCATTTCCGATGATCAGGTGCAGGCCGATTACCAGCAGTGGCAGCATCAGGTAAAGCGTGCGGTCAGCGCCTTCGACGATCTTGAACTGGATCGTGTCTACGGCCAGATTTTTTCTTCTTATTCGCTGCCCGTGGTTTTTCAGGACATCCTGCTGCCGCTGTGGCGGCAATTGCTGCTGGGGCAGGAAGCCTTCGGACACACCAGCGAATGGCTGTTCTACGACGGCTACCTTAGAACCCGCGTACTGCAACGAATCATCGCGTTACGCACCACGCAGCCCCGCAAGATTCTTGTCAGTGCATTGGCCGGTCAGTGCCGTGAACTGGAATTGCTGGTGGCCGCGCTGTTTTTGAGCAGCAGCGATGCGGGTGTTCGGGTATTGACGACCGGTCAGCCATTCGATGAATTGACGCTGGTCTGCGAAAAGATCAAACCGCAGGCACTGGTGCTGTTTTCCAATCACGCACCGGCCGTCGAACTGCCACGGCGTTTGAACCGTTTGGCGCTGAGTCTGGATTGTCAGGTGTTGCTGGCGGGGGATGCGGCGGATCTGGCAGAGGAAACTCTGGCCGGATCGTCAATCGGTTGTCTGGGCAATGAAGGCGCGACCATGCGTCAGCGGCTGACGCAATATCTCGCGGGCAAACTCGATACCTGAGACTCAGGTGTGCAGGGCAGGGTGGGTCAGGCGATGTTGTTGCAGAATGAACTGGCGCAGGCGCTCGGTTTCATCGGCATCGGTCTGGCTCAGTTCGTAGGCGAAGAAACCTTTGTCGGTCTCACGCTCGAAATTGCCGCGCAGGGAAATTCGCTCATAGCCTGAAGGGCTGAACCACAGGGCGAAATGCTTCGGTGGTTTGGTCTTGTTGCGCACTTCCAGCAACACGCCTTTGTGCGACACCTCATGAACCCACAACGTCCCCGGTTGGCCATTGGCGTTTTCCAGCGCCACCGGCTCGTCCAGCGCCAGGCGCCATGGCCGCACCATCGGGCCGTCTTCGTAAATGCTCGGCACGCCGAGGCGCAAATGCAGCGCGTGGAACTCGTCTTCCACCAGGTGCAGCGGGAAAGTCATCTGTTGGTTTTCGAAGTTGGCCTGAATGGTCACTTGTTCGTGAGCGGCCAGGCGCGTGAGCAAATCACGGATCTGCGAACCGCCATTAACCAGCAGACTCGACGTCGCATCCCGCACATTCAGCTGCGGGTTGTGCTGCATGGTCTGGATGAAATCCAGCTCATCCTGAGTGAGGAGGGCGTCGCGTTGCATGGTTAGCTCGAAAGATATAGTTACAAAGTCATTGGTGATTGTAGTTAATGACAATTAGTTCGCTGATTTGTTTGCGCCGTTCGTCGCTTTCAGTTCTGCCAGCTGTGCTTTCAATGTCGCGACCTCCTGTTCGAGTTGCGCAACACGTTGCTGAGCCTTGACCTGAATCGTTACATCTTTCTGCACGCCGACGAAATAAGTCAGCCCGTCGTCAGCGCTTTTTACCGTTGAAAGCGACAGTTCGTTCCAGAACGGTGTGCCGTCCTTGCGATAGTTACGCAGGATTTCCCGGCACGACCCATTGTTGCGCAGCACCTCGCGAACCCGCTCCAGACTGGCTTGATCACGGTCACCAGCCTGCAGAAAGCGGCAGTCCTGATAGAGAATTTCTTCGCTGCTGTAGCCGGTCAGCTGTTCGAATGCGGGGTTGACGTAAATCAGGATCGTGTCCTGATCGCCTTCCTTTTCCGCTACCACGATTCCATCGTTGGAGGCGTTGATCACCATTTGCAGCAGGCTGGCGTTGATCATCTGTGAGTCCGTTCAGAATGGCCGAGGGTTCGCATTCTAGATAAACCGTCAGCGCTGTCTACTGGCCATTATCGCCAGTTGAGATCCAATCGCAGCTTTGCGGCTCGGGCTGCTACTATCGCCGCTCATTTTTTCAGTTTCAGGATCAGATTGATGAAAGTCGCCATCCTCTCCGGTTCGGTTTACGGCACCGCCGAAGAAGTCGCCCGCCACGCCCAGAACCTGTTGAAAGCCGCTGGCTTTGAAACCTTCTACAACTCGCGCGCCAGCCTGGCGGACATTCAAGCGTTCGGCCCGGAAGCATTCCTCGCGGTGACCTCGACCACTGGCATGGGCGAGCTGCCGG
The DNA here is from genome assembly GCF_044742965.1 of Pseudomonas sp. NPDC087804. Taxonomy (NCBI): domain Bacteria; kingdom Pseudomonadati; phylum Pseudomonadota; class Gammaproteobacteria; order Pseudomonadales; family Pseudomonadaceae; genus Pseudomonas; species Pseudomonas sp. NPDC087804. The sequence goes on along the minus strand of NZ_JBIUVN010000005.1, from coordinate 147,639 downwards.
ACAACCTGCAACCGTTGTATTCGACCATTCGCGATCAACTGCCAGCAGCGTGGCGGGGTTTGCCCGGCGCGGTCATCGCCTTGGGCGACGCCAGTTATGGCGACACCTTCTGCGGCGGCGGCGAGCAAATGCGCGAACTGTTCGGCGAACTGGGTGTGCGTGAAGTGCTGGAGATGCTGCGCATCGACGCCAGCGAAAGCGTGACCCCGGAAACCGACGCCGAGCCTTGGCTGGCGCAGTTGATCGACGCGCTCAAGGGCTGATCGGCCGCTCGCGCAGGAGTGCCAGCCACGCCTGCGCGGCATTCGACAAATAAGCGCCCTGACGCCAGATAAACGCGATGTCCCAGCGCAGATAATCCGGCGCACGCAAGGTCAGGCGCACCACGCCTGGCCGCACAAGTCCGCGCGCCACCACGCTGGGCAACAACACCACGCCTTGCCCGGCGGCCACCAGCGCCGCAAGAAAATCCGCCTGACCGCTGCGGCCGCCTTCCTTCGGTGTGAAGCCCATTTGCTGGCACGCCTGCAGCAAACGATCGTTGAGCACGAAGCTGCGCTGATAAAGCAGAAACGGCGTATCGGCGAGCTCCTCCAATCCGATCTCGCCGCGATCAGCCAACGGGTGATCGACCGGTAGCAGCGCATCGAGTTTCTCATCGCAAAACGGCTGACAGTCGAACTGCGGATCCTTCGGCAACAAACTGCCACCCAGCTCCAGTTCACCGTTGAGCACGGCTTGCTCGATGTTGCGGCTGCCGCCCTCGAGCAACTGCACGCTAATGTTTGGATAGCGCCGGCGATATTCAGCAAAGAGCCCGGCGAACAAAGCATCGCTGCCCAACAGTGGCAGACCGAGGCGCAACTCGCCACGGGCCAGATGACTGAGATCGTCCAGTTCGACCAGCAATTCGTTGCGTAAACGCAGCATCGCTTCGGCGCGCTGCAACACCACGCTGCCGGCGGCGGTCAGGCGCAACTGCGAACCGAGGCGCTCGAGCAGCGGAGTGCCCAAACTCTGTTCCAGTTGTGCGACTTGCTTGCTCACCGCCGACTGGCTGATGTGCAGGGTTTTCGCCGCTTGGGTGAAACCGCCCTGATGCATGACTTCGACAAAGCTGCGCAGCTGTTTGAATTCCATCTGCCTGATTCCGTTTTGGAATGGCTTTGAGTCTAACAATTCGCTTCGGGGATGGCAGGCCACTTCGTAAAATAGGCTTCTGTAAGGAGCCAATCTCATGAACGCCGCCCGCTTCAAACACCTTTCCCGTCTCTTCGTCGAACTCGCCGTGTTACTCGGTCTCTACCTGCTCGGCTGCCAACTCGCCGCGTGGCTGGCCTGGCCGATTCCTGGCGGCGTGATCGGCATGGCGCTGTTGCTGCTGGCCTTTGCTTTCGGTTGGGTCAAACCGGCGGCGCTGCAATTGGGCGCGGGCTTGTTGATGGCCGAGATGTTGTTGTTCTTTATCCCGGCGCTGATGAGCCTGCTCGATTACGGCACGTTGCTGCGCAATGACGGCTGGCGGATTTTGCTGGTGATCGCCGCCAGTACCTTGATGGTGATGCTGGTGACCGCATTCACCGTGGAATTGGCCGTGCGCGCGAGGCGTTCCCATGAAGCTTGAATGGATGCCGATGTTCTGGCTCGCCTTCACTTTGTTGGCGTACCTGTTCAGCCGCTGGATTTATCGGCGCACCGGGCGCTATGTGTTGTCGCCGCTGATTCTGGTGCCGGCGCTGCTGCTGGCGCTCGCCGTGCCGCTGCACACCGCCTATGCCGAATATTCCAGCAACACCCATTGGCTGATGTTGGTGCTCGGCCCGGTGACCGTCGCGTTTGCTGTGCCGATCTGGCAGCAACGCCGATTGCTGATGCGGCACTGGTCGGCGCTGATGCTCGGCATGGTGGCGGGCAGTGCAGCGTCGATCGGTACCTCGTTCGGCTTGGCCAAGGCGTTGGCACTCGACAGTTCGGTGACGATGTCGCTGGTACCGCGTTCGATCACCACGCCGTTCGCCATGCCGCTCGCGCAAAACCTCGGCGGTGTGCCGGAGCTGACCGCGGTGTTCGTGATGTTCACCGGCGTGTTCGGCGCGATGCTCGGCGGCGTGCTGTTGAAGTGGTTGCCGCTGCGCAGTGCCTTGGCGCGTGGCGCGTTGTTCGGCGTTGGCGCGCACGGTGCCGGCGTGAGTCGCGCGCATGAAGTGGGCGGTGAAGAAGGCTCTGTCGCCGGGCTGGTGATGGTGCTCACTGGGTTGCTCAATCTGTTTGCTGCACCTTTGTTGGCGTCGTTGCTTTGACATGGATCCAAGCTGTTTGCACGACTGACCCGGTCAGTCATCAAGCTGGCTGCCAATGCAACTACGTGATTGCCTGCACCTGACTAGACTGCTCACACGTTGCAGAACAATAAGAACGCAGAGGTGCATACAGTGAGCGTAGCCCCCGTCCAATCGTCCCTTAACGTCAAAGACCAGGTCAGTGCTGCGGAATGGCAGACCCGTGTCGATCTCGCCGCTTGTTATCGTCTGGTCGCCGCCCATGGCTGGGACGATCTGATCTTCACGCATATTTCCGCCAAGGTGCCGGGCACCGAAGACTTCCTGATCAATCCGTTTGGTCTGATGTTCCATGAGATCACCGCGTCGAGCCTGGTGAAGGTCGATCAAGCCGGCAACAAACTCATGGACAGCCCGTACGAAATCAATCCTGCCGGCTATACCATCCACAGCGCCGTGCACGAAGTGCGGCACGACGTGGTTTGTGTGCTGCACACGCACACCGCCTCGGGTGTCGCGGTGTCGGCGCAAAAGCAGGGCGTGTTGCCGATCAGCCAACAATCGTTGTTCGTGCTGTCGAGCCTCGCCTATCACGGCTATGAAGGCGTGGCGCTGAACCACGAAGAGAAGGCGCGTTTGCAGGCCGACCTCGGCGAAAATAATTTCCTGATGTTGCACAACCACGGTCTGCTGACCTGTGGCAGCACCATCGCCGACACCTTTTTGATGATGTTCACTTTCCAACGCGCTTGCGACATTCAGGTGATGGCGCAAACCGGTGGCGCTGAACTCATCGCCATCGAACCGCAAATTCTGGCAGGCGCCAAAGCGATGATCGCCGGCGTCACCAAAAGTGCTCAAGGCATGGGTGGCGCGCTGGCCTGGCCAGCGCTGCTGCGCAAACTCGATAAACAAGACCCCGGATATAAACTCTAATGCCACTTGCCGAGATTCCTCTGTGTGTCTGGCGTAAACGCAGCCGGACGTTTGTCTTTCGTGGTCAGCCGATCCGTTACTGGACGGCGGGGCAGGGCGAGCCGCTGCTGCTGATCCACGGCTTCCCGACCGCCAGTTGGGACTGGCATTACCTGTGGCAGCCACTGGCCCAGCGTTATCGGGTGATTGCCTGCGACATGCTCGGTTTCGGCGATTCAGCCAAGCCGATCAACCACACCTACAGCTTGCTGGAACAGGCGGATTTGCAGCAGGCATTGCTCGCGCATTTGCAGGTCGAGCAACCGGTGCATGTGCTGGCGCACGATTACGGCGACAGCGTTGCCCAGGAACTGCTGGCCCGGCATTACGAAGATCGCCTCGAAATCGCCAGTTGCGTGTTCCTCAACGGTGGCCTGTTTCCGGAAACCCATCGGCCGGTGTTGATGCAGAAACTGCTGCTCAGCCCATTGGGCTGGATGATCGGGCGCGCGTTTACCCGCGATGCGCTGGTGAAAAGTTTTCGACAGATTTTTGGGCCGAACACGCGGCCGACAGAGAGCGAACTGGATGATTTCTGGAGCCTGGTCGACACTAATCGTGGGCCACGGATCATGCACAAACTGATCAGCTATATTCCGGAGCGTCGGGTGCAGCGTGATCGTTGGGTCGCGGCGATGCAGCGCGGTGAAATTCCTCTGCGGGTGATTGATGGCGAAGTCGACCCGATCTCTGGTGCACACATGGTGCAGCGTTATTGCGAGTTGATTGCTGATGCCGACGCTGTGCTGTTGCCGGGCATTGGTCACTACCCGCAAACCGAAGCACCGGTGCAGGTGCTTAAGCACTATCTGGAATTTCGCGAGCGTCAGGTGCTGCCACCGCGCAAAGTGGCCTGTTCCTGAAGATCAAAAGATCGCAGCCTTCGGCAGCTCCTACACTGATCCCCTGTAGGAGCTGCCGAAGGCTGCGATCTTGTGCTTTTCAAACCTGACTATCCCCCAACCTTATCGCACACCATTCAGCCCCAGCCCTGTTCGTTGTGACACCACGCCCCGTGCCTGACACTCGGGATCAATGTCCCATTGGCCTGCTGGAGTTGCCTCGATGAATGAGTCTGTGCGTTTCGAAGATAAAGTCGTGATCGTCACCGGAGCCGGTGGTGGCCTTGGCCGCGCCCACGCACTGCTATTCGCCAAACAAGGTGCGAAAGTGCTGGTCAACGACCTCGGCGGCTCGGCTCAGGGCGAAGGCGCCAATGCCTCCGCTGCCGACCGCGTCGTCGCCGAAATCCGTGAAGCCGGCGGCACCGCCGAAGCCAACCACGACTCGGTCACCGACGGCGACAAACTCGTGCAAAACGCCCTCGACGTCTTCGGCCGTGTCGACGTCGTGGTCAACAACGCCGGGATCCTGCGCGATAAGACCTTCCACAAAATGGACGACGCCGACTGGGATCTGGTTTACCGCGTCCACGTCGAAGGCGCCTACAAAGTCACCCGCGCCGCATGGCCGCACCTGCGCGAGCAAAACTACGGTCGCGTGATCTTCACCGCATCAACCTCCGGCATCTACGGCAACTTCGGCCAGTCCAACTACGGCATGGCCAAACTCGGCCTCTACGGCCTGACCCGCACCCTGGCCATCGAAGGCCGCAAAAACAACATCCTCGTCAACGCCATCGCCCCAACTGGCGGCACGCGCATGACCGAAGGCCTGATCCCGCCGCAAGTGTTCGAACAACTCAAACCGGAACTGGTCAGCCCGCTGGTGGTGTACCTGGCGAGCGAGCAATGCCAGGAGACTTCAGGACTGTTCGAAGTTGGTGGCGGCTGGATGGGCAAAGTGCGTTGGGAGCGCAGTTTGGGCGCCGGGTTTGATCCGCGAGTGGGTTTCTCGCCGGAAGATGTCGCGGCGCACTGGCAGCAGATTTGTGATTTCGAAGGCGCGGCGCATCCGAAGGACAATATTGAAGCGCTGAAGGAAATGATGGCGAATTTGCAGAAGTATTCGCTGTAAGGGACGTTTTAGCCTCGCTGCGTTCTCGACGTGGCGAGGCTCTTTCTTTTATTCCTCGTACCGTTTATCAATTATGAATTCCGGGAGTTTCCAATTTGGGCCCGAAATGGCGACAGCCTCTTTGCCCTCAGCCAATACGCCTTCATGAAATAATTCCTCGTACGTTTTACACAGTTCACCACGTGCAATGACTTCAAATCGATAACGCCCGAACAGTGTATCGAGGGCGGGAAATGCCAAACCGATTGCCAACACTGATAACAAATCCCTGAGATTTTCTTGCCTGACAGCCTGCTCGAGTTTTGCAGGCGAACTCTTGATTCTGCTGACACATTCAAATGCTTCCAGTTCCTGTTTTTTCGCAGCGTCAATCGCCTCGGCGGTGTAGCGCAATGCCTCATCATCACCCAGTTTGAAATCTTCAAGTGTGGCCGAATGGACGTTATTCCAAAGCGACGGATTACTCTTGGGAACGTAGTCGTCAGCAAGCCCCATCGCTCTGAATCGCTCCATCATTCGAATCGCATGCGCATAGTACCGGCGATCGGTGTCGGTCATCGCAAGCTTGCACTCCAGGATGGCATCAAGACGCGCAAGCATGATGAGGTCGGCAGCAGATCCTTTTCTTTCGATTTTTGTCTCTGCGGCTTTAACAGAATCTTGTTCCAACATTCGTTTTACTCGCTGCAAGTTTTTCGGATTTTTCGGAGCGATTAACCTACATCAGCTTTTGAACAGACATATCTGCATCGTTCGTCAGTAATGACGCGCGTATTTGTATGAATAATCTTTAGCCCTGAATTAAAGCTTGGCATCAGCGGGTCAAAAAGAGATTTCCTACAACTGATGGGAAAACTTCCTGATGAATGCAGGAGAGGTGGGCAAAACGACGCCCATAAAAAAGGCCGCTGCAAACACAGCGGCCAAGGTAAGACGTTGGATCAAGGAGCTAAAAATCAAAAGTCAGTGAGCGCATCTTTGAGATAAATATGGAGACGCTTGGGCAATTGATGGCGCATTTACAGAAGTCTTCGTTCTGAGAAAAGAACCATCAAACTCAGGCTTGATGGTCCGGTTAGGAGTATCTGTTTTCTATCATGAATTTTGGGGCTTTCCAGTTTGGGCCTTTGGCTGCCAAGCCTTTGTCGCCGTGTGCCAATACACCAGCAGCAAGAAGGCGCGCGTATGCCATTTCCAAAGCTCCGTATTCGGAGATCAGCTCTCGGTTATAACGTCTGATCATCATGTCCAGATGCGGATTCGCGTTGAACAGCGAGAATACGGTGACGATGTCATCCAAAGATTCATTTTTTACGATTTGCTCAATGGTGCTCATTACCACATCTCCTTGAGTAACTTCTGATATTCGCGCTCTTGCTGTAGGTCATCGGCTTCCAGAGCTTCCGGTGTGTAGAGCAAAGCCGGATCGTCTCTCAATTGATAGTCTTCCAAGGTCGCAGCATGCACGTTGTTCCATACGGGAGAGTCTTTGTCGGGCATTTCATTGTCGCCATACCCCATGGCTTTGAGTCGTTCAAATTCCCTGATTTCATGTGTGTAAAAACGCTTATCTGTGTCGGTCATCTCAAGCTCCCCTTGAAGAACTTTATATAACCTGTCGACCATGATTTCGTTTGCAGCTGATTTTGGGAATTTAAGGGTGTGGGATTCCACCGTAAAAACTCCTTCCGGTGTTGCAATTGCAGAACCCCAATGAGAAAGAATAATCGGTAATCCAATTTCCTCCGGATTGAACTTTCGAGTGCTGTGCTCTCCTTCTTGGATTGCTCCCTCGTATGGACTGCTGAACACCACATAAAGCGGAGCAATCCCTGAGTCATCAGGGAACACAATAATGAATCGTTCCCACCCCTCGACCAGAATCGGATTTATATCCAGTCGCCCTTCAACCGGGATAATGGCGGCTCCCGAGTAGGCGGGCGTATCTGTTTCCGTAATGGGTGATGCAGTAGAGCTGTTACCCGGTGAGTGGGCGGGCGTCCAGGTAAGGAAGTCAGTTGGAGAATCCGGCAGAACGGCTTCGTAGACGTCATTCAATAGATCGTACGCTGCGTTCAGCACCAGAACACTTGAGCGCACATGGAAGTCGTCGGTAGTCGTGACGAATACTTCGGCGCCGGGGCCAAAAGATCGAATTCCCAATCCAACGGGTAGATCGAGTGTTCCTTGTCGGTCGGCGATTTCGCGCAATGTCTCGGGAGTTTCTGAAGACAGTTCGGCAAACGGTACGCTCAGCGTGAATCGATCACCGTTACCCAAGCGCGATGGCATCAGCAGTGCCGCGAAACCGACAACTGCTGGAGCTATCAAAGCAGTTCCCGCCGTTGTCAGCGTCAAAAGCCCTGACCTCATAGCGTTGAGAATCGAGGTCGTCGTCGCAGGGGGCAGGCGAACTGCACTTGATGCGAACGAGAAAACCGGCCGGCTGACAGCCAGCGCTCCGGAGGCTGGGTAAACGGTGTGAATTTCCGATATTTGCCGAGGCTCTTCTACATCTCGTTCATCGGCCTCCGCTTGCGACTTCGCTGCTCTTTGCTGATTGATCTTTTGCGTTGCCAATTGAGCTTGCTGTTGAGCCACAGATGTAGCGGTTCTGATGGCGCCGTTGAGAATTTCCTGACGTCGCTGCTCGGCTTCCAGTCGGGACTTTATTTGCTCGATTCGCTGCTCCATTTCTGCAGTAAGACGAGCCTGCTCCACAGCGAAAAACTGTGCGGCTGCTTCTGCATCGACTTGCGCTCTGGCAAGCGCTGTTTTCAATGCCAAAGCATCAGCTTGAGCCTTAGCCTTTTCACGCGCCGCATTTTCGATTAATTCATTGTAAAGTTTTCTCAATTCTTCTCTTTCTGCTTGGTCTCTGACTTCCTCCTCTTCCTGCTCTTTGCGAGCTATTTCATCGAGTTCTCTCTGGCGTTGCTGTTCAGCAGCAATTCGAGCGCGCTCGGCGTTGGCCAGACCCTCGAGTCGTGCCTGTTCGCGCGCTCTATGTTCTTCCTGTTGTCTGCGTGCAACTTCAGCAAGGTCTTTCTGCCGTTGTTGCTCCGTTGCAATACGTGCTCGTTCAGCGGCCAGGCGCTGAGCTTCTGCGACCGCAGCAAGTCTTGCCTGCTCCTGTGCTCTGTTATGTTCCGCCTGTCTGCGTGCCGCATCGGCAATGTCTCTCTGCCGTTGTTGTTCCGCTGCAATCCGGGCGTTTTCGGCTGCCACTCGAGCTGCCTCGGCCATCGCCGCATTCCTTGCGTGCTCCTCAGCCTGTGCGGCCCTCAAGTAACTTTGTGCATTCATCGCTTGCTGGTGCAGCAGGGCAATCGATTGAGATAGAAGCTGGGCCTCATGCGCCGCGAGATAGGATTGCTCCCAGAGTTGTGTCGAGCGAGCGCCGGGCCAGATTAGCTTGTCGATGGTTGTCGCTTTACGAACGAAGTCGGTGAATGATTTATCTCTCGGGTCACTGCCGAAAAAAGCATTCGCAGTAATGTTTTTTTGCTGTAGTTCGACGGTCTTTCGAGCGCGTAATGTTTCCCTTATATCTACTTCTCTCTGCCACGCCTGAACGGCTGATATCGATGAAGCAGGCAGCTGTGATCTATTGGCTGCAATTTCTGCTTCCAGATTAACCGGCAGTGCTTGTGACTTGGTTTCAAATTCCTGCTGTACTTGTCTTTTTACTTCTTGAGTTCTGACAGATGTTTCCACCTGGTGGAGTTGAGTGTTGGTACCGTTCCCGAACATGCCACTGCCGCGAGGGCGTGAATGAGTGGTAATCGGGGTCATCCATTCCGGGGCTTGTCCAACAGTATGGATAGCCGGAAAATTATCTTGTGGTGGTCGTTGCATTTAAATTCCTTTTTAAATGCGGCATCGAAATAGCTTTTGCTGTGCGGCATTAGTCGCAAGCGTAAAGCTGCAAGCCTGCGCCAATGATGTGAGCAGGTATGTTTATGCTAAGTGATTAATTTCTAGGAATGGGCTTAGTGTGTTGTCGGAAACTTCTGGTACGACAAAGAGAGTCTGGGAAGCGATGAGACAGATTTTGTTAATGAATATGTAGGATTAGTAGGAATGCGGAAATTTCTTACAGTGCGCCGCGGTAGTTAGCTCAGCGCCTTGTAGGATCTGATCAATGCAGCGCCCATAAAAAAGGCCGCTGCAAACGCAGCGGCCAAGGTAAGACGTTGGATCAAGGAGCTACAAATCAACGTCAGTGAACACCGGGGCGATAAACCGACCTATCGATTCATCTGAAATCTGTCAGCAATGGCCAGCGTTGCTCATGGCCAGTGCTTCGGCGCTTTTCGGCGTATCCCGTGAAAGCCCGCTCAGAATAAGCAGTTCGGCCTGTAGGAAAAATAGCGATTCCGGACATGCACTGTTGCGGAGCATGCAACAGTCGCTACGTCCCGGCATGCACCATGCGCTGTGCTGATGATCGTCCATCCAGCTCACTCATGGATCGCGCATAGCCCCGTGCTGTGCGGGCATTCATCCTTTCGAGCGACAGCGTGAATACCTCCTTGGTGCGCTTATCGTCCGGTGGTGGCGGCAGTAGGGTGGGGCCTTCTGTCACTCACCGGGGAAGACGCATGACAAAAACAACAATGCGCGCCATCTTCACACCGCAAGCGCTGGCCGCTGCGGTGGCTCTGGGTTGCTGTGCCCAGGCGCAGGCGGTTTCGTTCAACATCGGCGAAATCGAAGGGACGTTCGACTCGTCCTTGTCGATCGGGGCGAGCTGGGGCATGCGCGATGCCGACAAGTCGCTGGTCGGCACGGTCAACGGCGGTACCGGGCAATCTTCCACGGGTGATGACGGGCGCCTGAACTTCAAGAAAGGCGAGACCTTTTCGAAAATCTTCAAAGGCATTCACGACCTCGAACTGAAGTACGGCGACACCGGTGTGTTTGTGCGCGGCAAGTATTGGTACGACTTCGAGCTCAAGGACGAAGACCGCGAGTTCAAACAGATCAGCGACAGCGGTCGCAAGGAAGGCGCCAAGTCTTCCGGCGCGCAGATTCTCGATGCCTTCGTCTATCACAACTATTCCATCGCTGATTTGCCGGGCACTGTGCGCGCGGGTAAGCAGGTGGTGAGTTGGGGCGAAAGTACCTTCATCGGCAACTCGATCAACAGCATCAACCCGGTCGACGTTTCCGCGTTTCGCCGTCCCGGTGCCGAGATCAAGGAAGGCCTGATTCCGGTGAACATGTTGTTCGGTTCGCAAGGTCTGACCGATCAACTGACGGTTGAAGGCTTTTACCAACTGGAGTGGGATCAGACCGTTCTCGACAACTGCGGCACGTTCTTCGGTGTCGACGTGGCGGCGGATGGTTGCAACAACGGCTACACCGTCGGCAGTCCAGCCATTGCACCGTTTGTGCCGTTGACCCAGGCATTCGGTCAGGGCATTCAGGTCACTCGCGAAGGGGTGGTGATTCCCCGTGGCGGCGACCGCGATGCGCGGGATTCCGGGCAGTGGGGCACGGCGCTGCGCTGGCTCGGCGACGATACCGAGTACGGCCTCTATTTCATGAACTATCACAGCCGCACGCCAACGGTGGGCACCACTACGGCGGGGCTTTCGACGCTGGCGGCGTTGCCGGGCATGGTCGGCATTGCCAACGGTCTGGCGCCGGGCAGCGGTGCGGGGCTGGCGCAGAGCGTGATGCTTGGACGCGGTCAGTACTACCTCGAATACCCGGAAGACATTCGCTTGTACGGCGCGAGTTTCTCCACCACCTTACCGACCGGTACCGCGTGGACTGGCGAGATCAGTTACCGGCCCAACGCGCCGGTGCAGGTCAACACCAACGACTTGACGCTGGCGCTGCTCAACCCGATTGCCGGCGGTGCGGCCTCGCCACTGGCGACGTCGCCGGGCGCGGACAACAAAGGTTATCGCCGTAAAGAAGTGACGCAAGTGCAGAGCACCCTCACGCACTTCTTCGATCAGGTGTTGGGCGCTGAACGTCTGACCGTAGTCGGCGAAGCGGCGGTGGTGCACGTCGGTGGTCTGGAGTCGCGCAGTCAGCTGCGTTATGGCCGCGACTCGGTGTACGGCCAGTACGGTTTCGGCGGCGACACCGATGGCTTTGTCACCTCGACCTCGTGGGGCTACCGCGCCCGGGCGATTCTCGATTACGCCAACGTGGTCGGCGGGATCAACTTCAAACCCAATCTGTCGTGGTCGCATGACGTCGCCGGTTACGGGCCCAACGGCCTGTTCAACGAAGGCGCGAAAGCGATCAGCGTCGGCGTCGATGCCGACTACCGCAACACCTACACCGCGAGCCTCAGTTACACCGACTTCTTTGGCGGTGACTACAACGTCCTCGAAGACCGTGACTTCGTGGCCCTGAGCTTCGGCGTGAACTTCTGATCTGCCCGAGAAGGATGACTGCAATGCGCAAAATGATTCTGCAATGTGGTGTGCTGGCCCTGAGTGTGCTGGCGGCCAACGTGATGGCGGCGGTGTCGCCGGATGAAGCGAACAAACTCGGCACCAGCCTGACCCCGCTCGGTGCTGAAAAGGCCGGCAACGCCGATGGCTCGATTCCGGCGTGGACCGGCGGTATCCCGAAAAACGCCGCCGCGGTGGACAGCAAAGGTTTCCTCGCCGACCCGTTCGCCAACGAGAAACCGTTGTTCACCATCACCCCGGCCAACGTCGACAAGTACAAAGACAAGCTGTCCGAAGGCCAGGTGGCGATGTTCAAGCGCTACCCTGAAACCTACAAAATTCCGGTCTACACCACTCATCGCACCGTCGCCGTGCCGCCGGAAATCTACGAATCGGCCAAGCGCAGCGCGCTCAACGTCACCACCATCAACGACGGTAACGGCTTGGCCAATTTCACCGGCAACCGCTACTACGCCTTTCCGATTCCGAAGAACGGCGTCGAGGTGTTGTGGAACCACATCACCCGTTATCACGGTGGCAACGTCAAACGCATCATCACTCAGGTGACCCCGCAGACCAACGGCAGCTTCACGCCGATCCGCTTCGAAGAAGAGATCGCCGTGCCGCAACTGATCAAGGATATCGACCCGGAAAAAGCCGCCAACGTGCTGACCTTTTTCAAACAGTCAGTGACCGCGCCGGCGCGTTTGGCCGGCAACGTACTGCTGGTGCACGAAACCCTCGATCAGGTGAAGGAGCCGCGTCTGGCGTGGATCTACAACGCCGGCCAGCGTCGGGTTCGTCGGGCGCCGCAAGTGGCGTATGACGGCCCGGGCACGGCGGCGGATGGCCTGCGTACTTCGGACAACTTCGACATGTTCTCCGGCGCACCGGATCGCTACGACTGGAAACTGGTCGGCAAAAAGGAAATGTACATCCCGTACAACAGCTACAAACTCGATTCGCCGAGCCTGAAATACGACGACATCGTCAAGGCCGGGCACATCAATCAGGATCTGACCCGTTACGAACTGCACCGTGTCTGGGAGGTGATCGGTACGGTGAAACCGAACGAGCGGCACATCTACGCCAAGCGCCACATGTACATCGATGAAGACAGCTGGCAAGTCGCACTGGTCGATCACTATGACGGTCGCGGTCAATTGTGGCGCGTGGCCGAAGGTCACTCTGAATATCACTACGAGCATCAGGCACAGGCTTACACCCTCGAAGCGCTCTACGACATCATTGCCGGTCGCTACATTGCCCTGGGCATGAAGAACGAAGAGAAACACAGTTACGAATTCGGCTTCGAAGCCAAGGCGGCGGATTACACGCCATCGGCCTTGCGCGCCGAGGGCGTTCGGTAACGGTCTGGATACATCGGCAAGGCAAAAGGCGACCACTCGGTCGCCTTTTTTATGGGCCGCAATCAGCGCGCTGAATACTCGTCAACAAGGTGCCCGGAGCGGGCTAGGGTGAGTGCACAACGATAAGAAGGCTCACTCGATGACCGCCATGACGCCCTGCCTGGATCGCCGCGGATTTCTGCCCAGGCTTTCTTCCCATCATCAGTCGCGTACGCGTTTGAGCGCGCCATTGCTCGAATCCGTGGCGCGGGTGCGGCTGGTGTGCGCGCCGGCCGGCAGCGGCAAAAGTGCATTGCTTGCTGAATGTCTGTTTCAGGCGCCGCCCGCGTGCGAGGTGCGGTGGTTGCCGTTGGCCGGGGCAACGCTCAGTCCCGCCGACTTCTGCCAGCGTCTGGCGCAGACGTTGGGACTGGTCGAACGGGTGGATGAGGCGCGGTTGATCGCGACGCTGGCGCGCTGGTCTGAGCCGACCTGGTTGTTTATCGACGATTACTGTCGTCTGCCCGATCCGGCGCTGGATGCGTTGCTTGATCGTTTGCTGGCGGTCAGCAGTCCGGCACTCACGTGGTGGATCGGCACGCGCCGACGTCCGCAATGCAACTGGCCGCGTTTGCTGCTCGACGATGAGTTATATGAATCTGAAAGCGTGACCCTCGCTCTGACCCAAGACGAAATCGCCTGTGCGTTGACGCATTTGACGGCAGAGCAGGCCCACAGTGTGGCCGGGCGAATTGTCCAGCGCACCGGCGGCTGGTGCGCCGGGGTGCGCATGGCGCTGCTGCAAAAGTGCGACTGGACGCAAAGTCTGCAACCGCAACAACGGGTCGATACGCTGCTCGATTATCTGCAACACGAACTCTTCAGCAGCCTTACGCCGGAGCTGGCTGAAGCCTGGCGGGTGTTGGCGCATCTGCCGCGATTCAATGCCGAACTGTGCGAGCACTTGTTCGGTGCCGGCGAGGGTGCGCAACTCTTGCGCACGCTGCAAACGCTGGGCTGCTTTATCGAGCCGTGGCACGAATCGGCTGAATGGCTGCAAGTGTTCCCGCCGCTCGCGCAAGTCATGCGCGAAGAGCAATGGCCGGCGAGCCGTTCCTGGCATCGGCGTGCCTGTCAGTTTTTTACCGTCGGCAAGGATTGGCGTTCGGCCTTCGAGCAAGCGCTGCTCGCCGAAGAATTCGAAGTGGCGGTCAGCCTGTTGCAGCACTTCAGTTTTGAGCATCTTTTTGAAGAGCAGACCGTGGTGTTGTTGCTGCAATTGCACGAGCAACAGGGCGAAGAGTTGATTTTGAGTTCGCCGCAATTGGTCGGTCTGTTTACCGGGGCGCTGTTGTTTGCCGGACGGTTTGAACAAGCAGAACAATGCATCGCGCATATGACGCGATTCCTGCCGCAACCGTCAGTGCAATCCGAGCGGCAATTGATCGCCCGTTGGCAGGCGCAACAGGGTTGGCTCCTGCATTTGCAAGGGCAGATGCAGCCCGCGCAGGAACACTTTCAGCAGGCGCTGGCCGAACTGGCCCCCGAGACGTGGCCGACCCGGCTGCTGTGCCTGTCGGGGCTGACTCAGCAGGCATTTCTGCGCGGTGAACTCGACGTGGCGCAGGCGTTCAACCGGCAAGCGCTGTGCCTGGCGCGGGCGCATGATTCATTGGTCTTCGAAGGCCTGCTCGAACTTGATCATGCGCACCTGCTCGAACAGCGCGGTGCGAGCGCGCGGGCCGAGGCGTTATTGAGCAACATGGATGAATTGCTTCGCGAGCACACTGTGCGGCTGACGCCTTTGCACGGCAGGATCGCGCTGCTGCGCGGGCGACTCGCACTTAATCAGGGGCTGGACGAACGCGCGGCGGCACTGTTTCAAAGTGGCTTGAATGATTGCCTGCGCAGCCACGACAAACGAGTGCTGTACGGCTATTTGGGACAGGCGCAATTGGCGGCCAATCAGCGTGATTTTGAGCTGGCCTTCAATCGGCTCCGGGCGGCTGAACGCTTGATGCAGCAGCGGCAGATTCCCGACACGGTCTATCGCGGTGTGTTGCTGCAGGTCAGCAGCCATTTCTGGTTGCAACAGCAACGTCAGGATCTCGCTTGTGAAGCGCTGAGCCGCGTGTTGCGTCATTACCAGGGAGCTCAAGCTGTGCAGGCTCCGCCAGCAACCGTGTTGCTCATCCCGAGAATTGAATACCTGCTGATCCTTGCTCGCGCTGCCGGTTCGCCGATGGACGCTGAGCACCTGGCGCAGTTGCAGCGCAGGATGAACCAGGCCCAATCCAGCGCGATGAACGCCTTGCACACGGAATTGCAGCTGGTCATCGCCGAGCTTTTGTGGCTCGCCGGCCGCAAGGATGAAGCCGATAAAGCCTTGCGACAGGGGCTGCGGCTGGCGGCGGATTTTCAGTGCCGTCAGGCGTTGCAAGAGTTGAGTCTGCGCAGGGCCGAGATGCTGCAAACGGTGGCGCTGCCATCGGCTCATCATGCGGATTTTGAAAACTCCGCCAGTTTGCCTTTGTTGAGTCAGCGCGAACTGAAAGTTTTAAAGCTGATTGCCCTCGGTTATTCGAATCAACAGATTGCCGATGAAATGTTTATCTCGTTACACACGGTAAAGACTCACGCTCGACGTATTAACGTAAAGCTCTGCGTAGAGCGCCGGACTCAGGCGGTCGCGAAGGCAAAGTTGTTAGGCGTGCTGAGTTAAAAATAAAGCGTGCTAACAGCACGTTGAAGTCATTGAGACGTTTTGCATGCTTTGCCCATATTTTGAATTGCTTGTCGGTTTTTTTGTTTTCGCCAACTGAAGTAATTTTTGCCCGTTGACCTGCCATTCGGCTGGTTGTGTTCTGAAATAACTCAGGGGCATTGAATGAACTTGTTTGATAAGCGAATTTTGGCGAACGTGCAAGAACCTGCAAAGTGGCTGGGAAATGCCGAGGGTGATAAGCAGCTCGAGTTTGCGCAGTTAGAACAACAGCTTGTTGCCAGTCGACTGCATCTCGAACGACAACTGGAGCACCTGACCGATCTCCAGTCGTATGCGCGCTTTGTCATTGCTGGTTTGATCAGGCTCGATTTTGGTACGGTATTGAATCCTGATCAAATCACCGTTCGTTCACAATATGTTTTCAAAGTAGGCCCGCACACTATTCAGCAGGACAACTCACGGAGTCTGACCGAGTTTGCGCTGTATGGGCTGCACGACAAATCGTCACGCGCCCGACTGGAATGCGTGGGCGAAGGCGTGCCGATACAGATGAACCAGCAATGGGTCGAAAACGTCTTGGATACTGCTGATTTGCGCTCCGCTTATGCTGTCAACTTGCGCAAAACCTATGAGGAAAGCAGTGTCGTCGAGGCCATGAGTGCCTTTATAAAACAGCAGTTGTTGCTGAGCGCCTTTTCCGCGCGGCTGCAGGGGCAACTTGATCAAACCAATCTCGAGCGTGTCCGGCGCGCGGTCGAGGGCGAGGCGGGGCTAATTGTCGGATACCTGATACTGGAGCTTCCCGGGGTCAATAATCGGCCGTTCAAGGATCTCGTGGTGATCGGCCCTAATCAGCCTGGGCGGGGTGACTGGCTTCTGTATGCGCCGGGCTCTCCGGGCAATCGCGAATGGCGAGAGTTTCCCGATATTCGGAGTCTGAGCTTTGAAATCGGCGCCTGGACGGCGACTGAAAAGGGTTGCGATTATCTTGTCTGGCAGTCTCATGCGATGGATCGGCAGGTCATTTCCAGCCATCTAAAGAAGGTCTTGCAATTACCCTCTCTGTGGCGAGGCGTAGAGGTGGGGCCTACGCCTTACCGTGGCTCGGAAGCGATGTTGAATCTGGTGTACAACCAGCGTGCCTGGATTGTGGCGCAGGAAGAAAGTGTCACACCCTATGCCTATCGTACGGCCACCGATGGACAGCGTCAGACGTTCGCCAGGGTCAGTACCGAACTTCAGGCGCTGCAAACCGTAAATGTACATCAGGGCGGATTTATTTCTTATGAACAGTTCTGCTTCGACCTGATCAAACAGCGTGTTGAACAAGTGATATCGGAACGGGGCGAGTCTGTTTTAGTCAATCCGGATCAGATCCGGGTTGAAATCAGCGAAGATCAGCAATTGACGCTGAGGCAGTTGATTGTTGCTGAAGTGCACTTTTATGCCGACGGTGCCGGTCAACCCAAATACCCGCGATTTGTTGTAGCTGAAAATCATCCACCGTTAAGGACTCTGGATATTCGCGACATCGCCGGTTGGTCACGAACACTCCGCCCGGGTGAGCAGTACATCGATATGTTGCGTGCCGTTCATCTGAATCGAAACAATAGGGAGGGTGCATTCAAGCGGCAGATTTATCTGTCGGCTTTGATACGCAAAATGTATGTGGCCGCCATGCAGGCTTTTTTCAGCGGGCGTCTGAGCGCTCAAACGCTTCCTGAATTACTTAATCTCATTGGCGGGATTGATGGTGAACACCCGCCTAAATCGATTCTGGAGAAGATTGGTACAGTCAAATACAGCGCGATGTGCAGTTTGCATATCAAGGGTGAATTGGTGGTCGGTGTGTACGTGTTCCGTTTGCACGTCGCGGGTCATGTTGAAGAATACGTGTTCGCCCCGGATGCCCCGGACGGCTGCGAAATCTGGCCATTTCACGAGTTCGTCAACGCTGTGAAAACACGCGGTTACGGGCGTTACTTTTATGAGAGAGTCGAGGAGAAGTCTCAGCGCAAGGTCAAAAGCTATCTGGATCAGCTTGAGGAACAAAGCAACTTCGTAGAGGCTCCTGTTCTGGAGTCCAACAGCCGAATAGCTAACTTCCAAACCTGCTATGACGAATTGATTAACAAGGTCATTTCCGATGTCGATGAAAAGACTCAAAGCCTGAGCGAAATTATTTTCGGGCTGGTTTTTGATGGCGTTGTCACGGCGGTCACTGCACTGAGTTTCGTCTTTCCGCCGGCGGGCATTGCTCTGAGTGTTGTGTTGTTCACCAAAGAAACGTTATCCGGCCTTGATGCACTTGTTCAGGGTGATCGGGCGAAAGCGCTGAAGCATTTTGTGGAAGCAATTGCGGAACTGGCCTCGTTGGGCAAGGCTGCCGCGGGTAAGCGCGCCGCGTCCACAGTGCAACGTAACTTCGTTTCACTCATCGGTGACGTTTATAAAGTCGAGAGTTTTTACAGGCAGGCAACAGGACACGCTGGTCTGCCCGGTCTGGCAAAGGAGGCCATTCAGGAGATCCTGGATGGCCCTCAAGCCCTGACCAGTAAAACCACGGTTATCTGACCCAGTACCGTGCCATGCCACAGCGTCGCACACTAATGGCGCTGCTCAGCGACTGACTTCATCGCTTTGGTAGCCCATTCGCCAGCTCACGGCCCGCGTCGCCGCCAACAAGCGCTGCGCCGCCGGGCCGTTTTCGTCAGCGTGAAACAACGAGGTCGGGCCGACAATCGTGAGCACCGCCGCGACCTGGCCTACGGCATTGAACACCGGCGCGGACAACGCGTCCACGCCTGGCATCAGCAAGCCGTGAACATGGTGCAGACCGCGTTCGCGGATCTGTTGGCACAGGGTTGTGTAAGTCTTTTCCTCTTTGAGCGGGTGATCGGCAACGGCGATTTCCTGCTCGCGCAGATCATCGGTTTCCCGATGCGGCAGAAACGCGCTGAACACCAGTCCCGTTGAAGAACTGAGCAGCGGCAGCACCGAGCCCAATTGCGTCACCACCGTCACCGCACGCACCGCCGGTTCGATGTGCACCACGGTTGCACCCTGATTGCCCCACACCGCCAAAAAACAGGTCTCGTTGAGTTCGTCGCGCAGTTCGGCCAACGGCAGGGCGGCGACTTTCAGCACGTCCATACTGTTGAGTGCGGCCAAACCCACGCGCAACGCTTCGCGGCCGAGGCCGTAATGGTTGGTGGCGGCGTTCTGTTCGGCGAACCCCGAGGCGATCAACGCCTGTAAATAGCGATGCACCTTGCTCGCCGGCATCTGCACATGTTCGGCCAGACGCGACAGCGAGGTCGACGGTGACAACTCGGCCAAAGCCTTGAGGATGTCGGTGCCGACTTCGGCGGAGCGGACTTTCTGTTTGCCGTTACTGTCGCTGGTTTTTTCCATGGTGCGGCCGGGTTCCGATACGAATGGGCGTCTTTATAGCTTGACGCTGGATAGCGAGCAAATTACGTTATGCGTAATCGAATTACGATAATAACAACCCCGGCGTGCCGAAACCTCTGAGCCAGAGCGATGGGCCACTGCCGACTCCCTGTTCAGGAGGCTCCATGAACCTCGATTCAACCGCTCAGGCGCTGGCGTATCAGTCCGGTTTCGGCAACGAATTCAGCACTGAAGCGTTGCCCGGCGCGCTGCCCGTCGGCCAGAACTCCCCGCAAAAAGCCCCGTACGGCCTCTACACCGAATTGTTTTCCGGCACCGCGTTCACCATGACCCGCAGTGAAGCGCGGCGCACCTGGATGTACCGGATTCAGCCGTCGGCCAATCACCCGGCGTTCGTCAAACTGGAACGGCAACTGGCCGGTGGGCCGTTGGGCGATGTGACACCGAATCGCCTGCGTTGGAATCCGCTGGAGATCCCGGCCGAGCCGACTGATTTCATCGATGGCCTGGTGAGCATGGTGGCCAACTCCGCCGCCGAAAAACCGTCCGGCATCAGCATTTACAACTACGCCGCCAATCGTTCGATGGAACGCGTGTTCTTCAATGCCGACGGCGAACTGCTGCTAGTGCCGCAACTCGGCCGTCTGCGCATCGCCACCGAGCTGGGCGTGCTGGAAGTGGCGCCGCTGGAAATCGTCGTGCTGCCGCGCGGCTTGAAATTCCGCGTGGAACTGCTCGACCCGCAAGCACGCGGTTACGTCGCCGAAAACCATGGCGCGCCGCTGCGTCTGCCGGATCTGGGGCCGATTGGCAGCAACGGTCTGGCCAATCCGCGCGACTTCCTGACGCCGGTCGCTGCTTACGAAAATCTGCAGCAACCGACCACTCTGGTGCAGAAATTCCTCGGTCAGTTGTGGGCTACCGAACTCAATCACTCGCCGCTGAACGTGGTCGCCTGGCACGGCAATAACGTGCCGTACAAATACGACCTGCGCCGTTTCAACACCATCGGTACGGTCAGTTTCGATCATCCCGATCCGTCGATCTTCACCGTGCTGACCTCGCCGACCAGCGTGCACGGTCTGGCCAACCTCGACTTTGTAATCTTCCCGCCGCGCTGGATGGTCGCCGAAAACACCTTCCGGCCACCGTGGTTCCACCGCAACCTGATGAACGAATTCATGGGCCTGATCCAGGGCGAATACGACGCCAAGGCTGAAGGCTTCGTGCCCGGTGGCGCCTCGCTGCACAGCTGCATGAGCGCCCACGGCCCGGACGGCGAGACTTGCACCAAAGCGATCAACGCCGAGCTCAAACCGGCAAAAATCGACAACACCATGGCCTTCATGTTCGAGACCAGTCAAGTTCTGCGCCCAAGCCGCTTCGCCCTCGACTGCCCGCAACTGCAATCAACCTACGACGCGTGCTGGGCCACACTGCCCGCCACGTTCGACCCGACCCGGAGATAACCCATGACGCAGAATTCCATTACCCGCAGCTGGGTCGCTTCAGCCAACGGTCACGCAGATTTCCCACTGCAGAACTTACCGCTCGGTGTGTTCAGTATCGACGGTTCGGCGCCGCGCGCAGGCGTGGCGATTGGCGAACAGATTTTTGATCTGCAAGTCGCGCTGGAAGCCGGGCTGTTCGACGGTGCCGCGCGCAGTGCCGTCGAAGCCATGCACGGGGGCCAGTTGAACGCGTTTTTTGAACTCGGTCGCGACGCTCGTGTGGCTCTGCGCGAACGCTTGCTGGAACTGTTCAGCGAAGGCAGCACGCACCGTGGCAACATCGAAGCCCAAGGTGCAAAACTGCTGCCACTGGCCGCAGATTGCCAACTGCACCTGCCGGCACGCATCAGCGATTACACCGACTTCTACGTCGGCATCGAACACGCGCAAAACGTCGGCAAACTGTTCCGTCCGGATAACCCGCTGCTGCCGAACTACAAACATGTGCCAATCGGCTATCACGGTCGCGCCTCCACCGTGCGTGCCTCCGGTACCGATGTGCGTCGTCCTAAAGGTCAGACCTTGCCGGCCGGTCAGACTGAGCCGACTTTCGGCCCGTGCGCGCGACTGGATTATGAACTGGAACTGGGCATCTGGGTCGGTCAGGGCAACGAGATGGGCGACTCGATCGCCATCGGCGATGCCGCTGATCACATCGCCGGTTTCTGCCTGCTCAACGATTGGTCGGCGCGCGATATCCAGGCGTGGGAATACCAGCCGCTGGGCCCGTTCCTGTCGAAGAGCTTCATCACCAGCGTTTCGCCGTGGGTCGTAACAGCAGAAGCGCTGGCGCCATTCCGCACCGCGCAACCGAAGCGTCCGGAGGGTGATCCGCAGCCGCTGCCGTACCTGTTCGATCAACGCGATCAGGACGGCGGTGCTTTCGACATCGAACTGGAAGTGCTGCTGCTCACCGAAGCCATGCGCGAACAGAATCTGCCAGCCCATCGCCTGACCCTGAGCAATACCCGCTACATGTACTGGACTGTCGCGCAAATGGTCGCGCACCACAGCGTCAACGGTTGCCAGTTGCAGGCCGGTGATCTGTTCGGTTCGGGCACTTTGTCCGGCCCGGAAAACGGTCAGTTCGGCAGCCTGCTGGAAATCACCGAGGGCGGTAAAAAACCGATCGAACTGGCCTCCGGCGAAGTGCGCAAATTCCTTGAAGACGGTGACGAAATCATCCTGCGCGCACGTTGCGCCCGTGATGGTTTTGCCTCGATCGGCTTCGGCGAATGCCGTGGCAAAGTGTTGGCGGCGCGCTGACAGGAGCGGTTCATGGATCTCTATACCTACTACCGTTCGACCTCGTCGTACCGCGTACGGATCGCGCTGGCATTGAAGGGCCTCGACTATCAGGCGTTGCCGGTCAATCTGATCGCGCCGGCCGGTGGCGAGCATCGGCAAGCGGCGTATCTGGCGATCAATCCACAAGGCCGGGTGCCGGCCTTGCGCACTGACGAGGGTGAGTTGTTGATCCAGTCGCCGGCGATCATCGAGTACCTGGAGGAACGTTATCCACAGGTGCCGTTGTTGCCGGAAGACCTCGCGGCCCGCGCCCATGTGCGTGCTGTCGCGGCGGTGATCGGTTGCGATGTGCATCCGCTGCACAATGTTAGCGTGCTCAATCGCCTGCGCCAGTCGGGGCAGGAAGAGCCGCAGGTGGTCGAGTGGATCAGTCACTGGATCGGCCAAGGCTTGGCGACGGTGGAGCAGTTGATTGGTGATAGCGGTTTCTGTTTCGGCGAGTGGCCGTGTGTGGCGGATGTTTACTTGATTCCGCAGTTGTATGCGGCTGAGCGGTTCAATGTGTCGTTGGAGGCTTATCCGCGAATTTGTCGGGTTGCTGCACTGGCGGCAGACCATCCAGCGTTCATCAAAGCCCATCCCGCGAATCAACCTGACACCCCGTAACCAAAATTGTGACTGATCGTTCCCACGCTCTGCGTGGGAACGCATCCCGTGACGCTCTGCGTCACAGTGGACGCAGAGCGTCCCCGGCGGCATTCCCACGCGGAGCGTGGGAACGATCCGGTGGCCACAGCAAAAAATCATAAAAACAAAACAGGTACCTTGCGATGCACAACCAGATTGCCAGCTTCCGTGCGGCACTCGACGCCCGTCCGGTGTCCCGCTATCAGTGGTTGCTCCTGATCCTGCTCGCCTTGCTGCTCGTCACCGACGGCTACGACGCGCAGGTGCTCGGTTACGTTGTCCCGGCACTGGCTCAGGATTGGGGGCTGGAAAAAGCCGCATTCGGACCTGTTTTCAGCGCCAACCTGCTCGGTTTGACCATTGGTTCGCTGGTGGTCACGCCATTGGCCGACCGCTTCGGCGTGCGACGGATTCTGCTTGCTTGCGTGCTGATCTACGCCACGCTCACCGTGTTGATGGTGTTCGCCGATTCCCTGAATACGCTGATGATCGCGCGTTTTATCTGCGGCATCGGCATGGGTGGCGCGATGCCCAGCGCGATGGCGTTGATGTCGGAATATTCGCCACCGCGCTTGCGCACCTTGATGGTGACGCTGGCGGCGTGCGGTTTTTCGTTCGGTGGTGCGGCGGGTGGTTTTGTCGCGGCCGGATTTATCGATCAGTTCGGCTGGCAAGCGGTGTTCCTCGCTGGCGGCGTGACGCCGTTGCTGCTGTTCCCGTTCCTCTGGTGGATGTTGCCGGAGTCGCTGCCGCGTTTGCTGCGTGACGCGCCGCCGTATGCGCGCCTGCGCAAAGTCACCGCGCGAATGTTGCCGGACTGGCAACCGCCAGTGGCGAGCGTCGAGCAGAACGAGCGCGAGCAGGGCAGCAAACTGACCGTGGTTGAATTGTTCCGCAACGGCTACGCGCGACCGACGCTGCTGATTTGGGCGACGTTTTTTGTCAGCCTTATTCTTCTGTATTTCATGATCAGCTGGCTGCCGACGTTGCTGCTGGAAAGTGGCCTGACACTCAACGAAGCCAATCTGGTGACGTCGATGTTCCTGTTCGCCGGCACCCTCGGCGCGATTTGCATGGCGTGGTTTGCCGACCGTTTAAAGCGCAAGGTGCGGCTGTTGTCTGGCGTTTTGGCCGGCGCGGCGCTGTGTACGATTTTGCTTGGCCTTAATCACGACAACCCGCGTTATCTGGTGGCCTGCGTGTTTGCGGCGGGGTTCTGCATCATCGGCGGGCAGCTGACGTTGAATGCGTTCGCGAGTAATTTTTATCCGGCGCACGTTCGCGCCACGGGTACTGGGTGGGCATTGGGTGTAGGGCGTTTTGGTTCGATTCTCGGGCCATTGTTCGGCAGTCTGCTGTTGGCGATGCACATTCCCGTGGCGCAGATTTTCTTCTTCTGCGCGATTCCAGCGGTCATTGCGGCGCTGCTGATCATCCAGGTGCGCTCGCCTTCCGAGGGTGGTTCGGTTGTGGGTGTTGCGGCGCCTTCTAAATCCTGAAGATCAAAAGATCGCAGCCTTCGGCAGCTCCTACATGGGATCATCTGTAGGAGCTGCCGCAGGCTGCGATCTTTTGCTTTTAATGGACGACGGAATTAGGCGGCAAGTGGCTGAGCCGGTCGGTCAGGCGCAGACGCTGGATCGGATCATCGCTCAGCAACAACGCACGCTCCAGATCGAAGCGCTCGGCATTCGGGCAATCCAGCCGCTGATATAAACTGGCCCGCGCCAGATAATCAGCGGCAGCAGCATCGCCCAGTTCGAGTACCCGTTCAGCGTCGATCAGCGAGGCAATGTAGTCCTCATGGGTCAGGTGCAACTGCCGCAAGTTGCGCGACAAACGTTGCAGCATCTGCACCGGCGAGGCGGTCAGTAAATGCTCGGCGTTGAGTTTCATGTTCGGCCCGTACTGGCGCTGCAACAACTCGCGACAATCATTCGGATACAGGCGTCGACCGCCGCAGGGATCAAGCAGGTGATCAGCCCCCGGTACTCGCAGCAGGAAGTGCCCGGGGAAGTTGACCCCGACCAGCGGAATCTCCAGGCCCTGTGCCAACTCCAGCGCAATCAACGCCAGCGCCAAAGGCTGACCGCGACGGGTCTGCATGACTTTTGGCAGCATCGCCGCCTGCGGTCGTAACGGCAAAAAATCATCCTGAGCGAAACCCAGATCGGTCATCCGCCGCAGCAACGGTTGCGCCAGTTCACTGACCGGCAGCATCGGCAGCCCATAACTCACGCGCTGTTGCAGCTCTTTGAAGTCGTGCAGCAGCGCCGTCGGGTCGACGTCTTTTTCGTGCTCGGCAGCAATCCACAACGCGGCTTCTAACAGCGCGGGCGGTGAACGGTGCAGGCACTCGAAAAATCGTTGACGCGGACTCATCGCAATCTCCCTCGAATGCCTCGTTTTAGCCCCGTCAGTGCTATTCGTCCAGTGGCGGATTTTGCAGCGATTGAGTTATGCCGCAAAACATCTGTCTTCGAGGCCGCTTATTCCGGTGCGCTCCAGCAATTTTCAGGCGCAAGCCTATACTGGCGTTCTACAAGAAGTGATTCGGGAGCCCAACAATGTTTGCGCTCATGCAAAGCACTCGCCTGGATTCGCTGCACCTTAGCGTCGACCCGGTTTCAGGGTTGAAGGCGGTCATTGCCATCCATAACAGTCGCCTCGGGCCAGCCCTGGGCGGGTGTCGTTACCTTGCCTATCCGAATGATGAATCAGCCATCGAGGATGCCATTCGCCTGGCTCAGGGTATGAGCTACAAAGCCGCGCTGGCGGGATTGCCGCAGGGCGGTGGCGTTGCAGTGATCGTGCGTCCGGCGCATGTGGAAAATCGTGCGGCGCTGTTCGAGGCGTTCGGTCGCTGCATCGATCAGCTTGATGGCCGTTACATCACCGCCATCGACAGCGGCACCTCAGTGGCGGACATGGATTGCATCGCTCAACAAACCCAACACGTCACCAGTACTACTTCGGCGGGCGATCCGGCCCCGCATGCGGCAATGGGCGTGTTCGCCGGTATTCGCGCGACCGCCATGGCGCGGTTGGGCAGCGATAATCTTGAAGGTTTGCGCGTGGCGATTCAGGGTTTGGGCAACGTCGGGTATGCGCTGGCGGAGCAACTACACGCGGCGGGTGCCGAATTGCTGGTCAGCGATATCGACCACGGCAAGGTGCAACTGGCGATGGAGCAACTCAACGCGCATCCGATTGCCAACGATGCGTTGCTCAGTACGCCGTGCGACATTCTTGCGCCGTGTGGGCTGGGCGGGGTGCTCAACAGTCACACCGTCACACAATTGCGTTGCTCGGCGGTGGCGGGCTCGGCGAACAATCAACTGACACATCTGGACGTGGCTGATCAATTGGAACGGCGCGGAATTCTTTATGCGCCGGATTATGTGATTAATGCCGGTGGGCTGATTTATGTCTCGCTGAAGCATCGCGGCGAGGAATTGCCGACAATTACCGCGCATCTGTCGAAAATCAGTTCGCGACTGACGGAGGTGTTTGCTCATGCGCAGGCGGAGAAGCGTTCGCCAGCGCGGGTGGCGGACGAGTTGGCGGAGCGGGTTTTGTATCGGTGATGGGGGAAGATCAAAAGATCGCAGCCTTCGGCAGCTCCTACAGGGGCTGCGATCCTTTGTTGATTACTTTGCCGCTTTTGCCGCTTTCGCAGGCTTGGCCGGCGCTTCAGCAACTTCCACCACTTCGGCGTTCTCGACAGGCTCGGCCGGTGCGTTGATCAGCTCCGACAGTGCGTCAGGCTGGCTCTTGAACGCCCGGGCGAACACATCGCGATTCTTCGCCATGTAGATCCCGGCTTCTTCCACTTGCTGTTCAGTCAGGGACGGAACGGCTTTTTGCAGGACATCGGCCAGATATTCGGCCAGTTCGAGCATTTTGTCATGACGGTCAGCTTCGGCTTTATCCATGAACAAGCGCTCCAGATCTCGGCTGCTGCGGTATACCACTTCGACGGCCATTCACCACCTCACATGCCTTCACATTAAGTTGTCTTGACGACTACTGTATCCATATACAGCGAAAAGGATAAGCGAATCCCTGCGCCATGGGTAGTGGGATTTTAATGTAGACCGGATTTAGGGTTTGTCAGTGGGATCGTGTTGGGGCCATTCGCGAGCAAGCTCGCTCCCACAGGGATCGTGCGAACCCGAGGCCTGCGACCAAACGCCACGGCGCGGGTTTGGTGATGGCTCGCCATGATGGCGTGGCCTCTTTTCTGCATGAAAACCGTCACGTGCAGAAAACCGTCACGTCCAACGCGCATCATCCGCTCGCATCGAGCTAAGGAACATCATCGTGAAAATAAACTGGGCCGAGAAACTGCGGCAAAACGTGCATCAACTGGCCGAGTCCCTGGGCAACCTATTCGTCGAAACCTTTCACTATCTGGCGCTGTTTGCCATCGGTGCGGTGACGGCATACGCGGCGGTGATGGAGTTTCTCGGGATGCTCGAGGAAGGCCACATCAAGATCGATGACATTCTGTTGCTGTTCATCTATCTCGAATTGGGCGCGATGGTCGGGATTTATTTCAAGACCAACCACATGCCGGTGCGCTTCCTGATCTACGTGGCGATCACTGCGCTGACGCGCCTGTTGATCTCCAACGTCTCGCACCACAACCCGCCAGACATGGGCATCATCTACCTGTGCGGCGGGATTCTGCTGCTGGCGTTGGCGATTCTGGTGGTGCGTTACGCCTCGTCACAATTTCCCTCGGTGAAAATCGAGAAACCACAGCGCACCCTCGGTACAGGTTCCAGCGAGCATCCCGAGGTCGAGAAGGGCGAGCTTTAAAGTCCGGCCGCTGGTCGGGGCTGATCAATGATTTTTTGCGGTGGCGGGGTCAGTCCGTCGCCGCTGGTCATCGATTCGAGGATCGCCATGGCGCTGTGGCCCTGTTCGATGGCGATGCCGAATTGAATGCTCTGCACCAGCCGTTTAAGGCGCGCGGGATCGTTGCGTTGTTCGGCGCTGATCATGCGTTTGGCCACGATCCGGCCGTTGTTGGACAGGGTCAGCATAATGCTGCCGTCCAGCCCTTGAATGCTCAGGTTGATCTGATAGTCCGGCGCAAAGGCATCGGTAATGATCTGAAATGGATTGTCCATGATGCGTCACCGCCTGATTGAACGTGCAGTTGTTGACCGGCCGTGATCGGGTTGGTTCGCCAAACCTGATCACCGGCCATTCCGTGGCCATTCGCGAATTGCTCGTGTAGGAGCTGCCGCAGGCTGCGATCTTTTGATCTTCGGTGTTTTGATTTCAGTCATAAAGATCAAAAGATCGCAGCCTTCGGCAGCTCCTACCATGGAGTTTGCAAGGGACATGCCGGAAAAATTGTCGAACAATGAACACGGCGATAAAAAAGGCGAGCCACGGGGCTCGCCTTTTTTTATCGCGCGGTTTCAGGGCAGAACTGCGCAGATGACCGCTGACAGTGCAATCGGGATCAGCACTCCACCCAGTTCACCGCCAGGCCGCCGCGCGACGTTTCCTTGTACTTGTCGTGCATGTCGGCGCCGGTATCGCGCATGGTGCGGATGACGCGATCCAGGGAGATGAAGTGATTGCCGTCGCCGCGCAGGGCCATTTGCGTGGCGTTGATCGCTTTCACCGCCGCGATCGCGTTGCGCTCGATGCACGGCACTTGCACCAGCCCGCCGACCGGGTCGCAGGTCAGGCCGAGGTTGTGTTCCAGACCGATTTCGGCCGCGTTTTCCAATTGCTCCGGAGTGGCGCCGAGCACGTCAGCCAGACCCGCAGCGGCCATTGCGCAGGCCGAGCCGACTTCGCCCTGACAACCGACTTCGGCACCGGAGATCGAGGCATTTTTCTTACACAAAATACCGACGGCGGCCGCGCCGAGAAAGAACGCGACGACATCGTCGTCAGACGCGTCCGGATTGAATTTCATGTAGTAGTGCAGAACCGCCGGAATGATCCCCGCTGCACCGTTGGTCGGCGCAGTGACCATGCGCCCGCCCGCCGCGTTTTCTTCGTTCACCGCGAGGGCGAACAGATTCACCCATTCCATTGCAGACAGGGTCGAGCTGATCACATTCGGTTTGCCGATTTCCAACAGGCTGCGGTGCAATTTCGCCGCACGACGCGGCACATTGAGACCGCCGGGCAGGATGCCTTCATGGCGCAAACCTTGTTCGACGCACTCCCGCATCACCGACCAGATGTGCAACAAGCCCTGACGGATTTCGGCGTCGCTGCGCCAGGCGCGCTCGTTGGCCATCATCAGCTCGGACACCCGCAAGCCATGCTTTTTGCACAACGACAGCAGTTCGGCGGCGCTGGAAAAATCGTACGGCAGCACCACGTCGCCGGCCGGGGCGACACCCGACTCGGCTTCCGCCGCTTCGACGATGAAACCACCGCCGACCGAGTAGTACGTTTGCTCAAGCAGCACGTCGGTTTCGCCGAAGGCTGTCAGCGACATGGCGTTGGGGTGGTAGGGCAGGCTCTCGTCGAGCAGTAGGAGATCTTCCTGCCAGTTGAAGGCAATCGCGCGTTGACCGGCGAGGGACAGTTGGCCTGACTCACGCAATTGCTGGATGCGCGGGTCGATGGTCGACGGATCAATGCTGTCCGGCCATTCGCCCATCAGGCCCATGACCGTGGCGCGATCGGTGGCGTGACCGACGCCAGTAGCGGAAAGCGAGCCGTACAGGCGGATTTCCACGCGCCGCACATCATTGAGTAACCGCTGGTCGATCAGCGCCTGAGCGAAGGTCGCAGCGGCGCGCATCGGGCCGACGGTGTGGGAACTGGACGGGCCGATGCCGACTTTGAAAAGATCGAAAACACTGATAGCCATACTAAAGCCTTGCAAGTCATGGAGTAGGAATCGCCGCCATTTTTTGTAGGCCAAGCGCAATGTCGGCGATACTGCCTCTCTCGGTCTGACGTGACCAACGAAACTTCCTAAGACAGCCTTTAGCAGGACTAAACGATGAGTCGTCAATTGCACGCACAGACCTATGTCTGGCTGCAGGTGTTTTCCTGTGCTGCGCGGCACCTGTCATTCACCCGGTGCGCGGAAGAACTGCACATCACCCCGGGCGCGGTCAGCCAGCAAATCCGCCAACTGGAAGAGCGCCTTGGCTTTCGTCTGTTTCATCGGCGTGCGCGGGGCGTGGAGCTGAGCGCCGAAGGGCAGCGGCTGGCGATCACGGTCAACGAGGCGTACGGCAGCATCGATGCGGAATTGCGTCGACTCGATGCCGGGATGATCAGCGGCACGCTGCGGGTGCGCTCGATTCCATCGTTTCTGAGCAAATGGCTGACGCCACGCTTGCCGCGCCTGCAACAGCGTTTTCCGGATATTCAGTTGCGACTGGTGGCGGAGGACAGCAGCGTGCCGTTGCATGAAGGCGATTTCGATCTGGCGATCGATCTCAACGACGGTAGCTATCCGGGATTGTTATCCACAGCCTTGCTCGATGAGCAGATTTTCCCGGTGTGCGCGCCGAGCCTGCTACGCGGGCGCCCACCGCTGCACGGGCCGGCGGATCTGGGGCATTTCCCGCTGCTGCACGACATCACCGCCTGGCGCGGCAGTTATGAATACGCGGAGTGGGAGTTTTATCTCAACGCGATCGGCTTCGAGGGCGCCGACGTACGGCGCGGGCACACCTTCAACCGCAATCACCTGACCATCGAAGCGGCGATTGCCGGCATGGGTGTGGCGATTGCCCGGCGCACATTGCTTAACGATGAGCTGGAGCGGGGCGCGTTGATCGTGCCGTTCGGCTTGTCGGTGCCCAATCACAAACGTTACGTGTTGCTCTATGCGCCAGGGGCGCTGAGCCATCCGGGCGTGCGTGCGGTGCATGATTGGCTGGTCGAAGAGGCGGGGATTTTTCGCAGCTTGCACCCGTTGAACGACGGGCAATTGTGAGCAGATTTTGCCAGGTTGCGAGGCGACCCAACTCCCGACCTTACCAGCGCTTTACTCGGTTGTCCGGCTTTTTTTGCGAATGAATATTTATCTTTTCTCAGGGGTTGAAATGTTCGGCAGTCGGGCCGATTGTTGTAACCAAGGGGTCAGGAAATTCAATTCAGGCCCCTCGCGAGCTAGCTGAAATAAGGGATGAACTATGCAAATCCAAGTCAACAGCGATAACCATGTTCAAGGCAGTAAACGACTGGAGGAGTGGGTACGTACAACCATTGAGAGCACGCTCGACCGTTATGAGGAAGACCTGACCCGTGTCGAAGTCCATCTGAGCGACGAGAACGGTGACAAACCAGGACCGCATGACATGCGCTGCCAACTGGAAGCGCGGCCAAAGGGCCATCAACCGATTTCCGTGACCCACAAAGCCGATTCGCTGGAACAGGCGATCGACGGCGCTGCCGAAAAACTCGAGCACGCCTTGGAGCACCTCTTCGGCAAACTGCGAGGTAAACCACGCGCCGCTGTAGTGCCCTTCACCGGCAAGGCCAACGACAAGCTGTTGGCGGAAGAATTTGACGAGAATGAACAGGCAGCGATCAACAGTTGATGCGCTGATTTTATAAGCCAACCTGATGAGAACGGGCCTGCGAATGCAGGCCCGTTTTTTTGTAGCAGGACAGCCCCTCACCCCAGCCCTCTCCCAGAGGGAGAGGGGGCCGACCGAGGTGTCTTGCGGGGTACATCGACCTGAAAGACCGTGTCGATTATGGATTCGGTAAAGCAGAATCAGGTCGGCGTGACTCGCAAGCATCCCCAATCAGTCCCCTCTCCCTCCGGGAGAGGGTTAGGGTGAGGGCAATTTTCGAGCTGCCGCTATTCGTATGATCTGCTCCAGTACGGCATCCATCTGCTGGAGTACCTCCAGATTGCTGAACCGTACGACCTCAATGCCTTGTTGATACAGGTAGAGAGTTCGGCGCTGGTCATGGATCAATCCCGACGATTCATAGTGCTGGCTACCGTCCAGCTCAATCGCCAATTTCAGCTCAGCACAGTAAAAATCCAGCACGTAAGGCGGGCAGGGAAACTGTCGGCGGAATTTAAGCTTGGCGATTTGGCGGGAGCGTAATCTCTGCCAGAGCAAGTGTTCGCAGTCGGTCTGCTGGGCGCGTAACTGGCGGGAGAACTGGACGAGGGTGGGGCGAGTTTGCATGCTTCACGATCCTTGTGAAGTTGATTTGATATTTCACTGTAGCCGAGAACCCTCACCCCAGCCCTCTCCCAGAGGGAGAGGGGGCCGATTTGTGTGCTTTTCAAACGCAAGCTCGACTCGATATCTCAGGTCGGCGTAATTCGCAAAACAACGCGATCAGTCCCCTCTCCCTCCGGGAGAGGGTTAGGGTGAGGGGCTCTTCAATCCTCAGAACGCTACCGAAGTCTGCACATAAACCGTCCGCGGTTCACCCACATACTTGCCTTTGTTGTTGTCATCAAATGAGCGCGTGAAGTACTGCGTGTTAAAAATGTTCTTCACCCCAACCGCGACATTCAAATCCGACAACTGCGGCCCAAAGTCATACCCCGCGCGACTGCTGAACAGCATGTACCCTGGAATCTTGCCATTGCTGCCATCAGCACTTTCCTTCGAGGTATTAGCGTTATCAGCAAACTGGTCACTCTGGAAACTGCTGTCCAGATTCAACTTCCACGCCCCTTCGGTGTAACCCATACCAATCGTGCCCTTGTGCTTTGACGAGAACGGCACCCGATTACCTTTGTTCGGCCCGTCTTCACGAATAGTCGCGTCAACAAAGGCGTAAGTCGCGTAAACATCAAAACCCGCCAGCGCCGGGCTCAAGTCATCCAGCGCGTAGTTGACGCTGGTCTCGATACCTTGATGACGGGTCTCACCACGGGCGATCACCGAATCATTGGTCTGATTACTTTCATACTGATTGTCGAAGTTGATCAAGAACGCGCCAATTTCCGCGCGCAACGCGCCATTGTCATAGCGAGTACCAAGCTCCCAGGTGCGCGCCTTTTCCGGTTTTACTTCGCCGCTGCTCACGCGGTTGGGCATCTGGCTGTATTGCACGCTGCCGAACGAGCCTTCGGTGTTGGCGTACAGATTCCAACTGTCAGTCAGGTGATAAAGCACGTTCAACGCCGGCAGCGCGGTGTTGTAGTCGCCTTCATATTTGACGTTGGTCAGGTTGTTGGTTTGCTGCGAGTCGATCATCTCGTAGCGCACGCCCGGGGTGATTGTCCATTTGCCGATGTCGATGCGGTCGTCGACGAAGAACGCATTGGCTTCGGTGCCTCCACGGGTATCGCGGTCGTTGCGGCTGTTGGTGGTCGGGTATTCGTTGCTGGCGATCGGCGTGCGATAGCGCAGTTCGTGGCCGGCCTCGTTGATGTAGCGATAGCCGATGCCGACTTCATGACTGGTCGGGCCGAGGTCGAAGCCTTGGGCGAAACGGGTTTCCAGACCGCGCACCCAGTACTCGCGCGGCGACAGCGAAAGGAAGCTGCCCTGATCCAGATAACCGCTGCGCAGGGTTTTGGTGAAGAAAGTATTGGCAGTGAATTCGCGGCGATCTTCCTGATAGCGATAGCCGAAGTTGAACATGGTGCGACGGCCCCAGAACTGGTCTTTCGGGCGCGTCGACTGATACGGATCGGCATCGTAATCGGCGACGTTCAGACCGCCCGGCATGTCGGCCTTGCCTTCGTAATACTGCGCCATGGCGTTGAAGCTGTTGGCCTCGTCGAGCTGGTATTTGCCCTTGAGGATCAGGTCGTCGATTTCGCTGTCGCTGTGTTCGCGCCAATCACCGCCGCGCGTGCCGGAGTAAAGCAATGCGCCGCCGAGACCGTTGGCGTTGGTGCCACCGGCCAGCAGGTTGGCGCTGGTTTTGAAGCCATCGTGGCTCGAGGAAGGGCTGGTCTCAGTCTGGAAACCGCCCTTGACCGTTGGCTCGTCAGGAATCGCGCGGGTGACGAAGTTGACCACGCCGCCGACGTTCTGCGGGCCGTAACGCACCGCGCCGCCGCCGCGCACCACGTCCACCGCATCCATGTTGCCCATGCTGATCGGCGCGAACGACAACTGTGGTTGGCCGTAAGGGGCGAACGGCACCGGGATGCCATCCATCAACACGGTCGAGCGTGCGGCCAGACGCGGATTCAAACCACGAATGCCGAAGTTCAGCGCCATGTCGTGGCTGCCGGTGCCGTTGTTTTCCGGGGCGTTGACGCCGGGGATGCGGTTGAGCACATCACGCGCTTGAGTCGCGCCTTGGCGTTCGAACTCTTCGCGGCGGATCACATCGCGCGCGCCGGGGTGTTCGAAGACGTTGATCTGCGCGGCATCGCCGAGCCAGTCGCCGACGACTTTCGAGGTGTCCAGCTCCAGCGCGGCATCGGTGATCGGTTGCAGGCTGAACGCGTTGTTACCTTCGGCGCGTGCTCGCAGACCGGTGCCTTCGAGCAGCGCATTCAAACCTTGCTCAGGCGTGAAGCTGCCTTCCAGACCCCGGCTTTGCACGCCGCTGGTGATTTGTGAACCGAAAGAAATCAGCACACCCGCTTCACGGCCAAACTGGTTGAGGGCGTTTTCCAGCGACGACGGTGCGATGTGATAAGCCTTGGCGTCGGCCGCCATCGCGGCGGGCAGGGCGCTGAAGCTCAGGCTGGCGCCGAGGACGAGATTGCGCAGGCTGCGAGCCAGTGGCGTGAGGCGGGTGGGGTGCATGGTGGATGATCCTGAGAAGGTTGAATCAAGGGGGCTTTCCTTCTCTGTCACGCCAGATCTGAAAAACGGCTCATTTATTTTTCAAGGATCAAAAGATCGCAGCCTGCGGCAGCTCCTACATTTGCAATGCATATCTCCTGTAGGAGCTGCCGAAGGCTGCGATCCTTTGATCTTGTTCCTTACACCCGCGCCTCAACGGTCACCCAATACCGGGTAAAGCGCTTCACCTTCACCGGCAAACTGATTTCCAGCAGATC
This sequence comes from Pseudomonas sp. NPDC087804, assembly GCF_044742965.1. Taxonomy (NCBI): domain Bacteria; kingdom Pseudomonadati; phylum Pseudomonadota; class Gammaproteobacteria; order Pseudomonadales; family Pseudomonadaceae; genus Pseudomonas; species Pseudomonas sp. NPDC087804. The sequence goes on along the minus strand of NZ_JBIUVN010000005.1, from coordinate 113,105 downwards.
AAGAATCCGCTCACTGTCGTCCAGCGGATACGTCCCGGAGATCATCAAATCAGCAACCTTCCTGTCGCAATTAAGCTGCCCACGACGATAGCGACCGAGTTCATCGAGGAAATCCCCCAAGCGCATATGCGCCGCCACCAACATGCCGTCCACCCACGCTCCACTGTTGGCATCCAGCGCTTTCGCCTCACCAACGGAGGTCGAGGTAAAACTCAGTTGCCGAGCCACCGGCAGCAGCATCGGCGCACGCCCATCGGCGCTTAGTTCGACCCGCCCTTCAAACAACGCCACCTGCGTGCGATCGGCCAATTGCCGCACATTAAGACGCGCGCCCTGGGTTTTCAGAACACCCTGCGCCGTGCGCACTTCAAACGCTTGCGACGCGGTCAGGAGCATTTCTCCCTCAAGCAAACGAATCAGACGCTGATCAATCCGCACGTCAGCCGCACTCGCCGTGTTGAGGTGCAATTGATCGCCCGCACCCAACGCCACCTTGCGCCGTTGCCCAACCGGGCTGCGGTAATCGGCGAGCAGCGACGGCAGCGGATTGTGCTCGCGCATGCCCCAAGTGGCAGCGGAACCAGCGCCAAGAATCAGCAACAATTTCAGCGCCTGACGCCGACTGCCCGACTTCGGCCCGTTCAACGCCGCATGCGCCAGCGGTGAAGACACCCCGCGCAACCGCTGATTGACCCGCTGAATGTGTTCCCACGCCCGCCGATGTTCGCTGTGCGCCTCCAGCCATTGCTGCATCGCCATCTGCTGGCGCGGGCTCAAGGCGCCTTGCTGCATTTCCATCAGCCAGTGCACAGCCTGTTCGGCCACCTGCGAAGAAAAATCCGGCGCGCGATTCATAGGGCGAAGTAGCAGCGCATCGCCGCTTTGTTCAGATGACGTTTGACCGTGGCCACAGAAATGCCGAGTTCAGCGGCGATCTGTGGATAAGTCAGGCCATCGACCTGCGCCAGCAAAAACGCGCGTTTGACCTGGCGCGGCAAACCGTCGAGCAACTCATCCAGCTCCATCAGGGTTTGCAGGATGATCGCTTTGTGTTCTTCCGACGGCGCGAGCATTTCCGGCATCTGCGCGAGAGTGTCGAGATAGGCGCGCTCCAGATCCTGCCGGCGGTAATGATTGAACAACACGCGCTTGGCGAGGGTGGTGAGGAACGCGCGCGGCTCGATGATCACCGGTGGATCGCGAGCGGTCAGCACTTTGATGAAGGTGTCCTGCGCCAGATCCGCCGCGCTGTCCGGGCAGCCGAGTTTGCGCCGCAGCCAGCCGGTCAGCCAGTTGTGGTGGGCCTGATAGAGCGATTCGACGGGATGGGCGGACGACAACGGTGACTCCGGGCGTTTTGTTGACGCGGTAGAGAGGTGCGTTAGAGAACAAGAACTGTTCGCATTGTAGGGTGCGCTGACGGTGTCCGGCAATCAGATGCTTTTGCGTATGAGAATATTTATCATTAATATTGCCCTACTGTTGTTCGGCTTGTCGGCCGGACGTTTTCGTTTCAGGGTCGAAACATGAAAGCCAAACTCGCCACACTTCCCATGTCCTATCGTCTGGCCGTTACCTCGCGGGTGCTGGCGGCGGTGTTTGGCGGCTATCTGGTCGCGGCGCTGGCCAGTGTCACTCTGACCATGTGGTTGCCGCTGAACCGCGCCGAAGCCGTGGTGACCGGCATGACCGTCTCGTTTCTGGTCTATCTGGTGGCGGTGTTGTGGTGCTTTGCCTGCCGCACGGCGTGGTCGGCGTGGGTCGGTTTGCTAGTGCCGAGCGTGATTCTGGCGACCATCTCCGGCGCTGCTCGCGGGTTGGGCTTTGCATGAAAGAGGGTTTTCGCCAGGCCATGGCCTGGTTGCACACGTGGGTCGGGCTGGTGTTCGGCTGGTTGCTGTTCGCGATTTTTCTGACCGGCACGCTGGCCTATTTCAATGATGAAACCACGCACTGGATGCAGCCTGAAATTCCCTCGCGACCGTTGAATGCCGAGGCGAGCCTGGCGCTGGCGCAAAATTATCTACAGCAACATGCCACCGGCGCCTCGCGCTGGTTGATCGACTTGCCCGACGCCCGTGATCCCGGCCTGACCGTGCGCTGGCAGCAGTCGCCGGGCAAACCCGGCGAACGCGGCCGCTTCGAATCGAAAACCCTCGACGCGCAAACCGGCAGCGAAGTGCAGGGCCGCGAAAGCATGGGCGGCGAGTTCTTCTACCGCTTCCACTTTCAGCTGCAAATGCCCTATCCGTGGGGGCGCTGGCTGGCGACGATCGCCGCGATGGTGATGTTCGTCGCGCTGATCACCGGGATCATCACCCACAAAAAAATCTTCAAAGACTTCTTCACCTTCCGTCCGCGCAAAGGCCAGCGCTCCTGGCTCGACGGGCATAACGCGGTCGGCGTGCTGGTGCTGCCGTTTCACCTGATGATCACCTACAGCAGCCTGGTGATTTTCATGTCGATGGTCATGCCGGCGAGCATTTTGGCGTCGTACGGCAGCGACGTGAACAAGTTTTATGATGAGGTTTTTCCTGCATCCAATACCCCGGAACGCGCCAACATTGCGCAGGCGCTGGCGCCCATGGCACCGCTGTTGGCCAAGGCCAGCGAACAATGGTCGGGCGGCCATACGGCGCGACTGTCGGTGAACAATCCGGGCGATGCCAACGCGACGGTGGTGCTGTCGCGTGCCGGCGACGGCGTGGTGCACGATTTCGGCCGTGCGGTGACGTTCAACGGGGTCAGCGGGCAGATGCTCGGCAGCACACCGAATCAGCCGATGGCCATGGCGGTCGGCGGCGCTTTTTATGGGTTGCACATGGGCCACTTCGCCGGGCCGGTGTTGCGTTGGCTGTACTTTATTTGCGGGCTGGCCGGCACCGCGATGATCGGTACCGGGCTGGTGATCTGGCTCGGCAAGCGTCAACTGAAACATGCGAAGAGCGGTGTGATGCCGTTCGAACTGCGGCTGGTTGAAGTGCTGAACATCGCCAGCATGGCCGGGCTGGTGACGGCGATCGCGGTGTTTTTCCTGGCCAATCGTCTGCTGCCGACAGGCCTCGCCGGGCGTGCGGATTGGGAAGTGAATGCGTTCTTTATCGCCTGGGGATTGAGCGTGGTTCACGCGCTGTTGCGACCGGGGCGCAAGGCGTGGGTCGAGCAACTGGCGTGCGGCGCGTTGCTGTTTACTGCCGTGCCGGTGATCAATGCGCTGACCACGCCGTGGAATCTCGCGGCGACCCTGACGCAGAGCGATTGGACGCTCGCCGGTTTCGATCTGACCTGCCTTGCCACCGGCCTGTTTCTGGCGTGGGCCGCATGGAAAATGCAGCGTGCCGGCAGCACCGTCAGCGTGAAAAATCCTCGTCGCGAAAAGGCTCGGGCGATCACCCTTGAGCAGGGAGCGAACTAATGTTGCTGGCGCTGCTGCTGTGCTATGCCGGGTTCACCGCGTTGTGTCTGTCGATGCCTCGTCATCACGACGAATTGCTAGGGCACAAACCTTCGGCCTCGCGTCGTCAGGCGCTGAAAATCGGCGGATGGTTGTTGCTGTGTTTGTCGCTGTGGGCGGCGGTGACGGTGAACGGCTGGAGCTTTGGCCTGGTCGACTGGTTCGCCGTGCTGATGCTCAGCGCATTGACGCTGGTGTTGCTGATGCCGTATCGCCCGCGTCTGGCGTTGGCGCTCGCCGGGCTGAGTCTGTTGGCCAGCCCGGTGGCGGCATGGGCGCAGTGCTGACGTGCTGATCGGTCTCCCTCCGGAATCCCGCGACGACGAACCGCGCGGGGCGCGTGCGCATTTTCTCCAGGTATTTCTGTCCCAGCGTTCGCAGATGGAAGCGCTGGTGAATCGGCGCGTCGGCTGCCGGGCGACAGCGGCGGATCTGGTGCAGGATCTGTTTTTGCGTTTCTGGCGGCGGCCGCTGGTGCAAGTCGAAGAGCTCAGCACTTATCTTTTACGTTGCGCCGGCAACATCGCCATCGACCATTTGCGCAGCGAAGGTACGCGCTCGCGAGTCAACGAGGGCTGGCAACCGGATGAGCCGCACAGCCACGGCAGCGAGCCGCAAGCCGCGCTCGAAGCGGGCAATGATCTGCGTCATGTCGAAGCGGCGTTGCGTGCATTGCCCGAGCGCACCCGACAAATCTTTTTGCTCAATCGCATCCACGGCCGCAAGTACGCCGACATCGCCAAAGCCATGGGCCTGTCCCAAAGTGCCGTGGAAAAACATATGATGCGCGCCCTCGAGGCCTGCAAGGCCAGCCTGCGCGAACCCGCGCCACGTCTGCCAGGGAAAGCACCGTGAAGCCAACCGATTACGTCACCCCGACACCGGCTCAGGAGCAGGCTGCATTCGCCTGGCTGAGCCTGTTGCATGATCGGCCAAGTGCGGGCGATCAACTCACCTTCAGCCAATGGCTACGCGCCGATCCGGCGCACGCCGAGGCTTATGCGCAGGCGCAAGTGGTCTGGGAGCTGAGCGAAGGCCCGGCGCGAACATTGGCCGATGAAGAGGCTTTGGCGCTGCAGGATTATCTCGATGCGATGGATCGACCGCGTCGTCCGCAGCTGTTGCGGTGGTCGGGTGCGCTGGCGATTGCCGCGTGTCTGTTGTTGATGATCAGCCTCGGCACCGGGTGGCAGCCGCAGCGCTGGATTGATGATCTGGGGGCGGATTACGTTTCCGCGCCGGGGGAAATTCGCACGGTGACGTTGGCCGATCAATCGCAAGTTACCCTCGATGCTGACAGTGCGATTGCAGTGGATTTCAGCCGGGGTGAGCGGCATGTGCAGTTGCGCCGTGGCGCCGGATTTTTCACGGTTACGCACACTGGTGAACCGTTTGTGGTCGAGGCCGAGAAGGGCCAGGCGCGGGTGCTTGGGACGCAATTCGAGGTGCGACTGCAAGCGCATGGCGCGCAGGTGACGGTGTTGTCCGGGCGTGTCGGGGTGACGGCGGATCGTGATGGCGAACAGCAGATTCTCACGGCCGGGCAGCAAGTCGCTTACGGCGCGGGATCGGCGGAAAAACTGCATGCCGTGGACAGCGAGGCGCAACTGGCCTGGCGGCAGGGTTGGCTGACGTATTACAAGTCGACGCTGGGGGACGTGGTGGAGGATTTGCGCCGGTATTACCCGGGGCGGATTGTGCTGCTCAATGATGAGTTGGCGGCGCGCAAGGTCAGTGGCAGTTTTCCGAGCAAGGATCCGCAGGCGGTGTTGAATTCTTTGCAGGGGGTGTTGGGGTTTGAGCAGCATCAGGTGTTGGGGCATTTGATTATTTTGCGTTGAGGCAAAGTCAAAAGATCGCAGCCTTCGGCAGCTCCTACATTGAAATGCGATCCCCCTGTAGGAGCTGCCGAAGGCTGCGATCTTTTGATCTGAAAAAATATTTTCAAATTGTGATGAGGTAAACCCAGGCCCCATCCGTGTAGTGACTGAAACTGCGAGTCATTCGCATCCGTTGCGGTTCTACACAGGTCATGAGTCATGAAGTCCAGGGCAAAATCGGGTTCGGTCAAACAGTGGTTAGGCGCGTCGGCGTTGAGCTTTTCGGCATTGGCGCTGTTGCCGATGAGCGTGGCGCGCGCCGCTGAAACCGTCAGCAGCCAGCCGCAAAAGCTATTCACTTTCAGCCTGGCCGCCAAACCGCTGCCGCAAGCCTTGAGCGATTTCAGCCGCGTCACCGGGCAGAGCGTGGTCTACACCGACGAAGCGCCGTACGGACTCACCGCCCCGGCGGTCAACGGCCAGATGAGCGCGGAACAGGCCCTGCAAAAGTTGCTCACAGGTTCCGGCCTGAGTTTCCGCCGCACCGACAGCCACACCCTGGCACTGGAGCCGCAGCCCACCGCAGGCGCACTGAACCTCGGCGCCACCACCATCACTTCGATGCGCGACGATTCGTTGAGTTATCAGCCGCCGGAAACCAGTTCGGTGATGCGCTCGTCGGCCTCGCTGCAAGAAGTCCCGCAGACCGTCAACGTCATCCCGGCGCAGGTTATCCGCGATCAGGCGCCGCGCAATCTCGACGACGCACTGGCCAACGTCAGCGGCATCACTCAGGGCAACACCTTGGGCAGCACGCAGGACTCGGTGATGACGCGCGGTTTTGGCGATAACCGTAACGGCTCGATCATGCGCGACGGCATGCCGATCGTGCAGGGCCGTGGCATGAACGCTACCGTGGATCGCGTCGAAGTGCTCAAGGGCCCGGCCTCGTTGCTCTACGGCATTCAAGACCCCGGCGGTGTGGTCAACATGGTCAGCAAGAAGCCGGAACTGGCGCAATACAACGCGCTGACCCTGCGCGGCTCGACCTACGGCGACGGCAAGAATGGCAGCGGCGGCACTTTCGACAGCACCGGTGCGCTGGGCGATTCCGGGCTGGCCTATCGCATGGTGCTCGATCACGAAGACGAAGATTACTGGCGCAATTTCGGCACGCTCCGCCAAACCCTGATCGCGCCCTCGCTGGCCTGGTTCGGCGAAAGCACCAAGCTGTTGTTCGCCTACGAGCATCGCGAATTTCTCACGCCGTTCGACCGTGGCACGGTGATCGATCCGCGCACCAATCATCCACTGGATATCTCGCGCAACGAGCGCCTCGACGAGCCGTTCAACAACATGGAAGGGCGTTCGGATCTCTATCACTTCGAAGCCGACCACGAACTCAACGACGACTGGAAAGCCCATTTCGGCTACAGCTGGAACCGCGAAACCTACGACGCCAGCCAAGTACGCGTCACCGCCATCGACACTAAAAAAGGCACGCTGACCCGCAGCATGGACGGCACACAAAACGCGATCAGCACCGACCGTTTCACCACCGCCAGCCTCGAAGGCAAGATCAACGTGTTAGGCATGCAGCATGACCTGGTGTTCGGCGTCGACGATGAGTACCGCAAGATCTACCGCGCCGACCTGATCCGTCAGAAAAGCCTGAGCACCTTCAGCTACGTCAATCCGGTGTATGGCCGTGAAGTCGAAGGCACCACGGTCAGTGCCGCCGACAGCGCGCAGACCGATGAACTGCGCAGCGATTCGGTGTTTATGCAGGACTCGATTCACCTCACCGATCAATGGATTCTGGTCGCCGGCGGGCGCTTTCAGGAGTACGACCAGTACGCCGGCAAAGGCGTGCCGTTCAAGGCCAACACCGACAGTAACGGGCAGAAATGGGTGCCGCGCGCGGGGCTGGTGTATCGCTACACCGACGCTTTGTCGTTCTACGGCAGCTACACCGAATCGTTCAAACCCAACTCGACCATCGCCCCGCTGAGCGGCAGCAGCACCGTGCTCGACGGCAGCATCGCGCCGGAAGAAGCCAAGTCGTGGGAGCTGGGCGCGCGCCTCGATCTGCCAGGACAAGTCACCGGCAATATCGCGCTTTTCGACATCAAGAAACGCAACGTGCTGGTGGCCAATGCTGAAGGCCCAACGACGATTTACAGCGCCGCTGGCGAAGTGCGTTCGCGCGGTCTGGAACTGGATTTGAGCGGTCAGTTGAGCGAGCGCTGGAGCATGATCGGCAGCTACGCCTACACCGATGCCGAAGTGACGGAAGACCCGGACTACAAAGGCAAGCGCCTGCAAAACGTGGCGAAGAATAGCGGCTCATTGTCGGCGGTGTATGACTTCGGCAGCGTGATCGGTGGCGATCAATTGCGCGTCGGTGCCGGGGCGCGGTATGTCGGTGAGCGGGCGGGTAACGCGGTGAATGATTTTGATCTGCCGAGCTATACCGTGGCGGATGCGTTTGCGACTTACGACACCCAGGTTGAAGGGCAGAAGGTCAAGTTTCAGCTGAATGTGAAGAACCTGTTTGATCGCACTTACTACACGTCGGCGGCGAGCCGGTTCTTTGTGTCGATGGGGGATTCGCGGCAGGTTTCGTTGTCCAGCACGTTGGAGTTTTAAGTCAAAATCAAAAGCCCCTCACCCTAACCCTCTCCCGGAGGGAGAGGGGACTTATTGGGGGATATTGGAGAACTCCGCCGACGTGATCGATCTTTACCGAATCCACAATCGACTCGGTTATACAGGTCGATGTACAACGCCAGACACCTCGGTCGGCCCCCTCTCCCTCTGGGCGGTCCGACGTTTCGGGAGGGCTGGGGTGAGGGGAACCAGGCCTCAACGCAAAAACGCCTGCCGATACTCCCCCGGCGTTCCGCCCAACACCTGCTTGAATCGATTGGTAAAGTGGCTCGCACTGGCAAACCCGCAAGCCAGGGCAATCTCCCCCAACGGCAACGCCGTACCGCGCAATAACGCCCGCGCCCGATCCAGACGTCGCGCCAGCACGTATTGATGCGGCGGCAAGCCAAAGCTCACCCGGAACATCCGCGCAAAGTGATATTCCGACAATGCACATAATCCGGCCAACTGCCCAAGGCTGATCGGCTCGGCCAACTGGCTGTCGATGAACTCCACCAATTGCCGACGCTGATGCGGCGCCAGCCCACCCTTCAAACGCAAACCCTGACGCACGCCGACTTGGCTGAGCAAGGTGTGGCTGATCAATTCGTGAGCAATGCTGCTGGTCAGCAAGCGCTCGGCGGGCTCGGCCCAGTTCAACGTCAGCAGTTGCCGAAAGCGCTGTGCCTGTTGCGGATCTTCAAGAAAAGTCTGCTCGCGCAATTGCATCTCACGCGGCTCACGATCAAGCAGCGTGACGCAACCGAGGGCGAATTGTTCAGCGCTGAAATACAGGTGCGCCAAACGAATATCACCGTTGATCACCCAGCCCGATTCGTGATCGGCCGGCAGGATGCACAGCTTGTCCGGCCCGCCTTTTTGCCCCGGCTGGCCGCGACGGAAAGTGCCGGTGCCGCCAGCGATGTAGCAGGACAGCGTGTGGTGGCTCGGCGCTTCGTATTCCTGCGCGTCGTGGTGGTTGGTCCACAAAGCTGCAGACAAGCCGTCACCGAGCTCGGCGCTGTGCACAAGGCGTGCGTTCGGCGAGCGGTTGAGGGCTTGAAAGACTTGCAGGTTATCGATTGCGGCCATGATCGGTTCTCTCCAACGCCTTGCATCCTACTCCGTAGACTTCGCGCTGCCAGCCCACTGCCGGACAAAAGCGCAAGAATCTGCAAGCGCCCAGGGCAAGCCTCGGCAGACACTCAAGGCCTATTGAGGAGTAAGCGCCATGAACCTGTCGTTGTATTTGCTGACCGTGCTGATCTGGGGCACCACCTGGATTGCCTTGAAATGGCAGTTGGGGGTGGTGGCGATTCCGGTGTCGATTGTTTATCGATTTGGCCTCGCGGCGCTGGTGCTGTTTGTGTTGTTGCTGCTCAGCCGTCGGTTGCAACCGATGAACCGTCGCGGTCATTTGATTTGTGTGGCGCAGGGCTTGTGCCTGTTTTGTGTGAACTTCATGTGTTTTCTGACGGCGAGCCAGTGGATCCCCAGCGGTCTGGTGGCGGTGGTTTTTTCCACCGCAACTTTGTGGAATGCATTGAATGCGCGGGTGTTCTTTGGGCAGCGCATCGCGCGCAATGTATTGATGGGCGGGGCGCTGGGGCTGTTCGGTCTGGGCATGCTGTTCTGGCCTGAACTGGCCGGGCATCAGGCCAGTCCGCAAACCTTGCTTGGACTCGGTTTGGCGTTGTGCGGCACCTTGTGTTTTTCGGCGGGCAACATGCTGTCGAGCCTGCAGCAAAAAGCTGGCCTCAAGCCGCTGACCACCAATGCCTGGGGCATGGCGTATGGCGCGGCGATGCTGTCGGTGTGGTGCCTGGTCAAAGGCATTCCGTTCGACATGGACTGGTCGCCGCGTTACGTCGGCGCGCTGCTCTACCTTGTTATTCCCGGTTCAGTGATCGGTTTCACCGCATACCTGACCCTGGTCGGCCGCATGGGCCCGGAGCGCGCGGCGTATTGCACGGTGCTGTTCCCGGTGGTCGCGCTTAACGTTTCGGCGTTTGCCGAAGGTTATCAGTGGACGGCGCCGGCGCTGGTCGGGCTGGTGCTGGTGATGTTGGGGAACGTGTTGGTGTTCCGTAAACCGAAAACAGTCTTGGTTCCGCCGCACGGTAAGTTAGCTTGATATGAAAGAGCGCTGTTGATCAGCGCTCGACTTTCAAGGTGATATAAATCATTACCGGGAAGATGAAGTCAACAATGTGCCGAGCCCAGTCTTTTGCATTCCATGATTGCGAAGTGTCCATGTCGAACCATTCGACGCCGACGGTTTGCAGGCAGACGTAATAGATGAAGATGGCAACCATTATGCCCATGATCGAGAACTTCTTGGCTTCATGGAAAGCGTCCGCCGAGTCATTGACCTTACGGTACAAGTGATAGGTGCCCATCAGGCAGAGCACGGTGTACGTGACCTCCATCGTAATGATGAACCAGTAGATCCGGTGGTGCAGATACGGTGAGTCGATCGCCCGGTACAGAATGTTTTCGTTGGCGGTGGTGGTGTCCATGCTCAGGATGTGAGCAACGTATTCGTAGTTTGAATTGTAGTCGGTAAAGTTATGGGTGATCACTAACAGACCAAAGAAGCTGATGTAAGCCATCAAGATAATTTTGCTGTAGCGGATAAGTTTTTCGGTGGTCATGTTGTTCAAGGTGTTCGCTCTCCATAGCGCGTTATCGTTAATTCGATAGTGTGGAGAGCTTATAGCGCTTGACTTTTATTAGGGCTAAAGTTGAATTTCAAGTTATGTAGTCAAGTTGTGGCGGGCAAGTGCAAGTTTTGCACTTGCCCGTTTTTCTATCCGCGCCAGACTTGTGGGTTGACCAGATCCTGCGGGCGTTCGCCGAGCAGGGCGCTGCGCAGGTTGGCGAGGGCACGGTTGGCCATGGCTTCGCGGGTTTCGTTGGTTGCGGAGCCGATGTGCGGCAGGGTTACGGCGTTTTTCAGCTGGAACAGTGGCGATTCGGCCAGCGGTTCTTTTTCGTAGACGTCCAGACCGGCGCCGCGAATGCGGTTGTTTTGCAGGGCTTCGATCAGGGCGGGTTCGTCGACGACCGGGCCACGGGAGATGTTGACGAGGATGGCGCTTGGTTTCATCAGGGCCAGTTCGCGGTGGCTGATGAGGTGGCGGGTTTTGTCGCTGAGTGGCACCACCAGGCAGACGAAATCGGCTTCGGCGAGCAGTTGGTCGAGGCTGCGAAATTGGGCGCCGAGTTGTTGCTCGAGTTCGGTCTTGCGGCTGTTGCCGCTGTAGATGATCGGCATGTTGAAGCCGAGGTGGCCACGGCGGGCGATGGCGGCGCCGATGTTGCCCATGCCGACGATGCCGAGGGTTTTGCCGTGTACGTCGCTGCCGAACAGCGGGGCGCCGACGCTGGCTTGCCATTGGCCGGCCTTGGTCCAGGCGTCGAGTTCGGCGACGCGGCGGGCGCTGCTCATGATCAGGGCGAAGGCGAGGTCGGCGGTGCTTTCGGTGAGGACGTCGGGGGTGTTGGTGAGCATGATGCCGCGTTGGTTGAAGTAGTCGAGGTCGTAATTGTCGTAGCCGACGGAGACGCTGGAGACGACTTCGAGTTTGGTCGCGGTTTCGAGTTGGGCCTGGCCGAGTTTGCGGCCGACGCCGATGAGGCCGTGGGCGTGGGGCAGGGCTTCGTTGAATTGGGCGTTGATGTCGCCGGTTTTTGGGTTGGGGACGATGACGTCGAACTCTTGTTGCAGGCGTTCGATCATTGGCGGGGTGATGCGGCTGAAGGCCAGGACAGTTTTTTTCATTGGTTTTGGCTCGTTGTCGGGCTTGATGCTAAGCACGCTAACATTTTTGTTTTGGGGTGTCTTGGCGGCCTTTGGGCCGACCATGTTCTTGGGGTTTTGGGTGTATATCCGTTGCTTCGGTAACGGCGGCTTAGGGTTTCGCCCTGACGGCGACTCACTTTTTTTACAAACGCCTAAAAAAAGTAAGCAAAAAAACGCTTGCTCCTGCGTTCGGCCCGCTCGCTGGGGCTCGGGGTTCCTTCGCTGCGGGATTGATCCGGGGGCAGCGCCTACGGTTTGCTTCGCTGCACCTCCTCTCGCTGTGTTTGGCTGCGCCAAACGGTCGCTGCGCTCCCACCCCCGGATCAATCCCTCCACTCAGCCTTCCGACGTCGCTCATGGATCAAGATCAAAAGCTTTGTCGAGCTTGCGCTCATCCTGTGTAGGAGCTGCCGCAGGCTGCGATCTTTTGATCTTGCTTGTGCTTTTGTAGGAGCAGAGCTTGCTCGCGAAGGCGGCCTGACAGCAGACCCATTTCTTGCAGACTGCACACAATTCAACTGTAGGAGTGAGCCTGCTCGCGATGACGTCCTGCCGGCCTACCAATATCTCTCAATTGTACTCAACCCCTGTGGGAGCGAGCTTGCTCGCGAAGGCGGTATAACAGCCGATCATTTTCTGTGAGGTTGCAAGAGGTCTGACTCGGTTTTCCAATTTTTTATCGCAACTCGTACTTAAAAACTGTCATTTGTATCAGGTGTTAATTGCCCGAAGAGAGGGAAGAATCGGTTGAAAGTAGGGCCACTTAAATTTCTTGGAAGGGTTAAAACATGGAACATGACGAGTTTTTTACAAATGATCATCCCCAGTCGGCAGTACAAGGTAGCGGAAATGCGTTGATAGGTGACTTTGCACCGTTTTCCGGGAAGGTCGTAAAATTTATCGTAGGTCGAAACAGTAAATGGGTGGTGCTGGATGTAAAACAGGAGCTTAGTCTGAATAAGTGGCTGAGTCTTACTCTCTACTTCAGCTCGGATATTGAAAACGGCAGGCATCCATTTGTAAAAGATGGAAAGGTCTCTCACATGATCTATTCAATCAATGAAAAGGTAGGCGGTGGGCATAGCTTTGAACCTTATTCTGCGCTGCATGGAACGGGATACGTTGACGTGGACTTTGATATTACTAACGGGACGTTTGAAGGTGGCTTTGAACTATTGTTCGAAGGCAGTACGTCACCTACACGCAAAGATCATGGTGGGTTCAGAGGTGTTTCAGGCTTGGAATACGAGACTAACCCTGATGGTGATCAATTGTAGGAGTGAGCCTGCTCGCGATAGCGGTGTGTCAGACGCCAGAAATATTGAGTGTGCTGACGTCTTCGCGAGCAGGCTCGCTCCCACGGGGGAATCAGTTGTGGGTTGGGGGTTGGGCTATTTCGTGGTTATCCAGCGCCCGGTTTACCGCCAGTTCGGCGAGCATGATGATTTGCTGGATCGCCAGAATCGTTCTTCGCTGCGGGAGTTCGATGTAGGCGGCGATGTCGCTGGTCATGAGGCTGGCTTGGGCCAGGGATTCGCAGGCGTGGACCAGCAGGCTTTCGTTGTCCTGATCCGGGGCGATCTGGAACATGGTGGTGGGTTTGTGGAAGCGCAGGGTGAGTGCGTTGGGTTTGAGGTAGTGGTCGAGGGCGCGTTCGGCGGCTTCGTGGAATCTTTTTGAGCCGGGGAATTCGTAGGGGGTGGTGTTTTCGGGTTCGGGGGGATTCGGTGTTGGTTTGATCATGGTGAAGCTCCATTCGGGAAGTGGAGTTCGCCAAGCACTGCGACCAAGCAATAGGGTGGCGAACCGTACGCGGGTTGGTCGACCAGGGAATGGAAACCCGGCAGAGCCGAAGCTCTCCCACGCACGGCTCGCCATTAAGCAAGCTTGAAAAGTGCGCCATTCTAAACCCGAGCGACCAAGCCCGGTCGCTGATTCGTCAGCGACACCCAAAGCCTATCCACCTCGCTTCCGACAGACAACCGACGCGACCTGTCGGAAACATCCGCGAAATTCCCGTTCTGTAGGAGCTGCCGTAGGCTGCGATCTTTTGATTTTTAAACGGCAAGATCAAAAGATCGCAGCCTGCGGCAGCTCCTACAGGGGCGTGGGGTGTTTAAGCGTCAGTTGGCGACTCGGGCGCCGGCGAGGGTGCCGCTGAGTTCGTAGGCGGCCAGTTCGGCTTGGTGTGCGGCGAGGATTTCTGGCAACGACCCGCGCAGGTATTCGACCCACGTTTTGATCTTCGCATCCAGATATTGCCGCGACGGGTAGATCGCATACAGGTTCAATTCCTGCGAGCGGTAGTTCGGCATCACCCGCACCAGCGTGCCGTTGCGCAAGCCTTCAATCGCCGCATACACCGGCAGCACACCCAGGCCCATGCCGCTGATGATCGCGGTTTTCATCGCGTCGGCGGAGTTCACCAGAAACGGTGAGCTGTTGATGGTGACCACTTCCTGACCTTCCGGGCCGTCGAACGCCCATTTTTCCAAAGGGATCACCGGGCTGACCAGGCGCAGGCACGCGTGGTTGAGCAAGTCGCTGGGCTTTTGCGCGGCGCCGTTGGCTTTCACGTAGGCCGGGGAGGCGCAGACGATGCTGTAGGTGATGCCCAGTCGCTGCGAAACAAAACCGGAATCGGGCAGTTCGCTGGCGAGCACGATGGACACGTCGTAGCCCTCGTCGAGCAAGTCCGGCACGCGGTTGGCCAGGGTCAGGTCGAAGGTCACGTCCGGGTGGGTTTTGCGGTAGCGGGCGATCGCGTCGATGACGAAGTGCTGGCCGATGCCGGTCATGGTGTGCACTTTCAACTGCCCGGCCGGGCGCGCGTGGGCGTCGCTGGCTTCGGCTTCGGCTTCTTCGACGTAGGCGAGGATCTGTTCGCAGCGCAGCAGGTAGCGCTTGCCCGCTTCGGTCAGGGCGATGCGGCGAGTGGTGCGGTTGAGCAAGCGGGTTTGCAGGTGGGCTTCCAGGTTGGAGACCGCGCGCGAGACGTTGGCGGTGGTGGTGTCGAGTTGCACGGCGGCGGCGGTGAAGCTGCCGGCTTCGGCGACGCAACTGAAGGCGCGCATGTTTTGCAAAGTGTCCATGGGGTGCTCTCAAGGGAGATGGCAAATTGTGACACGAAGTTTCAGGGGCGAGACCCCCGACCAAGGGATTATCTCGTTAACCGTAACAAAGATTCACAGAAATCCCAGCTTATCGCCGCACAGGGCCTTCCATAGAATTGCGCCGATCCCTGTAGGAGCTGCCGAAGGCTGCGATCTTTTGATTTTGTTTTAAGGGAATCAAGGTCAAAAGATCGCAGCCTGCGGCAGCTCCTACAGAGAGCAAGCCCCGCCTTATCCTCTTCTCAGGAATTCGCAGCTGTGCCGCGTCGCATCAACAGAGCGCTTTTGCCTCTCAGTGTTCTGGCTTTTACCCTGGGTCTCAGCGGCTGCATCTCAACTGACGGAATTGCCCCGCAGGGCGAGGCGTTGGAGGCCAATTCACTGGCCACCGACGACGCCATCGCCCACGCTGCCCGTGACGCCAACTGGCCCACCGCGCAATGGTGGCAAGCCTACGGCGACCCGCAACTGAATCGCTGGATCGACCTCGCCGTGCAATGCAGCCCGAGCATGGCCATAGCCGCTGCGCGAGTGCGTCAGGCGAAAGCCATGGCCGGTGTCGCCGAGGCGGCTGAGTCGTTGCAGATCAATGGCGAGTCGACGTTAAAACGCCACAATTGGCCGACCGATCAGTTCTACGGCCCCGGCGATCTGGCCAACACCACGACCTGGGATAACAACGCTGCGCTGGGTTTCAGCTACGCCCTCGACCTCTGGGGCCGCGAAAGCAATAGCAGCGAGCGCGCGGTGGATCTGGCGCACATGAGCGCGGCCGAAGCGCGACTGGCGCAGCTGGAATTGCAGAACAACATCGTCCGCGCCTACATCGAACTGTCGCTGCATTACGCCCAGCGCGACATCGTCGCGGCGACGCTTGCGCAGCAACAACAGATTCTCGATCTGGCGCAGAAGCGTTTGAACGGCGGGATCGGCACGCATTTCGAAGTCAGTCAGGCCGAAACACCGTTGCCGGAAACCCATCGGCAAATCGATGCGCTGGATGAAGAGATCGCCCTCAGTCGTAATCAACTTGCCGCGCTGGCGGGTAAAGGGCCGGGGGAGGGCGCGCAGTTGCAGCGCCCGACTTTGTCCCTTGGCGCTGAGTTGAAACTGCCGTCAGCATTGCCCGCCGAATTGCTCGGTCAGCGGCCGGACGTAGTCGCCAGTCGCTGGCAAGTCGCGGCGCAGGCGCGCGGGATCGATGTGGCGCATGCCGGGTTTTATCCCAATGTCGATCTGGTCGGCAGCCTCGGTTACATGGCCACGGGTGGCGGCGCGCTGGAGTTTTTGACCGGCAAGAAACTCAACTACAACGTCGGCCCGGCGATCTCGCTGCCGATCTTTGACGGTGGGCGTTTGCGTGCCGAACTCGGTGAAGCCTCCGCCGGTTACGACATCGCCGTGGCGCATTACAACCAGACGCTGGTGAATGCGCTGAAGAACATTTCCGACCAGTTGATCCGCCGCGAATCGATGGACAAGCAGCAAGGCTTTGCCGCCGAGTCGGTGGCCACGGCGCAGAAGACGTACGACATCGCGATGATCGCTTATCAGCGTGGGCTTACTGATTACCTCAACGTACTCAATGCGCAGACGTTGCTGTTCAAGCAACAGCAAGTGCAGCAGCAGGTGCAGGCGGCGCGCCTCAGTGCGCATGCCGAATTGGTGACTGCGCTGGGTGGCGGCCTCGGTGCCGGCAACGACGTACCGACGGCCGAGAAAACCCAGGCCCCGAAAACCCCGGCACTGCTGCGGTGAACCCAAAATCTCAGCTGGAAATTTCCTCCTTTGGAGTTGACCCCAAACCCTGTGGCGAGGGGATTTATCCCCGTTCGGCGGCGCAGCCGTCGCAAAGCCAGTGCACGCGGTGTGACTGTGGGAATCGGGTCGTAGGTTTTGGGGCCGCTTCGCAACCCAACGGGGATAAATCCCCTCGCCACAGGGGCTGTGTACGCTGTAACAAATTCTTCAATTCTCGATCATTGAGCAGAATTTAATGACTCCCTTGCCCGCACCATTGCGCTGGCTCTACTCCCTGGAATGGCGCCGTGGATTTTTCGACTGGGCGCGCAGCGATGGCGTGACCTGGGTCTACATTTTCAAGGTGTTGCTCGCCGCGTTCCTCACGCTGTGGCTGGCCATGCGCCTGGAACTGCCGCAACCACGCACGGCGATGATCACCGTGTTCATCGTCATGCAGCCGCAGAGCGGCCAGGTGTTCGCCAAGAGTTTCTATCGCTTCCTCGGCACATTGGCCGGGTCGGCGATGATGGTCACGCTGATCGCCTTGTTCGCGCAAAACACTGAACTGTTTCTCGGCTCATTGGCGATCTGGGTCGGCATCTGTTCGGCCGGCGCCGCGCGTTGCCGCAACTTCCGCGCCTACGGTTTTGTCCTTGCCGGTTACACCGCCGCGATGGTCGGTTTGCCCGCGCTGGCTCACCCGGACGGCGCGTTCATGGCCGCCGTATGGCGCGTGCTGGAAATCTCGCTGGGCATCCTTTGCGCGACCGTGATCAGCGCCGCGATCCTGCCGCAAACCGCCAGCGCCGCCATGCGCAACGCCTTGTATCAGCGCTTCGGCGTGTTCGCGCTGTTTGTCACCGATGGCCTGCGCGGGCGCAGCAAAGCCGAGTCTTTTGAAGCGAGCAACGTGCGCTTTATCGCCGAAGCGGTGGGTCTCGAAGGCTTGCGCAGCGTGACGGTATTCGAAGACCCGCACATGCGCCGACGCAACGGTCGCCTGAGCCGTTTGAACAGCGAATTCATGGGCATCACCACACGCTTTAACGCCTTGCATCAGTTGCTCGAACGCCTGCGCGTCAACGGCGAAGAACACGTGGTCGCGGCGATCAGACCGGGCCTGCAGGATCTCGCCGAAGTGCTCGACGGCTTCAGCGGCCGCGCCCTGACCAGCCCCGATGCCGCCCGTTTGGCAACTGCGCTGGCAACCTACAAAGAAGGTTTGCCGACACGCGTGCGAACCTTGCGCGCGATCTTTCAAGACACCGATCCGAGCGAAGCCGAGCAGCTGGATTTCCACACCGCGTACGAACTGCTTTATCGCTTCGTCGACGACCTGCACAGTTATGCACAGACCCACGCGTCACTCGCCGATCACCGTCACGAACGCGAGCGCTGGGATGAACCGTTCACCCCGCAAACCAACTGGTGGGCCGCTGCGGCATCAGGCATACGCGCCTCGTTCATTCTGGTGGTGCTCGGCAGTTATTGGGTCGCCACTGCATGGCCAAGTGGCGCGACGATGACCCTGATCGCCGCCGCCACCGTGGGCCTTTCGGCTGCCACACCCAACCCGAAACGCATGGCTTTCCAGATGGCTTGCGGCACCTTCCTCGGTGCCCTGATCGGCTTCGTCGAGATGTTTTTCATCTTCCCGTGGATCGACGGTTTTCCATTGCTGTGCGTGATGCTCGCGCCAGTGATCGTGCTCGGCTCGTTCCTCACGTCGCGCCCGCAATACGCCGGTGTCGGCCTTGGTTTGCTGATCTTCTTCAGCACCGGTTCGGTGCCGGACAACCTGACGATCTACAACCCCTACACCTTCATTAACGACTACATCGCCATGGTCATGGGCATGCTGGTCTGTGCCGCTGCCGGGGCGATTATTCTGCCGCCGAACAGTCGCTGGCTGTGGAAACGTCTGGAGCAGGATCTGCGCGGCCAAGTGGTTTACGCAATCAGCGGCAAACTAAAAGGCCTGGCCTCGAGCTTCGAGAGCCGCACCCGCGATCTGCTGCATCAGGCTTATGGTCTCGCGGCCGGGGAACCTAAGGTGCAAAAGAATCTGCTGCGCTGGATGTTCGTGGTGCTCGAAGTCGGCCACGCGATCATCGAGTTGCGCAAGGAACAGGCGATCCTGCCGGTGCACCCGGCCTATGCCGAATCGCAGCCGTGGCGCCAGGCAATTCGCGTGATGGGTCGCGCGTTGGTGCGGCTGTTTCTGCAACCCAACTCCAGCAATCTTGAACGCGCACTGATCGCTGTCGATCACGCAATCAGCCGAGTCGCCGCGACCGATGAGCCGTTCGCGCCGCATTTCGATACCTCCGCATTGCGCCGGGTGAAGAGCTATCTGCACTTCATCCGCACCTCCTTGCTCGACCCGCAATCACCGCTCGCTGCCTACGCCGTCGCCAAGCCCGAAGGACTTGCCCATGCCTCGTGAAATCGCCTTCCACGGCGTGTACATGCCGACCATGACCCTGATGTTTTTCATCGCTGCGGCACTGGCCTGGGCGGTGGATCGGTTCTTGTCCGGTTTCGATCTGTACCGTTTTTTTTGGCACCCGGCGCTGCTGCGTCTGAGTCTTTTTACCTGTCTGTTCGGCGCCATGGCGCTGACTGTCTACCGTTGAGAACGTCCCCATGAAAAAGTTTTTCAGCCTGCTCGCGACCCTGCTGGTGCTGGCCCTGGCGCTGTGGATCGGCCGCACGTTGTGGGAGCACTACATGAACACGCCGTGGACCCGCGATGGTCGCGTTCGCGCCGACATCATCAACGTCGCCGCCGACGTTACCGGCGAGGTGATCGACGTGCCGGTGCGCGACAACCAACTGGTGAAAAAGGGCGATTTGCTCATGCAGATCGACCCCGAGCACTACCGCATCGCCGTCAAACAAGCGCAGTCGCTGGTCGCCTCGCGCAAGTCGACGTGGGAGATGCGCAAGGTCAACGCCCATCGCCGCGCCGACCTCGACAACCTGGTGATCTCCAAGGAAAACCGCGACGACGCCAGCAACATCGCCGACGCCGCGCTCGCCGATTACCAACACGCGCAGGCGCAACTGGAAGCTGCTGAACTCAACCTCAAACGCACCGAAGTGCGTGCGGCGGTCGACGGTTACGTGACCAACCTCAACGTGCATCGCGGTGATTACGCCCGTATCGGCGAAGCGAAAATGGCCGTGGTCGACATGAACTCGTTCTGGGTTTACGGCTTCTTCGAAGAGACCAAACTGCCCCACGTTCGCGTCGGAGATAAAGCCGACATGCAATTGATGAGCGGCGAAGTGCTCAAGGGCCACGTGGAAAGTATTTCGCGCGGCATCTACGACCGCGACAACCCGGAAAGCCGCGAGCTGATCGCCGATGTGAATCCGACGTTTAACTGGGTGCGGTTGGCGCAGCGGGTGCCGGTGCGGATTCACATTGATGAGGTGCCGGAGGGGGTTCTGTTGGCGGCGGGGATTACTTGCACGGTGGTGGTAAGTCAGGGAGTGGAGTAATCCTCTGAGTTCCCCCACCTTTAGTAGGCGGGGGGGCAACGGTGCGACGGGTTCAGCTGAGGAAACATTTCATGACGCCGATGCCCTCAGGATTAACCCCGGTGATGTTGGCGCTGACAATGATTCGCCCGTCCTGACGGGAGACCAGTTGAACCGGCGCGCTTTTTATTGTGAAGTCCGCAGGGGTGTAGCCGGTGCTGTTGAAGGTGGTGTCCAGGCTCCCGTCCACATTGAAGCGGGCAAGCAATGGCCACCAAAAAGCAGCAGCAACCACAATTTTGTTATCGGGTTGTACCAGTGCACAGCTCC
Source organism: Pseudomonas sp. NPDC087804 (assembly GCF_044742965.1). Lineage (NCBI taxonomy): Bacteria > Pseudomonadati > Pseudomonadota > Gammaproteobacteria > Pseudomonadales > Pseudomonadaceae > Pseudomonas > Pseudomonas sp. NPDC087804. The sequence continues at coordinate 92,705 of NZ_JBIUVN010000005.1, read as the reverse complement.
AATGATTTTCACGCTCGGCATCGAACTGGGTCAGCAGCGGTTTGCCCTGGTTGAACATGAGATGGGGGCTGCCATTGGGCGTCAGCGCAACCAGCAGGCCCAACTGGTGAGGAGCACCTCGGGTAAAGGCTTCGCCCGCAGCGATCAAGCTATGGTCGGCTCTTTCGATTACGGTATTGAACAGTGAGCCATGATCGGGCAGATCCACGAAGTGAAAACCTGAGGAATCGGCAAAATCCCTGTCAACCTCACCGTTGTGCTTTAGCCGTACCAGCGTCGCGACGTTGTGCGCAGGCTGGGCACGGACATGGCCTGCAATGACCACATTGTCACCCTGAGAAAGGCAGCCATTGATGGCCGTCGCGGCATGGGGATCAGGTATTTTCAGTTCCCAGCGACCATTGCCATTGAACCCCGTGTCAGGTTCTCCATTTGATAGAAGACGAAAAACCACGCCCGTTGTCAGCTGCAACTCATTGTGGCGCAGTAAGTAGTTGGCGGTGACCAACAGCTTGCCATCTGGCTGAATCTGCAAGGTACAGGAGTTTGTCAGCAGTTCCTCGTACACGGGCGTTGCAATGACAACGCTGCCGTTGTTGCCAAAGGAGGGGTTGGGTTGACCGTGCTTATCGACGCACGTAATCGCCAGATCAGCCCAACCTGAAGGGCCTTCCGTCCAGCCTTGCATGTAGATAAGTCCAGGTTCGCTTTGCTGCACCACCAACTTGCCGCCGGAACACGCCGCCCCGGAATTGAAGCTTCCCAATAAAATGCCATTGTTGGCGAACGTCCGATCGAGAGTGCCGTCGCTGTCGGTGCGTCCAATGACATATTTGTACTGTTCTTCGTGATGCACGTAGGCACTGAAGATCGTCTTGCCTTGTAGATCACTACTGAGTCCCATGAACAGGGCTAGCACTTGGAATGCTGGATCGTCATCCAGTAATTTACTCAGGTAGGCAATGCTGTCTTCGTCGCCGAATGCTGGATCTGGCGTGCCGGGTGACCGGTTCGCCTTGGGATGTGAAAGCGTCATCAGTTGTCCGCCGTTGTCGATTGATGTGGTGTTTTCAACGTGGGGTACAAGGCATACACGACACCATTCATTCGATACTGCGCAGGAAACTGTGGGTGCTTGTTCTGAAAGACTACGGCTGATGTTCTCGATACGTCTACTGTCAGAAGTAACAGGTAGCGACCGACGGCTTCAGCCCTGGCAGAGCGTCTCCTGCAAGTGTCGCCAGATCACTCGCCCGGATGGGTGTTTTTCAAAAACCACCGTCGAGCGCCGATCTGTATACGACCCGCTTGCATCGGTTTGCTGCTCTCGGTAACTCACCGTCGCCCCGCGTTCGTGCAGCGCAATCGTGCGCAGTTCACTGAGCTCAATCCTGAACCCGGGTTTCTTCCCTCCAGCCATCCGAAACAACGCGCTCAAGGCCTCGAAATTCAACACCCGGCCCAACGGCGAAACCATGGAGAATTCGGCTGAAAACCTGTTCAGTAATCTCTCCAGCGCTGCGTCTTCTTCCTCCAAGGCAAACCATCGCTCGATGGCTTCGTGTGCCTGAATCACTTCATCAAAGTATTCGCTGTAGTCGGTCATGTAGATTTTTCCTTGAGGGGAGTTTGAGTCAGCAGCGCGAGCACTGCCGTCGAATCGAACCGCAAAACACTGACCATCGGCAGCATCGTCAGCAACGCGGCAGCGAGGAAGCAGTAGCGAAAACCCTCACCACCCAAAGCCCCCAACAAGGAGCTGAGCAACGCCGCGCCGAGGCAAAAACCAAGCTGACGATTGATATTCCACAGCGCACTGGAGTGGCCCATTTTTTCTGGCACGATGCCGACGAATGCCAAGGTCTGCGCAGTGACGCTGCACAGGCTGCCGCCCAGGCCCATCAGGCCGTAGGCGATGATCAGCGGCGTGCTGGCGGGTTGTTCGATGCGCATCAGCAAGACGATACCGAGGCATTGCAGGAGCATGCCGGCGCTCAACAGCGGCTTCGGCCCCAGGCGATTGAAACTGCGTTTGCCGAGCATGATCGCCACGCCCGAACCCACTGCCCATGGCAGCATCAACGCACCGGTTTGCGCAGCGCCTAAGCCGAGGTTGTGCAGATACAACACGGCGATCATGTGGGTGCCGGTGAACACGCCGGGCACGCACAGGTAGATCAGCATCGCCAGACGCAGGGAGGGGTTTTTGATCAGTTGCAGATCGAGAATGGCGTTGGGTTTACGCCAGCCGTCTCGCAGATAAATGCACAGGGTCAGGACGCTGAGCACGAAGACAAGGAGACCGAGGATTCGGGTGTCGGCTTCGCTCAGCATGCTGACGGCGATCAACAACAAACTCAGCGCAGTCGCCGCCAATAGCAAGCCGCGCGCATCCAGCGTCGGGCGTTCACTCGAAGGCTGATCGGCTTTCAGCCAGAACAGACCCAGGCCAAACGCGAGCAGCGCCACCGGCAAATTGAGGTAGAAAATCCACCGCCACGACAACGCCTGAACGATCAATCCGCCCGCCGCCGGCGACAGTGCCGGCACCATCAGCGCCACCAGTAACACCACGCCGGTGAAATGCGCGCGCTGCGATGGCGGAAACTGTCGATACGCCAACGCCTGACCCACCGGCAGCAACAACCCGCCACCGAGCCCTTGCAGCAGGCGCCAGCCAATCAAGCTTTCGATCGATGCCGCTTGCGCCACCAGCGCCGAGCCAATCCCGAACAGCAGCAGCGAGGCGAGAATCAGCCGTCGCTCGCCGACCCGTGCCGCCAGCCACACGCTCAGCGGAATGATCAGCGTCAGCCCGAGCATGTAGGCGTTGGTGATCCACGCCAGTTGCGTCACCGAGGCATGCAATTGTTGGGCGATGTCGGGGTAGGCAATGCTGGCGACGAACATGTTCAGCAAGTCGAGGGCGAACCCCAACAGATACACCAGCGCGACTTTCGAGCGATAAGCCATGGCAGCTTCCCTGTGATGAGACGTGCAGGGTAGGGCGCTTCTGGTGATAGGAAAACGCTGGTTTGGCTGCTAGTTTGTCAAAATTATTTTGACAAGGAGCGCCGTGGCAATGGTCAGTCTGGATCGATTCGACACCTTCAAAGCCGTGGTCGAGGCCGGTTCGTTGACCGCTGCCGCTGACACATTGGGCCAGACTCGCGCGGTGGTGAGCTTCAATCTCAAGCGGCTGGAAGAGGAATTGGGCGTGACCTTGCTCACGCGCAACACCCGGCAACTGGCGCTGACCGACGCCGGCGAACGCTTCTATCGACGCTGTTTGCGCACGCTGGATGAAGCGCGACTGGCCATTGAGGAAGCGCGTTCGGAACATTCACAGCTCAAGGGCACGTTGCGGATTACCACGACGGTGGAGTTCGCGCTGGCGCAAGTGGTGCCGGCGCTGGAGGTGTTTCGGCAGCAGCAACCGCAGTTGAATATTCACCTGTCGACGTCTTCGACGCATGCCGATCTGATCTCCGAACGGTTCGACATGGCGATTCGTCTGGGGCGTATGCACGACTCCAATTTGCGTGCGGTGCAGTTGTCGACATTCGAGGTGTTTGCGGTGGCAGCGCCGGGATTGGTCGAGCGTTTTGCGCCGGTTGATATGCTGGCGGTGCTGGAGTCGATGCCGACATTGGGGCACGGGCGGGTGCCGGAGATGACGGTGACTGATCCGCACGGTGCAGAACATTTCTACCAGCCGAAACCGGGAACCACTGCGATTGTTGCGGACAACTCGGCGACGCTCAGGGCCTTTGCCTTGACCGGGCAAGGGGTGGCGATTTTGCCGCAATGGTTGATTCAGGAGGATTTGGAGTCGGGGCGGTTGGTGCGTTTGCTCCCCGACTACCGCTTTGCCCAGCAAGGGGTGTACGCGCTGTATCCGGACACCCGGCATTTGCCGCTGAAGGTGCGGGCGTTTATTGATTTCATGAAAACCTGGAACTAACGACTCCCTGTAGGAGCTGTCGAGTGAAACGAGGCTGCGATCTTTTTATCTTCAAATCAACATCAAAATCAACAGATCGCAGCGTGCCGCAGCTCCTACAGATCCCCACCCAACCCGAACCGCTTCATCAACACCGACTCCAGCAACCCTTTCGGCAACAACGCCGCCAACAGCGGCAACGCCCGGCTGCCATTACCAATGCGGATCAAGCGCGGCGGGTTGCTCTGCCGCACGGCCTTGAGCAAATCAGCGGCAAACTCAGCAGCCGGCGTTGGCTTATCCTGCGAAGCCTTGGCCCGCGCGCGAATGCCTTCACGCAATGGAAACCACGGCGATTGTTCATTGATCAATTGCTCGGCCTCATGCCCGGCATTCTTGGCGAAGCTCGACTGAATCGCCCCCGGCTGCACTTCCATCACACGAATGCCGAACGGCGCCAGTTCCATGCGCAAGGCATCGGTCAATGCGTGCACCGCCGCTTTCGAGGCGCAGTAAGCACCGGCAAACGGCGTGACCAAAACCCCTGACACGCTGCCGATATTCACCACCAGTCCCTTGCTCCGCCGCAGCACCGGAAACAACGCGCGGGTAACGCCGACTATGGAAAACACATTGGTTTCGAACTGCCGTTGCATCGCCGGCACACCGCCGTCGAGCAACGGCCCCATCGCGCCATAACCGGCGTTGTTGATCAGCACATCGATTCCGCCATGCTCCTGACTGATTCGCTCGCCGAGTTGCGCCAGCGCCGCGCCGTCGTTGACATCCAGTTGCACGGCGGTAAAACCGGCTGCACTCAATGCAGCGACATCGTCAGCCTTGCGCGCACTGGCCCAGACCTCATAGCCCGCGGTTTTAAATGCATCGGCAAGCGCGCGGCCGATGCCGCTGGAACAACCGGTAATCAACGCAACGGGCATGGCGCATTCCTTGTGCAAAAAAGTTGGGAAGGGGGATCAGTCGGAGAAACTACCCTGCAAATGCTCGGCGCGGAACTCCAGAGTTTGCGGGCGATAACCGGGACGCAGTGGCGGCAATGGCAAACAGTCTTCCCATGTCGAACCGGCCTGCAATTCGCCGGGGCCACGGTAGCGCGGTGCGGTGTATTGGTTGTCGGCCAGGTTGACCGTGTCACCCGGCGCGTAGGCTGCGATGCGCCAGCGCAGTTCGGTCAGCGGCACGCTGTTGCCGTTGTTCATCTTCAATTGCAGCGGACGATCGGCGGGGCATTGCTCCGGCGCGTAGCTGATGCGCAACTCGAGGCGCGCCAGTTGCTTGATCTCGCGGTTGTCCAGCCACACCACCCACATCGCTACCAGACCGAGGCCGATAGCGGCTGCCACTGACACCGGCAAGGCTTTGGCCGGATAGCGCAGCAACAGGATCAGCCAGGTGATGACCAGCAAAATGCCGATGAACATGGGGGAGCGCTCCTTGAGTTCGTGAGCACCATCCTACCGAAGGGCCGGCGCAATGGATATTCGTAGAACAGTCGATTGCGCCGTTGGTCGGGACTGTAATTTCTGACAGTAGGCACGCGGCACTTTGCCTGCTGTGATAACCGCACGCACCAAGGACGTGGTCGAAACCCATGGGCATCCACAGTCATACATCGATGCTTGAGGTGAATGATCCACGCGGACTGCAAATTCGCAACGTGGATTACTGGCGCGACGATGAAACCCGGCCTGCTGAAACGCGTATCCACCGTACGGCCCTCGACGTCGCCGGGCATGCCGTCAAACAATGGGATCCGCGACTGTGGGCGCTGCAAGCAACGGATCCGTTGACGCCGGCCAACCTGACTTCGGTGCATGCATTGAATGGCGAAGTGCTGCGTTCGGACAGCACCGATGCCGGTGTGCATATCAAGTTGCGTGGTCTGGGCAATCAAGTGTTGTCCGCTTGGGACAGTCGTGCCACGCGGCAAGAGAATGAATACGATCAGCGTCTGCGCCCGACGGCGAAGTTCGAAGAGGCGGTGGCCGAGCCCCGACGCTGTGTCGAGCGCTTGGAGTACGGCCGGCCGGGGGAGGGCGATGCGCAATGCAATCAGTTCGGCGAGCTGATCCAGCACTTCGATCCCGCTGGTTGCGTGCTGTTCACACAGTTCGCGATCAACGGTCAAAGCACTGAAAACACCCGCCACTTCACCCAGGATTCGGTTGTGCCGAACTGGCCACCCTTGCTGGATGATTGTCTGCGATTGCTCGAACCGGGGCCTGGTGCGACCACGCAATGGCGCTTTACCCCACAGGGGACGCTGCACGAACTCATTGATGCCAAGGGTCATCGACAAACGTTCGAGATGGCCGTGGATGGCCGTTTGCGTGGCGCTGCTTTGCAGTTGAAGCATCAATCCAGCGCGCAGCTGTTGGTCAGCGATATCCGCTACAACGCTGAAGGCCAGGTTGTATATGAAATGGCGGGCAACGGTGTCAGCACGACGTTGCTTTATCGGCCACAGGACGGTCGACTGCTCGAACGTCTGACCAAGAGCACTGTTAGCGTGGTGTTGCAGCATTGGCTTTATCAGTACGACCCGATGGGCAATGTACTGAGCATTGAAGACAAGGCACTCCCCGTGCGCTATTTCGCCAACCAGCGCATCGAGCCGATCAGGCATTTTCGCTACGACAGTCTTTACCAGTTAATCGAAGCTACTGGCTGGGAGTCGCTCGTTACTCAGCGGGGCCCCGGCGCGAGCGGCCAGGCGGATCCGGCAGCGATCGGCAACTATCGGCAGACCTTCCGTTACGACGCCAGCGGTAATCTCCTGCAATTGAGCCATGTCGGCGGACAAGCTCAGGGTCATCAACTCAGCGCCGCTCGCTACAGCAATCGTTGCCTGTCCTGGCGCAACGGTACGGCCCCCACGGAAGCCGACATCGCTGCCGCGTTTGATAGCAACGGCAACTTGCTGGCGCTGGAGCCCGGCCGAAAACTGCACTGGAATCTGCGCAATCAGCTCAGTCGCGTCACGCCCATTACCCGCGAGAGTGGGCTCGATGATCGAGAATCTTACCTGTATGACGGCGCCGGTTTGCGCGCGCGCAAGATCACTGAATGGCACACCCATGAACGCACAGTGATTGCTGAGACGCGCTATTTGCCCGGGCTGGAACTGCGCAGCCACAGCGGGCATGGCGATCAATTACAGGTGATCACTGTGCCGATCGGACTCAACAACGTGCGGGTTTTGCATCGTGACGGCGGACCGGATCGCTACCGCTATGGCTGCACCGATCACGTCGGTTCCATCGGTCTTGAACTGGATGGCGATGGGCAAATCATCAGCCGCGAAATGTTTTATGCCTTCGGTGCAACGGCGTGGCAGGACGGCGATGTCAGCGACAAAAGCCTCGGCTACTCAGGCAAGGAGCAGGATGCCACCGGCCTGCATTATTTTGGCTTCCGTTACTACGCCGCGTGGCTGCAACGCTGGGTCAGTCCCGATCCCGGCGAAGAGGTCGACGGGCCAAATCGATACCGGGCGATGCGCAACAATCCGCTGTTCTATCGCGATCAGGATGGATTGGTTTCATTGCCCACTCAGGCCTCAGGCAGTGCGGCATTGCGAATGCAGGAATCGTCTCGAGGTCTGCCACAAGTGTCATCAGAAACCCGAGAAAGGATTGCTCAGGGCGCACAGGTCATTGGCAAGACCTTGTCTTACGCCAAGCATCCGTTGATCGGCGCCGTGGGCAGTGTGCTGGAAACCGGCGGGCGCGTGCTCGAAGTCTACGATGCGCAAGCACAGATGCAGAGCCGCCAACGCAGCCCCCAGCACATGTTGCCAACGAGTGTGCCGGTTGCCAGCAACACCTCATCACTGTTGAGCAAGTTACCGGAGATGGCCGCTTTCACCGGTTTTAACCATCAGATTGGCGAAACAGCCGCACAGTCCAGCGCAGCGCCGAGTGCACTCTCGATGCAGTTATTCGCCGCCGGATTCGGTTCGGCGACGCCACCGAACATATCGATGGCGCTGATGGCCGAGGATCCTTTGAAGATGGGCAACAAACGTGGCAAACGCGCCACGGTTGCTGCGGCGCATCATGAATAGAGTGGCTGTCTGGAAATAAAAAAGCCCCGCCCAACCCGCTGCGGATAGGGAACGCAACGGGCTGGACGAGGGCTTCCTGTTTTGCCGATCAGTTACTGCGCGATGGTTTTCACCGACACGCCGCGTTCGATCGGGGTGGAGCGGCCGTAGATGTCTTCGAAGCGTTCGATGTCGTCTTCACCCAGGTACGAGCCCGACTGGACTTCGATGATTTCCAGCGGGATCTTGCCCGGGTTGCGCAGGCGATGCACCGAGGCGATCGGGATGTAGGTCGACTGGTTTTCGCAGAGCAGGAACACGTTTTCATCGCAGGTCACTTCGGCGGTGCCGCTGACCACGATCCAGTGTTCGGCGCGGTGGTGGTGCATCTGCAGCGACAGGCATGCGCCCGGTTTCACCGAGATGTGCTTGACCTGGAAACGCCCGCCCATGTCCACCGAGTCATACGAACCCCACGGACGATAAACCTCGCAGTGGTTCTGGGTTTCGCTGCGGCCCTGCTCGTTGAGCGTGTTGACCATTTGCTTGACGCCCTGAACCTTGTCTTTGTGGGCAATCATCATGGCGTCTTTGGTTTCGACCACGACGATGTTTTCCAGACCGATCACCGACACCAGTTTGCCGTTGCCGTGGATCATGCAGTTCTTGCTGTCCTGGATGACCACGTCGCCTTTGGTGACGTTGCCGTTGGCGTCTTTCTCGTTGACTTCCCACAGCGACGACCAGCAACCGACATCGCTCCAGCCAGCGGTCAGCGGCACCACGCAGGCGCGCTGGGTTTTTTCCATCACGGAGTAGTCGATGGAGTTGTCCGGGCAGCAGGCGAAGGTGGCTTCGTCCAGCGTCACGGTGTCGGCATCCTGCTCGCTGCGCTCAAGGGTCAGCAGGCAGGTGTCGTAGATGTCCGGATCGTGCTTTTTCAGCTCTTCGAGGAAGCGGCTGGCGCGGAACAGGAACATGCCGCTGTTCCAGTAGTAACCGCCGGACTGCACGTACTCGGTAGCGCGTTTGACGTCAGGTTTTTCGACGAAGTGCGAGACGCGGCTGACGCCTTCGGGCAGCAGCGAATCCGCAGTGGATTTGATGTAGCCGTAACCGGTTTCCGGTTTGGTCGCCGGTACGCCGAACAGCACCATTTCGCCGTTTTCAGCGGCGACGGTGGCGAGGGCGAGGGCGCGTTGCAGGGCTTTCTGGTCTTCGAGGACGTGGTCAGCCGGCAGCACCAGCATCAATTCGTCGCGACCTTCATTGACCAGCATCATCGCGGTCAACGCCACGGCCGGCGCGGTGTTGCGGCCGAACGGTTCCATCAGGATGCGCTGGCATTCCAGATTGCGATTGCTCAACTGCTCGTTGACGATGAAGCGGTGATCCTTGTTGCAGACCACGATCGGGGTGTCCATACCTTCGAACACCAGGCGTTCGAGGGTCTGCTGGAACAGCGTGTGTTCGCCGGTCAGGGCGAGGAATTGCTTAGGGAACTGCTTACGCGAAAGCGGCCAAAGACGTGAACCGCTACCACCTGACAAGATCACCGGAATCATATTGTTTACTCCATAAAATCGATTGGTTAGAGGCACGAACGCTGTGTCGTTTCACTCTTGTTTTTGTTTCGTACCGAGAGGCCGCCGCATTCCCTTGTAGGAGCTGCCGAAGGCTGCGATCTGTTGATCTTGATCTTCAAAAACAAGTCAAAAGATCGCAGCGTGCCGCAGCTCCTACAGGGGTCAGCGTCTCATCGGGAAATTTGTTAGCGAGTCGATACCGGGCGTTTTACCCAGACTGGCGACAGGCTGCTGCCGCTGCCGGTGACGTACAGCACCGCCGCTTCACCACGCTCCAGCGCGACCGGTTTCACGTCGCCGACTTTCTTGTCACCTTCGTACAGCGCCAGGCTGACTTTCACCGGGTTGATTTCACGTTCGCCACGGCCCTTGGCGGCCACGTTCGGCACCACGTCGGTCTTGCCGTCGGCGGTCTTCAGGGTCAGCGGCTTGTCGCTGAGGTTCTGCACGCGCACCAGGGATTTCTGCTTGTTCTTGAACGGCGGCTCTTCAATCAGTTGCGGCGCGCCGGAAGCGTTGTTGACCAGGGTGTAGTAGTGGTCACCGGCGAGTTTCACCGGCAGGGTCTGGCTGCCGACTTTGGCGCTGTAATCACCGCCCGGCATGAAGCTGAAGTCGCTGCTGGCCAGTGGTGCAACGTCGCTCAGGTTGGTGCTGCCAACGGTGGCGCTGACTTCAGCGTTGCTGGCGTTGTAGACACGCACAAAGGACGAGCCTTTCGGTGCGGTCGGGCCGTACAGCGCGGCGTCACCGCCGGCGAAAGCTTGAACCGACAGCACGCTCAAACCTGCAACCAGTGCAATGCGTTTTGCGAGACGACGAGGAGTAGTAGTGAAAGTCATGGTGTACCTCTCTTTCAGTTTTGCGCCCGATCGGGCGTCTCGGATTTAGTGTTGATTGCTACGTTTTGTTGGCGCGCGCCGGCTTGTTTAAGCTCTGCGACCCACTGCGGGTCGGCGTCGCCGATTTCGTTGTTCACAGGCAGATATCGTTCAGGAAACTCCCAGATCAGCACCTGTGGCGGGCTGTTCTTGAAGTCATCGCTTTTCAGGTAGCTGAGCATTGGCAGGATCGGGCCGTGGCCGTCTTCGGCGTAGCTCACCACGTCGCTGTGCAGCGCTTGTTTCAGGGCACCGACGAAGTTCCAGTTGGGGTTGGCGCTGTAGCTGGTGCCGACCAGTGCCACCGGCACTTCATTGCTGGCGAACAGCGCGTCGTCACCGGCAGGCTGATCGCCAGCCGCGACGGTGTTGCGCTTTTGCAGCGGCTCTTGCGCCGGCATCAGGTTTTCAAACAGCGGATCGAGCGGCAGGAACAAGCGCAGATCGCCCTTGTGCGTGACCTTTTCCGCTGGCGTAGTGACGAAGCGCTGCGGCTCGCCGCTGAGCGGGAACTTGTCGGCGATGGTTTTCGCCAAAGTGTTTGCTGCAACCTCGGCGCCCTCAGGCGTCCAGTGCGTATCGGTGCGCAGGAACACTTGCTGACCGCTTTGCTTGGCCTGTTGGAACGGCTTGAGCAAGTCAGGGGCGAGGATCTTGTCGGCGGCTACACGAGCATGGAAATCCTGATAGAGATTTTCGTGGATGCTCGCCGGTTTCACTTCACCCAGATGCTCCGGGTAGAGACGAACCTTGGCCGGCACGATCGCCATCACCAGTTTCACGCCTTTCTCTTTGAGGGTCTGGCGCACGCCTTCGACCAGCGCGTAGTTGCCTTGCAGGTTCAGCTCTTCGTTGACGATCGGGTTGAATTCTTCATAGCTGTACAACCACTGATAGCGACCGAGCACCACGCCCGGACGACCTTCGTTGAACAGTTTGAAATCCAGCGCGGCCCAGAGGTTGGTGCCCAGACGCTTGATCGGGAATTCATCGTCGTAGTGGGTTTCCACAGCCTTGGTCCAGCGACCGTTGAGCACTGTCGCATCGGCATTGGTGCTGAAGCCGAAGAAGCTGCGAACCGACCACAGACCCAAGACCAACAGGGTCACCAGGAACAGGGCGATGTAGAAGATGCGTAATGAGCGGGTCATGTCAGATCCCTCAGAACTGGAAGTAAAGGAACGGCGAGAAGCTTTGCGCCGAGAGTTTGAGAATCGAGGCGATGAACAGCAGCAGGATCAGGCCGCGCATCACATAGCGCGACCAGTCCGCGCTCCAGTAGGCCGGTTGCACCTGGGCTTCGACGCCGACGGTGTAGCCAGGCTCATGGATGCTCGCCGGGTTTTCGCCGGGTGCGGCTTTGATCATTCCCGGAGTCGCCGTCGCTGGGCCGTTGGCCTCGACGTTGACTTCAGGTTTGCTCTTGGCCGGCGGCTGGTTGGTGTACAGATCGCGCAGGCCGAAGAAGGCCAGCGTCACGTACGCCACAACCAAAGTTGCCACTTGCAGACCGGTGAGGCTGGCCTGATTGAGTTCGGACAACGACCAGTCGCCAAAGCTGAACATTGCGCCGTACATACGGCCGGCGACATGCAGGTTCTCGGCGCGGAAGATCACCCAGCCCATCACCACGAGCAGGAAAGTCAGCGCCCAGCGGATCGGATTGAGGCTGCGTGGCGAGGTGTTCAGGCCCAGCGCTTTTTCAATCGCCAGCCACATGCCGTGCCAGGCGCCCCAGACGATGTAGGTGATGTTCGCGCCGTGCCACAGACCACCGAGGAGCATGGTCAGGAACAGGTTGCGATAGGTCATCAGCGTGCCTTTACGGTTACCGCCGAGGGTGATGTACAGGTAGTCACGCAGCCAGGTCGACAGGCTGATGTGCCAGCGACGCCAGAACTCGGTAATCGACTGGCTGATGTACGGCTGTTTGAAGTTTTCCATGAAGCGGAAACCCATCATCAAGCCCAGACCAATCGCCATGTCGCTGTAACCGGAGAAGTCGAAATACAGCTGCGCGGTGTAGGCCAGTGCGCCGAGCCAGGCATCGCCGGTGGTCGGGTTTTGCAGGGCGAAACAATGGTCGGCGACCACCGCGAGGGTGTCGGCGATGAAGACTTTCTTGATGAAACCCTGCATGAACCGCGTGCAGCCCTCGGAGAATTTATCGAGGGTGTGCGTGCGGTTGTTGAACTGGTCGGCGAGGTCGCGGAACCGCAGCACCGGGCCGGCAATCAAGTGCGGGAAGATCGCTACGAAGGCGGCGAAGTCGATCAGGTTGCGCGTGGCCGGGGTGTCGCCGCGATACACGTCGATGATGTAGCTGATCGACTCGAAAATGTAGAACGAGATACCGATCGGCAGCAGTACGTGGGTGAGGATGAACGGCGACAGACCGACCGACGTCATCATCGCGTTGATGCTGTCGACGCCGAAGTTGGCGTACTTGAAGTAGCCGAGGATGCACAAATCGACTGCGACACCGAGCAACAACCAGCGCTGCGCCGGTTTGGTTCTGACACCGGCGGCACCGACTTTGAGGCCGATCCAGTAGTTCCACAATGTGACGGCGGCGAACAGCGCGAGGAAGTCCACACGCCACCAGGCATAGAACACGTAGCTGGCGATCAGCAGCAGCAAATTGCGATAGCGTTGCCCGCTCAAGTAGTACAAGCCGAGAAAGATCGGCAAGAACAGAAACAGGAACACGTTGGATGAAAATACCATCCCGATCTCTCCATGTTTGAACCAACAGTCAAGGGCCAAAGCCCCCCCAAACCCCCCACGAAAAACCGGCGGGCCAACTCAAATTCGATGCCCCCTGTAGGAGCTGCCGAAGGCTGCGATCTTTTGATCTTGATCTTTAAAGGCCAGATCAAAAGATCGCAGCCTGCGGCAGCTCCTACAGGGTTGTGGTCTTACGAGCCTTTGTTGCCCTTTTCATGGGACGGGTCGTACACCTTGGTCAGGTCGCCGCCGAGGCGGAAGGTCTTGAACGGCTGCATGCCGCGCTTCTTCTCGATGACATCCGGCGCACAGGTGTAGAGCGTGCAGAACGGTTCGAGCCAGGCGAATTTCATGTCCTCTTTCAGGTCGGTCATGTCCTGCTCTTTGCCGTTCTTCTTCTCGAATTCATCCGGGTCTTTCACCCCCGACAACACCCGATCACCCAGACGCTTCAGCGCACCGTTGTTTTCCTGACGCAAATCGACCCCGTTGACCTGAGCGAAACTGGCGATCATCGCCAGCGGCGGCAGGGCGTAGTTGTGATAGGCGAGGGCGCGTTGCTGGCGCTTGAGTTCGTTCGGCAGGTAACCGTCGGCATCGACCTGATTGGCGCCGACCTTGTATTCCTTCACCGCCCAGTCAAACAGGTCGCGGCGGTTGGTCGCGACCGAGGTCGCCATCACCGACCATGCGGCCCAGTACGAGTGATTGTTGGTTTTTTCCAGCGGCAGGTTGTCCCAGTCGCTGACCACCTGGTCGGCCATTTTGCTGAACCACGCCTCGATCACCTGCGCTTCCTGCTGATGCTGCGCCAGCGGATGCGAGTCGGAGAACTTCAGGCGAATGTACGAAGAGGCCATGCTGCCCAACGCCCATTTGCGCATCGACTTGCCGGTGTGGTTGAAGTCTTTCGACATCAACGCGTCGGCCTTGGCCCACGCGGTCAGCCAGTTCAGCGTGCAGTCGAGCTGTTCCGGACGACCGTCGCGCATGAACTGCATCACCCGTTTGGCGGTGCCGCGTTCCAGCGTGGTGATGTCTTTGGTGGTGTCGCGGAAAGCTTTTTCCGACTGCACGTTCAGCGTTGAACGGGCCTTGTCCGAGCCTTCGTATTTGCTGCGAAATTGCAGCGGCCCGGTGTACGGCGTCGGCATGGCGTCGCAGCCTTCGCTGTTGTCGCCGGTCTTGAATTTATCCACAGGCGCGAAATAGCCCTGCGGTGGACGCAGTGGCGCGGCGGCCTGTGTCGCCCCGGCGAACATCGCCAGGCTCAGCAGCGTCGGTGCCAACAGATTTTTGAGTTTCGGATTTCGCATAGCAGACCTCATTGCCCGACCTGAGCGGTTTGTTGCCCAGCGCCCGGGAATACGTTGCGTTTGCAGATTTTCGCTTCGACTTTTTGTGGAGCGGTGCCCGCTTCCGGGCCCTGAACTTCGACCGCCAGCAGGTTCTGCGTGGCCCAGTCTTCGTCCGTGCGCAACTCAAAGGCGAAACGACCGTCGGTGTCGGAGGTTTCCGGTTTCTCGATCTTGATGTCCTCGTGGCGACCGTTCATGTACCAGAGGGTGGCTTGGAGGGTTTTCACCGAAGGGTCGGCGAAGCGGATGTCGACCTGATGGCTGCTGTTTTGCAGGTTCAGGTTCTTGCTGTTGACCAGCAGTTCTTGTTTGCCGCCCGGCTTGAGCGTGGTGCTCGCGGACATCTGTGCGTCTTTGCCTTCGCAGCCGTTGTCGAGCAGGGACATCATCTGGCGATAGATGGTCTCCTGATCGAGGCGATACAGCGGCGAGAACTCCCAGATGAGAATTTTCGGCGGGGTCTTCTGGAATTCGTCGCTGCCGAGGTACTGCAACATCGAACCTTCCAGACCGCCGCCAGGGAAGGCGACGTTGAGAATGTCGGCGCCGATGGCTTCTTCGAGGAAACCGGCGAAGTTGTAGTTCTTGCCGCTGTGCGACGTACCGACGAGGGTGATTTGCGGGTTGCCGGAATCACCGAACAGGTCGCCGTCGCCAGCCTCGCCCTTAGGCTCGGTGGTGAACTGGTCCATGTACTGGATCGCGTAACTGGTGCCGCACAGTTGCCCGGCCATGTTGTGCAGGGTGCCGGTCTTGCCCATGCGCCCGGAGCGTTTGGTTTCGAATTCACGCTTGGGCACGTCGGCGAAGGCCGGGATTTGCTTGACCTTCTCGGCGACGATTTTCGCCGTGCGCTGTGCACCGTATGGCGTCCAGTGTTGGTCGCCGCGGAAGTAGAAATCGTGGGCGGGCAGGGTGTCGGGCAGCGATTCGTTGGTCAGCGGCGACAGATCCGGCACGACGTAACCCATCTTGGCGAAACGGCCGAGCATGGTCTTGTAGTTGCCCAGCGCTTTCTCGTAATCGAACGCTGCTTTTTCCTGCGGGTTGAGCTTGTTGCGGTTCACCAGGCCACGGGTTGGCTGGTAAACAATCACCAGCTCGACGCCTTTGGCCTTGAACGCATCGTGCAGCTGTTGCAGGCGTTTGTAGCCGGCCGGGGTGGTGTTGAACTCGGTGCGCAAATCTTCCTGAGTGCGGAACAGCCAGTCGCCTTGCGCCTGCACCAGCGTGGTGAAGTTCTGCTGATAACGCGTGGTGTAGTTCTTCGCGTCATGCGCCGCCGGGCACAGGTTGCAGCACGGTTCGGCGCTGAACTTCGGCGGCGTAGCGGCGGCGCCTTCATCGGCGCGGGCGCCGTTGCTGGCCGCGAGAATGCCCACGGTCAGGGCCGACAGGCTGAGTAATTTGATCAAGTGTGGGTGCATAAAATTATCCTCAGTCCTGCATTTCGGTCTGGCGTTCGACAGGGTCGATCAGCACGGCTATCTGCTGGCTCACAAGCAGGTCGAGAATTTCATCCTGGCGCTCGCCGAGGATGCCGTTGAAGCTGATGCCGCTGGATTTGGTCGGCGCCAGCATCGACACGCGATACAGCTCGACACTCAAAGGCGAATCGATCGACAGCGGGCCGCTGCCGTTGGCCGCCAGCTCACCGCCGACGACGATCAGCGACACCTGCGCATCGAACGGGTCGAGCTTGATGTCACGGTCGGTGTCGCTCAGATCCTTGATGTGGCCGTAAACGCCGGTCAGGCCGTTGGCCATGGCGACGTTTTCGTAGAGGCGGATGTTCACGCTGTTACGAATACGGATGCCGTGGCGTTTGTTGCTGATGACCTTGTTGCCCCACAGCAGATTGTCGGCGGACTCGTAGAGCGTGATGCCGTCGGTGTGGTTCTTGTAGATCTCGTTGTAGGCAATGATGTTGTTGACGCTGTTACGGTCGATCACCAGGCCCGAGAGGTGGTTGTCGAAGCTCTTGTTGTTGAAGATGAAGCTGTCGTTGACCTCACGGGAAATAATGATCCCGTGCTTCTTCTTCGTGCCGTGCACAGTGTTCTCGGCAATGATCAGGCCGTGGGAACGGTCGTGCGGGTCGATGCCGTAAACGATGTTGTCTTTGTAGGTGTTGCCCTTGACCACGAAGTCGCGGGTCTCGTAGCAGTAGAAGCCGTACCACATGTCCGAGAACTCGGAACCGACGATCCAGCCAGTCGGTTCGGGACGCTTGAGCACCTTGGCCATGTTCGGCGTGTACTGGGAAATACTCACGCCGTACGACTTACTGTTGGCGTAGCCGAAGCTGGCCATTTTGCTGTTGACGATGTAGGTCTCGGTGCCGCCCCAGGCGAGCAGGAACGGACGGAATTCTTTCGGCGAACGGAAGGTCGCCGGGCCGTTTTCCTTCTCGCGCCAGCCAGTGATTTTGGTGTCGCGCACGAACAGCTGACCGTCGTTGACCAGGAACGAACCGGCCTCTTGCGACAGGCGCAATTCCTGGGTCTGGCCATCGATTTCGAGGATGCCTTTACGGCCAACCACGATCGGCAGCTTCGACAGGTACACGCCCGGCGAGGTTTCGCTGAAATACTGCTTGGGCAGTTTCTGCGCCAGATCCTTGAGGTTCATGTAGCCGTCGTCGACGAAGATCGCCTGCGGGATGCCGTGCTGACGCACCACCCATTCGGCCATCTTGTTGTCGCCGCCGATGAAGTCCTTCAGCGCGTCTTCCTGCATCATCCGGCGCACGCTGATCTTGCCCGGTTTGCTGCGGACGATTTTCGCCGCAGCGGCTTCGGCGGTGAAGCCGGAGAGGTCAGGCAGTTTTGGCGCGGCCAGATTCAGCGCGTCGGTCGGCGCGCTGCTGACGGTGTAGGTCTTGGCCTGTTGCAGTTCTTTGGCCACGGTGGCCGGCTTGGCCGGTTGCGGCGCCGTCGGCTCCACATTGGCGAAGGCGCCGGCGCTGGCCAGCAGCATCGCGCCGGCCAGCAGGCTGAGTGAGCCTATCCTGGTGCTGATCATGTCGGGCACTCCCTTGGCGGTTTGCATCAGAAGCGCCAGATCACGTCGATGAACGCGCGGTGCATGTACGAATCAACCTGCTTGCCGTAGGCATCGCCCGGTTTGAACACACCGCCACGGAAACGCACGAGGGCCGAAGGCTCGTCGATCGACTGGCTCAACGCCGCCGGCAGCAGGCCTTGCTTGAAGTACTTGGTGACGACCAGATCCATCTCCTGACCGAGATCCTTGTTGCCGTCTTCAAGCGGCAGCGAGGTGCTGGAAAGGATCGCGCCGGTGGCGTCGTCGGTGTTGTTTTCCACAGCGTTGATGCCGTTGCTGCCGACCGGCTTGTTGCCGTCGACACGCCAGAATTTGTGGTAGATCAGGCTGGCGTCGTACTCGTCGTTGACCATCCACGAACCGAACAGCGTCGCGGTTTGCATGTTGTTCATTTCGCCACGGAAGGCTTCGCCGAAACGGTGAACCCGCGAGCGCGTACCGGTGTAGTTGGAGCGGTTGCTCTCCAGACCATTCTGCTCGTAATCGGCGCTGGCGCGGGCATACGCACCGCCGACTTGCCATTGCGGATCAAGGCGCAGACGCACACCGATGTCGGTGGCCCAACCGTTGACGTCATCGCTGCGCTTGGCTTGTGCCGGGCGGGTGCCATCGGCATTCAGCGCGTTGACCGTGTCGCGGTCGCCGCTCATGCCGGTGATGCTGCCCCAGTAGTTGACGGTGTTGGTGTTGCGCCAGTTGTAGGCGTCGCTGTCGGCGGTCAGGCCGATCCAGCTGATGTCGCCGTTCTCGGTTTTATCCAGCGAATCACGCGGGACACCCGGCTCGGCGTAATCGAGTTTGCCGTCGTCGTGGGTATGGTGACCACGAATGCCGACCCACTGGCCCGGCGTCCACTGGTAAGCGGCATCGGCGTAGGCGTGCAGGCGATCTTTGTCTTTCGGCGCCAGCTCTTTCAAGTCGGTGCGGTATTCGCTGAAGCGTTCGGCGACACCGGCGTTGGCGCGCAACAGGGTGGTGTCTAAGGTCCAGTTCAGCGCTTCGATGTTGGTGTCGCGCCATTGGCCGTCGTCATTGCGCAGGCGCTGGCGACCGAACTTGAGCATCTCGCCCGGGTACGGCGTGAGGCCGCTGTAGCCAACCCAGAACTCGCGCATCGCCAGGTAGTTTTTCTTGGTTTTGCGATCACCGTTGTCGGTGGCTTGTTCACCGTCGGATTGTTGCAGGGTGTCGGTTTCGATGATGTCGGTCGAGGTCACGGCCTGGCCCATGGCGTAGGCGCTCCACGCGCCGCTTTCGCCGTAGATCCACGGACGCAGGTCGAGGCCGACGCCGTTGACGTCGCCGCCGCTGGCGGTGCCGAGGTCGCGATCGTCTTCGGACTGGCCGGTGACTTTCACTTCGAGGCCGAAGTTCTTGGTTTCAGTCATCGCGGCCAGTGTCGGGCAAGACCAGATCAGCGCGAAAGTGAGGCCAATGCCGGCCTTCACGAATGGATTCAACTTCATAATTTTTCCTCGCCGTCTTCTTCTTGCAGGGCGTGCAGTTGCAGCGTGTTCTGGTTCAGAGCGCCACGGCTGGCTTGCTCCTGTTGCAGCAGACGTTGGGCTTCGGCCAGACGCTCGGGCGGCAATTGCGCGGCGAGGGTGGTCGCCAGCTCATCGGCTTGCGGGGTGTTTTGCGCCTTGGCCAGTTGGCTGAAGACGTAGGCGTTGAGCGGATCGGGCTTGGTGCCCTTGCCTTGGGAGAACAGTTGCGCGATGGCGAAGTCGGCGCTGTTTTGGCCGTTGCGCGCAGCGGTCAGCAAGTGGTCGAGCGCCTTCTGCGGATAGACCTTGCCGAGGTAGCCACGGCGATAGATCTGGCCGAGGTAGTAGTCGGCGGCGACTTCACGGCCAACGGCTTTCTGGAAATGTTCTTCGGCGACTTTGGCGTCGGCCGGGACCATTTTGCCTTCGTAGTAGAGCTTGCCCAGCAACAGCTCGGCGCGCGGCTGGTCGGCGGCGCGGCCGTTGTCGAGGTACTTCATCATCTGGTCGACGTCGCCCAGTTCCGGGTAGTCGTACAGCAGTTGCGCGAGGGTCACCCACGACGCCGGGTAGCCAGGAGCGATCGGCTCAAGCAGGGACTGCGCGGTTTTTTCGTCGGGCTTGCCGAGGGTCGAATCGGCCAATACACGGGCCACCGAATCGACGCGCTGGGCGGTGACGGTGCCACGGCTGTAACCGGCCTGCATCTGCTTGATCAGCTCGGCTTGCTGTTCTGGCTGGGCACGTTTCTGATAGACCGTGGCCAGTTCGACGTAGCAGATGTCGGTGGTGTTGAGCGCGGCTTTGCAGATTTTTTCCACGTCATCCAGGTGCTGGTCGTAGGTGCCTTGGGTGCGATACAGCAGCACTTGGGCCAGGCCCGCTTCCGGGTAACCGGATTTGCGCCATTGATCGATCTGCTGCTGCGCGTTGATGTTCGGGAAGCTGTGCGGGTATTGCAGGTAGAGCATCGCCAGCGGGATCAACGTGTTGCCTTCGCCATTGGCGGCGGCTTTTTTCAGCAGGGTTTCGGCTTCGTGGTGCTCGGCTTCGGTGGAACCCGGTTTGGCCACCAGCAAGCGGCCCAGACGCGCCTGAGCACGCGGCGAAACACTGGCGGCGGCGCGGTAAGTCGCTTCGGCCTGTTTCATTTGCTCAGGGTCGCGGCTGTCGACCTGGATATCGGCGAGGCCGACTTGCGCCTCGCTGTAACCCAGATCGGCCAGTTGCTGATAATTCTGCGCAGCGGTGGCAGTGTCGCCACGCTTCAGCGCTTCGTTGGCCAGACGCTGATCGGGCAGGCCGGCGCAACCGGCCAGAGAAACTGCCAATGCCAGCGAGCACACCATCAATCCCATGTGGGAGCGAGCCTGCTCGCGAAGCAGTCGACTCGGTACATCAGACAAACCGTGCGGACCCTTTCGCGAGCAGGCTCGCTCCCACAGGGTCGGCGGTGTGTTCAAGATAGGAGTAGTCACAGGCATGTCCTCGACTTAAAGACCGGCAGCCATGGCTTTGTCGATCAGCCAGTTCAGGTTCGGGCCACGGTCGCTGTTGACTTCCACAGGGCGGCCGGCGAGGTTGCTGTCGAGCGGCTCGTCTGGCTGGATCTGTACGCGGATGTCAGAGGACAGGTCGGCGCTTTTCAGGCTGGTGCTGCTGACGATCTTGCCGGTGCGGGTCTTGTCTTCGCCGGCGATCTGGAAGCTCACCGGAGTGCCCGGACGCACGTCGCCGAACTGGCGATAGGAGAAGCGCGCATCAACGGTGGCCTGAGTGTTGCGCGGCACCAGTTGGAAGATCACGTCGCCCTTGCTCGCGTATTGACCGTCAGCCACCAGTTGCTGGGCCACGGTGCAATCGCAGGGCGAAGTCAGGGTGCCGGTCATTTGTTTGCCGAACAGTTCTTCAACCTTGGCCGGGGACAGTTGATCTTCTTCCAGATGGCCCTTGAGCACGTCGAGCATGCTGGTGCTGAAGGTCGCCAGTGGCGCGCCTTTGGCGGCAACGCCGTCGGACTTGATCAGGCTCTGCACGGTGCCGTCGCGCGGCATGGTGATGTTCATCCCCGGTACGCTGACCAGACCGGCCTGCGCGTGGCTGACGAAGTACATGCCGTACACCGATTTGAAAATGAAGCCCGCCGCGACCAGGCCGACGACAAACACACCGGCGCTGAAGGTCACTGCTTTCAGTCGACCGAACGGGGTCATGCCGGAGCCGCCGTCCTTCACTTTGCGCGCCTTGGTGAAGTTGTCGCGCTGCAGCGTTGCCAGCACTTCACCCATGCTGACGATGTCGCCGGCCAGGTGCGAAGTGATCAAGTGGCGCAGGGTGGAAATGTCCTGCGGCTCGAGGTTCTGAAACTGGCAACCGACGCGGCCGGTCTGGCGGTCGTAAGAACGGATCTGCAGTTCCACGTCCATCGCCAGTCCGAGGTTGTCGATGACGAATTGCAGACGCGCCTTGTGCACGTCGCCAGCCTTGAGCGGCAACTGCCCGGCGTTGAACGCCAGACCACCGGCCGACAGGTCGATGACCCGCGCTTCAACCGGTGTCCGGTCGGGGCCGAAAAAGCGCAGTTTGGCCGGGATTTTCACGCGGGCGTGTTGGCGCTGGGCTTCGGATTCATGCACTACGTTGGCGTTGACGGCGGTATTCATAGGGGCGATTTCCTTGTTAATTCAATAGGGGCGGGTCAGACCATCATCAGCAGCACGGCGACAAAAATGCTGCCGGCGGAGAAGGTCATGGTCCGAGACGACCAGGTGTTGAACCAACGTTGAAAGCTGGCGAGATCACGGGTCAGGGATGTGGGTTGGCGTGTCCAGGATTGTTGGTCGAGGCGGAAGAACACGTAGATCTTCACCAGCGCGCCGACGATCTGGTTGTAATAAAGAATCGCGGGATAAGCTGGGCCGATCCGGTGACCTGAGCACGACAGCAGCAGGGTCAGAATCAGGCGGGTGATGCCGATCCACAGCAGGTAAACGAGGATGAACGCGGTGCCGTATTTGAAGCTGGCGATGATCGCCACGGTCAGGCCGAGCAATGACGTCCACATCGATACGCGCTGGTCGAACAGCACCACCGAGGTGAAGGCGCCGAGGCGTTTCACACCCAGGCCCAGTGCTCGCGAGTTCTGGCCCAGCTTGTAGCCGAACCAGCGGAACATCAGTTTGCGGCTGGCCTTGATGAAGCTCTTTTCCGGCGGGTGTTCAACGGTGTTGATCGCCGCGTCAGGCACGTAGAAGGTGTCGTAGCCAAGGCGCATCAGGCTGAACCAGCTCGACTTGTCGTCGCCGGTCAAAAACTTGAAACGGCCCAGACGCCAGTGTTGCAGCGAGTCGCTTTCAACGTCGGCGATGAATTCCGGATTGGTCACCACAGACGCTTTGAATACCGACATACGCCCGGTCATGGTCAGCACGCGTTTGGACAGGGCCATCGAGCACATGTTGATGTGGCGCTGGGCGAAACGCAGCTTGTGCCATTCGCTCATGATGTAGCCGCCGCGCACTTCGCAGAATTCGTTGGTGGTCAGGCCGCCGACGTTGCCGAACAGCTGGAACCACGGCACGGTCTTGCGCACGGTGCCTTCGCCGAGCACGGTGTCGCCATCGATCACGGCGACCACGGCACGGTCGTCCGGCAGGTGACGGGAGATCGCGCGGAAACCGTAGGCCAGGCCATCACGTTTGCCGGTGCCGGGAATGCGCACGAAGTCGAGCTTCACACGCTCTGGCGGATTCATCCGCGCCCACAGCGCCTTGACCAGCAGCTCATCGGACATTTCCACGATTGAGCAAACCACCGTGGTCGGCAGTTCGCAGTCGATGGCTTCGCGGATCACCGAGCTGTAGACCTGCGCTGTGGTTAGCGCGTCGATACGGAAACTGGTGACCATCAGAAACACATGCGACGGATCCGCCGCTTTACCCAGCTTGCGCACTTTGCGGCGCAGGTGCGGGTAAACGATGTAGAGGAAAATCATGCCGCGCACAAAGTGCGTTGCACCCATCGAATAGCGCCAGATACCCACGGCGCCAATCAGGAAAATGAAGTCCTTCGACTCGGAGTCGAACGTGGACGTGGGCAGCATCAAGGCCAGGCCCATCAGCAAACTTAGGTAAAACAGCCAACCGGCGGCCTGAAGTAGGCCGTGTTTTAGCCTGTGCATAATCTGCATCCGTCTCTATCTCGGGCCGGGCCCGATGGGGTTAAGGCAGGCTTACAAAAACTTGCAAGGACATGTAGGAGCTGCCGAAGGCTGCGATCTTTTGATCTTTCGCTTGGGATTTTGGTGTTCCCGAAAAGATCGCAGCCTCGTTTCACTCGACAGCTCCTACAGGGCTGCTTTACCAGCAGATACCTTCGGTGCGAGTACCGGCGTCGGTGGCTTTGGCCATGAAGCCGACCAGGTCGATCACCTGTTTGCCGTGCGGCGCTTGTTGGGCCAGGGCACGGAACTTCTCGTCGCGGTTGCCGAGGATGATCACGTCGGAGTTGTCGATCACCGAATCGAAGTCCGCGTTGAGCAGGGACGATACGTGCGGGATTTTCGACTCGATGTAGTCTTTGTTCGCGCCGTGAACACGGGCGTACTCGACGTTGCTGTCGTAAATGCTCAGGTCGTAACCCTTGCCGATCAGCATCTCGGCCAGCTCGACCAGCGGGCTTTCGCGCAGGTCGTCGGTGCCGGCCTTGAAGCTCAAGCCGAGCAGGGCGACTTTGCGTTTGTCGTGGCTTTCAACGATGTCGAAGGCGTTCTGTACTTGCGATTCGTTACTGCGCATCAGCGAGTTGAGCAGCGGCGCTTCGACGTCCAGCGAACCTGCGCGGTAGGTCAGGGCACGCACGTCTTTCGGCAGGCACGAACCGCCGAAGGCGAAGCCTGGGCGCATGTAGTACTGGGACAGGTTGAGGGTCTTGTCCTGGCAAACCACTTCCATCACTTCACGGCCATCGACGCCGACCGCTTTGGCGATGTTGCCGATCTCGTTGGCGAAGGTCACTTTGGTCGCGTGCCAGACGTTGCAGGTGTACTTGATCATCTCGGCGACGGCGATGTCCTTGCGGATGATCGGCGCGTCGAGTTCTTCGTACAGCGATTGCAGAACGTCGCCCGAAGCCTTGTCGAATTCGCCGATGACGGTCATCGGTGGCAGGTCGTAGTCGGCGATTGCGGTGGATTCACGCAGGAATTCCGGGTTGACCGCAACACCGAAGTCGACGCCAGCTTTCTTGCCGGAGCAGTCTTCGAGAATCGGGATTACTACGTTGGCAACAGTGCCCGGCAATACGGTGCTGCGTACAACGATGGTGTGGCGAGTGGTTTTTTCACGCAGAACAAAACCGATCTCGCGGCACACGGCTTCGATGTAGTTCAGTTCGAGGTCGCCGTTCTTTTTGCTCGGCGTACCGACGCAGATCATCGACAGGTCAGTGTCACGAATCGCTTCGGCGAAGTTGGTCGTGCCACGCAGACGACCGGTTTGAATACCCTGTTGCAGAAGTTCGCCCAGGCCCGGTTCAACAATGGGAGATTTGCCAGCGTTGATCATGTCGATCTTGTCTTTGGCAACATCGACGCCAACCACGTCATGGCCCCGTGCAGACAGGCAACCGGCACAAACTGCGCCAACGTAACCCAAACCAAATATGCTGATGCGCATCGCAATTACCTCTGTATATATCAGGCCTTAGAAGGCCGGAGTTAATGGTGTTCAGCGTTCACTAGTGCACTCGAAAGTGCGGCTTACAGGCGCCACAATGCCGTGTGCAGGCATACAAAGTTCCGAGTGTCTAAATAAGTGCACTCAAGATGTGCGCAACCAGGCCTTATAGTTATGACTTGCCCTGTTATGCAGCGGATCTTCCTTTGGAAGACTCAGGTGCATTCGTCTTGCGCGCTTGATGGCGGGCAGGAAGGCCCGTAGATCAAGCGGTTTGGTGCTCAGGCGAGCACGTTTATAGGGGCGCGGCCTTGGCCTTGTAGGGGATATTAATGCTGCGTATCTCCTGTCCTTCAGTGTGCTTTGCGACCGGTTAGTCATCTAGGCAAGTTGCTGTGACAACTTGGTTACATGGCTAATTGTCCTACGTAAGTTATCTCGTACAAACTCGGCGAGAATCGTTACCGGTGGTATGAACTACGCATTTGGACATAGTTCCAGTCCGCTCATCGCGCCATCTGAAATTTTTTGAAATATTGACAAAGATGGCACTGGTCTCAATTTGATAGCACTTTCCGTTTCGCCCTTTATTGATAGGGGCGTCATTGCGGTAGATAGTTTTGTGCCACTACCTTGAAAAAAGTTACGTGCCACTACTGAAAAAAATGATCAGTGTCGAGTGAAACTAAAATTAGAAAGGACAGGGATTGTTTTCTGGCGCCATAAAAATGGCGAAATCAAGCGAGGAATTTTTGACGTCGTGCGAGCTGCACGACTCTTTATAAAAAGAGTCGTGCATTAGGCATGCTTTATTCGGGGGCGTGGTCGCGCAGAAATACCAGGTTGTCAGGTTTCGACTGTTCGGCGCTGTAGCGATAACCCTGCACATCGAACTGCTTGAGCTGGGCGGGATCGTTGATCTTTTCCTGAATCACGAAACGGCTCATCAGGCCACGAGCCTTCTTCGCGTAGAAGCTGATGATCTTGTACTGGCCGTTCTTCTGATCCTTGAACTCGGTGTTGATGATCCGCGCGTTCAACGCCGTGCGTTTAACCGCCGAGAAGTATTCGTTGGACGCGAGGTTGAGCAGCACGTCGTCGCCCTGATCGGCCAGCGCTTCGTTGAGCCATTCGCTGATGCGCGTGCCCCAGAAGGCGTACAGGTCTTTGCCACGGGCGTTGGCCAGTTTGGTGCCCATTTCCAGGCGATACGGTTGCATCAGGTCGAGCGGGCGCAGCAGACCATAGAGGCCGGAGAGCATGCGCAGGTGCTTTTGCGCGTAGTCGAAATTGGCTTCGCTAAAGGACTGCGCATCAAGGCCGGTGTAGACGTCGCCCTTGAAGGCGAGCAGCGCTTGCTTGGCGTTTTCCGGGGTGAACGCGGGCGTCCAGCTGCCAAAACGCGCGGCGTTGAGGCCGCCGATCTTGTCGGACACGTGCATCAGCTCACTGATCTGCGCCGGGGTCAGGTCGCGCAATTGCTGGATCAGTTCCTGAGAATGGTCGAGGTACTGCGGCTGGGTGAAGCGCTGGGTCGCCGGCGGTGTTTCGTAATCGAGGGTCTTGGCGGGGGAAATCACCATCAGCATGAAGTCGTCTCCTTTAATCGTGGGGGCGATTCTAGGGGGTTGTCGGTGTTGACTCCAGCTATCAAGCCCATAGGTGATCGGCGGCTTGGCGATGATCGTTCCCACGCTCTGCGTGGGAATGCCGCCTGTGACGCTCCGCGTCACCGTCGAGCTGGACGCGGAGCGTCCGGGGAGGCGTTACCACGCAGAGCGTGGGAACGATCATCGCAATGATTCAATGGAGGCACAGGTAGGAGCTGCCGAAGGCTGCGATCTTTTGATCTTTCTTTTGATCCACCCGCGATATAGTGCCGCGCGGGTTTTGTTATGGAGACGCCCCTTTGCGCATTGTTCTTTTATTCACCGCGTGGCTGTTGAGCTTCGGTGCCATCGCGGCGCCGGGCGATGTGGCGACGCTGGATCGCAGCACCTGGCCGGAGCAGCTCAGCAGCCCGACGCTGTTCGACGTCGCCTCGCGCGCCGAAATCCTCATGTTCGCCCGGGGCCTGCTCGGCACCGAAGCGCTGGACGAAACCGCGCTGGCCCAGCGCCTTGGCCTGCGCACGGTGAATATCGACGCGGTCAACAGCCTGCGTCAGCGCCTCTGGCAGCGCCTGTTGGCCAACTACAACTACGCCCAGCAAAGCTGCGATCAGGACGCCTCGTTCTGCTTCCTCGTCGAAGACCTGCCGACCCTGCGCGAGCAAGCCGCCAAATTCGTCGTCAGCGATGACAGCTATTACACCAAGTGGGCCGAGCCGAGCCGGATCTTCCATGTGCAGTATCTCGATGAACTGATGCGCAAGGCCGCGCTGTTCCCGCAGACCAGCAGCGAAGTCGATCGTTTCGGCGACTACGAGCGCAACGGCGATGAGATGCACGACCGGCTGTTTCTGCTGACTTTCGACAGCGCCGCGAATCTGCAACCGGACAATACCGACTGGCTCACCGGCTATCTGCGCAAGGCCAATTTGAGCGGCACGTTCTTTGTGTTGGGCAAGGATATTCAGGCGCGTTTGAGCGATCGTTCGGTGAGCAGCCTGCAAACCGAGTTCTCCAGACAGTGCGTCGGCGTGCAGGGCTGGGAGTTCCGCTCCCACAGCCACTGGCAGGACTGGCAGGATTCGGTGCGGCGCAGCGCCGATCTGGTGAAGAACAAACTGCCGGAAAACTACGTACCGCTGTTCCGTCCGCCGGACGGCCAGCGTCGCAGCGATGCGCAAGGTTTCTTTAACACCCAGGGCCTGCAAGTGGCGCTGTGGGACATCGATGCCCAGGACGGTGCCGGCAAACTCAAGGGCGCACCGAGCGCGCAACGGGTGCTGACCCTGATGCTGTTGTGGCGTCACGGGGTGATCAATTTCAATATGAAACAGGACGCGGTGAAGACCTCGTTGCCGTGGCTGATCACGCAAACCGCGCAGAGCGGCATCGGTTGGGAAGACTGTCAGGACGCGTTTCGCTGAGAAACGCTAAAAGCCCGGAAACATTGGGCTTGGGGTGATTTTTACAGAGAATTTGCTGCAGGTGGACTTCCGACTCTAACGGTGTCGACGGAGTCCGCCAAGGGCTTTTCGTCACTTTGCAAAATAAACTTAAAAAAACCGTCAAAGTACTTTTTTATGTCATCGGTTTTGGAGTATTACGAAGACAGACCGCCGAAACCTGCAACACAGGTGGCGTCTTCCAAGACCCGTTTGTTTGCAGTCACTTGAATCTCCGCAGGTGAGATTTCGGCAGTCACATCGAGGCGCAGCACCGCTCAGGTATTGCGTCTACTGGCTCTGACATAGGTGACCGAGTATGGATGATCACGGACGTAGCCCTTCCTCCAACCAGCCAATCCTGTATGTACTCGATACCAACGTATTGATTCACGATCCAAACGCCCTGCTGAATTTCGAAGAACACCACGTCGCGATCCCGATGACCGTGCTTGAAGAGCTGGACAAGCTCAAGAGCGGGCATCACAGCGTGGCCGCTGAATGCCGTCAGGCCATCCGGCTGATCGACAAAACCCTGGGCGATGCGTCCCCGGAAGATGTCGAACTGGGTGTGCCAATCCAGCGCGGCAAGGGCGGGCCGAAGGGCTTGCTGTCAATTCTGATGAGCAAGCAGGCCGAATCGAACCTGATTCTGCCCGAGCATCTGAACGACAACAAAATCATCAACCAACTGATCGACCTGCACACTCGCGACCCTAAAAAACCAGTGGTGCTGGTCACCAAAGACATCAACATGCGCCTCAAGGCGCGCGCCTGCGGTATCGCCTCCGAGGACTACAGCACCGACCAACTGGTCGACGACGTGTCCTTGCTGCCGAACGGCTACCACAACATGACCGGCTCCTTCTGGGACCGCGTGAGCAAGGTCGAAACCCGTCAGGATCACGGCCGCACCTGGCACCAGGTACAACTGATCGACAACCTGCCGGCCGTGCACATCAACGAGTTCATCATTGATGAACAGGGCTTCGTCGGCTGGATCAAGGAGATTGAAGAAGACCGCCTGCTGATTCTCGACCTGCACCAGGAACCGCTGCTGCACCAGGAAGCGTGGGGGCTGAAACCGCGCGACATCTATCAAAGTCTGGCGCTGTACGCGCTGCTCGACCCGGACATTCATCTGGTCAACCTGTCGGGTGCGGCAGGCTCCGGTAAAACCATTCTGGCGCTGGCCGCTGCGATCGAGCAGACCATGGTCAGCAAACGTTATCGCCGCATCATTGCCACCCGCAGCGTGCAGGGTCTCGACCAAGAGATCGGTTTCCTGCCCGGCACCGAAGCGGAAAAAATGGAGCCGTGGCTGGGCGCCATCACCGACAACCTCGAAGCCTTGCACATGGATGACGAAAACACCCATGGCAGCGTCGACTACATCCTCAGCAAAGTGCCGCTGCAGTTCAAATCACTCAACTACATTCGTGGTCGCAGCTTCCAGCAGAGCCTGATCCTGATCGACGAATGCCAGAACCTCACACCGCACCAGATGAAAACCATCATCACCCGTGCCGGCGCCGGTTCGAAAGTGGTGTGCCTGGGCAACCTCGCACAGATCGACACCCCTTACCTGTCCGCGACCAGCTCCGGGCTGACCTACCTGACCGAACGCTTCAAGGATTTCCCGAACGGTGTGCACATCACCCTGCAAGGGGTACCTCGCTCGATCCTGGCTGAATACGCCGAAACCCATCTGTAACTGCATCGTCAACAAAACCGGGCGGCCCCAAAAGCCGCCCGGTTTTTTTATGCCTGAACACAAAACCAAATGTAGGAGCTGCCGAAGGCTGCGATCTTTTGATCTTGTTTTTAAAGATCAAAGTCAAAAGATCGCAGCCTTCGGCAGCTCCTACACAGGTTGCGTGATAATCCGACTCGCGGAAATTTGACCCGCAGGTTTACAATCCCCGCTCCTGATCAGGAGTAATCCCGTGCTGACTCATCTCGATTCTCAAGGTCGCGCCAACATGGTCGACGTCACCGAAAAAGCCGTGACGTTCCGTGAAGCGACGGCCCAAGCGCTGGTGCGCATGCTCCCCGAAACGTTGCAGATGATCGTCAGCGGCGGCCATCCCAAGGGTGACGTGTTTGCCGTAGCGCGCATCGCCGGCATTCAAGCGGCAAAGAAAACCAGTGATCTGATTCCCCTGTGCCACCCGCTGATGCTGACCGGCGTCAAAGTCGAACTCAGTGCTGACGGCGAAGACACCGTGCGCATCGTCGCCCGTTGCAAACTGTCCGGGCAGACCGGCGTCGAGATGGAAGCGCTGACCGCTGCCAGCGTCGCCGCCCTGACCATTTATGACATGTGCAAAGCCGTCGATCGCGGCATGACCATTGAAAGCGTGCGTCTGCTGGAGAAGGTCGGCGGCAAGAGCGGGCACTTTCAAGCGGAGCAGCCATGAACCTGACCGTGAAGTTTTTTGCCCGTTACCGTGAAGCGCTGGGCGTGGATTCGCTGAAGGTTGAAGGTGATTTCGCCACCGTCGATGACGTGCGTGCATTGCTGGCGCAACGGGATGGCGCTGAAGTATTGAGCGAACAGAACCTGATGTGCGCGCGCAATGAAGACCTCTGTCAGCTCGACGAGCCGGTGGTCGATGGCGACGAAGTGGCGTTTTTTCCCACCGTGACCGGAGGCTGAGCCATGGCGATTCGTGTGCAGGCCACGCCGTTCGACCCGGGCGCTGAAGTCAACGCGATGCACGCGGCCAACGTCGGTGTTGGCGCGGTGGTGAGTTTTGTCGGTTACGTGCGCGACTTCAACGATGGACTGGATGTGGCGGGGATGTTCCTCGAACACTATCCGGGCATGACCGAAAAAGCCCTTGGCAAAATCGCCATCGAAGCCGAGCAGCGCTGGCCGCTGCTAAAACTGGAGGTGCTGCATCGCATCGGCGCGCTCGAGCCGGGTGAACCAATCGTGTTCGTCGGCGCCGCCAGCGCCCATCGCCAGGCCGCCTTCGATGCCTGCGCCTTCGTCATGGACTACCTGAAAACCCGCGCACCGTTCTGGAAGAAAGAAAACACCAGCGACGGGCCGCGTTGGGTTGAAGGGCGGGACAGTGATCATGCCGCGGCGGATCGCTGGAAAAAGTAATTCCTGTAGCGCCCTTCAGTAAGCCTTCGCGAGCAGGCTCGCTCCCACATTGGATCTTTATGAACGCAGATGTTGTGTTCGCTACAGATCCCCTGTGGGAGCGAGCCTGCTCGCGAAGACGCCATCTGCATCAATAAAATCCTTCCTCTGTGCCCGATTGACGGCTTGTACGTATAAGTCCAATATGGATTTATAAGTACAAAAAAGCATCGCCTCCGTTTCAGCTCTTTCTTGCCAAACCAACAACAACCCGCGAGAGAACGAACATGAAGAAACTCACCCTCATCACCGGTCTGGCCCTCAGCCTGTTGTCCTGCGCCAGCGTGTTCGCCGCCGAGCAAACCCTGCGCATCGGCATCGAAGCCGCTTACCCGCCATTCGCCTCGAAAACCGACAAGGGCGAAATCGTCGGTTTCGACTACGACATCGGCAACGCCCTGTGCGCGCAGATGAAGGTCAAGTGCGTGTGGGTGGAAGGTGAGTTCGACGGTCTGATTCCTTCGCTGAAAGTGAAGAAGATCGACATGGCGCTGTCGTCGATGACCATCAACGAAGACCGTAAGAAGTCGGTGGATTTCACCCACAAGTACTACTTCACGTCGTCGCGTCTGGTGATGAAAGAAGGCGCCACGGTAGACGATCAATACGCCAGCCTCAAAGGCAAGAACGTCGGCGTTCAGCGTGCGACCACCACCGATCGTTACGCCACCGAGGTGTTCGAGCCCAAGGGCATCAACGTCAAGCGCTACAGCAACAACGAAGAGATCTACATGGATCTGGCGGCGGGGCGGCTGGATGCGATTTTCGCTGACACCATTCCGCTGAATGACTTTTTGACGATGCCGCGCGGCAAGGGCTATGCGTTTGTCGGGCCTGAGTTGAAGGATCCGAAGTACGTCGGCGAGGGCGCGGGGATTGCGGTGCGCAAGGGCAATGCGGAACTGGTCAGCCAGTTGAATGGCGCGATTGATGGCATTCGCGCGAGTGGCGAGTACCAGAAGATTTCCGAGAAGTATTTCAAGTCCGACATTTACGGCGACTGATAGTCCGCTATCGCGAGCAGGCTCACTCCTACATTTGGAATGCGTTCCCCTTGTAGGAGTGAGCCTGCTCGCGATGGCGTCAGAGAAATCACCGCAAATCTCTAGCCCTTCATTTCCTTCAAATGCTTGTACACCGTCGCCCGCCCCATGTTCAGCACATTGGCCACATAGTTCGAAGCGCTCTTGCCCTTGAACGCGCCCTCGGCGTGCAGCGCCAGCACCAGTTCACGTTTGTGATCGCGGGTCAGCACATTCAGGCTCAACTGCCGCTCGCGCAGCCAGGCGTGGAGGAAGGTGTTGATGCGTTCCTGCCAGTCATCGCGAAACAGTGAATCCGGCTGCGGGATCAGTTTGCTCGGCGACAGGAACAGATCCAGCGCCGCCTTGGCATTCTCAAACAGCGATATATTCAGATTGATGCAGAGCACCGCCAACGGCAGACCTTCGCCGTCGCGCAGGACGCTGCTCAGGCTGCGAATCTTCTGACCGTCCCAATTGAGCTTTTCGTACGGGCCAATGTTCCTGTCGCTGACATCCTCGCTGAGCATGTCTTCTAGAGACGAGTCGTCGCCGATTTCGCGTTTCGACAGGTTGTTGGCGATGTAGTCGACCTTCTGCGTGCGCAGGTCGTGCAGCACCACTTCGGCGTGCGGAAAGAACAGCGTGGCGATGGCGTCGGCGATGGCGCGGAAGTTATCCAGCGCCGGATCGAATTCAGGGGCGGTCATGACAGTGGAGCTCCAGGCAGCGTCAGCGCCCCCGTGAACAGGAGGCGCTGCGAGTGTGCCGCAATCCGTTGAGCGAGTCATCCTGACGGGCATTCAAGCGAGGCGGGCAGGGGAGAGCATGGCGCTGCTCAGACCGAAGTTGCGCAAGTGCTCGGGCAGAGGTTCGCCGCGAACCAGCGCCGCGCTGGCCTGGCCCATCGCCGGCGATGTCTGGATGCCGTAACCACCCTGCGCCGCGACCCAGAACAGCCCCGGCACCTGCGGATCGAAACCGCTAAGCAAATCACCGTCGGCGACGAAACTGCGCAGGCCGGCCCAAGTGCGGGTCGGACGGCGGATGGTCAGCGTGGTGGCTTCTTCGATCTGGTAAATGCCCATGGCGATGTCCAGTTCTTCCGGTTGCACATCGTGGGGTTCGACCGGATCGGCGTTGGCCGGTGAGCCGAGGAACATGCCGGCGTCGGGCTTCATATAGAAGGATTCGTCGAGGCTGACCAGCATCGGCCAGTGATGAATGTTGACGCCTTCGGGGCCGGCGAAGATAAATGCGGCGCGGCGTTTCGGTTGCAGGCCCAGCGGTTTGGCGCCGGCTAGCGCTCCGATTTTGTCGGCCCAGGCGCCGGCGGCGTTGATGATCACTGGCGCGCTAAAGGTCTGGCCGTTGGTTTGCACCTGCCAGAGGCCGTCGGCGTCACGACTGAGGCCGAGCACCTCGCAATCGGTGTGGACTTCGCCGTTGTTGCGTCGGATGCCGCGCAGGTAGCCCTGATGCAGGGCATCGGTGTCGATGTCGCTGGCGCTCGGGTCGTAGATCGCGCCGTGGACTTTTTCCCGGCGCAGGATCGGCAGGCGCGCGCAGGCTTCGTCGGCAGTGAGCAACTGCATCTCAGGGACTGTGGCTTTGGCGCTGAGGTATTGGTTGTTGAGTTCGGCGGGGTCACCGGTGAAATCGACGGTCATTTCGCCGCGTGGGGTCAGCAGTGGATGTTCGCAGAAACCGGCCGGTGGATGATCGAAAAACTCACGGCTGGCCTGGGTCAGTGCACGTACCTGCGGGGTGCCGTAGGCGGCGGTAAACAGCGCAGCGGAGCGGCCGGTGGAGTGATAGGCCGGGTGCGATTCACGTTCGAGCACGATGACTTTGCCGTGCGGCGACAGCCAGAAACCGGTGGAAGCGCCGGCAATCCCGCCGCCGATGATGATGAAATCTGCCTGGCTCATGAAAAACTCCAACGCTATCAAGGTTCTCCGGGAATCCGCCTGCGGCAGCTCCCAATTGAAATACATTCCCTGTAGGAGCTGCCGAAGGCTGCGATCTTTTGATCTTGACCTTAAAAAAACAGATCAAAAGATCGCAGCCTTCGGCAGCTCCTACAGTGGTCAGTTGTTGAGGTGGTAGAGCGCATTGGCGAGGGCGATGTCTTCCAGGCCCAGGCCGATTGAGCGGAAAAACACGTGACGATCGTAATCCGGGCGCTGCACTTTCTCGCTGAGCAGGTCGGCGAGGTCGCCGACGATCAAATCCTTGCTCCAGCCATGTTGTTCAGCAGCAATCAGCATTTCACCCGCCGAACCCGGCGTGGTCAGACGATAGTCGCAGAACACTTGCATCTCGTTGAGGCGCTGCGGTGGTACTTCGTGGGCGCGCGGGGCGTTGGTGCTGATCGAGGTAATCAGCGCCGGTTTACTCAGCTCAGCCGGATCAATCACCGGCCCGGCTGACGAGGTGCAGAGCATGATCACGTCAGCCTCGGCGAGGGCGGCTTCCCGGCTGTCGACGATCTTCAGATTGGGCGTGATGGCTTTCAACAGGGCCTGGGTCTGCGCGTCGGCGGACAGGCTTGGCGAATACAGGCTGATGCTCTGCCAGTCGCGCAGCGACTTCACGTAATGCAGATGCGCCTGCGCAACCTTGCCGCTGCCGATGATCGCCAGTCGCGTGGCATTCAACGGCGCGAGGGCGTCAACTGCCACGGCAGTGGTCGCGGCGGTGCGTGCGGTGGTCAATTCACCGGCATCGCAGAGCAGCAGCGGTTGACCGGTTTTCATCGACATCAACAGCGTCCACGCCGTCACCAATGGGCCTTGCTCGCGAACGATGTAGGGCGAAGTCTTCATGCCGTACACACCGTCTTCAGCCAGTACACCCAGATAGTTGATGAAGTCACCGGCACCCTGCGGGAATTCCACCAGTTGCTGCGCCGGTTGCACGGCGCTACCCGCCGCAAGGTCGCGAAACAGCTTGCGCAGGATCTGCGGCACATCGAGACGCGCCAACAACTCGCGGGCCTGATGCTGGTCGATCACGTAGGGCGTACTGGACATGTAGGACTCCGGAATCCGAATCTAAACTTATTAGTCCATTATGGACTTTTAGTATTCTCTCGCAAGCGTCCGATCAAATCCCGGGCGAAAAAAAAGCGCAGTCCGTTGCCGGCTGCGCTTTTCTATTAAACGTCGCTTACTGCGGACGCTTACGCTCGACCGCACGCAACAGATGCGTCGGTGGCGTTTCACAACTGATCTTGCGACCGAGCTTCTCTTCAATGGACGGCAACTGATAGGAGTCGTCCTCACCGGCGAAGCTGATCGACACGCCATCAGCGCCCGCACGACCGGTACGGCCGATGCGGTGTACGTAGTCGTCCGGCACTTCCGGCAGGGTGAAGTTGATCACATGGCTGATGCCGTCGATGTGAATGCCGCGACCGGCCACATCGGTGGCGACCAAGACACGAATCTTGCCTTCGCGGAAACCTTCCAGAGTCTTGATACGTTTGTGTTGCGGCACGTCGCCGGACAACTGCGCAGCGTTCACACCGTCGCGCACCAGACGCTCTTCGATGCGGCGGACTTCGTCCTTGCGGTTGGCGAAGACCATCACCCGCTCCCAACCATTATCGTTGACCAGGTTGTAGAGCAGTTTGTACTTGTCGGCACCGGCCACGGCGTAGATGTGTTGCTCGACGTTTTCGTTGGCGACGTTGGTGATTTCGATTTCGACGATCGACGGATCGGTCGTCCACTGCTTGGCGAGGTTCATCACGTCTTCGGTGAAGGTCGCAGAGAACAGCAGGGTCTGGCGTTCGCTTTTTGGCGGGGTCTGACGAATGATCTGGCGGACTTGCGGGATGAAACCCATGTCGAGCATGCGGTCGGCTTCGTCCAGCACCATCACTTCGACCATGTCCAGATGCACGTCGCCGCGCTGGTTGAAGTCGAGCAGGCGGCCCGGGGTCGCGACGAGAATGTCGCAGTGGCGCGCTTCGAGGTGCTTGAGTTGCTTGTCGAAGTCCATGCCGCCAACGAAGGTCATCACGTTGAGGCCGGTGT
Organism: Pseudomonas sp. NPDC087804; assembly: GCF_044742965.1. NCBI lineage: Bacteria > Pseudomonadati > Pseudomonadota > Gammaproteobacteria > Pseudomonadales > Pseudomonadaceae > Pseudomonas > Pseudomonas sp. NPDC087804. The sequence goes on along the minus strand of NZ_JBIUVN010000005.1, from coordinate 56,645 downwards.
ACTTGGTCAGGTCAGCGGCGTCTTTAGCGATCTGCACCACCAGCTCACGGGTCGGCGCGATGATCAGCGCACGGGGTTCGCCCATGTAGCGTTCTTTCGGCGGCGGTGTTTGCAGCAACTGAGTGATGATCGAGATCAGGAACGCGGCGGTTTTGCCGGTACCGGTCTGCGCGCGACCAATGGCGTCTTTGCCGGCGAGGGTGAAACCCAGCACCTGCGCCTGGATCGGCGTGCAATACGGGAAGCCCAGATCCTGAATGGCGTGCATCAGTTCTGGCGCTAGTTTGAAATCGTGAAAGCGGGTTTTGCCTTCTTGTGGCTCGACGACGAAATCTTCGAGTTTCCACGGAATGACCGATGCCTTGGGCTTCGGTTCGCGACGCGGTCTGGCCGGTTTCGGCTCTTCACTGCGCGCAGGCTCGGCGGCGATGGGCGCGGCCGGAGCGGGTTGCGGGTCTTGCTTCGGTGCTGCTACGGCAGCGGGGCGGTCGGCCTGGGGCACATCGTGGCGATGACCGGGGGCGTGCGACGGCGCACTGGGAACTGGCGCGAGCTGCTCAGCCTCGCTTTTACCGAACATTTTCTTGAGTGCTTCGAGCACGGTCATCTCATCAATTGGTTAAGGAATGTACGCCGGCCAGTGTAATGCAAGAAACGGGCGCGGCGTAGTGTGATGATCAACGGGCAGGCAATGCTGTCGCGATTAGCGCAGACGTTCGCTCAACCAGACGCCAATGTCGCGAATTTCTTCGGGTAACACTTCGTGCTCCATTGGGTATTCCTGCCATGTCACGGTGACACCATGCTTCACCAAGTGCTCGTAAGCACTGCGGCCCATCGAGTTCTGCACCACGTTATCGAACTGACCGTGCAGGCACAGCACCGGAATCCGCTGCTGGCTGGCCGATAACTCCAGCTCATCACTGAACGTCGGTGCATACGTCGACAACGCCAGCACGCCACCCAACGGCCCCTGCCATTTCAAGAAAGCGGTGTGCAACACCACGGCACCACCCTGGGAAAAACCGGCGAGGAAAATCCGCGAGGCGTCTATTCCGCTGGCGCGCTCGTTTTCGATCAATTCGATGATGCGATCCGCCGACGCTTCCAGCTCATCACGATCGATCGCCCGCGCCGGGCTCATGGCTTTAATGTCGTACCAGCTCGGCATGGCATATCCGCCATTTATCGTAACGGGACGTGTCGGCGCCTGCGGCAACACAAAACGCGTGCTCAACAGGCTTTCCTGCAACGCTTCGGCCACCGGCAGGAAGTCATAGCGGTCGGCGCCGAGGCCGTGCAGCCAGATCACGCAGGCGTCTGCGGGCTTAACAGGCTGAAGAATCAAGGGCTCGGTCATGGCTGCTCCAATTGTGTGCGGGCGCTCTCATTGAGTGCGTGATTGAAGGGCGCGCCCGATTGATCTGTTAAGAAGATGTCGCAAGGGTACAAGTTTTGCTATTGACCTGTCGCTAAAGCGCTTCAGCGAACGGTGTGGTACGGGCTTTGCTATGGCTTCAGGCGTGCAACCGATCTCGCGCCTGGCGGTAACACTATCAGTGTACCCCGTGGGCCGGGATTGCAAAAAATCCGGTGATGGATGTTCGCCAAGGGCCGCTACGGGCTTCGCGAACGTGAAAGGGCTACCGCCCGTTCGGCCGATTGGTGAGAAGTGAGTGATCCATTTTGTGGATCTTCTCCTACTAGACTCATAGCGAAGGTCTTACGTCGGTTGACCCAATAAAAAGCCAACAAGGGTCAACACCGCCTCAAAAGGGTGCGACTGGACTCAAGCTCCGACACAACAAGAGCAAAACTGGAGGTTTGAATGAAGATGTTGAAATCCACCCTGGCCATCGTGACTGCAGCAACAGTACTCGGTGTCAGCGGGTTCGCTCAGGCGGGTGCAACCCTGGATGCAGTGCAGAAGAAAGGTTTCGTGCAGTGTGGCGTGAGCGACGGTCTGCCGGGCTTCTCGGTACCGGATGCAACCGGCAAGATCCTCGGGATCGACGCTGACGTCTGCCGCGCTGTGGCCGCTGCCGTTTTCGGCGACGCGACCAAGGTCAAGTTCAGTCAGTTGAACGCCAAGGAGCGCTTCACCGCGCTGCAGTCCGGCGAAATCGACATTCTGTCGCGCAACACCACCATGACCAGTTCGCGTGACGCGGGCATGGGCCTGAAATTCCCGGGCTTCATTACCTACTACGACGGCATCGGCTTCCTGGTGAACAACAAGCTCGGTGTGAAAAGTGCCAAAGAGCTGGACGGTGCAACCATCTGCATCCAGGCCGGTACCACCACCGAGCTGAACGTTTCCGACTACTTCCGTGGCAACGGTCTGAAATACACCCCGATCACTTTCGACACCTCCGATGAAAGCGCCAAATCGCTGGAATCCGGTCGTTGCGACGTGCTGACCTCCGACAAGTCCCAACTGTTCGCCCAGCGCAGCAAGCTGGCAGCGCCGAAGGACTACGTGGTTCTGCCGGAAACCATTTCCAAAGAACCCCTGGGCCCGGTCGTACGTAATGGCGACGACGAGTGGCTGGCTATCGTGCGTTGGGTTGGCTACGCGCTGCTCAACACCGAAGAAGCCGGCATCACTTCGAAAAACGTCGAAGCCGAAGCCAAGTCGACTAAAAACCCGGACGTCGCTCGTATGCTCGGTGCTGACGGCGAATACGGCAAAGACCTGAAACTGCCGAAAGACTGGGTAGTACAGATCGTCAAACAAGTCGGTAACTACGGCGAAATCTTCGAGAAAAACCTCGGCAAGAGCACTCCGCTGGAAATCGACCGCGGCTTGAACGCCCTGTGGAACAACGGCGGCATTCAGTACGCACCACCAGTGCGCTAATGGTTCTATCGCCCGGCGGGCCAACCGCCGGGTGATGTTCTTGTTCCATTTTTTGCGGGGCACTTCATGCAAAATTCAATCGGCGCACCTAAGCAGAGGCTCAGCCTCAGCGATCCGCGAGTGCGTGCGTGGCTATTCCAGATCATCACGATTGTCGCGGTGGTTTCGCTGGGCTGGTTCCTGTTCGACAACACTCAAACCAACCTGCAGCACCGGGGCATCACTTCCGGTTTCAGCTTTCTGGAGCGCAGTGCCGGGTTCGGCATCGCTCAACACCTGATCGACTACACCGAAGCGGACAGTTATGCCCGCGTCTTCGTTATCGGTTTGCTCAACACCTTGTTGGTGACAGTGATCGGCGTGATTCTGGCGACGATTCTCGGCTTCATCATCGGTGTGGCACGGCTGTCGCAGAACTGGATCATCAGCAAACTGGCGACGGTGTATGTGGAAGTCTTCCGCAACATTCCGCCGCTGCTGCAAATCCTGTTCTGGTACTTCGCGGTATTCCTGACCATGCCGGGGCCGCGCAACAGCCATAACTTCGGCGACACCTTCTTCGTCAGCAGCCGTGGCCTGAACATGCCGGCCGCGCTGGCCGCTGATGGTTTCTGGGCGTTCATGATCAGCATCGTGGTGGCCATCGTCGGCATCGTGCTGATGTGCCGTTGGGCCAACAAACGCTTTGAAGCGACCGGCGTGCCGTTCCACAAGTTCTGGGTGGGCCTGGCGATTCTGCTGGTGATTCCGGCGTTGTGCGCACTGATCTTCGGCGCGCCGCTGCACTGGGAAATGCCCGAGCTCAAAGGCTTCAACTTCGTTGGCGGCTGGGTGCTGATCCCGGAACTGCTTGCCTTGACCCTGGCCCTGACCGTGTACACCGCGGCGTTCATCGCTGAGATCGTGCGTTCGGGGATCAAGTCGGTCAGCCACGGCCAGACCGAAGCGGCGCGTTCGCTCGGCCTGCGCAACGGCCCGACCCTGCGCAAGGTGATCATCCCGCAAGCCCTGCGCGTGATCATTCCGCCGCTGACCAGCCAATACCTCAACCTGGCGAAAAACTCTTCGCTGGCGGCCGGTATCGGTTACCCGGAAATGGTTTCGCTGTTCGCCGGCACCGTGCTTAACCAGACCGGTCAGGCGATCGAAGTGATTGCCATCACCATGAGCGTGTACCTGGCGATCAGTATCAGCATTTCCCTGCTGATGAACTGGTACAACAAGCGCATTGCGCTGATCGAGCGGTAAGGAAAAGCGCATGAGTACTCATACTTTCAAACCCGACATGCCCCCACCGAACAGCAGCATCGGCGTGGTGGCGTGGATGCGCGCGAACATGTTCTCCAGCTGGCTCAACACCTTGCTGACCCTGTTTGCGTTCTACCTGATTTACCTCGTCGTGCCACCGATTCTCAGTTGGGCAATCATTGATGCCAACTGGGTCGGCACCACCCGCGCCGACTGCACCAAGGACGGCGCCTGCTGGGTGTTCATTCAGCAGCGTTTTGGCCAGTTCATGTACGGCTATTACCCGGCTGAATGGCGCTGGCGCGTCGACCTGACCGTGTGGCTGGCGGTAATCGGCGTGGCGCCACTGTTCATCTCGCGCTTCCCGCGTAAAGCGGTGTACGGGCTGAGCTTTCTGGTGATCTACCCGATTGTTGCCTGGTGCCTGCTGCACGGCGGCGTGTTCGGCCTGCCACAGGTGGCGACCAGCCAATGGGGCGGCCTGATGCTGACCCTGGTGATCGCCACCGTCGGTATCGCCGGCGCCTTGCCGCTGGGGATCGTGCTGGCGCTGGGTCGACGTTCGAACATGCCGGCGATTCGGGTGGTCTGCGTGACCTTCATCGAATTCTGGCGCGGCGTGCCGTTGATCACCGTGCTGTTCATGTCCTCGGTGATGCTGCCGCTGTTCCTACCCGAGGGAATGAACTTCGACAAGCTGCTGCGGGCGCTGATCGGCGTGATCCTGTTCCAGTCGGCCTACGTCGCTGAAGTGGTGCGCGGTGGTCTGCAAGCGATTCCCAAAGGTCAGTACGAAGCGGCCGCAGCGATGGGCCTCGGTTACTGGCGTTCGATGGGCCTGGTGATTCTGCCGCAAGCCCTGAAGCTGGTGATCCCGGGCATCGTCAACACCTTCATTGCGCTGTTCAAGGACACCAGTCTGGTGATCATCATCGGCCTGTTTGACCTGCTCAACAGCGTCAAGCAAGCCGCTGCCGACCCGAAATGGCTGGGCATGGCCACCGAAGGCTACGTGTTCGCCGCCCTGGTGTTCTGGATTTTCTGTTTTGGTATGTCGCGCTATTCCATGCATCTGGAACGCAAGCTCGACACTGGCCACAAGCGTTAGGAGTTTTGAGATGAGTGAAGTAATCAAAAAGCCTGTGAGCCCTGAAGGCATTATTCAGATGCAGGGCGTCAACAAGTGGTACGGCCAGTTCCACGTGCTGAAAGACATCAACCTCAACGTGAAACAGGGCGAACGTATCGTTTTGTGCGGCCCGTCGGGTTCCGGCAAATCGACGACGATTCGTTGCCTCAATCGTCTGGAAGAACACCAGCAGGGCCGCATCGTCGTCGACGGCGTGGAACTGACCAATGACCTCAAGCAGATCGAAGCGATCCGCCGCGAAGTCGGCATGGTGTTCCAGCATTTCAACCTGTTCCCGCACCTGACCATTTTGCAGAACTGCACCCTGGCGCCGATGTGGGTACGCAAGATGCCCAAGCGCAAGGCCGAGGAAATCGCCATGCATTACCTGGAACGCGTACGCATTCCGGAGCAGGCGCATAAGTTCCCGGGGCAACTGTCCGGTGGTCAGCAACAGCGTGTGGCGATTGCCCGCGCCCTGTGCATGAAACCGAAAATCATGCTGTTCGATGAACCGACTTCAGCGCTCGATCCGGAGATGGTGAAAGAGGTGCTCGACACCATGATCGGTCTGGCAGAAGACGGCATGACCATGCTTTGCGTGACTCACGAAATGGGCTTCGCGCGGACTGTGGCGAACCGTGTGATCTTCATGGACAAGGGTGAAATCGTTGAGCAAGCGGCGCCGAATGACTTCTTCGATAATCCGCAGAATGAGCGGACGAAGTTGTTCTTGAGTCAGATTTTGCATTGATCTGACCTACGTTCTGAAATAAACCCGGACCGAGTTCCGGGTTTATTTTTTCCAGGTTTTGTCAGGGCACCGGTGCCGTCTCCTGTTCCGGGAAGCGCGCGGCGAGCAATCGCCGCAATTCACTGCCTTCGTTCATCGCGTGTATTTCGGCGAGCAGGTGAGGGTGCCGGTCTAGCAGACGCATAAGATTGAACAACGGTTGAGGCGGTGAAAGCTCGCCGCGTTCGTAGCGGGAAAAAGCGTTGTGACCTCCGCCGGATAGCAATTTAACTGCTTCTTTTTGGGTGAGATGCAATTTGCGGCGGATGCGTTTCATCTCGGCGCCCATTACGTGGAAGCACTCTTCGAGCAATTTATCGCCGGCGTCAGAATAGCGTTCGGCGCTGTCAGTATCGTTATCAAAAATGATCTCGCCGCAGGCTTTGCATTCCCACCCTGCAATGCCGTGCACCCAACGTGAAACATCCTTGTAGTTGACAGTCAAACTGCGACCTTCGAAATGTTGCATCGACTCTTGAGTGCCACAGCTCAAGCATTGCCGTGTATTCATAAATTCTTCTCCTTGAAAGAGATCACGGGAGGACCGCCGTTGGGGCAGTAGGTGATTTTGATATACAACTCCAAGTCGTGAAATCCAATGTGGTAAACATCCTGCCAGTGTCTGTGGTTGGTGTAGCAAGTCATGGACTTGTAGAACATCCGGCGATCCAGCGAGCAGATGGCTTGCTGCATACGTTTGAGGTTTAACCCCATGCCCTTGCCCGAGCTCATCGCGCTTCCTGTAAAGGCTTTAGCGCCCAGTCTGATGACTTCTTGCTTCACTACCACCAAGTCGTAATGGGGTGTGTTCTTTTCCATAAGAAACCAAAACCCTGTCCCTGAAATTACCCTTAAAGGGTGATTTTGACTAATCGAAAATGCCGCTCCATGTGTCGCCTTTTGACCTTAGGTGGTTGCCGTCCTACATGGGTCTGACTAACATGTCGGAAAATTCATCCTATGATTGGATGAAAGGGCGAATCCTATGTCAGACATTTCTCCACTCATCAAACGATCCTTGGTCGATCAGGCCTTGGATCAACTCCGCCAGCGCATTAACAGTGGTGCCTGGCAGGTCGGCGAACGCTTGCCGACCGAACCCGAGCTCTGCGCTGAGTTGGGCATTAGCCGCAATACCGTGCGCGAAGCCATGCGTGTGTTGGCGTTTTCCGGATTGATCGAGATTCGCCAGGGCGACGGCAGTTATTTGCGCGCGCTGGTTGATCCGCTCGACACGCTGAAAGCGTTGTCGCGTTGCTCGCTGGAGCAGGCGCGGGAAACCCGGCACATCCTCGAAGTCGAGGCGATCGGCCTGGCGGCGTTGCGTCGCACCGATGAAGACCTCGCCGCATTGCGCGAAGCCCTCGGCACCAGTGGCAGTCACTACCACGGAGATCTCGACACCTACATCGCCTGCGATCTGGTGTTCCACCGCCGACTGGTCGACGCCGCGCACAACCCGACCCTCAGCGAGCTGTATCGCTATTTCTCCAGCATCGTCGGCGCGCAATTGCGCCAGACCCTGAACATCGTCCCGCGCCGTCAGGAAGTGTTCGACCTGCACATCGAGTTGCTCGATGCCGTCGAACAACGCGACCCGGAACGGGCCAAAGCCTTGTCGAGGCAGTTGATCAATGAACCTTGAAACCGAGAAATCCATGTCCCGCAGTGAGCTATCCACAACCCCGAAACGCACGGCAGAGCTTGAAGAGCTGCTGATCGACGCCGAGGCCGATGACGAGCAGGTGCAACAAAGCCATCCGCTGGTGCGCCGGCCGTGGCTGTTGCTGCTGGGGCTGATTCTGGTGGCGTTGAACTTGCGTCCGGCGCTGTCGAGCATGGCGCCGCTGCTCAGCGACGTTTCCAAGAGCCTCGGCTTGTCGGCGGCGCAGGCCGGTTTGCTGACCACACTGCCGGTGCTGTGCCTCGGTTTATTCGCACCGCTGGCACCGATTCTGGCGCGACGTTTTGGCGCCGAACGCGTGGTGTTGGGGATCCTGCTGACACTGGCCTGCGGCATCATTTTGCGTAGCAGCTTCGGTGAAATCGGCCTGTTTGCGGGCAGCGTATTGGGCGGCGCAAGCATCGGCATTGTCGGCGTATTGCTGCCGGGTATCGTCAAGCGCGACTTCGCCAAACACGCCGGCACCATGACCGGCGTCTACACCATGGCCCTGTGTCTGGGCGCGGCAATGGCGGCGGGCACCAGTGTGCCGTTGAGCGAAAATTTTGGCGGAGACTGGACAATTGGCCTGGGCTTCTGGGTCATCCCGGCGCTGGTGGCGGCGTTGTTCTGGCTGCCACAGGTCGGTCAAAAACACGGTGCACACAACGTCGCCTATCGCGTGCGCGGCCTGCTGCGTGATCCGCTGGCGTGGCAAGTGACGTTGTATATGGGCCTGCAATCGTCGCTGGCGTACATCGTGTTTGGCTGGTTGCCGTCGATCCTGATTGGTCGCGGGCTGACGCCGACGCAAGCGGGTCTGGTGTTGTCCGGCTCGGTGATCATCCAGCTCGCCAGTTCGCTGGCCGCGCCTTGGCTGGCCACTCGCGGCAAGGATCAGCGACTGGCAATTGTCGTGGTGATGGCGTTGACCCTGGGTGGCCTGTTCGGTTGCCTGTATGCGCCGATCGAAGGCCTGTGGGGCTGGGCGATTCTGCTGGGCCTGGGGCAGGGCGGTACGTTCAGTCTGGCGTTGACGTTGATCGTCTTGCGTTCGCGGGATTCGCACGTCGCGGCGAACCTGTCGAGCATGTCCCAGGGCTTCGGCTACACGCTGGCGTCGATGGGGCCGTTTGCGGTCGGTGTGGTGCATGACTGGACGGGCGGCTGGAATGCGGTGGGCTGGATCTTCGGCATCATCGGCACCGGCGCGATCATCGCCGGCCTCGGCGCCGGGCGAGCGCTGTACGTGCAAGTGCAAAGCGAAAGAATCTGAATCCACACATTTTAAATGTGGGAGCGAGCCTGCTCGCGAAGGCGATTTAACATTCAACATCTGTGTTGACTGACACGCCGCTTTCGCGAGCAGGCTCGCTCCCACATTAATTTTGTGTGTAGTTGGTATTCGGTTTACGAATGCCGATAGTGTTTCTTCGTATTGCGGATTATCGTGCTGGCAATCTGTACCTATTTTGGAGATTGCCCATGAGCGAAGCCCACAGCGCGTTGATCACCCGCTTCTACGAAGCCTTCAAACGTCTGGACGCCGAGGCCATGGCCGCGTGCTACACCGATGACGTGGTGTTCAGCGATCCGGCCTTCGGCGAACTGCGCGGGCGCGATGCCGGCGACATGTGGCGCATGCTCACCACCCGCGCCAAAGACTTCTCCCTGACCTTCGACAACGTCCGCGCTGATGAGCGCAGCGGCGGTGCGCACTGGGTCGCGACCTACCTGTTCAGCCAGACCGGCAACGTTGTGATCAACGATATCCAGGCCCGTTTCGTCTTCCGTGACGGCAAGATCTGCGAGCATCACGACCATTTCGATCTGTGGCGCTGGTCGCGTCAGGCTCTGGGTTTCAAAGGTCTGCTGCTGGGCTGGACGCCTCTGGTACGCAACGCCGTGCGTGCGCAGGCGTTGAAGGGACTGAAGGCATTTCAGGCCGGTCGCTGATAAGATCGCGGCCTGTTTCCTACACGTCTTGATCCCGAAGTGACCAGCCTTAGCGAAAAATCTGTCGATGTTGCCGAACCGGTGAGCAAGTCCTGGTTCGTCTACCTGGTTCGCGCGGCCAACGGTTCGCTGTACTGCGGCATCAGCGACGACCCGGTGCGCCGCTTCGCCAAGCATCAAAGCGGCAAAGGCGCGCGGTTCTTCCTTTCCAGCCCGGCGATGGCGTTGGTGTACACCGAGCTTTGTCGCGATAAAAGCGATGCTTTGCGTCAGGAACGGCTGATCAAAAAACTGCGCAAGAGCGCCAAGGAATGCCTGGTCGCGTCTTATCAATCTGACTGATCGGTTCCCATCAGCCAGATCTGTAGGCTGCTAAGCAAATGCGCGCTAAGCTGCCGACTCACTTTCTGAGCGGCGGAGCCGAGCATGTCCGAGTTGATTCTGCATCATTACCCGACTTCTCCATTTGCCGAGAAGGCCCGCCTGCTGCTGGGTTTCAAAGGCCTGTCGTGGCGCTCGGTGCACATTTCGCCAGTGATGCCAAAGCCGGATCTGACCGCACTGACTGGCGGCTATCGCAAAACCCCGGTGCTGCAAATCGGCGCCGACATCTACTGCGACACTTCACTGATCGCCCGTCGCCTGGAGCAGGAAAAAGCCCTGCCGAGCTTCTTCCCTGAAGGCCAGGAAATGACCACCGCGAGTTTCGCCACCTGGGTTGATTCGGTGGTGTTTCAACATGCGGTGAGCCTGGTGTTTCAGCCGGAATCGGTAGCCGTGCGTTTCGGCAAGCTGCCGCCGGAAGCGATCAAAGCGTTTATGGCTGACCGCGCCGGTTTGTTCAGTGGCGGCAGCGCCACACGTTTGTCCGCTGAGCAGGCCAAGCATCAATGGCCGACGATCATGCTGCGTCTGGAGCAACAACTGCAGCGCGAGCAGGGCGACTTCCTGTTCGGCGAGCCGTCGATTGCCGACTTCGCGCTGGCGCATCCGCTGTGGTTCCTCAAAGCGACTCACGTCACCGCGCCGTTGGTGGATGAGTATCCGGCTGTTTCCGCGTGGTTGGGTCGAGTGTTGGGCTTTGGCCATGGCGCGGCGAGTGCGATGACCTCTGAGGAAGCGCTGGAAGTTGCACGCAGTGCGACGCCAGCGGATCTGCCGAAAGAGCAGTTCATCGACCCGAATGGTTTCAAGGCAGGCCAGCAAGTGGCGATCTCGGCGACGGATTACGGTGTTGATCCAGTGGTCGGTGAGTTGCTGTTTGCCGGTAGCGAAGAGCTGATCATTCGTCGCGAAGACGAGCGCGGCGGCGTGGTGCACGTGCACTTCCCACGCTTCGGTTTCCGCATCGAAGCCCGCTAAATCTGTAGGAGCAAAGCTTGCTCGCGAAGAACGATGACGCGGTGTCTCTGACAAACCGGGTCATCGTTCTTCGCGGGCAAGCCTTGCTCCTACAGAGTTCTATTTCAGGGCGGCGAGGATCTCGTCCGGGTCAAACCCGCGAATCAAGGTGCCGTTGACATCAATCAACGGAATCCCGCGTCCACCCAATGCCTCATACGCCTTGCGCGCATCGGCATCCTTCTCGATGTCGAACTCCTTGAACGGAATCCCCTTGCTGTCGAGAAAACGCTTGGTCTGCTTGCAGTAACCGCACCAGTCGGTGGCGTAAAGCACGACGTTGGCTTGCGCCCGCGTCTGCTCGGCAACCATCTGCGACGGATTGAACACCCGCTCGATCTTGCCCCAGTTCTGATACACCACGACCACCAGCAGAACCAGCGCGACCTTCTTCAGCACATTGGCGAGCATCAGTTGCGCCGCTTCAGCTGATCGGTCAGCGACGTCGGCAAACCTTTGATCACCAAGGTGCCAGCTTCTTCGTCGTACTCGATCTTCGAGCCCAGCAGGTGCGCTTCAAAGCTGATCGACAGGCCTTCGGCGCGGCCGGTGAAGCGGCGGAATTGATTCAAAGTGCGTTTGTCCGCGGGAATCTCTGGCGACAGGCCGTAGTCCTTATTGCGGATGTGATCGAAGAAGGCTTTCGGGCGCTCTTCGTCGATCAACTCGGAGAGTTCTTCCAGGCCCATCGGCTCGCCGAGTTTGGCCTGGCTGCTGGCGTAATCGACCAGGGTTTTGGTCTTCTCGCGCGCGGACTCTTCCGGCAGGTCTTCGCTCTCGACGAAATCGCTGAAGGCCTTGAGCAGCGTGCGCGTCTCGCCCGGGCCGTCGACGCCTTCCTGGCAGCCGATAAAGTCGCGGAAGTATTCCGAGACCTTTTTGCCATTCTTGCCTTTGATGAATGAGATGTACTGCTTCGATTGTTTGTTGTTCTGCCACTCGGAGACGTTGATCCGCGCTGCGAGGTGCAGTTGGCCAAGGTCGAGGTGGCGCGACGGGGTCACGTCCAGCTCGTCGGTCACCGCCACGCCTTCACTGTGGTGCAGCAGGGCGATTGCCAGGTAATCGGTCATGCCTTGCTGATAATGCGCGAACAGCACGTGGCCGCCGACCGACAGGTTCGACTCTTCCATCAGCTTCTGCAGGTGCTCGACCGCGACTTTGCTGAATGCGGTGAAGTCCTTGCCGCCCTCCATGTATTCCTTCAGCCAGCCACTGAACGGGAACGCGCCGGATTCCGGGTGAAACAGGCCCCAGGCTTTGCCCTGTTTGGCGTTATAGCTTTCGTTGAGGTCGGCGAGCATGTTCTCGATGGCCGCGGACTCGGCCAGTTCCGTGTCACGGGCGTGCAGAACTGCGGGCGTGCCGTCGGGTTTTTTGTCGATCAGGTGGACGATGCAATGACGGATCGGCATGGGCTTCTCGGCTGTTGGAAGGGAGGAGGGCAGGCTCCCCCGAAAAAGCGCTAAGTGTACCCGATTCTCGGCACGGGCCTGTTGTAGGAGCTGCCGCAGGCTGCGATCTTTTGATCTGGCATTTTAAAAAAACAGGATCAAAAGATCGCAGCCTGCGGCAGCTCCTACATAAGCGGGAAACCGCGTCAGCGGCAGCGTAAACGTGGGGTTGTAGGGCAAAACCGGGGCGTGCGACCGGGCTTATGCAGTTTTTTCGCGGTTTAGAGCAATAAAGCTGACCAAATGGGTAGCTAGAGGCGGATATTTCCTTGTCTCTGTGCTAGTTTTGCCCGGTCTTACGCGAAGTCACTGCGTTAAGCGTGCAATCAGCATTTGTCAGGTCGAACCAAACCCTGATTTCGGTATCTATAACCCGACTCGTCGTGGTTATCGCCGAGGGTGCCAGATCCAGAAGATCGGGCTCGATGGCTGACACTGCACTCTGCAATCCATATGAATTTGATAGGGAAGGAACACTACATGGCTCTTACTAAAGACCAACTGATCGACGACATCGCTGAAGCTATCGACGCGCCGAAATCCACCGCGCGTAACGCTCTGGACCAACTGGGCCAAATCGTTGCCGATCAGCTGGAAAACGGCGGCGAAATCACCTTGCCAGGTATCGGCAAGCTGAAAGTGACCGAGCGTCCTGCCCGCACTGGCCGTAACCCTTCGACTGGCGCTGCCATCGAAATCCCTGCGAAGAAAGTGATCAAGCTGGTTGTGGCCAAAGGCCTGACCGACGCTGTGAACAAGTAAGACGCAGCAAAAAAAACCGTGCTCCGGAGTGATCCGGGCACGGTTTTTTTGTGCCTGCGATTTGACGTCTTACCCCTGTAGGAGCTGCGGCACGCTGCGATCTTTTGATCTTGTGTTTACAAATCAATCAAGATCAAAAGATCGCAGCGTGCCGCAGCTCCTACAGGGGTCAGCCCAAGGTTAGCGGGTCCAACGCTCGCGGCGCCAGATCTGCTGCTCGGACTTGGTCTGGAACGTCCACGCCACGAAACGGCTCTGCTTCTGGCCTTGGGACATTTCTACGACCTGGCTTTCCAGCACGCCGGCCTTTTTCAGCGCGGTTTCGATGGCTGGCAGGTTCGAGGCTTTCGACACCAAGGTGCTGAACCACAGCACTTTGTGCTGGAAGTTCGCGCTCTCGGCGATCAGTTGCGTCACGAAACGCGCTTCGCCGCCTTCACACCACAGCTCCGCCGACTGGCCACCGAAGTTCAGCACCGGCAGTTTGCGTTTCGGATCGGCCTTGCCCAGGGCGCGCCATTTGCGCTCGCTGCCCTTGGTCGCTTCGTCCATCGAGGCGTGGAACGGCGGATTGCACATGGTCAGGTCAAAGCGCTCGCCCGGCTCAAGCAAGCCGATCAGGATGTGCTTGCGGTTTTCCTGCAAGCGCAACTGAATCACCTTGTTCAAGTCGTTGGACTGAACGATAGCCTTGGCGGCAGCCACCGCCGTCGGGTCGATTTCAGAACCGAGGAAGTGCCAGCGGTATTCGCTGTTACCGATCAGCGGATAAACGCAGTTGGCGCCCATACCGATGTCGAGCACGTTGACGATCGCGCCGCGCGGCACCTTACCGTCGTTCATGCTCGCCAGCAGGTCAGCGAGGAAGTGCACGTAATCGGCACGGCCCGGCACTGGCGGGCAGAGGTAGTCTGCCGGGATGTCCCAATGCTGGATGCCATAGAACGACTTGAGCAGCGCCCGGTTGAACACGCGCACCGCGTCGGGGCTGGCGAAGTCGATGCTTTCCTTACCGTACGGGTTGATGATCACAAACTTCGCCAGTTCCGGCGTGGTCTTGATCAGCGCCGGGAAGTCGTAACGACCCTGATGGCGATTGCGCGGGTGCAGGCTGGCCTTTTCACGCGGCTCGACGGTCTTGGCCGGGGTCGCGGAGTCGGGCTTTTTGCGCGCAGGTTTGGGTGTGCGGGGGGCGTTCATGGGCGTGGTCGATTCGGGTATGGCTGAAAGTGGCGGGTATTGTCCCACATTGACGAGCTATGCGCCGATCCCATGTAGGAGCTGCTGCAGGCTGCGATCTTTTGATCTTGGTTTTTAAAAGCCAGATCAAAAGATCGCAGCCTGCGGCAGCTCCTACAGGGGGGAATGTGGCGGGAATGAAAAAGGGAGGCCACTTGGGCCTCCCTTTTTTTAGTGCGATTTGCCGTTACAGACTGGCAATCCGCGCGTGTTGCTCGGCCAGTTTGGCCAGGGCTTGTTCAGCCTCGGCCAGTTTGGCGCGTTCCTTCTCGATGACTTCGGCCGGGGCCTTGTCAACGAAACCGGCGTTGGACAGTTTGCCGCCAACACGCTGAACTTCACCCTGCAAACGCAAGATTTCCTTGTCCAGACGCGCCAGCTCGGCGCCCTTGTCGATCAGACCGGCCATCGGCACCAGCACTTCCATCTCGCCAACCAGCGCGGTGGCGGACAGCGGAGCTTCTTCGCCAGCCTGCAGAACGGTGATCGATTCCAGACGCGCCAGTTTCTTCAGCAGCGCTTCGTTCTCGGTCAGACGGCGCTGGTCTTCAGCGCTGACGTTCTTCAGGTAGATCGGCAGTGGCTTGCCCGGGCCGATGTTCATTTCGCCACGGATGTTGCGCGTGCCGAGCATCAGTTCCTTGAGCCATTCGATGTCGTTCTCGGCGGCCGGATCGATGCGCTCTTCGTTGGCCACTGGCCAAGGTTGCAGCATGATCGTCTTGCCCTGAATGCCGGCCAGCGGCGCGATGCGCTGCCAGATTTCTTCAGTGATGAACGGCATGAACGGATGCGCCAGACGCAGCGCCACTTCCAATACGCGAACCAGCGTACGGCGAGTGCCGCGCTGACGTTCAACCGGCGCATTCTCGTCCCACAGCACAGGCTTGGACAGTTCCAGGTACCAGTCGCAATACTGGTTCCAGATGAACTCGTACAGCGCTTGCGCCGCCAGGTCGAAACGGAACTGATCGAGTTGACGGGTCACTTCGGCTTCGGTGCGTTGCAGCTGCGAGATGATCCAGCGATCCGCCAGCGACAGTTCGTAGGCTTCGCCGTTCTGGCCGCAATCTTCGCCCTTGTCCAGAACATAACGCGCGGCGTTCCAGATCTTGTTGCAGAAGTTGCGGTAGCCTTCAACGCGGCCCATGTCGAACTTGATGTCGCGACCGGTCGAAGCCAGCGAGCAGAAGGTGAAGCGCAGGGCGTCGGTGCCGTAGCTGGCGATGCCGTCGGCGAACTCGTCGCGGGTCTGCTTCTCGATCTTCTTCGCCAGTTTCGGCTGCATCATGCCGGAGGTGCGCTTCTGCACCAGGTCTTCCAGCTCGATACCGTCGATGATGTCCAGCGGGTCAAGGACGTTGCCCTTGGACTTGGACATCTTCTGGCCCTGACCATCACGCACCAGACCGTGTACATAAACGGTCTTGAACGGTACCTGCGGCGTGCCGTCCTCGTTCTTGATCAGGTGCATGGTCAGCATGATCATCCGGGCAACCCAGAAGAAAATGATGTCGAAGCCCGTCACCAGCACGTCGGTGGAGTGGAATTTCTTCAGGAACTCGGTTTTTTCCGGCCAGCCCAAGGTGGAGAACGTCCACAGACCGGAACTGAACCAGGTGTCGAGAACGTCGTTGTCCTGTTGCAGCGCAACGTCCGGGCCAAGATTGTTTTTGGCACGCACTTCGGCTTCGTCGCGACCGACATAGACTTTGCCCGACTCATCGTACCAGGCCGGAATCCGGTGGCCCCACCATAGCTGGCGGCTGATGCACCAATCCTGAATGTCGCGCATCCACGAGAAGTACATGTTTTCGTACTGCTTGGGTACGAACTGAATGCGACCGTCTTCAACGGCAGCAATCGCAGGCTCGGCCAAAGGCTTGGTCGACACGTACCACTGGTCGGTCAGCCACGGCTCGATGATGGTGCCGGAGCGATCGCCTTTCGGTACTTTCAGGGCGTGGTCGTTGACGCTGACCAACAGACCGGCGGCGTCGAAGGCGGCAACGATTTGCTTGCGCGCTTCAAAACGCTCGAGGCCGGCGTATTCAGCTGGAATTGCGCCGTCGATGCTGTCGTTCAGCGTACCGTCGAGGTTGAACACCTGGGCTGCCGGCAGCACGTTGGCGTTCTTGTCGAAGATGTTCAGCAGCGGCAGATTGTGGCGCTTGCCGACTTCGTAGTCGTTGAAATCGTGGGCCGGGGTGATTTTCACGCAGCCGGTGCCGAATTCAGGATCGCAGTAATCGTCGGCGATGATCGGGATGCGGCGGCCAACCAGCGGCAGCTCGACAAACTTGCCGATCAGGGCCTGGTAGCGCTCATCGTTCGGGTTAACCGCAACGGCGGAGTCGCCGAGCATGGTTTCCGGACGGGTGGTCGCGACGATCAGGAAGTCGTTGCCATCAGCGGTTTTCGCGCCGTCGGCCAGCGGGTACTTCAGGTTCCACAGGAAACCCTTCTCGTCGTGGTTTTCCACTTCGAGGTCGGAAATCGCCGTGTGCAGCTTGGTGTCCCAGTTGACCAGACGCTTGCCACGATAGATCAGACCGTCTTCGTGCAGACGCACGAACGCTTCTTTAACCGCTTCCGAGAGGCCATCGTCCATGGTGAAGCGCTCGCGGCTCCAGTCGACGGACGAGCCGAGGCGGCGGATCTGACGGCTGATGTTGCCGCCGG
Source organism: Pseudomonas sp. NPDC087804 (assembly GCF_044742965.1). Lineage (NCBI taxonomy): Bacteria > Pseudomonadati > Pseudomonadota > Gammaproteobacteria > Pseudomonadales > Pseudomonadaceae > Pseudomonas > Pseudomonas sp. NPDC087804. Next base: position 39,458 of record NZ_JBIUVN010000005.1, on the reverse strand, counting down.
ACTGATCCTTCCATTCCCAGACTTTCTCGAGGAATTTTTCGCGGCCCAGATCGTGGCGATTCTGGCCTTGGGCTTCGAGTTGACGCTCCACCAGCATCTGCGTAGCGATACCGGCGTGGTCGGTGCCCGGCTGCCACAGGGTGTTGCGACCCTGCATGCGGCGGAAACGGATCAAGGCGTCCATGATCGCGTTGTTGAAACCGTGACCCATGTGCAGGCTGCCGGTGACGTTCGGCGGCGGGATCATGATGGTGTAGGAGTCGCCCGCGCCTTGCGGGGCGAAGTAGTTCTCGGACTCCCAGGTGTTGTACCAGGAAGTTTCAATGGCGTGCGGCTGGTAGGTCTTATCCATGCGCGGCGGGACCCTATTGGCATTAATTCAGGAAAAGCCGACGAGTATAGCGGGGCATGGAGCCGAGGGCGAGCGGGGGGGAGGTCGCGCGGACACTAATGTTGGGGGGGAACCTTTGTGGTGAGGGGATTTATCCCCGATGGGCTGCGCAGCAGCCCCAATATTTCAATCACGCTGCGCGTTTGCAGGGTTAACGACTGCTGCGCAGCCGATCGGGGATAAATCCCCTCACCACAAGGAGGGGGGTTATTCGTATTGGCTGAGCAGCCTTTCCATCCGCGCATCAAGGCGCCGTTTGATTTCGGTTTCGATGTGCGGCGCGAAGTCGTCGATCACGTCTTGCATGATCAATTGCGCGGCGGCGCGCAGTTCGCTGTCGAGGTGGAGCAGGGCGTCCGGGCCTTTATTCACCGGTGTCGCAGGTTGCGCGGCCGGCGCCGGAGTTGGCGCAGGTTGCGGTTCGACGGCTTGCGGTTCATTGCCAACCGCTTCGAACAACATCGGAATCTGTTCCTGTTCACCTTCATCGACCGTATCGGTCAACAGCGGTGGTTGCAGGTTGTCGTCGCCGAGCAACTGACGGATCGATTCGAGATCGTCGAGCAGGTGTGTCGGCTTTTGCTGCGGTTTCGGAGTGTCCATTGGAATGCTCAGAGTCGCTGTAAACGGTGATCTTGCAGAGGATAGCCCTGTTCGCGGTAGAAGCGAAAACTCTCCCGCGCCGCGGCACGAATCGTCGGGTCTTCGACCACCACTTCCGCCACCCGGGCGAACTTGTTGGCGAAGGCCGGGACTTTCAGGTCGAGGTTGACCAGCAAATCCTGATGCTGACCGCAGTCATCACCCACACCCAGCACGATCAAACCGTCCGGTTCGCTGTCGGCAGGGCCATGCGGCACGAAGCTTTCGCCCTTGAACGCCCACAGGCGCGCATCGAGATCGTCACGCTGGGCGGCATCGCTGCAATGCAGATAGATGCGGTGACCCATGCGCCAGGCTTTCTCGGTGAGCTTGCAAGCGAAGTCCAGGCGAGCCGAAGGGTCGGCGCTGGGCAGAATGTAAAAATCGACTTTGGTCATTGCGGTTCCAGAGCGGCAAGCGGCGTCACCCGAGAGTGACGCCGCCGCCCATCAGCGGGTTCAGGCTTTGGCGCGATCCAGCAGGTACTGGGTCAGCAATGGCACCGGACGGCCAGTGGCGCCCTTGTCCTTGCCGCCACTGGTCCATGCGGTGCCCGCGATGTCCAGGTGCGCCCAGTTGAGGTTCTTGGTGAAGCGCGACAGGAAGCATGCCGCTGTGATGGTGCCGGCTTTCGGGCCGCCAATGTTGGCGATGTCGGCGAACGGGCTGTCCAGTTGCTCTTGGTACTCATCGAACAGCGGCAGCTGCCAGGCGCGGTCGTCAGCAGCCTGGCCGGCGCTGAGCAGTTGGCCGATCAGTTCGTCGTTGTTGCCCAGCAGACCCGAGGTGTGCGCACCCAGTGCGACGACGCAAGCGCCGGTCAGGGTGGCGATGTCGATCACCGCTTGTGGCTTGAAGCGCTCGGAGTAGGTCAGCGCATCGCACAGCACCAGACGGCCTTCGGCGTCGGTGTTGAGGATTTCCACGGTCTGGCCGCTCATGGTGGTGACGATGTCGCCTGGACGGGTCGCATTGCCGCTCGGCATGTTTTCCGCGCAAGCGAGGATGCACACCAGGTTGATCGGCAGTTTCAGCTCAAGCACGGCGCGCAAGGTACCGAACACCGAGGCAGCGCCGCCCATGTCGTACTTCATTTCGTCCATGCCGGCGCCCGGCTTCAGGCTGATGCCGCCGGTGTCGAAAGTGATGCCTTTGCCGACCAGTGCGTACGGCTTCTCGGATTTCTTGCCGCCGTTGTATTGCATGACGATCAAACGTGGCGGTTGCTCGCTGCCTTGGCCGACGGCATAGAACGAGCCCATGCCCAGCGACTTGATTTTCTTCTCGTCGAGGACTTCGACTTTCAGGTCCTTGAACTCTTTACCGAGGTTCTTCGCTTGTTCGCCAAGGAAGGTTGGGTGGCAGATGTTCGGTGGCAGATTGCCCAGATCACGGGTGAAGGCCATGCCGTTGGCGATCGCGGTGGCGTGATTCACGGCGCGCTGCACCTCGGCTTGGGCAGCCTTGATGGTCAGCAGGGTGATTTTTTTCAGTGCGCGCGGTTCGGCTTTCTGGCTCTTGAACTGGTCGAAAGTGTATTCGCCGTCCACCAGGGTTTCCGCCAGCAGACGGGTTTTGCCGTAGCTGTCGCGGTTTTTAACAATAACTTCATCCAGCGCCAGCACGGCGTCGCTGCCGTTCAGGCCTTTCAGAGTATTGAGGATACCGGCAACGATTTTGCGGAACGGACGGTCGCCCAGTTCTTCATCCTTGCCCACGCCAACCAACAGCACGCGCTCGGCTTTGAGGTTAGGCAGGCTGTGCAGCAGCAGGCTTTGACCGACTTTTCCGGCCAGATCGCCACGCTTGAGGACGGCGCTGATCGCGCCACCGCTCAGTTCGTCGACCTGTTTGGCGGCGGCGCCGAGTTTGCGGCCTTCGCCGACGGCAACCACCAGGGTGGCGGTTTTCAACGTTTCTGGGCTAACGCTTTTTACAACCAGTTCCATGTCCGGATCCCTGAATGAATGGTCAACACGCAGGCGTTCGACGGTGTCCGCAGTCGCCTGCTTATAAATAGAAGAGGCGCAGGCCAAAGCCTGCGACAAGGGCCGCAGTTTGAACCTCGCTCCCCGCGCCTGACAACCCTCGGTTGTACGATCTGCAACGGATTACAGACATGGATGAGTGTGCGCAGTGACAGGCGCCCCCAATCACAGGATAATGCCGCATCTTTTTCCGACGGCTCTGCGTTGCGGGCCGGTCGGTGTGTTTGCTTGTTTGGCCGCCTTAGCCTGACAACCCTGGAGTGTCTGGTTTGATCGTCTTCCGTTATCTGTCCCGCGAAGTCCTGCTGACCCTCAGCGCCGTGAGTGCCGTGCTGCTGGTCATCATCATGAGCGGTCGCTTCATCAAATATCTGGCTCAGGCCGCTGCCGGCCAGCTCGATCCGGGTTCGCTGTTCCTGATCATGGGCTTTCGTCTGCCGGGGTTCTTGCAACTGATTCTGCCGCTGGGCCTGTTCCTCGGGATCTTGCTGGCTTACGGTCGCCTGTACCTCGAAAGCGAAATGACCGTGCTCTCGGCCACCGGCATGAGCCAGCAGAAGCTGTTTCGCATGACCCTGTTTCCGGCGACCCTGGTGGCGTTGGTGGTGGCATGGCTGAGCCTGGGGTTGGCCCCTCAAGGCGCCAACCAGTTTCAGTTGCTGCTGAACAAGCAGGATGCGCTGACCGAATTCGACACCCTCGAACCGGGTCGCTTCCAGGCGCTGCGCGACGGTACGCGGGTGACGTACACGGAAACCCTGACCGACGACCGGATCAATCTGGGCGGCGTGTTCATTTCGCAGAAAAACCTTGGTGCCGACAAGAAGGACCGCGGGATTTCCATTCTGGTGGCCGAGTCAGGTCTCCAGGAAAGTCGCAAGGACGGCACCCGCTACCTGATCCTCAAAAACGGTTACCGCTATGACGGCAGCCCGGGTCAGGCGGATTATCGTGCGGTGCATTACGAGACCTACGGTGTGCAGTTGCCCAAGCCGGAAGTCAGTGAAGAAGTCACCGACCGTGACGCCATGCCGACCTCAGCCTTGCTTGGAAGTGATGACATCCGCTCCAAAACCGAACTGCAATGGCGTCTTTCCCTGCCGCTGCTGGTGTTTATCGTGACCCTGATGGCGGTGCCGCTGTCGCGGGTCAATCCGCGTCAAGGGCGTTTCCTCAAGCTGCTGCCGGCGATTCTTCTTTATATGGCTTACCTGACCATCCTGATTGCCGCCCGTGGCGCCCTCGAAAAAGGCAAGATCCCGCCGACCCTCGGGTTGTGGTGGGTGCACGCGATCTTCCTGTTTATCGGTCTCGGCCTGCTCTATTGGGAGCCTTTGCGCCTGAAGATGGCCAGCCGTCGCAGCGCTGCGCTGGAGGTGGCCCGTGGTTAAACTCGACCGCTACATCGGCAGCAGCGTGTTCATGGCGATCATCGCCGTGCTGGCGATCATTCTGGGTCTGGCGACGTTGTTCGCTTTTATCGATGAAATGAGCGACGTCAGCGACACCTACACGCTGAAGGATGTGCTGAGCTTCGTGATGCTCACCGCGCCGCGCCGTCTCTACGAAATGCTGCCGATGGCCGCGCTGATTGGCTGTCTGATCGGTCTCGGCAGTCTGGCCAGCAGCAGCGAACTGACCGTCATGCGTGCAGCTGGTGTATCGATCGGGCGCATTGTCTGGGCGGTGATGAAGCCGATGCTGGTGCTGATGCTGGCCGGTTTGCTGATCGGCGAATACGTCGCACCGGCCACCGAAAGCATGGCTCAGGCCAATCGCTCGCTGGCCCAGGGCAGCGGCGATGCGCAAAGTGCCAAACACGGTATGTGGCACCGTCAGGGTGAAGAGTTCATCCACATCAACGCCGTTCAACCCAACGGTTTGCTGTACGGCGTGACCCGTTATCACTTCGACAAAGAGCGTCATCTGCTGAGTTCGAGCTTCGCTAAAAAAGCCGAGTTCGACAAAGATCACTGGCAGCTCACCGATGTCACCACCACGGTTTTCCATGAGCGCAGAACCGAAGTGGTCAATGTGCCGGCCGAGCGTTGGGACGTGTCCCTGAGCCCGCAACTGCTTAGCACGGTGGTGATGGCGCCGGAATCGCTGTCGATCAGCGGTCTGTGGGGTTACATCCACTATCTGTCTGAACAAGGCTTGAGCAACGGCCGTTATTGGCTGGCGTTTTGGGTCAAGGTGTTGCAGCCGCTGGTGACTGCTGCGTTGGTGTTGATGGCGATCTCGTTCATCTTCGGCCCGCTGCGTTCCGTGACCCTCGGTCAGCGTGTGTTCACCGGTGTGCTGGTCGGCTTCACCTTCCGCATCGTCCAGGATTTGCTCGGCCCTTCGAGCCTGGTGTTCGGTTTCTCGCCGCTGTTTGCGGTGCTGGTGCCGGCCGGTGTGTGTGCGCTGCTCGGTGTCTGGCTGCTGAGACGGGCCGGTTAATGCCGCCGGTTTTGCCAGTGTTTTAACCTCGAAAACGCCTCGGTCGACAGACCGGGGCGTTTTTGCATGCAATCCGGGTGACAGGTGAACGTGACGCTTGCGCCGTGTATCAGGTACAATTCCCGGCTATTTTTCGGCGGGCTATGCCTGCAGCCTTTTTGAGTGTTGATCCGTGAGTGATTTGAGTCATATCCGCAATTTCTCCATCATCGCCCACATTGACCATGGCAAGTCGACGCTGGCCGATCGCTTCATCCAGATGTGCGGCGGCCTGGCCGAGCGTGAAATGGAAGCCCAGGTACTGGATTCCATGGATCTGGAACGTGAACGCGGGATCACCATCAAGGCCCACAGCGTTACCCTGTACTACACCGCCAAAGACGGTATCAAGTACCAGCTGAACTTCATTGACACCCCGGGCCACGTCGACTTCACCTACGAAGTCAGCCGTTCCCTGGCCGCGTGTGAAGGTGCACTGCTGGTGGTCGACGCCGGTCAAGGCGTTGAAGCCCAGTCCGTGGCCAACTGCTACACCGCTATCGAGCAGGGCCTTGAGGTCATGCCGGTGCTGAACAAGATCGACTTGCCACAGGCTGATCCTGATCGCGTCAAAGACGAAATCGAGAAGATCATCGGCATCGATGCCACCGACGCCGTCACCTGCAGCGCCAAAACCGGCCTGGGTGTCGACGAAGTGCTCGAGCGCCTGGTGCACACCATTCCTGCGCCGACCGGCAACATCGAAGATCCGCTGCAAGCGTTGATCATCGACTCCTGGTTCGACAACTACCTGGGCGTTGTCTCCCTGGTGCGTGTGCGTCATGGCCGCGTGAAGAAGGGCGACAAGATCCTCGTCAAGTCCACCGGCAAGATCCATCTGGTCGACAGCGTTGGCGTGTTCAACCCGAAGCACACCGCTACTGCTGACCTGAAGGCCGGCGAAGTGGGCTTCATCATCGCCAGCATCAAGGACATTCACGGTGCACCGGTCGGTGACACCCTCACCCTGAGCTCGACCCCGGACGTTGAAGTGCTGCCTGGCTTCAAACGCATCCAGCCGCAGGTTTACGCCGGTCTGTTCCCGGTCAGCTCCGACGACTTCGAGGATTTCCGCGAAGCGTTGCAGAAGCTGACCCTCAACGACTCGTCGCTGCAATACACCCCGGAAAGCTCTGACGCACTGGGCTTCGGCTTCCGTTGCGGTTTCCTCGGCATGCTGCACATGGAAATCATCCAGGAGCGCCTCGAGCGCGAGTACGACCTGGATCTGATCACCACCGCGCCGACGGTAATTTTCGAGCTGGTGCTGAAAACCGGTGAAACGATTTACGTCGACAACCCATCCAAGCTTCCGGATGTGTCGTCGATCGAAGACATGCGCGAGCCAATCGTGCGCGCCAATATCCTGGTGCCGCAGGAGCACTTGGGTAACGTCATCACCCTGTGCATCGAGAAGCGTGGCGTTCAAGTCGACATGCTGTTCCTCGGCAATCAGGTGCAGGTCACTTACGACTTGCCGATGAACGAAGTGGTGCTCGACTTCTTCGACCGTCTCAAATCCACCAGCCGCGGCTATGCTTCGCTGGATTACCATTTCGATCGTTACCAATCGGCTAATCTGGTGAAACTGGACGTGCTGATCAACGGCGACAAGGTCGACGCTCTGGCGCTGATCGTGCACCGTGACAACTCGCACTACAAAGGTCGCCAGTTGACCGAAAAGATGAAAGAACTGATTCCTCGTCAGATGTTCGACGTGGCGATCCAGGCCGCCATTGGCGGTCAGATCGTGGCACGGACAACCGTCAAGGCGCTCAGAAAGAACGTATTGGCCAAGTGCTACGGCGGTGACGTTAGCCGTAAGAAAAAACTGCTTGAAAAGCAGAAGGCCGGTAAAAAACGCATGAAGCAGGTCGGCAACGTGGAAATTCCACAAGAAGCCTTCCTTGCAGTGCTCAGGTTGGATAGTTAGGTCCTATGTCACTAAATTTCCCGCTGTTGCTGGTCATCGCCGTGTTCGTCTGCGGCCTGTTGGCGTTGCTTGATCTGTTGATCCTTGCACCGCGTCGGCGTGCCGCCATTGCCTCTTATCAGGGCAGTGTCGGTCAGCCAGATGTCGTGGTGGTCGAGAAACTCAACAAAGAGCCGCTGCTGGTTGAATACGGCAAGTCGTTCTTCCCGGTGTTGTTCATCGTGCTGGTGCTGCGTTCGTTCCTCGTGGAACCGTTCCAGATCCCGTCGGGTTCGATGAAGCCAACCCTGGACGTCGGCGACTTCATTCTGGTGAACAAGTTTTCTTACGGGATCCGCCTGCCGGTGATCGACAAGAAAATCATCGAAGTCGGTGACCCACAGCGTGGCGATGTCATGGTGTTCCGCTACCCGAGCGACCCGAACGTCAACTACATCAAGCGTGTAGTTGGTCTGCCGGGCGACACGATTCGCTACACCGCTGACAAGCATCTGTTCGTCAACGGCGAGTCGATTGCCGAGCAGATGATCGGCTCCGAGCCGGGCACCCTGGGCAGTGCCGAGCTCTATAAGGAAAAACTCGGCGCTGCCGAGCACCTGATCCGCAAGGAAATGAGCCGCTACCGCGCCACCCCGGATCGTTCGTGGACAGTGCCTGCCGGGCACTACTTCATGATGGGCGACAACCGCGACAACTCGAACGACAGTCGCTACTGGGATGATCCAAAGATTCCCAAGGATCTGCTGGGCATGGTTCCCGACCAGAATATCGTCGGCAAGGCCTTCGCGGTCTGGATGAGCTGGCCGGAACCGAAACTCAGTCACCTGCCGAATTTCTCGCGGGTTGGCCTGATCAAGTAATCACACACGGCGCTGTTGAACACAGCGCCGAATGCATTTCTGGCGTCGACACAATCGGCTCCGGGGCATGAAGCCAACGATATTCAGGATGTAATTTTTGAACACAGCGTTAATTGTCCCAGGCCCGCGCCGTACCCCGGCGATGGCGGTGGAATCCAGCTTTGAACACAGCGTGGGTAAACCGTGAGCGCCTCATTAAGCCGTCTCGAGCGACAGCTCGGTTACACCTTCAAGGATCAGGAGCTGATGCTGCTGGCCCTTACGCACCGCAGTTTTGCCGGGCGCAACAACGAACGCCTGGAATTCCTCGGCGATGCCATCCTCAACTTCGTCGCTGGCGAGGCGCTGTTCGATCGCTTCCCGCTGGCCCGCGAAGGCCAATTGTCGCGTTTGCGCGCACGTCTGGTAAAAGGTGAGACGCTGGCCGTACTGGCGCGCGGTTTCGACCTTGGCGACTACTTGCGACTGGGTTCCGGTGAACTGAAGAGCGGCGGTTTCCGTCGCGAATCGATTCTGGCCGATGCCCTCGAAGCCTTGATCGGCGCGATCTACCTCGATGCCGGCATGGACATGGCGCGCGAACGCGTCCTGGCCTGGCTCGCTGGCGAGTTCGAAGGTCTGACGCTGGTCGACACCAACAAGGATCCGAAAACCCGCCTGCAGGAACACTTGCAATCGCGCGGTTGCGATCTGCCACGCTATGAAGTGGTGGATATCCAGGGCGAGCCGCACTGCCGAACCTTCTTCGTCGAGTGCGAAGTTGTCTTACTGAATGAAAAAAGCCGAGGTCAGGGTGTCAGCCGTCGTATTGCCGAACAGGTAGCGGCCGCTGCAGCACTGATTGCCCTGGGCGTGGAGAATGGCAATGACTGATACAAACGCAACTCGCTGTGGCTATGTTGCCATCGTCGGCCGTCCCAACGTCGGTAAGTCGACGCTGCTCAATCACATCCTCGGCCAGAAGCTCGCGATCACTTCGCGCAAGCCGCAGACCACTCGCCACAACATGCTCGGGATCAAAACCGAGGGTGACGTGCAAGCGATCTACGTCGACACCCCGGGCATGCACAAGGGTGGCGAAAAGGCCCTGAACCGTTACATGAACAAAACCGCTTCGGCCGCGTTGAAAGACGTCGACGTGGTGATCTTCGTCGTTGACCGCACCAAGTGGACCGACGAAGACCAGATGGTGCTGGAACGCGTGCAGTACGTGACCGGCCCGCTGATCGTCGCGCTGAACAAGACCGATCGCATCGAAGACAAAGCCGAGCTGATGCCGCACCTGAGCTGGTTGCAGGAACAACTGCCGAACGCGCAGATCATTCCGATTTCCGCACAGCACGGGCACAACCTCGACGCACTGGAAAAAGTCATCGCCGACCACCTGCCGGAGAACGATCACTTCTTCCCGGAAGACCAGATCACCGACCGCAGCAGCCGTTTCCTCGCCGCCGAACTGGTGCGCGAGAAAATCATGCGCCAGATGGGCGCCGAGCTGCCGTACCAGATCACCGTCGAGATCGAAGAGTTCAAGCAGCAGGGCAAAACCCTGCACATCCACGCCTTGATCCTCGTTGAGCGTGACGGTCAGAAGAAGATCATCATTGGCGACAAGGGCGAGCGCATCAAACGCATCGGCACCGAAGCGCGCAAGGACATGGAGCTGCTGTTCGACTCCAAGATCATGCTCAACCTGTGGGTGAAGGTGAAGGGCGGCTGGTCCGACGACGAGCGTGCACTGCGTTCGCTGGGTTACGGCGACCTGTAACCAGCGGTTGTCGCAACAGCGAAGAAACCTGTGGGAGCGAGCTTGCTCGCGAAGAGGATGTAACATTCAGCATCGATGTTGACTGTCACACCGAATTCGCGAGCAAGCTCGCTCCCACAGTGGTTTTGGGGTGAATATAAAACCGCGCTTTTTCCATGAGAGTTCCATGTCCTCAAACCCGCCTCCCGCCCAACCCGCCTACGTCCTGCACTCTCGCGCCTATCGCGAAACCAGTGCCTTGGTGGATTTCCTCACGCCGCAAGGTCGGCTGCGGGCGGTGTTGCGCAGTGCGCGGGGCAAGGCCGGGACGTTGGCCCGGCCGTTCGTGTCGCTGGAAGTCGAGTTTCGCGGCAAGGGTGAGTTGAAGAATGTCGGGCGCATGGAAAGTGCCGGCACCTCGGCGTGGCTCAATGGTGAGGCGCTGTTCAGCGGACTCTATCTCAATGAACTGCTGATCCGTTTGCTCCCTGCTGAGGATCCACACCCCGGTGTATTCGATCACTACGCCGCGACCTTGCTGGCATTGGCTGAGGGCCGTCCGCTGGAGCCGCTGCTGCGTTCCTTCGAATGGCGTTTGCTGGACGATCTCGGTTATGGCTTCTCGCTGAACAGCGATATCCACGGCGAACCGATAGCCGAAGACGGCCTCTATCGCCTGCAAGTGGATGCCGGCCTGGAGCGCGTTTTTCTGCTGCAACCCGGCCTGTTCAACGGCGTCGAATTACTGGCCATGGCCGAAGCCGACTGGACTGCACCGGGCGCACTTTCCGCAGCCAAGCGCCTGATGCGCCAAGCCCTCGCCGTTCACTTGGGCGGCCGTCCTCTCGTTAGTCGCGAGCTGTTTCGCAAGCCCTAGCCCCGTGTATGCTGTGCGCCGAATCTTTTTCTTCAGGAGCGCGCACCCGTGACCACCAGCAATCGCATTCTTCTTGGCGTGAACATCGACCACGTCGCCACCCTGCGTCAGGCCCGTGGTACGCGCTACCCGGATCCGGTCAAGGCTGCGCTGGACGCGGAAGAGGCGGGCGCTGATGGCATTACTGTTCACCTGCGTGAAGACCGCCGGCACATTCAGGAGCGCGACGTACTGCTGCTCAAGGATGTGCTGCAAACCCGCATGAACTTCGAAATGGGCATCACCGAAGAAATGATGGCGTTCGCTGAGCGCATTCGTCCGGCGCACATCTGCCTGGTGCCGGAAACCCGTCAGGAACTGACCACTGAAGGCGGTCTGGATGTAGCCGGGCAGGAAGAACGGATCAAGGCTGCGGTTGAGCGTCTGTCGAAGATCGGCAGCGAAGTGTCGCTGTTCATCGATGCTGATGAGCGGCAGATTGCAGCGTCGAAGCGCGTTGGCGCACCGGCGATCGAACTGCACACCGGGCGTTATGCCGATGCTGAAACGCCGACGGAAGTGGCTGAAGAACTGCAGCGCGTTGCGGATGGCGTGGCGTTTGGTTTGGCGCAGGGTTTAATCGTCAATGCCGGCCATGGCCTGCATTACCACAACGTTGAGGCGGTGGCGGCGATCAAGGGGATCAACGAGCTGAACATCGGCCATGCGCTGGTGGCGCATGCGTTGTTCGTGGGCTTCAAGTCCGCTGTGTCCGAGATGAAAGCGCTGATACTGGCTGCTGCGCTCAAGGGCTAAGATCAAAAGATCGCAGCCTTCGGCAGCTCCTACAGGTTATGTGTACACCTGTAGGAGCTGCCGAAGGCTGCGATCTTTTGCTTTTAAAGCGGGGCAGGTTCTTGAGCGGGTTTTGACTTGTCGATGCCAGGCACATGCAGATTGCCCTCAGCCACTTGATCACCCTCAAGCTGCGGCTGCGTCACCCAGGTCAGAATGTCGTAATAACGACGAATGTTCGCCACGAAATGCACCGGCTCGCCGCCCCGGGCATAGCCGTAACGGGTTTTGCTGTACCACTGTTTCTGCGCCAGACGCGGCAGGATCTTCTTCACGTCCAGCCACTTGTCCGGGTTCAAACCTTCTTTGGCGGTCAGTTTGCGCGCGTCATCGAGGTGGCCGCTGCCGACGTTGTACGCCGCGAGGGCGAACCACGTGCGATCCGGTTCCTTGATCGAATCGTCGAGCTGATCCTTCATATAAGCCAGGTACTTGGCGCCGCCCATGATGCTCTGTTTCGGATCAAGTCGGTTCGACACGCCCATCGCCTGCGCGGTGTTCTGCGTCAGCATCATCAGCCCGCGCACACCGGTTTTCGAGGTGACCGTCGGTTGCCACAGCGATTCCTGATAACCGATCGCCGCCAGCAGGCGCCAGTCGACTTTCTCTTTCTTCGCGTAATTCTTGAAGTGCTGTTCGTACTTTGGCAAGCGCTGCTGCAAGTGCTGGGCGAAGGTGGTCGCGCCCATGTAACCGAGTACGTCAACGTGGCCGTAGTAGCGATCTTTCAAGCGTTGCAGGGTGCCATTCTTTTGCACCTTGTCCAGATACGCGTTGATCTCGTTGAGCAGGCTGTTGTCTTCGCCCGGGGCCACGGCCCAGCTCTGGTTGCTGGCATCGCCAAGGTCGAAGGCGACGCGGATGTTGGTGAAGTACACCTGGTTCATCGCCACTTCGTTGGAATCGACGAGGGTCAGGTCGATCTGGCCTTCATCGACCATGCGCAGCAGATCGACCACTTCAACCGCGTCGGATTCTTCGTATTCAATGCCGGGGAATTTCTTTTTCAGCTCCGCCAGTTGCTCGGCGTGGGTGCTGCCCTTGAGCACCATGATCTTCTTGCCGACCAGATCGCCGGCGTCGGTAGGGCGCGACTGGCCGTTGCGATAAATGATCTGCGGGGTAACTTCTAAATAAGAGTGGGAGAAACGCACCTGTTGCTTGCGATGCTCACTGCTGACCAGGCCGGCGGCGGCGAGTACCGGGCCGTTGGGTTTGCCGATCTGATTGAAAAGGTCATCGAGGTTGTCGGCGGTCTCGATCTTCAGCTCGACCCCCAAATCGTCGGCGAAACGCTTCACCAGCTCGTATTCGAAGCCGGTTTCACCGCTGCGATCCTGAAAGTAGGTGGCGGGGCTGTTGCGTGTAATCACGCGCAGCACACCATCCTCCTTTATGCGCTCCAGCGTGTTGGGTTTATCAACACAGCCACTGAGCATCAGGAAGAGTCCGGTTGCGATCAGCCATTTGGCGTACCGCGGACGCAAAGCCGTTGGGAAAAACATGTGCGCAGTATACGCAAACGGCCACTGGCGCCATATCTCGACAGTGCAGGATGACTCTGTTGGCCGTCACAAAATCGCACGAAACCCAGCAGGCACGGGGCTTCGCGGGTTTTTGTTACAGTAAAAATAAGCAGGTCTCAAATCGCTGATTTACCTGACTCCGGAGTCGGAAACACAGATTGATACCCGAGTGCAACCGTGCGTAGCGTTTCGGGTGATGTTGAGGGCGGTTTAGGCTAGAATGCACGGCCTCAAAGCACACCCCTTCCCGAGGCTGTCCCGAAGATGTTGATCCTGCGCGGCGCTCCTGCCCTTTCTGCCTTTCGCCTCAGCAATCTCCTTGAGCAACTGAGCGAGAAGGTTCCAGCTGTCAGTGGCCTGTATGCTGAATTCGCTCACTTCGCCGAAGTCACCGGCGTCCTGACCGGCGACGAACAGCAGGTGCTAGCGCGCCTTCTGAAGTACGGCCCAAGCGTTCCGGTACAAGAGCCGACCGGTCGTCTGTTTCTGGTGTTGCCGCGTTTCGGCACCATTTCGCCATGGTCGAGCAAGGCCAGCGACATCGCCCGCAACTGCGGCCTGAGCAAGATCCAGCGTCTGGAGCGCGGTATCGCCTTCTACGTTGCCGGTCAGTTCAGCGACGCCGAAGCCCAGCAGATTGCCGACGTGTTGCACGACCGCATGACGCAAATCGTGCTGGCCAACCTTGAACAGGCCGCCGGTCTGTTCAGCCACGCCGAACCGAAGCCGCTGACCGCGATCGACATCCTCGGTGGCGGTCGCGCCGCGCTGGAAAAAGCCAACACCGAACTGGGCTTGGCCCTGGCCGAAGACGAGATCGACTATCTGGTCGACGCCTTCAACGGTTTGAAGCGCAACCCGCACGACATCGAACTGATGATGTTCGCCCAGGCTAACTCCGAGCACTGCCGTCACAAGATCTTCAACGCCAGTTGGGATATTGATGGTGAGAACCAGGAAAAAAGCCTGTTCGGCATGATCAAGAACACCTACGTGATGCACAGCGAAGGCGTTCTGTCGGCTTATAAGGACAACGCCTCGGTGATCGTCGGCAACGTCGCCGGCCGTTTCTTCCCGAACCCTGAGACCCGTCAGTACGGCGCGGTGCAGGAGCCGGTGCACATCCTGATGAAGGTTGAAACCCACAACCACCCGACCGCGATTGCTCCGTTCCCGGGTGCATCGACCGGTTCCGGCGGCGAAATCCGTGACGAAGGTGCAACCGGCCGTGGCGCCAAGCCAAAGGCTGGCCTGACCGGTTTCACCGTGTCCAACCTGCAGATCCCGGGCTTCGAACAGCCGTGGGAAGTGCCGTACGGCAAGCCTGAGCGCATCGTTACCGCCCTGGACATCATGATCGAAGGCCCGCTCGGCGGCGCCGCGTTCAACAACGAATTCGGTCGTCCGGCCCTGACTGGCTACTTCCGTACCTTCGAACAGTCGATCACCACCCCGCATGGTGACGAAGTTCGTGGTTACCACAAGCCGATCATGTTGGCCGGCGGCATGGGCAACATCCGCGAAGAACACGTCAAGAAAGGCGAGATCGTCGTGGGCTCCAAGCTGATCGTCCTCGGCGGCCCGGCGATGTTGATCGGTCTGGGTGGCGGCGCGGCTTCCTCCATGGCCACCGGCACCAGCTCGGCGGATCTCGACTTCGCTTCCGTACAGCGTGAAAACCCTGAGATGGAGCGTCGTTGCCAGGAAGTCATCGACCGTTGCTGGCAGTTGGGTGACAAGAACCCGATCAGCTTCATCCACGACGTCGGCGCGGGCGGTCTGTCCAACGCCTTCCCGGAACTGGTCAACGACGGCGACCGCGGTGGCCGTTTCGAACTGCGCAACATTCCCAACGACGAGCCGGGCATGGCCCCGCACGAAATCTGGTCCAACGAATCCCAGGAACGTTACGTTCTGGCCGTCGGCCCTGAAGACTTCGCGCGCTTCCAGGCGATTTGCGAACGCGAGCGCTGCCCGTTTGCCGTTGTCGGTGAAGCCACCGCTGAACCGCAACTGACCGTGACCGACAGCCACTTCGGCAATAACCCGGTGGACATGCCACTGGAAGTGTTGCTGGGCAAGGCCCCGCGCATGCACCGCTCGGTGGTTCGCGAAGCTGAAATGGGCGATGACTTCGATCCGTCGAACCTCGACATCAGCGAGTCCATCGAACGCGTTCTGCATCACCCGGCCGTGGCGAGCAAGAGCTTCCTGATTACCATCGGCGACCGCACCATCACCGGCCTCGTGGCCCGTGACCAAATGGTCGGCCCATGGCAGGTTCCGGTGGCCGACGTTGCCGTCACCGCCACCAGCTTCGACGTTTACACCGGTGAAGCGATGGCAATGGGCGAGCGCACTCCGCTGGCTCTGCTGGACGCCCCGGCGTCGGGCCGCATGGCCATCGGCGAAACCCTGACCAACATCGCCGCGTCGCGCATCAACAAGATCTCCGACATCAAACTGTCGGCGAACTGGATGTCCGCTGCCGGCCACCCGGGCGAAGACGCGCGTCTGTACGACACCGTGAAAGCGGTCGGTATGGAACTGTGCCCTGAGCTGGGTATCACCATTCCGGTGGGCAAGGACTCGATGTCCATGGCCACCCGTTGGAGCGATAACGGCGAAGAAAAAACCGTGACCTCGCCGATGTCGCTGATCGTGACCGGTTTCGCGCCAGTGGCTGACATCCGTCAGACCCTGACCCCGGAACTGCGTATGGACAAGGGCACCACCGACCTGATCCTGATCGACCTCGGTCGCGGGCAGAACCGTATGGGTGCTTCGATCCTTGCTCAGACACACGGCAAGCTCGGCAAACACGCGCCGGACGTCGATGACGCCGAAGACCTGAAAGCCTTCTTCGCGGTGATTCAGGGCCTCAACGCCGACGGTCACTTGCTGGCGTACCACGACCGTTCCGACGGTGGTCTGCTGACCTCCGTGGTGGAAATGGCCTTCGCCGGCCACTGCGGTCTGAGCCTGAACCTCGACGGTCTGGCAGAAACCACCGCCGACATCGCCGCCATCCTGTTCAACGAAGAACTGGGTGCGGTGATTCAGGTTCGTCAGGACGCCACGCCAGACATCCTCGCGCAATTCAGCGCGGCCGGTCTGGGCGACTGCGTGTCGGTGATCGGTCAGCCGATCAACAATGGCCAGATCAACATCACCTTCAACGGTGACACCGTGTTCGAAGGCCAGCGTCGTCTGCTGCAACGTACCTGGGCTGAAACCAGCTACCAGATCCAGCGTCTGCGTGATAACGCCGACTGCGCCGAGCAAGAGTTCGACGTGCTGCTGGAAGAGGACAACCCGGGCCTGAGCGTCAAGCTCAGCTACGACGTCAACCAGGACATTGCCGCGCCTTACATCAAGAAAGGCATTCGCCCACAGGTTGCCGTGCTGCGTGAGCAGGGCGTCAACGGTCAGGTGGAAATGGCCGCTGCGTTCGACCGCGCTGGTTTCAACGCGATCGACGTGCACATGAGCGACATTCTCGCCGGCCGTGTCGACCTGAACGAGTTCAAAGGTCTGGTGGCGTGCGGTGGTTTCTCCTACGGCGACGTGCTCGGCGCCGGTGAGGGCTGGGCCAAGTCGGCGCTGTTCAACAGCCGTGCCCGCGATGCGTTCCAGGGTTTCTTCGAGCGTAACGACAGCTTCACCCTCGGCGTGTGCAACGGTTGCCAGATGATGTCCAACCTGCACGAGCTGATCCCGGGGAGCGAGTTCTGGCCGCACTTCGTGCGCAACCGCTCCGAGCAGTTCGAAGCGCGCGTGGCGATGGTGCAGATTCAGGAATCGAACTCGATCTTCCTGCAGGGCATGGCCGGTTCGCGTATGCCGATCGCCATCGCTCACGGTGAAGGTCACGCCGAGTTCTCCAGCGAAGAAGCACTGCTGGAAGCCGATCTGTCGGGTTGCGTGGCGATGCGTTTCGTCGACAACCATGGCAAGGTCACCGAGAAGTATCCGGCTAACCCGAACGGTTCGCCGCGCGGGATTACTGGTCTCACCAGCCGTGATGGCCGTGTGACGATCATGATGCCGCACCCGGAGCGTGTGTTCCGCGCGGTGCAGAACTCGTGGCGTTCGGAAGACTGGAACGAGGACGCACCTTGGATGCGTATGTTCCGTAATGCACGCGTCTGGGTTAACTAAGGCCTGTGTATAAGCTGGCGTTTTTTGTTCCTGACAGTCATGTCGAGGTGGTCAAAGGGGCTGTGTTCGCTGCCGGTGGTGGGCGGATCGGTGACTATGACCACTGTGCTTGGCAGGTGCTTGGTCTGGGCCAGTTTCGACCTTTGGACGGGAGTCAGCCGTTCATTGGTGAGGCGGGGCAGGTTGAGCGGGTTGAGGAATGGAAGGTTGAGCTTGTGGTGGCGGATGAGTTGATTGTTGCTGTTGTGGCGGCTTTGAAGCTTAGTCATCCGTACGAGACGCCGGCTTATGAGGTGTGGCGGCTGGAAGATTTCTGATCTTCCTTGCTGAAACAAGAAACCCGCAGATGAGAGATTGTCTGCGGGTTTTTTGTTGCCCCCGATTTGCTTTTCTGTAGGAGTGAGCCTGCTCGCGATGGCGCCCTGACAGGCGACCATGCTCTGTCTGGCTGAGTGAATATCCGATTCTTCGAGTGCTGCCGCTGACGGTTCCGCCCTTACGGCGGGTCACTTTTGACAAACGCCTCAAAAGTAACCAAAAAGGCTTGCCCCAACGTTCGGCCCGCTCGCTAAAGCTCGGGGTTCCTTCGCTCCGGGATCCATCCGGGCGCATCGCCTCCGGTTTGCTTCGCTGCACCTCCTCTCGATGCATTTGGCTGCGCCAAACGGTCGCTGCGCTCCCACCCCCGGATGAATCCCTCCACTCAGCCTGCCGACGGGGCCTGTGGATCAAGATCAAGAGCAGGCGAGCTGACACTCGGCCTATTGAGTGGTGAGGAGCACGGAGTGTTCGGCTTTGGTTTTGTGGTGGATTCGCCCCTCACCCCAGCCCTCTCCCGGGGGAGAGGGAGCCGATTTGTGGGCTTTTCAGGATCTGAATTCGACTCGGTATTTCACGTCAGCGTAGATCCACCAAACACTTCGGTCAGTCCCCTCTCCCTCTGGGAGAGGGCTAGGGTGAGGGTTTGCTTTGGTCTGTTTAGATATGTGTAGAAATAACAGAGTCTTCCCACAAGGTTTTCAGGTTGTCCGTCGGACGCGCGCTCTCTAGTCTTTGCCTGTCGCTGCCAATTCAGCGACCGGGAGGTGAGATACCCGATTTGGATCCCCAGACAAGTGCCCCCATAATTGCGGCCAGCTAACGCTGTCAGCAATTCCTTATGGCGGCTATGTGCGGGCGGACTTCGGTCCGGCCGGTTTTGGGGTTCTATCGGTGATCTCACTCCGTACATGGCTGCCACCTCTTCTTCGAGTGAGATCGGGAGCAAGTGGCTGCAAACTTAAAGGACTTGTTCGATGGACAAACTAATCCCAGATCCACCCCCCGAAACCACCACCCCACTCGAAGCCGCCATCCGCGCCGAAGACTTGGCAAAAAACCGCGAAGCCATCAAACGCGCCCTCGATTTCTACCTCAGCCCCGAACCCGCCAAACCCCGGCAACCGAGCACGATGTTCCTCGTCCACCCCAGCGTCGACACCGAAAGCCTGCTCGCCCACGCCTGTGAATCGTTGGCCTCAGCAAACGCCATGGCCAGCAACTTCGCAACCGAGCTAGGCGGCTTGCACCGCAGCACGGCACTGGCCATCCAGCAAATCATCATGCTCGCCGAACTCGCAGTAAATCGCGCACTGGATCGAGTCGATCCACAAACCTGACAACCGCGTCATCGTTCATCGCCAGCAGGCTGGCTCCCACATTTGAAATGCATGCTCTGCGGGCTTGCTCGCGAAAGCGTTTCCGCAGTTGTCCGAATACTTCCTGTACCTCATCAAATAGCGGAATTTTCCTACCGGTTTTTCAGGTTGTCTCTCGGAAGTAGCCTCTCTAACTTGGGTTGTCTCTGGAAAACAGTGAGCTAGGCAATAGACCGCTAACGGGATGTTGCTCCTTTCGCTGAAGCCATCGACATGACTCTGAGGTTGAAAATGGAGCTACTTCCCGTCGTCACACCCCGCATCAACGCAAGCACCGCGCTGGGGCGGGCGCTGGTATCGATGTTCAAGTCCGTCGAGGCGGAATTGATTGAAGAGAATGCAGCAACTGGAGCGGTCAAGATCATTGTGTTTGGAGGGTGTGCAGTTCACCTCTACACCCATCACCGCATATCTTTGGATGTCGATGCGGAAATCTATGAGGCATGCATTCCGGCAGGATTCGACCTGCGTACGCTGCTGGCGACGGTGCCGGAGCCCTTTGTCGATGAGCTTTCTGCTCGAAAGATGGAGCTGAACTACGACCTGCAATACAACACTAGCTTTGGCCCGATTCATGAGGATTATTGGTCGCGAAGTATTCCCATGTCAGAGTTTTCGCTGGAGTCTCCTCTACACATTCATATTGCTGCGCCCGTCGACATAGCCATTACAAAGCTGGGCAGGGCTACAGATCACGATATCGCAGACATCAATGCGCTTCTGAGGTGCGGGTTCATACTGACCAGCGAGCTCCGGCGTCTGGCATTGCAGGCAATTGATGTATATGTTGGCAATAAAGCGCAACCGACCTCGGTATTGAGCAACATATTGCAAGACTATCTGGAGAAAGCAGATGACGAAGCTGAATGACGCTCACGTCCTCTCATCCGCATTAGACACTCTCGTCAGAAGCCCTCTGAATCAGGCCGACGACGTTGCACTGGTGAATGCTGCGAAAGAAGTCTGGTACTCGGATTCAAATGTTGAAAGCGAGGTGAAGGCCTTTCTGAAACATCATAGCGATGACATTGAACGTCGCCGCGCCGCCTACCTGTTGGAGCGATTTACGCGTTTTTCGTGTGTCTCGGATACCCGCGTATTGGAAACGCTTCATGCGCTGGAGCTTTTCGCACACTCGACACCGAAGCAGGATGTCGCGCCTCAAACAAAGGTTTCATTACGCAATCGCAAAGATGAATTGGCGGTCTCTTGGGGGTTAGCAGAAAGTCTTGGATTGAAGGTTCAAACGCTGATGCCATTTCAGACCCGCCATTACCAAGCGGAACAGCATTCATCCTGAGCCGAATTTGTTGGCGATGAAAAACCCGGCCTAAGCCGGGTTTTTTGTGTCGATTAAACCTTCACACTAACCTCGCTTCGGTTGACCAGGCTTTCCAGCGCCCCGCTCAAACTCGCCGCCTTATCCCCCACCAGCAAATGCCAGACCCCTCCATCCAACTGGCTGACACCGTGACACCCCAGATCCTTCAGCTGCGCCTCGGACAACGCCTTGCCATCCGCCAATTGCAGGCGAATCCGCGTCATCGCAATGCAATCCAGTTGCAGCACATTGTCGCCACCGCCCAACGCATTCAGCCATTGCTGCGCCTCGGAACCGGCAACGGCTACAACTTTCGGCTCATCAACAACAGCGGTTTCAACCAAAACAGCACGCCCCAACGCCGGCATCGCCAGACGAATCTCATCCGCAATGCTGTCCGCCATCGGCCCGACCACAACCTGCAAACTCCCACCTTTACCCGGTCGCACAACCGCCATCGCACCCAGCGCTTTCAGATCAGCATCCGAAGCCTTGTTGCGATCAACCATCTCCAGTCGCAACCGCGTGGTGCAGGCGCCAACCGTTAGCAGATTTTCAGCGCCGCCCAATGCCTTGATGTATGCACTGGCGCGCTCGTTCTCAGTCAGTACGGCTTTTTCACTGACAGCGACATCCTCACGCCCCGGCGTTTTCAGATTGAAGCGACGAATGCAGAAGTCGAAGACGAAGTAGTAGATCACCGCGTAAGCCAACCCAACCGGGAACACCAGCCACCCGTTAGTGGACTTGCCCCAGCCGAGAATCATGTCGATAAAGCCGCCGGAGAAGGTGAAGCCCAAGTGGATGTTCAAGGCATTGGTAATCGCCATCGACAACCCGGTCAGCAGCGCATGCAGCAGATACAACAACGGCGCCAAAAACATGAAGGCGAATTCAATCGGTTCAGTCACCCCGGTCAAAAACGAAGTCAGCGCCATCGACAGGAAAATCCCGCCCATGACTTTGCGGCGTTCCGGCAGGGCGTTGCGGTACATCGCCAGACACGCCGCCGGCAGGCCGAAGATCATCATCGGGAACATGCCGGTCATGAACTGGCCGCCCTTCGGATCGCCGGCGAAGTAGCGCGACAGGTCGCCAGTCACCAATGCGCCCGTAGTCGGATCGGTGAAGTTGCCGAACACGAACCACGCCATGTTGTTGAGGATGTGGTGCAGGCCGGTGACGATCAGCAGGCGGTTGAACACGCCAAACACGAACGCGCCGATGCTGCCGCTTTCCATCATCAAGGCGCCGAAAGCGTTGATGCCGTGCTGGATCGGCGGCCAAATGTAGCCGAACACCACGCCCAGACCGACCGCCGCGAACCCGGTGACAATCGGCACAAACCGTCGCCCACCAAAGAACGCCAGATACTCCGGCAGCTTGATGTCCTTGAAGCGGTTGTACAGCGCGCCAGCCATCAGGCCGGCGACTATGCCGGCGAGCATGCCCATGTTGATGGTCGAGTCGAGCACCTTGAGCGTTGAGATCATCACCAGGTAACCGATCACCCCGGCAAGGCCGGCGGTGCCGTTGTTGTCCTTGGCGAAACCGACGGCGATGCCGATGGCGAAGATCATTGCCAGGTTGGCGAAGATCACTTGGCCGGCATCGTGGATGATCGCGATGTTCAGCAGGTCAGTGTCACCCAGCCGCAGGAGCAGGCCGGCAATCGGCAGGATCGCGATCGGCAGCATCAGCGCGCGGCCGAGGCGTTGCAGGCCTTCGATAAAGAGTTGGTACATGGCGTTTGTCCTTGTTGTTTTTGTTAGCGCAGTGGCCAATGTTGATGACAGGCGTGGCGCACGGCGGCGGCGCTGCTCAACTTGAGCAGGTCGCGACTGAGGCGCTGGCATTCGGCTTCGTGCACCTGGCGCACGCGATCCTTGATTTCACCGATCTGCACCGGGCTGACCGACAATTCGGTAACGCCCAGACCGATCAACACCGGCGTCGCCAGCGGATCGGAGGCGAGGGCGCCGCAGACGCCGACCCAACGCTTGTGCACCGCCGCGCCTTCGCAGGTCATGGCGATCAGGCGCAGCAGCGCCGGGTGCAGGGCGTCGACGCGGGCGGCCAGACCGGCGTGATCGCGATCCATGGCCAGGGTGTATTGCGACAAATCGTTGGTGCCGATGGAGAGGAAGTCGGCGTGTTTGGCGAGTTGTTCGGCCTGTAATGCGGCGGCGGGGACTTCGATCATCACGCCGATTTCCGGACGCTGAGCGATGTTCATCTCCAGGCACAACGCTTCAACGCGCTGGCGGATGTGCAGCAGCTCATCCACTTCGGTAACCATTGGCAACAGGATTCGGCAGCGACGCAGCGGGCTGACTTGCAGCAGCGCGCGCAGTTGCTGATCGAGGATTTCCGGACGGGCCTGCGCCAGACGAATGCCGCGCAGACCGAGCACCGGGTTGGCTTCGATCGGCAGCGGCAGATAGTCGAGTTGCTTGTCGCCGCCGACGTCGATGGTGCGGATGATTACTGGGTGATCGCCCATTGCATCCAGCACCCCTTGATAGGCAGCACGTTGCTCTTCGACATCGGGTGCGGTCTGGCGATCGACGAAGAGAAACTCTGTGCGCAGCAGACCGACACCTTCGGCGCCGTTGGCAAAGGCATCTGCCGCTTCAGCGCTGGAGGCGACGTTGGCGACGACTTCGATGTGCACGCCATTTCGCGTTTCTGCTGGCAAGTGAGCTTTGGCCTGCTGCGCGTCGCGACGTTGCTGGCGATCAATTTGCGCCTGTTGAACTTCAGCCAAGCGCTCAGCGTTTGGCGTCAGTTCCAGACGACCGCCATCGGCATCGAGCACCACCGATTGACCTTGCGGCTGATCAAGCAATGCCGAACCCAGCGCCACCATGCATGGCAAACCTTTGCCGCGAGCGAGAATCGCCACGTGCGATGTCGCGCCACCCTCGGCCATGCACAACCCGGCGACACCTTGGGCGCTGAGTTGCAGCAGATCCGAAGGCGTCAGTTCATGCGCAGCGACGATGGCACCGGCCGGCACATCGTAATTCCATGCCTCGCCGAGCAACGCCCGCAACACGCGTTGTTTGAGATCGCGAAGATCGTTGGCGCGCTCAGCCAGCAGCGCGCTGCCGGTGTGCTGCAGGACTTCGCACTGCACATCGATCGACTGGCTCCAGGCGTGAGTCGCCGCAGTGCCTTGTTCGATGGATTGCTGTGCCGCGTCGAGCAGCGCCGGATCTTCCAGCAACGCCAAATGCGCGGCGAAGATCGCTTCTTCATCGGCATTCTTGTGCTTCTTCGCTTGGGCGAGGGTGCCGTCGATTTCGCTGCTGACCTGTTGCAGTGCAGCTTCAAGCACTTGCTGTTGTTGCAGCGGATCGTGATTGCCTGCGTCCACCGGCAAGCTGATCGCGTTCAAGCGAAACAGCGGCCCACCGACGAATCCCGGCGCAGCGCAAACCCCGTGCATCACGCCAGCCTCGGCCGGGCGTTTAAGAGGGGCAACACTGACCGGTACCGCCGCGTGATGATCATCCGGCAATGCCGTGGCCAACGCCGTGAGCAACGCTTGCAGCGCCGCCTCAGCATCCGGCCCCTGACAGCTGACCTGCACTTCGTCCTGCTCGCCAACCGCTAGGCCCATCAAACCGATCAGGCTGTTGCACGGCGCCGATTTACCGGCGAAGTGCAGTTGCGACTGGCTTTTGAAACCTTGCGCGGTCTGCCGAATCAGCGCTGCCGGGCGCGCATGCAAACCACCGCGATGAGCCACCAACACATGACCCTGAACCTCTGGCCCACCGACGACTTCGGCGCTCGCTGCCGAACCATTACGCGCCACAATGTGCAGCAACGGTTCGCCGACTTTCACCGCTTTAAGCGTGATCGGGCGTACTTGGAAATCCTGGCTGTTGGTCAGGATCAACAGGCTGACGAGGCTTTTGCATTGCTGGCCGACCTTGTCGAGGTCGTAGCGCAACAACGGCTGACCCTTGGTTACGCGAACACCTTCCTTGACCAGCATTGAGAAACCTTCGCCGTTCAACTCCACGGTGTCGAGGCCCAGATGCAGGAGGATTTCCGCGCCGTTGTCGGCACGCACGGTGAGTGCGTGGCCGGTGCGCGCGACATGGATGATCACCCCGGCGCACGGCGAGTACAGCGTGTCGTTGATCGGGTCGATGGCGATGCCGTCGCCCATGGCGCCGCTGGCGAACACCGCGTCCGGGACTTTGGCGAGCGTGAGCACCGGGCCGCTGAGCGGGGCGCTGAGGGTCAGCTCTTTATTGTTGTTGTGCATGGCTCGGTCTCATCGGTTAAATCTCGGTTCGATATCCCCTGTAGGAGCTGCCGAAGGCTGCGATCTTTTGATCTTGTTTTTTGTAAATCAAAATCAAAAGATCGCAGCCTTCGGCAGCTCCTACAGAGGTTGTGCATCAATCGGCGGTTTTCGCGTCCGCCGATAGGGTTGTGCATCAATCAGCGGTTTAGCGTCCGCCGATAGAGTTGTGCATCAGTCGGCGGTTTTGCGTCCGCCGATTGGGTTGTGCACCCATCAGCGGTTTTCGCGTCCGCCGATAGGGTTATGCATCGATCAACGGGTGTCAGTGCGTGCGGGTTACTTTGCTCAGGTGGCGCGGCTGATCCGGATCCATGCCACGGGCCACGGCCAAACCTGCCGCCATCACGTAGAAACTCTGGATCGCCAGAATCGGATCGAGCGCTGGGTGCTCGGCGCGGGTCAGCGTCAGGTCGCGTTCGCTCACGTCATCCGGCGCGGCCAGCAACACGCGAGCGCCGCGTTGGCGCATTTCTGCCGCCAGGCTCAACAAGCCAGCCTGTTCAGCACCGCGCGGTGCGAAAACCAGCAGCGGATAATGTTCGTCGATCAACGCCATCGGGCCGTGACGCACTTCGGCGCTGCTGAACGCTTCGGCCTGAATCGCCGAGGTTTCCTTGAATTTCAGCGCCGCTTCCTGAGCGATGGCGAAACCGGCACCACGGCCGATGACCATCAAACGCTCGCAATCGCGCAACGCTTCGATGGCCACGCTCCAGTCCTGTTTTGCCGCTTCGCGCAGTCCTTCAGGCAGGGCGTTACCGGCCTCGAGCAATTCGCTGTCCTCCTTCCAGTGCGCGATCAAACGGGCGCTGGCGCTGAGGGTGGCGATAAAACTCTTGGTCGCGGCGACGCTGCTTTCAGTCCCGGCGAGCAGCGGCACGCTGAACTCACACGCAGCTTCCAGTGGCGAATCGGCGGCGTTGACCATCGACACGCTCAGCGCGCCACGCTTGCGCAGCAGACGCAGGCTGTTGACCAGATCCGGGCTCTGCCCCGATTGCGAAAAGGCGAACGCGACCTGACCGCTGACCTTCAACGGCGCTTGCTGCATGGTCACCACCGACATCGGCAACGACGCTACCGGCACGCCCAGTTGCTGCATGGTCAGGTAAGCGAAGTAGCTCGCCGCGTGGTCGGAGCTGCCGCGCGCAACGGTCATCGCCACTTGCGGCGGCTGACGGCGCAGGCGCCCGGCGATCTCGATCATTTGCGGGTCGAGCTGTTGCAGTTGGGCTTGCACGGCCTCGAACGAGGACAGCGCCTCCTCAAGCATTTTTGAAGTCAATGTCTTCTCCTTCGACCATGACGGCGGTCAGTGTGAGTGAGCGATCGAGCCGCACGCAGTCGGCCCAGGCACCTGGGGCAAGGCGCCCGCGTTCGTTGATGCCGAGGTAGTCGGCGGGGAATTGCGACAGACGCTGCGAAGCCTCGGCGATCGGCAAACCGATCTTCACCAGATTGCGCAGGGCCTGATCCATGGTCAGCGTGCTGCCGGCCAAGGTGCCGTCGGGCAGGCGCACACCGCCCAGGCATTTGGTCACGGTATGGCTGCCGAGCTTGTATTCACCGTCGGGCATGCCGGCGGCAGCGGTCGAATCGGTGACGCAATACAGGCACGGGATCGAGCGCAGGGCCACCCGAATGGCGCCGGGATGCACATGCAACAAATCCGGAATCAGCTCGGCGAATTTGGCGTGGGCGAGTGCCGCGCCAACGATGCCCGGCTCGCGATGATGCAACGGGCTCATGGCGTTGTAGAGGTGGGTGAAACTGGTTGCGCCAGCCTCCATTGCGGCAACGCCTTCCTCGTAACTGCCGAGGGTGTGGCCGATCTGCATGCGCACGCCACGGCTGCTGAGTTCGCGGATCAAGCCGTCGTGACCGGCGATTTCCGGGGCGATGGTGATCACGCGGATCGGCGCCAGTGCCAGATATTCTTCGACTTCGGCCATCAACGCGGTGTGGGCGAAGTTCGGTTGTGCACCGAGTTTGCCGGGGTTGATATATGGGCCTTCGAGATGGACGCCGAGGACGCGCGCGGCACCTTTCGGACGCTGTTCGCAGAACTCTCCGACGTCCTTCAACACGCTGGAAATCTCGGCACTCGGCGCGGTCATGGTGGTGGCCAGCAGCGAGGTGGTGCCGAAACGCACGTGGGTTTTGGTGATGGTCTCGAAGGCGCTGGCGCCTTCCATGATGTCTTTGCCGCCACCGCCATGCACGTGCAGGTCGATGAAACCGGGCAGCAGATACGGCAGATCATTGGTTGCCGGATCGCAAGGCACGCCTTCGATCGACACGACTTTGCCGTGTTCGTGGATCAGCCGGCCGCGAACCCAGCCGCTGGCGGTGAGGATGTTGTCTTCGGACATTTCGGTTCTCGCTTATGGCTGCGCTTAACGGCGAAGCTCTGCAACAAAGTCGTAGTAGTCGTTGCGGCAATAGGTGTCGGTGACTTCGATCGGTGTGTTGTCTTCGAGGTAGCCAACCCGGGTCATCAGCAGCATCGCGGTGCCGGGGGCGATGCCGACCAGCGCGGCGAATTCGTCCGAGGCGTTGATTGCCTGAATGTGCTGCAAGGCGCGGACGATCGGTTTGCCGATGCCGTCGAGGTATTCGTAGAGGGAATCGCCGACCAGTTGTGGCTTGGGCATGATCGAGGCGGGCAGGGTGCTCATCTCGATGGCCATAACTGTGTCATCGGCTTTGCGCAGACGCTTCATGCGCGCGACCTTGTCGTTCGGCGACAGGCTGAGGCGGATCAGTTCTTCGTGGGTCGGCAGGGTGATTTCACGCTCCAGCCATTTCGAACTGGGTACGAAACCCTTCAAGCGCAGCATCTCGCTGAAACCGGACAGGCGCGACAGCGGTTGTTCGAGGCGTGGGGTGATGAAGGTGCCGGAACCTTGCAGGCGACGGATCAGGCCTTGATCGAGGAGGACTTCGAGGGCTTTGCGCGCGGTGACGCGGGAGATGCCGAGCAACTCGCTGAGATTGCGCTCGGACGGCATCGCCTGTTCGGCTTTCCACTGGCCGGCATGAATCGCCGATTCCAGATTGCGCGCCAGTTGCAGGTACAACGGCGTCGCTTGTTGGTCGTCAGGGCGCAAGGCCTGAAGGTCGTTCATGTCGGTGTCCGGTGCGGGTATTGGAGTGGTTGTCGCCCGTGAATGCAGCGAAAATTAATACCACTTGAATACCATGTCAACGTGGTGACAGGGCCGGAAACCCTTATGGATCGAGGCTTTGGAGGATGGTGGTTCTAAGTGGTATTAGGGGTGGGGGTGTAAACGCAAAAGATCGCAGCCTGCGGCAGCTCCTACAGTGGGAAGTGGTATCACCTCTGTAGGCGCTGCCGCAGGCTGCGATCTTTTGATTTATTTTTTTGCGAGTGACCAGCGGTCAATCGTTAAGGGCGGATTTCAACCATCGTGCCATCCGGCACCAGGCTCCACACTTCGCGCATATCCACATTGCGCATGGCGACGCAGCCGTCGGTCCAGTCGAGGGTGTGGAACAGGTCTTCCGGGGTTTCTTCGGAATCCGGTGTGCCGTGGATCATGATCATCCCGCCAGGCTCGACGCCTTCACGCCGGGCGCGGGCCGAGTCGCTGATGTTCGGGTAGGAAATGTGCATCGACAGGTTGAATTTGTCGCTGGTCTTGCGCCAGTCGATCCAATAAAAGCCTTCCGGCGTGCGCTTGTCGCCTTCAATCAGTTTCGGACCTTTTTTCGCGCCCTTGCCCAATGAGATGCGATAGGTCTTCAGCGGTTTGCCGTCGGCGATCAACTGCAGTTGATGCGCCGATTTGAGCACCAGGACTTTTTCGATAAGCGGGGTATTCGCCGGCGTCACGGTGGTCACGAAGGACGCTTGGGAGACGCTAACGAACGACAGGCAGAACAGGGCAAGCAACCAGCGCATTGAAACGATTCCCCAAGGAGTGACGCAGATAAGTGTTGTGTAGGAGCTGCCGCAGGCTGCGATCTTTTGATCTTCTAACCGACAATCACCGGCTGCACCAACGGCGGAATCGATTCCGAACGAACCGGATACACCTCAACCCGCCGATCAGCGAAGAAGCATTCTAAGGTACGCCCCACCGTCCTGAAAGCCAGCTCGTCCCATGGAATGTCGGCTTCGTCGAATAGTTGCACTTCGAGGCTCTCGGGGCCGGCGGCAAAGTCCAGATCAACCAGCTCCGCGCGGAAGAACACATGCACCTGACTGATGTGTGGCACGTCGATCAGCGTATAGATGCTCAGGTTACGCACACGGGCGCAGGCTTCTTCGGCGGTTTCGCGGATAGCGGCCTGTTCGATGGTCTCACCGTTCTCCATGAAACCGGCAGGCAACGTCCAATAACCGAGGCGCGGCTCGATGGCACGGCGGCACAAGAGCACTTTCGTGCCCCAGGTCGGCACGCAACCGGCGACGATATTGGGGTTTTGGTAGTGAATGGTCTGACAGCTGTCACAGACAAATCGCCGCCGCGAATCGCCTTCGGGAATGCGCTGGGTGACCGGGTTACCGCAGTGGCTGCAAAATTTCATGCTGGGCTTCCTGAATGCTGCGCCTATCTTGGCGTGCAGCGGTGTCGGTCGGCAAGTTGTCGTTTCGCGACATGGCGAGATTCGGGGGCTTGGGCGGCTGCAATGATTGGTGCATGATGCAGGGTAAGGCACCGATCGAGAACACTCATGCTGGACGAGCTACTGCATAGGGTAAGCAACCACACACCGCGCACGCTGGAGACCGACAAACGTTTCCCCGAGGCCGCCGTTCTGGTGCCGATCACCCGCAGTGACCAACCGGAACTGGTTCTGACCCTGCGCGCCAGCGGGCTCTCGACCCATGGCGGCGAAGTGGCTTTCCCCGGTGGACGCCGCGATCCCGAAGACCCGGATCTGATCTTCACCGCCCTGCGCGAAGCAGAGGAAGAGATCGGCCTGCCGCCAGGACTGGTCGAAGTCATCGGGCCGCTCAGCCCGCTGATCTCCCTGCACGGCATCAAGGTCACGCCTTATGTCGGCGTAATCCCCGATTTCGTCGAGTATCAGCCTAATGATGCCGAGATCGCTGCGGTGTTCAGCGTGCCGCTGGAATTCTTCCGCAAAGACCCCCGCGAACACACCCATCGCATCGACTATCAAGGTCGCAGTTGGTACGTGCCGAGCTATCGCTACGGCGATTTCAAGATCTGGGGCCTGACCGCCATCATGATCGTCGAGTTGATCAATCTGCTCTATGACGCCAAGATCAGTCTGCATACTCCGCCTAAAAGCTTTATTAACACCTAAGCCATCGTTCGAATGGCCATCACCGTGAGCCCTGAGGAAAACAAGATGAAATACCGCTTGGGCGACGCCCGTGTCGAGACCCACCCACAGAGCTGGGTCGCCCCCAATGCCGTGCTGGTAGGCAAGGTCAAACTGGAAGAGGGCGCCAACGTCTGGTTCAACGCCGTGCTACGCGGCGACAACGAACTGATCCTGATCGGCAAGAACAGCAACGTGCAGGACGGCACCGTGATGCACACCGACATGGGCTATCCGCTGACCATCGGCACCGGCGTGACCATTGGCCACAACGCCATGCTGCATGGCTGCACCGTTGGCGATTACAGCCTGATCGGTATCAACGCGGTGATTCTCAACGGCGCGAAGATCGGCAAGAACTGCATCATTGGCGCCAACTCGCTGATTGGTGAGGGCAAGGAAATTCCGGATGGTTCGCTGGTGATGGGCTCGCCGGGCAAGGTTGTGCGTGAGCTGACCGAGCCGCAGAAGAAGATGCTTGAGGCCAGCGCCGCGCACTATGTGCATAACTCCCAGCGTTATGCGCGTGATCTGGTTGAGCAGGAAGAATGAACGCGCCCGAAAGACCGGTTGCCTCGCCGTGCGTGAATATTTGTGCGCTGGATGAGGATGATGTGTGCACCGGGTGCCAGCGTACGGTGGAAGAGATTACCCGCTGGAGCCGCATGAACAATGACGAGCGCCGGGTGGTGCTGGGGTTGTGTCATGAACGGGCAAAGGCGAGTGGGTTGGTGTGGATGATTGGTAAGACACCCGGGCATTAAGATCAAAAGATCGCAGCCTTCGGCAGCTCCTACATTTGAAATGCGTTCCCTTGTAGGAGCTGCCGCAGGCTGCGATCTTTTGATTCTGCTTTGGCTGAAGTAATCTGTGCGCCAATCTGCCAGGTCGCCCCCATGATTTTCCTCATCGCCTACATCAGCAGCGTCGTGCTGATCAACTTCGCCTTCTCCACCGCGCCGCACCTGGACATCATCTGGTCGGCCTGGGGCGGTCTGGTGTTCGTGCTGCGCGACATGGTGCAAATCCGTTTCGGCCACGGGGCGATCGCGGCGATGCTGGCAGCGTTGGTACTGTCTTACGTCACCTCCGACCCCTCCATCGCATTGGCCAGCGCCACGGCGTTCGCGGTCTCCGAGATCATCGACTGGCTGGTGTTCAGCATCACCAAACGTCCGTTGCGCGACCGCTTGTGGATCAGCTCGGCGCTGAGCATTCCTCTCGATACCTTCATCTTTTTCGGCATGATCGACGCCATGACGCCACCGGTGATCATCACCGCACTGCTGTCGAAATTCGCCGGTGTGACCGTCGTCTGGCTGATCATGGCCTGGCGCGATCGCAAACAGGCCGTCGCCAGCTGAAGCCAAACCCTCGGGTTCATGTAAAATGCCGCGCTTTCTCCCCATGGAAAGCGCGTCTGGCGTCGCTTTCCTCGATGATCCGCTGCTTTGAGGACCTGAGATGACCCGTATCGGAACTCCGTTGTCGCCAACCGCGACCCGCGTATTGCTGTGTGGCTGTGGTGAGTTGGGCAAGGAAGTGGTGATCGAGCTGCAACGCCTGGGCGTTGAAGTGATCGCCGTTGACCGCTACGCCAACGCGCCGGCCATGCAAGTCGCCCATCGCAGCCACGTGATCAACATGCTCGACGGCGCCGCCCTGCGCGCGGTGATCGAAGCCGAGAAGCCGCACTTCATCGTGCCGGAAATCGAAGCCATCGCCACCGCCACCCTGGTTGAACTGGAAGCCGAAGGCTTCACCGTGATCCCGACCGCGCGCGCTGCGCAACTGACCATGAACCGCGAAGGTATCCGTCGTCTGGCCGCTGAAGAGCTGGATCTGCCGACCTCGCCTTACCATTTTGCCGACACCTTCGAGGACTACAGCAAAGCCGTTGAAGACCTCGGTTTCCCATGCGTGGTCAAACCGGTGATGAGCTCGTCGGGCAAAGGCCAGAGCCTGCTGCGCAGCACCGATGACGTGCAGAAAGCCTGGGATTACGCGCAAGAGGGCGGTCGCGCCGGCAAAGGTCGGGTGATCATTGAAGGCTTTATCGATTTCGACTACGAAATCACCCTGCTGACCGTGCGCCACATCGGCGGCACCACGTTCTGTGCGCCAGTTGGCCACCGTCAGGAGAAGGGCGACTACCAGGAATCGTGGCAGCCACAAGCCATGAGCCCGATTGCCCTGGCTGAATCCGAGCGTGTTGCCAAAGCCGTGACTGAGGCGCTGGGTGGCCGTGGTCTGTTCGGCGTTGAGCTGTTCATCAAAGGTGATCAGGTATGGTTCAGCGAAGTCTCGCCACGCCCGCACGACACCGGTCTGGTCACGTTGATTTCGCAGGATCTGTCGCAGTTCGCGTTGCACGCTCGCGCGATTCTGGGACTGCCGGTGCCGTTGATCCGTCAGTTCGGGCCTTCGGCTTCGGCGGTGATTCTGGTGGAAGGGCAGTCGACCCAGACAGCGTTCGCCAATCTGGGTGCGGCGTTGAGCGAGCCGGATACGGCGTTGCGTTTGTTCGGCAAGCCAGAAGTGAATGGCCAGCGCCGTATGGGCGTGGCGCTGGCGCGGGATGAGTCGATCGAGGCTGCGCGTGCCAAGGCGACCCGTGCTGCTCAGGCTGTTGTCGTAGAACTCTAAACCGGGTCGCGGCATTCGCGAGCAAGCCCGCTCCCACATTGGTTTTGTGTATGCCACAGACCTAATGTGGGAGCGGGCTTGCTCGCGAAGCTTTTGATCTTCTGTCAGGCGACCCGATTCAGATCGTTATCCCGCGTCTCTTTCAGGCACAGCACCGCAATCAAACTCAGCACCGCCGCCCCCGACACATACCCGCCGACATAGCTCAAACCACCCATCGCCACCAGTTTCTGCGCAAAGAACGGCGCCGCCGAGGCCCCGACAATCCCACCCAGGTTATACGCCGCCGAAGCACCGGTATAACGCACGTGGGTCGGAAACAGCTCCGGCAACAGTGCGCCCATCGGTGCAAACGTCACGCCCATCAAAAACAGCTCGATGCACAGAAACAGCGCCACGCCCCAGGTCGAGCCTTGCGTCAGCAATGGTTCCATCAAGAACCCGGACAGAATCGCCAGCACGCCACCGATGATCAGCACCGGTCTGCGCCCATAACGATCGCTGGCCCAAGCCGACAATGGCGTCGCAGCCGCCATGAACAGTACGGCAAAGCACAGCAACCCCAAGAATGTCTCGCGGCTATAACCCAACGTGGAAACCCCGTAACTCAGGGAAAAAACCGTCGAGATATAGAACAGCGCATAGCACACGACCATCGCCGCCGCGCCCAACAAGGTCGGTGCCCAATACTGGCTGAACAGCTCAACCAGCGGCACTTTCACCCGCTCCTGACGCGCGATGGCGTTGGCGAAGACCGGCGTTTCGTGAAGTTTCAGGCGCACATACAGGCCCACCATCACCAGTACCGCGCTAAGCAGGAACGGAATGCGCCAGCCCCAACTGCGGAACTGCTCGTCATCGAGGGTCATGGCCAGGGTCAAGAACAAGCCATTGGCCGCGAGAAAACCAATCGACGGGCCGAGTTGCGGAAACATACCGAACCACGCGCGTTTGCCTTTCGGCGCGTTTTCCGTGGCGAGCAACGCAGCACCGCCCCATTCACCGCCCAATCCCAGGCCCTGACCAAAGCGCAGCACACACAACAGAATCGGCGCCCACGCGCCAATCGTGGCGTAACCCGGCAGCACGCCGATCAGCGTCGTACACACGCCCATCAATAGCAGAGATGCGACCAGCGTCGATTTACGCCCGATACGGTCACCGAAATGGCCGAACAGCGCCGAGCCCAACGGTCGGGCCAGAAAAGCGATGCCAAAAGTAAGAAACGCCGAAAGCATCTGCGCCGTGCCGGACGTCTGCGGAAAGAACACCGGCCCGATCACCAGCGCAGCCGCCGTGGCGTAAACATAGAAGTCGTAGAACTCGATCGCGGTGCCGATAAAACTCGCCGTCGCCACGCGGGTGGCGGAGTTGGTCGGTTGGGCAGGCGCGGTGTCGCTGAAAGCGGTACTGGTCGTCATGCGGTGATCCCTGACAGTCATGAGCTCCGTTGGAGCGAATTATTATGGTCGAACACCCAGGGATGTGGGATGAGGCGCGGTCGCTGTTTCAGGTAGGAACAGTCGCCGGAGTACAGCGGAAATGGCCGAAACCGGTCTGGTGCGGGGTAAGCACGCGGTTTGGCAACGCTTGGGTAAGCGGATTTGATTATAGGAAGGGGGCTAACAATCAAACAAGAGCAAAAGATCGCAGCCTTCGGCAGCTCCTACATTTGGGACATATGGGACATTGGGAACATTTGGGGCATTTGGGACATTTGGGACATTTGGGGCATTTGGGGCATTTGGAACATTTGGAACATTTGGAACGCATTCCAATGTAGGAGCTGCCGAAGGCTGCGATCTTTTGATCTTTTGATCTTCTATCGGGCCGGCACCAAAGCAGGCACAGACGAGGTATGCCAGATCAACACCTTGCTCACCCGGTTCTCCTCAGTCTCAAGAATCTCCAGTCGATAGCGCCCGATCTTCAAGCAAACCGCACTCTCGGGAATCGTCTCCAGCGCCTCAGTCACCAACCCGTTCAGCGTTTTCGGCCCATCACTCGGCAAATGCCAGCCCAGGCACTTGTTCAATTCGCGAATCGAAGCGGTGCCATCAATCACCATCCGCCCGTCAGCCTGCGGATGAATGTGCGGGTTCTCCAGGCTGTGCTCACTCTCGAACTCGCCGACGATCTCTTCAAGAATATCTTCCAGCGTCACAATGCCGAGCACTTCGCCGTACTCATCGACGACCATGCCCAGGCGCCGCTGCTGCTTGTGGAAGTTCAGTAGTTGCAGTTGCAGTGGCGTACTTTCCGGGACGAAATACGGCTCGTAACTCGCCGCCAACAACGCCTCTAGCGTCAGATCGCCGTTGTTCAGTAAATGACGGATCTGGCGGGTATTGAGCACCGCTTCAACCTGATTGATGTCGCTGTGGAACATCGGCAGGCGCGTGCGCTTGTTCTGGCGCAGTTGCTCGATGATCGCTTCAATCGAATCGTCGAGGTTGATGCCGTCGACGTCACTGCGCGGCACCAGAATGTCGTTGACGGTGATGTTGTCCAGCGCATGAATTCCCGAAACCGGGTGTGCGTGAACAGGATGCTCGGGGTCATCACGTCGATCGCCGGGCGCTTCGTCGTCGCTCTGCTGCACCACTTGTGGCTTGCGCGCGAACGGGCGGACCAGCAAAACGCTGACACGGCTGAACAGCCAGGCCAGTGGGTAAACAATCTTCAGCGGAACCGCCAACAACGAATTGCCGAAGGCCAGCACGGCATCCGGATAACGTTGGGCGAGGGTGCGCGGGAAGTAATCGGCGAACACCAGCAACACCGCACCGGCACCCAGGCACGCTGCCCACGGGCCGTTTTCTTCACAGAGGAAAATCGCCAGCAACGTCGCGATGATCACGGCGAGCGCACGGCACAAGGTGTTGCAGAGGATCAGGCTGTCGAGCGGGAAGCTCAGCTTCGCCAGCGGTTTATCGCTGGCGCGCGAGGCGGTGCGTTGCGCGAGCAGATGCTGCTGCGCGATTTCGACGGCGGTAAACAGCCCTGACCATAAAATCAGCAGGACAAATACCGCGAGCATCGGCCCTATGGGCAAACCGTCCATTTATGCCGCCCGTCAGATGTGCAGGATGTATTCACGAACCAGTTTGCTGCCGAAATACGCCAACATCAGCAGGCAGAAACCGGCGAGAGTCCAGCGAATCGCCTTGTGACCGCGCCAGCCGAGACGGTTGCGGCCCCACAGCAGCACGCTGAACACGATCCAGGCCAGGCACGCCAGCAAGGTTTTGTGTACCAGATGCTGGGCAAACAGGTTCTCGACGAACAGCCAGCCGGAGATCAGCGACAGCGACAACAGCGTCCAGCCGGCCCAGAGGAAGCCGAACAACAGGCTTTCCATGGTTTGCAGCGGCGGGAAGTTCTTGATCAGTCCGGACGGATGTTTGTGCTTGAGCTGGTGATCTTGCACCAGCACCAGCAAGGCCTGGAACACCGCGATGGTGAACATGCCGTAGGCCAGCAGCGACAATAGAATGTGCGCGAGGATGCCCGGTTCTTCGTCGATGATCTGCACAGTGCCGGTCGGCGCGAACTGCGCCAGCAACACCGTGACCGCGCCGAGCGGGAACAGCAGCACCAGCAGGTTCTCCACCGGAATCCGTGAGCAGGCGATCAAGGTCAGGGCGATCACCGCCGCCGAGATCAGGCTGGAGGCGCTGAAAAAGTCCAGGCCCAGGCCAATCGGCGTCAGCAAATGCGTGAACAGGCTGGCGAACTGGGCCACCACGGCGAGTACGCCGAGGGAAACCAGCAGGCGCTTGTTCGCCTTGGCACCGGCGGCCAGACGCGTGCCTTGATAGAGAGTCGCAGCGGCATATAGAAGGGCGGCGGCGAGGGTGGTCAGCAAACTGGGTGACAAGGGGAGCATAAATCCTGTTAGGCAAGCCCGAAAGGGGCTGAGTTTGGCATAGAACCGCCATGGCACGAAAGACTCAGGAAGCTGACGGCGAGGTGTCCGCCAGCCGCAGTCTTCGCTATAATCCGCGACCTGCCCACGCCGCAGGCTCGCCGTCATTCTGATGGCCGGTTTGCAGGGTGCCGGTAAAACCACCACCGCCGGCAAACTGGCGCGCTTCCTGAAAGAGCGCAAGAAGAAGTCGGTCATGGTCGTGTCGGCGGACGTTTATCGTCCTGCGGCGATCAAGCAGTTGGAAATGCTCGCCGGTGAAGTGGGCGTGACCTTCTTCCCGTCCGACCTGAGCCAGAAGCCGGTCGACATCGCGCAAGCTGCTATTAAAGAAGCAAAACTGAAATTCATCGACGTGGTCATCGTCGATACCGCCGGTCGTCTGCACATCGACGAAGAGATGATGGGCGAGATCAAGGCGCTGCACGCCGCGATCAACCCGGTCGAAACCCTGTTCGTGGTTGACGCCATGACCGGTCAGGATGCGGCCAACACGGCCAAGGCCTTCGGTGATGCGCTGCCGCTGACCGGTGTGATCCTGACCAAGGTCGACGGTGACGCCCGTGGCGGTGCTGCGCTGTCGGTTCGCGCCATCACCGGCAAGCCGATCAAGTTCATCGGTATGGGCGAGAAGAGCGAAGCGCTCGATCCGTTCCACCCTGAGCGTATCGCCTCGCGCATTCTCGGCATGGGCGACGTGCTCAGCCTGATCGAACAGGCCGAGGCGACCCTCGACAAAGACAAGGCCGACAAACTGGCCAAGAAGCTGAAGAAGGGCAAGGGCTTCGACCTCGAAGACTTCCGCGATCAGCTGCAACAGATGAAGAACATGGGCGGCCTCGGCGGCCTCATGGACAAACTGCCGAGCATCGGCGGCGTCAACCTGTCGCAGATGGGCAATGCCCAGAACGCCGCAGAGAAACAATTCAAACAGATGGAAGCCATCATCAACTCCATGACCCCGGCCGAGCGCCGCGACCCTGAGCTGATCAGCGGTTCGCGCAAACGCCGTATCGCCATGGGTTCCGGTACTCAGGTGCAGGACATCGGTCGCTTGATCAAGCAACACAAGCAGATGCAGAAGATGATGAAGAAATTCACCGCGAAAGGCGGAATGGCGAAAATGATGCGCGGCATGGGTGGAATGTTGCCCGGCGGCGGCATGCCGAAAATGTAAAGAATCCGCGCCGGTCGTCGCACCGGCGCAGACCCTGCAAGGACGCAGGATCAACAGCAAACCCGCACACGGCGGGAGCTGACCGGCCGTTTTTATCGACGGCTCTATATGCAGATCTGCACGGCATGCCATAGGCGCCGGAAAAAGTCATTTGCAAAAGTCCGGATATTCCTTAGAATATGCGGCCTTTCGGGCACCCATGCCCGCTGTGCATTTAGATTTGCAGCACCGACTACAGTAACGATGTTCACATGCTAACAATCCGTCTTGCCCTTGGCGGCTCCAAAAAGCGCCCGTTTTACCACCTGACCGTAACCGACTCGCGTAACCCGCGTGACGGCTCCCACAAAGAACAGGTTGGTTTCTTCAACCCTGTTGCCCGTGGTCAGGAAGTTCGTCTGTCCGTGAACCAAGAGCGCGTTGCCTACTGGCTGAGCGTTGGTGCACAGCCTTCTGAGCGTGTTGCTCAGTTGCTGAAGGACTCTGCAAAGGCTGCGGCCTGAGCAATATGAACGCGACGCCAGCTGTTGCTGATGATTTGATCGTTATCGGCAAAATTTATTCTGTTCATGGCGTTCGCGGCGAAGTGAAGGTTTATTCCTTTACTGATCCGACTGAAAACCTGTTGCAGTACAAAACCTGGACGCTCAAGCGCGAAGGCAATGTCAAACAGGTCGAGCTGGTCAGTGGACGCGGGAGCGATAAGTTCCTGGTCGCAAAGCTCAAGGGTCTTGATGATCGTGAAGAAGCTCGTCTTCTGGCCGGTTATGAGATCTGCGTGCCGCGCAACCTGTTCCCTGAATTGACCGACGGCGAGTACTACTGGTACCAGCTGGAAGGTCTGAAGGTCATCGATCAACTGGGGCAAATGCTCGGGAAAGTCGATCATCTTCTGGAAACCGGCGCCAATGATGTAATGGTAGTCAAGCCTTGCGCTGGCAGCCTGGATGATCGCGAACGCTTGCTGCCCTATACGGCGCAGTGTGTGTTGGCAGTCGATCTGGCAGCGGGCGAGATGAAGGTGGATTGGGATGCGGACTTCTAAGCGTGGCTAAATTGCGCGTAGAAGTGATCAGTTTGTTTCCCGAGATGTTTTCCGCCATCGGCGACTACGGCATCACCAGTCGAGCGGTCAAACAGGGGCTCTTGCAGCTGACCTGTTGGAACCCGCGGGATTACACGACGGATCGGCATCACACTGTGGACGATCGCCCGTTTGGCGGTGGTCCGGGCATGGTGATGAAGATCAAGCCCCTGGAAGATGCTCTGGTTCAGGCCAAGGCAGCAGCCGGGGAGGCGGCGAAGGTTATTTACCTGTCCCCCCAAGGCCGTCAACTGACTCAGTCGGCGGTACGCGAGTTGGCACAATCGGATGCATTGATCCTGATTGCCGGCCGCTACGAAGGCATTGACGAGCGTTTTATTGATGCTCATGTCGATGAAGAGTGGTCGATTGGTGACTATGTATTGTCTGGCGGCGAGCTGCCGGCAATGGTCATGATCGATGCGGTTACACGACTGCTGCCTGGAGCTTTAGGGCATGCGGACTCCGCCGAGGAAGATTCCTTTACGGATGGTCTGCTGGATTGCCCGCACTACACCC